>NZ_BAAAAT010000040.1:0-374 GCF_054768135.1 Clostridium sp. CTA-5 | reverse complement strand
TGTAAGTGTGGTAACATATTTAGCTGACTGATACTAATAGGTCGAGGGCTTGACCAATAATAATTAAGTATATACAAAATATGTGCAATTTTGAAAGAATAAATCTTTCAAAGTAGATCTGGTGATGATGGCATAGAAGTAACACTCCTTTCCATTCCGAACAGGAAAGTTAAGATCTATAGCGCCGAAGGTACTGCATGGGAGACTGTGTGGGAGATTAGGACGTTGCCAGGTAAGGGATCTTTAGCTCAGTTGGTTAGAGCAACCGGCTCATAACCGGTAGGTCCGGGGTTCGAGTCCCTGAAGGTCCACCATTATGGGGGTATAGCTCAGTTGGGAGAGCACCTGCCTTGCACGCAGGGGGTCAAGAGTTC
>NZ_BAAAAT010000039.1:0-381 GCF_054768135.1 Clostridium sp. CTA-5 | reverse complement strand
GAGTGCCACCTTGCCAAGGTGGATGTTGCGGGTTCGAGTCCCGTCTTCCGCTCCAAATAAATTTTAAATATGCGGGTGTAGCTCAATGGTAGAGCCCTAGCCTTCCAAGCTAGTTACGTGAGTTCGATTCTCATCACCCGCTCCATTAATATGCGTTATTAGCTCAGTTGGTAGAGCACCTGACTCTTAATCAGGGTGTCCCGGGTTCGATCCCCTGATAACGCACCAGAAAATGGTGGACGTAGTTCAGTTGGTAGAGCGCCAGTTTGTGGCACTGGTTGTCGTGGGTTCGAATCCCATCGTTCACCCCATGTTTTGGGATGTCGCCAAGCGGTAAGGCAATGGACTTTGACTCCATTATGCGTAGGTTCGAATCCTGCC
>NZ_BAAAAT010000038.1:0-394 GCF_054768135.1 Clostridium sp. CTA-5 | reverse complement strand
AGCTCGTCGGGCTCATAACCCGAAGGTCGTAGGTTCAAGTCCTGCCTCCGCAACCATAAAAAAATTTGGCGGAATAGCTCAGCTGGCTAGAGCATTCGGTTCATACCCGAAGTGTCGTAGGTTCAAGTCCTATTTCCGCTACCATATGCTTGCCGAAGTGGCGGAACTGGCAGACGCACAGGACTTAAAATCCTGCGGTGGTTAAACACCGTACCGGTTCGATTCCGGTCTTCGGCACCATAATATAATATCGCGGGGTGGAGCAGTTGGTAGCTCGTCGGGCTCATAACCCGAAGGTCGTAGGTTCAAGTCCTGCCTCCGCAACCATAAAAAAATTTGGCGGAATAGCTCAGCTGGCTAGAGCATTCGGTTCATACCCGAAGTGTCGTAGGTT
>NZ_BAAAAT010000037.1:0-442 GCF_054768135.1 Clostridium sp. CTA-5 | reverse complement strand
GTAAGTGTGGTAACATATTTAGCTGACTGATACTAATAGGTCGAGGGCTTGACCAATAATAATTAAGTATATACAAAATATGTGCAATTTTGAAAGAACAAATCTTTCAAAAGTAAATCTGGTGATGATGGCATAGAAGTAACACTCCTATCCATTCCGAACAGGAAAGTTAAGATCTATAGCGCCGAAGGTACTGCATGGGAGACTGTGTGGGAGATTAGGACGTTGCCAGGTACTCTTATTTAGATAAGGGTAGAATATAAGAAGATCTTTGAAAATTGAACAGAATATAAAAAATACATTTAAGTAAACCAGCAATTCTTTTTGAAAAGTAAGCTAAGATTAAACTTTTTTATGAGAGTTTGATCCTGGCTCAGGACGAACGCTGGCGGCGTGCCTAACACATGCAAGTCGAGCGATGAAGCTCCTTCGGGAGTGGATT
>NZ_BAAAAT010000036.1:0-483 GCF_054768135.1 Clostridium sp. CTA-5 | reverse complement strand
TAGTTCAGTTGGTAGAGCGCCAGTTTGTGGCACTGGTTGTCGTGGGTTCGAATCCCATCGTTCACCCCATGTTTTGGGATGTCGCCAAGCGGTAAGGCAATGGACTTTGACTCCATTATGCGTAGGTTCGAATCCTGCCATCCCAGCCATTACTTGTGGTTCACTAGCTCAGTCGGTAGAGCACATGACTTTTAATCATGGTGTCCCGGGTTCGATTCCCGGGTGAGCCACCAATTAAAACAATAAAATGCAGATGTGGCGGAATTGGCAGACGCACTAGACTTAGGATCTAGCGCCTTCGGGTGTGGGGGTTCGACTCCCTTCATCTGCACCAAAAAAATGCGGAAGTGACTCAATGGTAGAGTGCCACCTTGCCAAGGTGGATGTTGCGGGTTCGAGTCCCGTCTTCCGCTCCAAATAAATTTTAAATATGCGGGTGTAGCTCAATGGTAGAGCCCTAGCCTTCCAAGCTAGTTACGTGAG
>NZ_BAAAAT010000035.1:0-499 GCF_054768135.1 Clostridium sp. CTA-5 | reverse complement strand
TAGTTCAGTTGGTAGAGCGCCAGTTTGTGGCACTGGTTGTCGTGGGTTCGAATCCCATCGTTCACCCCATGTTTTGGGATGTCGCCAAGCGGTAAGGCAATGGACTTTGACTCCATTATGCGTAGGTTCGAATCCTGCCATCCCAGCCAATTATTTATTATAACGAATAAAATATGGTTCACTAGCTCAGTCGGTAGAGCACATGACTTTTAATCATGGTGTCCCGGGTTCGATTCCCGGGTGAGCCACCAATTAAACTAAGGAATGCAGATGTGGCGGAATTGGCAGACGCACTAGACTTAGGATCTAGCGCCTTCGGGTGTGGGGGTTCGACTCCCTTCATCTGCACCAAAAAATGCGGAAGTGACTCAATGGTAGAGTGCCACCTTGCCAAGGTGGATGTTGCGGGTTCGAGTCCCGTCTTCCGCTCCAAATAAATTTTAAATATGCGGGTGTAGCTCAATGGTAGAGCCCTAGCCTTCCAAGCTAGTTACGTGAG
>NZ_BAAAAT010000034.1:0-519 GCF_054768135.1 Clostridium sp. CTA-5 | reverse complement strand
CCCCTTGAAGACTACAAGGTTGATAGGTCAGAGGTGTAAGTGTGGTAACATATTTAGCTGACTGATACTAATAGGTCGAGGGCTTGACCAATAATAATTAAGTATATACAAAATATGTGCAATTTTGAAAGAACAAATCTTTCAAAGTARATCTGGTGATGATGGCATAGAAGTAACACTCCTACCCATTCCGAACAGGACAGTTAAGATCTATAGCGCCGAAGGTACTGCATGGGAGACTGTGTGGAAGATTAGGACGTTGCCAGGTACTCTTGAAAATAAGAGTACAAAAAAGTGTTGACATTGTTTCGATATGATGTTATACTAGCAAAGTCGCTTAAAGGCGACAAGTTAAAACAAAAGCTGACAGCGAGAGTTGAAGCGAAAGAAAATGGTCTTTGAAAATTGAACAGAATATATAAAATACATTTAAGTAAACCAGCAATTCTTTTTGAAAAGTAAGCTAAGATTAAACTTTTTTATGAGAGTTTGATCCTGGCTCAGGACGAACGCTGGCGG
>NZ_BAAAAT010000033.1:0-566 GCF_054768135.1 Clostridium sp. CTA-5 | reverse complement strand
AGTTGGCAATACCCAAAGTTCGTGAGCTAACCCGTAAGGGAGGCAGCGACCTAAGGTAGGGTCAGCGATTGGGGTGAAGTCGTAACAAGGTAGCCGTAGGAGAACCTGCGGCTGGATCACCTCCTTTCTATGGAGAAATCTAGTTAACAYGACGTTTAACTAGTAATAATATTTTTTAAAAGTCTTACTTARAAGTAATTAAAGTTAACTTAAGTATTAATTAGTTCTGTTCAATTTTGAGGGATTTTCCTCAAAATTACTATGGGGGTATAGCTCAGTTGGGAGAGCACCTGCCTTGCACGCAGGGGGTCAAGAGTTCGAATCTCTTTATCTCCACCATTAGGGCTTATAGCTCAGCTGGTTAGAGCGCACGCCTGATAAGCGTGAGGTCGATGGTTCGAGTCCATTTAAGCCCACCAATGTTCTTTGAAAATTGCACATATTAAATTGTATATAATACAACAAGCCAAGAATATATTCTTTGTATTTATAAGAACTATTCATTAATTGTTAATAATTAGATAAATAGGTCAAGCTACAAAGGGCGCATGGTGAATGCCTTGGCA
>NZ_BAAAAT010000032.1:0-602 GCF_054768135.1 Clostridium sp. CTA-5 | reverse complement strand
AGTTGGCAATACCCAAAGTTCGTGAGCTAACCCGTAAGGGAGGCAGCGACCTAAGGTAGGGTCAGCGATTGGGGTGAAGTCGTAACAAGGTAGCCGTAGGAGAACCTGCGGCTGGATCACCTCCTTTCTATGGAGAAATCTAGTTAACAAGACGTTTAACTAGTAATATTTTTAAAAGTCTTACTTRRAAGTAATTAAAGTTAACTTAAATGTTAATTATTCTGTTCAATTTTGAAAGACTAWGTCTTTCAAAATTAGGGCTTATAGCTCAGCTGGTTAGAGCGCACGCCTGATAAGCGTGAGGTCGATGGTTCGAGTCCATTTAAGCCCACCAATGTTCTTTGAAAATTGCACATATTAATACGAAGTTTAGTAAAACTTAGTACGAGAAATCAAATGATTTTTGTAACGAACGTATCTCATACGTGAATGAAAAAATCATGTAGATGACGAAGTAATAAGATTTAGTAAACAAGTATATTGTATATAATACAACAAGCCAAGAATATATTCTTTGTATTTATAAGAACTATTCATTAATTGTTAATAATTAGATAAATAGGTCAAGCTACAAAGGGCGCATGGTGAATGCCTTGGCATCA
>NZ_BAAAAT010000031.1:0-727 GCF_054768135.1 Clostridium sp. CTA-5 | reverse complement strand
AGACAGTATCTGTTCTTACAAAACTCTTAAATAAAAAAATGGCTCCGCGAAGAGGACTCGAACCTCCAACCTATCGGTTAACAGCCGAGTGCTCCACCATTGAGCTATCGCGGAACGTCATTACTTTTACTATTATAACAGGTTTTTATATTATTGCAACCCCTTTTTTTGATTTTTTTATTTTAATTTATTTAATAAAATTATTATTAATCATATCATATGGAATATTAAACTGCTAATCGCTTATTATACTAATTATATAAGGTTATATGTTACAACTTAAACATATAACTTTGAATCTTTATATAATCTCAATATATACATTCGAGGAATTCTTAACTTATCATGACCTATATAATATTGTGTCTACTTTAAATATATCTTTTATTATTTAAATCTAAACTCTAAGTTTTAATATAAGCTATGTTTAGATTTGTCTTTTATAATTTTCAAAATTAAAAATTAAATATATAACAAATCTTTTAAAATATAATCTAAAAAACATCTTTTTAATCTTATATTTTATAAAACATTCAAACTCTAACTTTTTTAATTCTTTATAAAACAAAAAGAGTTTTGTATCAACAGACAGTATCTGTTCTTACAAAACTCTTAAATAAAAAAATGGCTCCGCGAAGAGGACTCGAACCTCCAACCTATCGGTTAACAGCCGAGTGCTCCACCATTGAGCTATCGCGGAACGTCATTACTTTTATCATTACTTTTA
>NZ_BAAAAT010000030.1:0-1124 GCF_054768135.1 Clostridium sp. CTA-5 | reverse complement strand
CTAACCCGTAAGGGAGGCAGCGACCTAAGGTAGGGTCAGCGATTGGGGTGAAGTCGTAACAAGGTAGCCGTAGGAGAACCTGCGGCTGGATCACCTCCTTTCTATGGAGAAATCTAGTTAACACGACGTTTAACTAGTAATAATATTTTTGAAAGTCTTACTTARAAGTAATTAAAGTTAACTTAAATGTTAATTATTCTGTTCAATTTTGAGAGATTTTAAAAACGTGTAGAATACTCTACACGTTTTTTTGTTTCTTAAGTATATTATATTTATTATAAAAACAAATAATTTAAGCTTATATACTTTTAAATTAACTTTAATATTTATCTTATTAGGATAGCAATAAATAATGTGTTATTGAGTATTTAAATGTTTTAAGACAGTATAATAAGTTGATTTGTTTATTATAGATCCTAGATAAGAATTATTTAAATATAAAAAGATATCCACGGTTAGGGAAAAAGATATCCACATTATCAACAAAGATATTATAAAAAAATGTGAATAATATAATAAAATTTATTACTCAAGTTAAGTTGTTTTTTTAAAGCATAACTTTTATATAGAATTTCATATATAATGTAAGAATAAATCATATTTTAGGAACTGAAATTAATATACATATCTATTTCTTAAAATAATTTAAATAATAAGTTATAATCTTTATAAGTTTTATATTATATAAATAGTTATAATGTCCTTTAAACCAAGAATTAATCAGCATTTGCAAAAAAGTTAAAAAAAATAAAAAAAAGTGTTGACATAAATAATATAAGTTTATATAATAATACTTGTCGCTGAGAGGTGACACAACAAATAAAAGAAAAAAGTTCTTTGAAAATTGCATATAAGAATACGAAGTTTAGTAAAACTTAGTACGAGGAATCAAATGATTTTTGTAATGAACGTATTTCATACGCGAATGAAAAAATCATGTAGATAACGAAGTAATAAGATTTAATAAACAAGTATATTGTATATAATACAACAAGCCAAGAATATATTCTTTGTATTTATAAGAACTATTCATTAATTGTTAATAATTAGATAAATAGGTCAAGCTACAAAGGGCGCATGGTGAATGCCTTGGCATCAGGAGCCGATGAAGGACGCGATAAGCT
>NZ_BAAAAT010000029.1:0-1504 GCF_054768135.1 Clostridium sp. CTA-5 | reverse complement strand
CAAACTCTCATAAAAAAGTTTAATCTTAGCTTACTTTTCAAAAAGAATTGCTGGTTTACTTAAATGTATTTTATATATTCTGTTCAATTTTCAAAGACCATTTTCTTTCGCTTCAACTCTCGTTGTCAGCTTTTGTTTTAACTTGTCGCACTCAAGCGACTTCCTTATATTATCATCTTTCGAAATTTCTGTCAACACTTTTTTTCAACTAATTAAGTGTTTTTTCATCATCTCTCGCGACGACAAGATTTATTCTATCACAATATGTAGTATCCCCTTATCTATTATTACCAATTTAAATAAAATATATCTTAAATATTTTATTTTTTATCATATTGCTCAATTTTTCATATATTGATACACTAGGATAAGTTTTTTTCAATTTCATATAATATAACAGTATTGTTTCTTTATATAGTACTAAATTATTAACATTTATTATTCTTTTAAGATAAATAAACTAAATTATTTATACTATAATACTATATTATGTATTTTACTCTGATAAATAATACATATTATTTTGAAACAATATTATTAGATCTGCTACTGAATATTTCCTTCTTCTCTCCAATCTTCTGATTTTCTATTCTTTAGCCAAAAGATTATTATGGTTATATCAGATTCCATTTCTTTAATTACTTCCTTAGTAACTTGTAATTTTTTTTGTCCGTATCATGGTTCTCTACTAGCTACTTTGTTATTTCTTTATATTTATAGCCTAACACTCTTTTTAAAATAACATTTTTAGCTTCTAAGTCTATTAAATTCTAAACCTATTACTTCTTTGTCTCTTTTTAAGTCATATGAAAACTCTATATGCTTATTCTTGTATTTACAAAATGAATCTTTGCCTATGCCTAAGTTATTACATATTTGAATATAAATAAGATTACTCTTGGCCCATTCTTCAATTTTATCCAACTTAGGTAGCACATAAACTTCATATTTGCTTTTTGCCATTCATTATATTCTCCTTTGTAAATGTTATTAATTACAAACTTACTATAATATACTTGAATTGTATTTATTATATTAAGATTACCTTTCGTGTATAGATAAATATAAAAAGTCCCTTGTTATCAAGGGACTTTTTGTATTTCCTAATAATTACATAATACTTTCATGCAATAAATATTAACAACGATAATATTTTTCTTCATCTATTTCTGTTACTTGTAGTAATAAAAACACCAACGATTTATAACAAACCGTTGGTATCACTTATTTAATGGTGCACCTAGCAAGATTCGAACTCGCGGCCTGTGGATTCGAAGTCCAACGCTCTATCCAACTGAGCTATAGATGCATATATATTTTATTATAAACAAAAAAACAACTGATGTCAGTTGTTTTTAATGGAGCGGGTGATGAGAATCGAACTCACGTAACTAGCTTGGAAGGCTAGGGCTCTACCATTGAGCTACACCCGCATATTTAAAATTTATTTGGAGCGGAAGACGGGACTCGAACCCGCAACATCCACCTTGGCAAGGTGGCACTC
>NZ_BAAAAT010000027.1:0-1707 GCF_054768135.1 Clostridium sp. CTA-5 | reverse complement strand
GATGGCATAGAAGTAACACTCCTACCCATTCCGAACAGGACAGTTAAGATCTATAGCGCCGAAGGTACTGCATGGGAGACTGTGTGGAAGATTAGGACGTTGCCAGGTAAGTGTAAAGAGATAGTTATTATAACTATCTCTTTTTTAGTATAAAAAATAATTAGCTAAATATAAAATTGTTTACACTTATTCAAACATAATTTATCTTTTATCTCATGTAAAAATATTTTATAATAACTTAGCATGATGTATCCTAGCATTTTAATTTCACATCAGCATTCTTACGATGAGTAAATATTTTTTTGTTTACCTTTCAAAAACCAAACCTTTTAAGTTACTTGATAATCTCTAATTCTAAGTTTGTCCTGAAAGAAAATTGTATAGTGTATTTTTAATTATTTAAAATTCTTATTGTTTATTTTTATCAACTCTTGGCATTACATAAGTCGAATGGGCATAACTTAAATTAATCTATATAATATATTGGCTATACCCATGTGACACATAATAATATTAAATTCTTTAATAACTTAGTCCTGTATCAATTCTATTATCCAATTTTTCTTACATTCAAATCCTACTTGGTCTTGAGTATTATTAGTAACTACATCTACAATCATTTTTTGTTGTTTAGGATTTAACTTTCTTTTAAGACCAAGATTATGTTTCTTAACTAATTCATCAATTTTGCCAAGATATAAAAATCTTATAATATTCATCATCTTAATTAAGGTTATTATTATTTTCAATATTAAACTTCATTATTATATATAAATATTAACAGATTGAAAATTTATTATGGAAGTTTTTTCTTTGCAATATATATATATAGAAATATTAACTTAAAATCATATTTATCTACTGATTATTATCGTATAAATATTATTAGTGTTTTATATAAAATTAGAGAATTTCATAAGTATAATAGTTAAAAAGTTTATTAAATTCTATTTAAAGTTGTCGCAGAGTAGTTTTTATACTTGAATTTAGAATCATACATATTATTTTATTTCATGTACTTAAGAAGGAGTGTTATTAATATAAATATATAATAAAAATAAATTTAAAAATTTTTTAATTAATTTTATAAAGAGATATCATAAAAGTTTTATGATATCTTTTTTTACATATAAAATAACTAATTATTATATGGGGGTTATGGGGATGATATTGAGCGTAAAAATATAATATTTTTAATCTAAAATATCAGAAGGATCAGGATATGCAACTAAAATATATAAAAGATTTGTCTGATATGAATAATAGTAGTAAATGAAATCTAAAAACTATAACTTAAAAAATAATATAAATACATAAGTATTCATGAATATTAAGTAATACTTTGCCTAGCGTATCAATGATAAGAATTTTGCGAAAATATAAGAAAAATGTAGTATTATGGGTTTAATTTGGGTAAACAATATAAATATAAATAATTATATTTAGAAGATATGTTAAGATAAAACACGTCGCTGAGGACAGGGACAACTTAAAAATAAGCTTAGAAAAACCTTTTGAAAAAAGAGTTTGAAAGCTTGAAAAAAAGTTGTTGACACTCAAAAAAACAAGTGATATACTGAGTAAGTCGCTTGAGGGCGACAAGTTAAAACAAAAGCTGACAACGAGAGTTGAAGCGAAAGAAAATGGTCTTTGAAAATTGAACAGAATATATAAAATACATTTAAGTAAACCAGCAATTCTTTTTGA
>NZ_BAAAAT010000026.1:0-3267 GCF_054768135.1 Clostridium sp. CTA-5 | reverse complement strand
ATTGTATATAATACAACAAGCCAAGAATATATTCTTTGTATTTATAAGAACTATTCATTAATTGTTAATAATTAGATAAATAGGTCAAGCTACAAAGGGCGCATGGTGAATGCCTTGGCATCAGGAGCCGATGAAGGACGCGATAAGCTGCGATAAGCTTCGGGTAGACGCACATAGTCAGAGATCCGGAGATTTCCGAATGAGGGAACTCACATGGGAAACCCCATGTATCATAAAGTGAATACATAGCTTTATGAAGGTAAACCTAGGGAACTGAAACATCTAAGTACCTAGAGGAAGAGAAAGAAAAATCGATTTTCTTAGTAGCGGCGAGCGAAAAGGAAAGAGCCCAAACCAAAGATTTATCTTTGGGGTTGCGGACAGAACATTAACGAGAARTTATGATTAATCGAGCACAACTGGAAAGTTGGACCGTAGGGGGTAATAGTCCCGTAGATGAAAGTTATAATAATCAAGTTCTGATCCAGAGTACCACGAGACACGTGAAACCTTGTGGGAAGCAGGGAGGACCACCTCCCAAGGCTAAATACTACCTGATGACCGATAGTGAAGCAGTACCGTGAGGGAAAGGTGAAAAGAACCCCGGGAGGGGAGTGAAATAGAACCTGAAACCATGTGCCTACAACCGATCAAAGCACCTTATGTGTGTGATGATGTGCTTTTTGTAGAACGAGCCAACGAGTTACGGTATGTAGCGAGGTTAAGTACTTAAGGTACGGAGCCGAAGGGAAACCGAGTCTTAATAGGGCGACTAGTTGCATGCTGTAGACCCGAAACCGGGTGACCTATCCATGGCCAGGTTGAAGCGAGGGTAAAACCTCGTGGAGGACCGAACCACGTTGCTGTTGAAAAAGCATGGGATGAGCTGTGGATAGCGGAGAAATTCCAATCGAACTCGGATATAGCTGGTTCTCCTCGAAATAGCTTTAGGGCTAGCGTCGGAAAATGTGAGTACTGGGGGTAGAGCACTGAATGGGCTAGGGGGCATAGCGCTTACCGAACCTTATCAAACTCCGAATACCAGATACTATCAGTCCGGCAGTCAGACTGCGAAAGATAAGTTCCGTAGTCAAAAGGGAAACAGCCCAGATCGTCAGCTAAGGTCCCAAAGTGTAAGTTAAGTGGAAAAGGATGTGGGATTTCTAAGACAACTAGGATGTTGGCTTAGAAGCAGCCACTCATTAAAAGAGTGCGTAATAGCTCACTAGTCAAGAGATCCTGCGCCGAAAATGTCCGGGGCTCAAACTTACCACCGAAGCTACGGGTTCACACTTTAGTGTGAGCGGTAGAGGAGCGTCGTAATCGGGCTGAAGTCGTACCGTAAGGAGCGGTGGACTGATTACGAGTGAGAATGTTGGCATTAGTAGCGAGATGTGGGTGAGAATCCCACAGGCCGAATACCTAAGGTTTCCTCAGGAAGGTTCGTCCGCTGAGGGTTAGTCGGGACCTAAGCCGAGGCCGAAAGGCGTAGGCGATGGACAATCGGTTGATATTCCGATACCACTATAATCGTTATTATCGATGGTGTGACGGAGAAGGATAGGATGTGCTAGCTATTGGATGCTAGTCTAAGCGTTTAGGGAGTTAGAATAGGCAAATCCGTTCTAACAATTCTGAGGCGTGATGGGGAAGGTTCTACGGAACCGAAGTATCTGATTCCATGCTTCCAAGAAAAGCATCTAGAAAGAGAAGTAGTGCCCGTACCGCAAACCGACACAGGTAGGTGAGGAGAGAATCCTAAGGCCGGCGGAAGAATTGCAGTTAAGGAACTAGGCAAATTGACCCCGTAACTTCGGGAGAAGGGGTGCCTGCGAGAGCAGGCCGCAGAGAATAGGCACAAGCAACTGTTTAACAAAAACACAGGTCTCTGCTAAAGCGAAAGCTGATGTATAGGGGCTGACGCCTGCCCGGTGCTGGAAGGTTAAGGGGAACACTTAGCGTAAGCGAAGGTGTGAACTTAAGCCCCAGTAAACGGCGGCCGTAACTATAACGGTCCTAAGGTAGCGAAATTCCTTGTCAGGTAAGTTCTGACCCGCACGAATGGCGTAATGACTTGTGCACTGTCTCAACTGCAAATCCGGCGAAGTTGTAGTGCGAGTGAAGATGCTCGCTACCCGCGATTGGACGGAAAGACCCCGTAGAGCTTTACTGTAGCTTAGCATTGAATTTCGGTATTGTCTGTACAGGATAGGTGGGAGACTGGGAAACTAGGGCGTCAGCCTTGGTGGAGTCATCCTTGGGATACCACCCTGATAGTACTGGAATTCTAACTGGATGCCATGAATCTGGTGACAGGACATTGTTAGGTGGGCAGTTTGACTGGGGCGGTCGCCTCCTAAAAAGTAACGGAGGCGCCCAAAGGTTCCCTCAGAACGGTCGGAAATCGTTCGTAGAGTGCAAAGGCAGAAGGGAGCCTGACTGCGAGACCTACAAGTCGAGCAGGGACGAAAGTCGGGCTTAGTGATCCGGTGGTACCTCGTGGGAGGGCCATCGCTCAACGGATAAAAGCTACCTCGGGGATAACAGGCTGATCTCCCCCAAGAGTTCACATCGACGGGGAGGTTTGGCACCTCGATGTCGGCTCGTCGCATCCTGGGGCTGAAGTAGGTCCCAAGGGTTGGGCTGTTCGCCCATTAAAGCGGCACGCGAGCTGGGTTCAGAACGTCGTGAGACAGTTCGGTCCCTATCCGTCGCGGGCGCAGGAAATTTGAGAAGAGCTGTCCTTAGTACGAGAGGACCGGGATGGACCGACCTATGTTCAAGATGAGATTTCCCATAGCGTAAGCTAGTAAGACCCCTTGAAGACTACAAGGTTGATAGGTCAGAGGTGTAAGTGTGGTAACATATTTAGCTGACTGATACTAATAGGTCGAGGGCTTGACCAATAATAATTAAGTATATACAAACTTATATGCAATTTTGAAAGAATTTTTCTTTTAAAAATGTTGACAAAATAATTATTATGTAGTATAATGATTAATGTAGTCGATCTGGTGATAATGGCATAGAAGTAACACTCCTTTCCATTCCGAACAGGAAAGTTAAGATCTATAGCGCCGAAGGTACTGCATGGGAGACTGTGTGGGAGATTAGGACATTGCCAGGTAAGGGATCTTTAGCTCAGTTGGTTAGAGCAACCGGCTCATAACCGGTAGGTCCGGGGTTCGAGTCCCTGAAGGTCCACCATTATGGGGGTATAGCTCAGTTGGGAGAGCACCTGCCTTGCACGCAGGGGGTCAAGAGTTC
>NZ_BAAAAT010000025.1:0-3066 GCF_054768135.1 Clostridium sp. CTA-5 | reverse complement strand
GCTAAATACATTCCTACTTCTGTGCATTCTCCCATGAAGTTTGCTTGTAATCCTTCTATTATTCTTGGATCTACATCCTTAGCTATTCCTACTACATGTTCATCTGCAAATGCTAAGTCTCCACTTTTTTCTATAAACTTTTCTGGTCCAACTCCACATAATGGACACTTTTCTGGTGCTGCTTCTCCTTCATACACATAACCACATACTGTACATACAAATTTTTTCATAATTTTGTTCCCCCTATATTCTATTAATTAATTTTACTTATTTTTTAAATTTCATTTTTATTTTCATTGTCTTTTGTTTTAATTTTATTTTGTTTCTCTTGACAGTTTTTATTATATAATAATAATTATTATTTGTAAATAGTTTTTTATAAAAAAAAATTAAAACAAATGAAATTCTTATAAACTCCTATTTGTTTTAACTCTATAATACTACTATTAAACTGATATTAATTATCAAATATACTAGTATAAATATGTAATTTTTGATACTTATTTTAAAATCATATGAATAATGATGTTTCCCTACATAACATCTATTCTTTAATCCTTCATTGATTTCTTTCCACCTATACAAAAGGTTTCTAAATACAACACTTATCCCCTTACCAAAATATTTTAATTTATCCTTATATTTTTTACTAACACCTCTACAATTCATGGCTCTAAATGTAATTTCAAAGTCTTTCTCAATAATTATCAGAAATGTTTCTAACGATTTTGCTATATCAGCTATATCAGCTAAATATTTATTTTTGCTTAAGATATAAACTAAATGATTTATAGGAGTTGTTAATGCAAAAAAACTAATAGTAATAGCTCCATTAATACCTCTTAAGAAAAGCAATATAATAAAATTATATTGCTTTTCAAAAGTAAATGTTATAGCTGTAAATAATGAAAATATTACTGCTATTTTAACAAATTTTCTTACTATTTTAAATTCTACCTTAGTTACAACACATAAAATAATAAAAAATATTATATTAAATAC
The DNA here is from genome assembly GCF_054768135.1 of Clostridium sp. CTA-5. Taxonomy (NCBI): domain Bacteria; kingdom Bacillati; phylum Bacillota; class Clostridia; order Eubacteriales; family Clostridiaceae; genus Clostridium; species Clostridium sp. CTA-5. The sequence continues at coordinate 2,064 of NZ_BAAAAT010000025.1, read as the reverse complement.
TATAACTTCATATTTTTCAGTATAAGAACAAAGTATTAATGAAATTAATGTTAATAATAATTTTTCTCCAGGATGAATTTTACTAAATTCATTAATGTTAGCATAAAGACTAACTTCTCTTAGCATTACTTTTTTTACCTATAAAATATCCTATAAATCCTGCTCCAATTGCTGCTTGACTACAAAACAGTAATGATTCAATTTCTCCAGATGGCGGTTCCCAAAGTGATTCAAACCATGGTTCATAACCTTCATTCATCTCAGTAATTAAGTCTCCGGCTTGATCATCAGCCCCTGCAAACTCATCTCCCTTATTAAATACTAATGGTGCTACTACTAAAAATAAGCTTAATATTAATAATAAAATTATATTTTTTTTCTTCACTTATTATTCCTCCATAATTCCTAAAAGTTCTTCTTTACAGTGTTTTTTTATAAAATCATAAATTACTACAGAAATTATTCCTTCTACAATTGCTAATGGAATTTGAGTTACAGCAAATATTCCCATAAACTTAACTACTGCAAATGCTATCCCACCTGTTGAAGATGGAAATGCTAATCCAAGTTGTATAGATGTTATTACATAAGTTGTTAAATCTCCAAGTGCTGCTGCAAGACCTACTGCTAGCAATTCATTCTTTCCTTTTAATAATTTATAAATACCAAAAGCAACAAACGGTCCTACAATACCCATTGAAAATAAATTTGCTCCTAATGTTGTTATTCCACCATGAGCTAATAATAATGCTTGAAATAATAAAACTACTAAAGAAATTATAGTCATTATTATTGGTCCAAATACTACTGCTCCAATGCCTGTCCCAGTTGGATGAGAACAACTTCCTGTAACTGATGGAATTTTAAGTGCTGACATCATAAAAACAAATGCTGCCATTAAACCTAATAACATTTTTATTTCTTTATTCTTAATTGTTAATTTCTTTAACTTTTTTATACTTAAAAATAAAAATGGTAAAATCAGAACAAAGTAAAATATTGACCAATTTAACGGTAAATATCCTTCTGATATATGCATTGCATATGCATTATGTGGAATTGTTAGTGAAAGTAATAAAGCATAAATAATAAAAATTGATTTTTTCATAATACCTCCAATTAATTTTATAATATTAATTTACTAAATATATTTTGCTATCCTTATTTACAAGCTTGCTACAATTTTAAAGATTACTACTATATGAGATGAATTTAATTGAAAAATTGCATAGCAAACTCTGGCTAACATACATCTGATGAATAAGTTCTAAAAATATATATAATTCTTACTACCAGATGGAGCTTACCTTCAAATGATGATTAAAAGTTATTATATAGAAGCATATAACTGTTATAAAATCATAAATACTAACTATCTAGATAAAATTTTACTTTTACTGAAAATATAGCCTTAATTTTCATAAAATTAAAAAGCATCTTAACTTCTTAATAAAAAGCTAAGATGCAAAAATTTACATTAAAACAAGGCGTTTTATAATCAATAAAAAACGCTCTTGCTATTTAACTTCCCACCGAAGGATAGCACTAAATTTAGGTAGGTCTCCTGACTCTAAGTTCATCCGCCTCTCTTCCTTCCCAAATTTAAAAAATCAGTGGATATACAGAGATTTGTCCCTTAATACAGTAGCGGGGGCTGTAGTGGCTTTTTACCACTTTCCCTTTTAATTCTTATAAATTTATAAAATTTACAAAAAACCTAAATTTAAAATATATCATTTATTTAATAATATATTTTAAAGATAATATTGTCAATTAATTTTTAGTAAAAATTATAGACATTAGAATATTTAATTCTAATGTCTATATACTAGTGTAACATATTTAAAATAATTTTGAGGACTTAATGAATTCTTTTTTTAATTAAAATTATGCAAAGTATCTATCTAATAATCCCTTAAATGCTTTTCCATGTCTTGCTTCATCTTTGCACATTTCATGTACTGTGTCATGAATTGCATCTAAGTTTAATTGTTTAGCTAATGTAGCTAAATCTTTCTTTCCTTGACATGCTCCATGTTCTGCTTCTACTCTTAATTCTAAGTT
>NZ_BAAAAT010000024.1:0-5421 GCF_054768135.1 Clostridium sp. CTA-5 | reverse complement strand
GTAATGACGTTCCGCGATAGCTCAATGGTGGAGCACTCGGCTGTTAACCGATAGGTTGGAGGTTCGAGTCCTCTTCGCGGAGCCATTTTTTTATTTAAGAGTTTTGTAAGAACAGATACTGTCTGTTGATACAAAACTCTTTTTTATATATTAGACACAATCAAAAAATAACAAGTCCATTTGCTAACCTATTTTCCCTCCTAGGAAGCTCAACTTGCATACACTAATCATTATAGTTTATAAAATGTATAATAGTATAGTGATTTGGGGAATCGTTATAACAATATAGTTTTTTGCTTGACATATAAAAGCCTTTTGATAAAATTAATATATAATTGAATATACACTATGAAAAAAGATTAGTAGTTTTATTGTTTTTTTAGAGAGATGATGGTTGGTGCAAATCATTATAACATTAAAATGAATGGAACTTTTGAGTGTAATTAAAAGAAAGTTGGGCTTAAGCCAAGAAGGGTGGAACCGCGGAATTATAATTTCGTCCCTTTGTGGTAGGAGCTTTTTTATTTTATAAAAAATTATGTTCAAATAGAAATTGATATTTAACTATAAGATATAATCTTAAAAATTTATTTATTAACTAGAGTTTGAACAAACATATAAATAATATTTTTGGAGGTAAGAATAATGGCAGTAGAAAAAACAATGGATAAGATTGTAGCACTTTGCAAGAATAGAGGATTTGTTTTCCCAGGATCAGATATATATGGTGGATTAGCTAACTCATGGGATTATGGCCCTTTAGGAGTAGAATTTAAAAATAATGTTAAAAAAGCATGGTGGAAGAAGTTCGTTCAAGAGAGTCCTTATAACGTAGGATTAGATTCAGCTATATTAATGAATAGTGAAGTATGGGTGGCATCTGGTCACGTTGGTGGTTTCTCAGATCCATTAATGGATTGTAAGGAATGTAAGGCTAGATTTAGAGCAGATAAAATAGTTGAAGATCATATGACAGCAAATGGTGCTGAAGTAGCTAGTGCTGATGGATGGACTAATGAAGAACTTAAAGAATATATTGAAAAGAATAATATAGTTTGCCCTAAATGTGGAAAAATGAACTACACAGATATAAGAAAATTTAATCTTATGTTTAAAACATTCCAAGGAGTTACTGAAGATGCTAAATCAGAAATCTATTTAAGACCTGAAACAGCACAAGGTATATTTGTAAACTTTAAAGCAGTTCAAAGAACTTCAAGAAAGAAAGTTCCATTTGGTATAGCTCAAATTGGTAAATCTTTCAGAAATGAAATTACTCCAGGAAACTTTACATTTAGAACAAGAGAATTTGAACAAATGGAATTAGAATTCTTCTGTAAACCAGGAACAGATTTAGAATGGCATAAGTATTGGAAAGACTATTGCTGGAATTTCTTACTTAACTTAAATGTAAATCCTGGAAATTTAAGAATGAGAGATCATGGAGAAGAAGAACTATCATTCTATTCAAATGCTACTTCAGATATAGAATACTTATTCCCATTTGGTTGGGGTGAACTTTGGGGTATAGCAGATAGAACTGACTATGACCTAACTAAACATCAAGAACATTCAGGTCAAGATTTAAGTTACTTAGATCAAACAAATAATGAAAAATATGTACCTTATGTTATAGAACCATCATTAGGTGCTGATAGAGTTGCATTAGCATTTTTAGTTGAAGCTTATGATGAAGAAGAATTAGAAGGTGGAGATGTTAGAACAGTAATGCATTTACATCCAGCATTGGCTCCATTTAAAGCAGCTATATTACCTCTTTCTAAGAAACTTTCAGAAAAAGCTTTAGATGTTTATGGAGATTTAAGTAAGAAGTTTAATCTTGACTTTGATGAAACAGGAAGTATTGGTAAGAGATATAGAAGACAAGATGAAATAGGAACTCCTTACTGTATAACAATTGATTTTGATACATTAGAAGATGAATCAGTTACTATTAGAAATAGAGATACTATGGAACAAGAAAGAATTAAAATAAGTGAATTAGAAACTTATATAGCAAAAAGCTTAGAGTTTTAAAGAGATTTAAATAAATAACATAATTGTGAGCTGTCTTAATATAGAAAATAATTTCTATTTTGAGATAGCTCTTTATCTACATTTATAGAATAAGATTTTTTTTGGTGTTATAATTTAAAATATATGGGCAATTTTAATAATATATCATACTATGTTATAGCATATGTTTATGTGGAGGAGAAAAATGAAGAAGGATTTTAAGGAATTTAAAGAGTTTATATATGAAAAAAAAGTTGGAGTTGTAGGAATTGGTGTTAGCAATATCCCTCTTATAAATTTTTTGGTAGAGTTAGGTGCAAAAGTAACAGCATTTGATAAGAAAGAAGAGCGCGAACTAGGAGAAATTATTATTGATTTTAAAAATAAGGGAGTAAATCTTGAATTAGGGGAAGGCTATTTAAGTAGACTTACTGGATTTGATGTTATTTTTAAGACACCCTCTATGAGAATTGATAGTGAAGCATTAGTGAAAGCAAAACAGGAAGGTGCATATATTACTTCAGAGATGGATGAGTTTGTTAGATATTGCAAAGGCAAAACATATGGAATAACAGGTAGTGATGGAAAAACAACTACAACAACAATTATATCAAAAATGTTACAACAAGAAGGATATAAGACATGGGTTGGTGGAAATATAGGAAATCCATTATTTGCACAAATAGAGGAAATAGAAGAATCAGATAAAGTTGTATTAGAGCTATCTAGTTTTCAACTTATGACTATGAATGTACCAATAGATGTTGCAATTTGTACTAATTTAGCTCCAAATCATTTAGATATGCATAAAGATATGCAAGAATATATAGATTCTAAAAAGAATATATTCTTATATCAAGAATCTGATGATGTATTGGTGGTAAATAGAGAAAATGACATAACTTATAAATTTGAAAAAGAAGCAAAAGGGACCATTAGAGAATTCAGTTCAAAAAGAGAATTAGAAAATGGTGCTTATTATAAAGATGGAATTCTTTATCTTGAGGGTAAAGAGGTTTGTAAAAAAGATGATATTATTATTAAAGGTATGCATAATGTAGAAAACTATTTGGCTGCATTTATAGCAACAAAGGATGATGTTAGTATTGAAAGTATGAAACATGTAGCAGAAACTTTTACTGGAGTTGAACATAGATGTGAACTTGTAAGAGAAATAGATGGTGTAAAGTATTATAATGATTCAATAGCATCAAGCCCAACAAGAACATTAGCAGGACTTAAGGCATTTAATAGGAAAGTTATATTAATTGCTGGAGGATATGATAAACATCTAGATTTTGAGCCATTAGTATATGAAGGATATCCATATATAAAAGAATTAATACTTTTAGGAGCAACAAAGGAAAAAATAAAGAAAGCTTTTAAAGATTTTGAAATAAATAAAGGTATTAAAGTGAATATTTCAGAGGTAGATTCTTTAGAAGAAGCAGTGAATAAAGCTAAAAGTTTAGCGACAAAAGGAGATATTATTACATTATCACCTGCTTGTGCATCATTTGATATGTTTGCTAATTTTATGATCAGAGGTAATAAGTTTAAAGAGATAGTTAACAAGTTATAAAATATTATCTAAAAAAGCTAAGAGTTTTTACTCTTAGCTTTTTTATTAGGTTTTACTTTAAAATCATGTTTATACAAAAATATTAATAGTTGTTTAAAATATAATATATATTTGTTATTTATATATTATTAATTTAAAAGAGCGATTATTACTTTTGTGAAAATGCTGAAAAATAAACATTATTTATATTAATAGATTTTTCATAAAATACTCCAGACGGTGTTAAATAGTACTCATTTATAGAATCTGAAATATAAGGCTTATAAGTTACTTCAGGTTTATTTAAGTCTACAGATAAAGAATATAGGTAATTAGAATCTTCATTATTTATAAAGAACAGTTGTGTACCTATTCCTTTTAGTTTTTCTCCTTTTACAAGAGAAATTCTTTTACTTTCTAGTGTAGTTATATCTAATGAGTATAGTGTATTATTATCTGAAGTGTTAAAGAAAAGTAATGATCCGTTAAAAGGCATAAAACTATTAGCCGTATAATCAGTAAGCTTTTGTCTGTTAGTACCATCGGATTTTATTGAATATATTTTAGAAGAATCACTTAGATTTTGATATATTATAAAATCACCGTTAAGTACAAAAGATCCAACGCTATCTAATGATAAGGCTGATGAGTTCTTGTTAGTTATGTTGTATTTATACATTTTATTATTATCGTTTTTGTTTATGTAGAATAAATCTTCAGTTGAAGCAATTAAATTATTAACAGAATCCTCATTTAATTTTGTATAAGTTTTATCTGTAAGATTTAATGAAGCTAGTGAATTCCCACTCGAACCGTCAGCAAAATAAAGAAGTCCATTAATTAATGCTAAATTGTTTGTTGAATAATTTACAAAGTCAGATAGATTTTCGCTCTTTAATATATCTTTTGGAAGCGGATCTTTAATCATTGATATTCTATTATTTTCATCAGGGTTTGGAAATACTAATGTTGTATCATTAAAAACAAAAGGGCAATTTAAAGATGTACTATCAGTTAAGATGAAAGGAGATATCACATCTTTATTAAGTGAGTTTGTAGCAGAATAATTTTGTGACTGTTTGTTTTCAGAAGAAGGTTGTTTTTTTGCAGAACAGCCCATAAATGAAAATATAGAAATTGATAATATTAAATATAATAAGTTTTTTTTCATATAAAAGTCCTCCTAAAATATTAAGTATGCTTAAAATAAAGTGTTCTTAAATTGATTACATATTATTAATATTATGATAAGTTATATTAAGAGTAAAGAAAAATAGCGGTATTTATATGAGTATAAGTAGTTTTAAATAGATTAAACCATAAAAACTATACCTGGTGTATCAATATATCTAAAATGAAGAAAAATGGAGAATAAATTAGAAAGACTCAAATAATTTTCTAAAAATAATAATACTGTAAAGTTAGGTGTATTCTAAACATGTTATCATAATATCCGTTGTGAGGAACACAGCAGATACGAGGGATACCTCGGAAGTTCTAATTACAACAAACATTAATTAGTCAGAAAAGTTGTTTGAAAAATATTTAAAAATAAATGTTGACAACGAAGACTAATGATGATATTATAAAAAAGCAGTCGAGAGACGGCAAAGATCTTTGAAAATTGAACAGAATAAATAAAATACATTTAAGTAAACCAGCAATTCTTTTTGAAAAGTAAGCTAAGATTAAACTTTTTTATGAGAGTTTGATCCTGGCTCAGGACGAACGCTGGCGGCGTGCCTAACACATGCAAGTCGAGCGATGAAACTCCTTCGGGAGTGGATTAGCGGCGGACGGGTGAGTAACACGTGGGTAACCTGCCTCATAGAGAGGGATGGGAT
>NZ_BAAAAT010000023.1:0-9093 GCF_054768135.1 Clostridium sp. CTA-5 | reverse complement strand
CATGTGTTAGGCACGCCGCCAGCGTTCGTCCTGAGCCAGGATCAAACTCTCATAAAAAAGTTTAATCTTAGCTTACTTTTCAAAAAGAATTGCTGGTTTACTTAAATGTATTTTATATATTCTGTTCAATTTTCAAAGACCATTTTCTTCCGCTTCAACTCTCGTTGTCAGCTTTTGTTTTTTTATGTCACCCTCAAGCGACTATCTTAGTATATCACTTGTTTTTTAAAATGTCAACTATATTTTTTACTAAAACTTTATTTTCAAATGTTTTATCTTTTCTATAGTTTGCATCTCTCAGCGACGTGTTTTATCTTAACACTTTAAATATATATTGTCAACATTATTTTTATATTTATTTCTATTTAAGTAACAACTATATATTAATCATAGAAACAAGTTACAAAATTATATCTTGTTCTATAAAATTAATTATGTACAGAATATTAATTTTAATTCATTGTATTTTATGGTAACAATCTTTATTTGTACATTTGATAACTATAAAAATCTACTTTTAAAAAATAAGCTATCTTAAATATTATTCTTTAAGATAGCTTTAAACTTTTATTTTATGAATTGTTTTTTTATAATAGAACTAAAAAAACTTTCTTTGTTATTTTTAATAGATTTCTTATATTTATTAGCTAGTAACCCTAAATCAATAATTGGTTTTAAATAATCCAATGTATCACTATATCCTAGATTGATTCTCTTTTCTACACTTTCTGGAATAAAGTCTAATATACCGTTTAATACTCCATCATCCATGGATGATGGCCTAATCTCTATTATTTTAGTATTAGGAAATAATTTTTTATTTATCTTAGATTCTTTAGAAAGATGCACAACTATTATTATATCACAATTTTCTCCATATACAGGTTGAATAGGTACATTATCTGCCATTCCTCCATCTAAATATTTCATTGATTCAAATTCTTCTGATTCATAAATCATAGGCAATGCTGATGTTGCTAATAAAATCCTTCTAATGCTCTGTTCATTATAGCCATTAATTTTAAAATATTTAGGTTGAAAACTCTCTATTTCTGTACATGCAGCATAACAAATTCTATTGTTTTTTTCTAGCTTCGAAAAATTTATATAATTATCCATTATATCTAATAAACCTTTTCTCGATAAATTACCCATTTCCAGAGTTTTAGGCATATATTTTTTTACAAAGTTCATATTTTTTAATCCGATAGATATTAAAAACCCTCTAATATTTAAGTCCTTTTCATTTATTGGAAGTACACTTTCCTTAGATATGTTATGCCAAACTTCATTAGCCTTTTCTAAATCTCCTTGACAAAATAATACTGCATTTAAAGCACCTATAGATGTTCCAGATATTACACTAATATGTTTATCAATTTTTAATTCTTTTAAAGCTTTCCATACTCCTATTTGATACGCACCTCTAGCGCCTCCCCCAGCTAATACTAATCCTATTTTCATAAACAATCACTCTCCCCAGAGACTGTAACTCAAATTAATATCCCTATAATCAAATTATGCTATAAATAGAATTAAAGTTCTTTAATTACGTGCATTTTTATGATATCCAATAGACTCTAATATGATTAATGCAGTATCTTCAATGGCTCTTTGTGTCACATCTATTGTTTTACAACCTAATTTTCTCATTATTTTATCTGCAAACTCAAATTCTTCTAATACTCTTTCATCTCCTGCATATTTTATATCAGAAGTTATTCTGTGGAATTTATCTAGTCTTCTTTTTCTGATTTCAATTAATTGAAGAGGATTTATAGTTAATCCAAATATCTTTTTTCTATCCACCTCGTATAATTCATTAGGTATACTTACCTCTGGCATTAAAGGTATATTTATTGTTTTTATCCCCTTATTAGCTAAATACATACTAAGAGGTGTTTTAGATGTTCTTGATACTCCGACTAAAACCACATCTGCATTTTTTAATCCCCTATAATCTTTACTATCATCATATTGCATTGCAAATTCCATAGCTTCTATTCTGTTAAAATACATTCCATCAATTTTCCTCATTGCTCCTGGATTATATTCAGGTTGAGTCTTTAATATTGCTGAAGCAACATTAATCATTGGTCCTAAAACATTCATTACAGAAATATTTTTTTCAACCCCTTTTTGAGTTAAATACTCTCTTGCATTAACAGTAATTATAGTAGATATTATAATGCTGTTTTCACATTTTTCTACAGCCTTTATTACATCTTCTACATCTTCTAGCGTTTTTACATAAGGTATCCTTTTTACTTCTATTTCTTCTTTAAATTGACTAGATACAGCAATAGCAACTTGGTGAGCTGTTTCTCCTATAGAATCTGATACTGCAAAAATAGTTAACATATTTTATTCCCTCTTTCTCATTAATTTTACCCAAGACCAATACCATATTAATTTATTAAAATATTTTTATGAATTCGTATTCACTTTATATATTAAACCAACTCTGTATATTTTAATAGTAGTGAATTTTTTCATTTTGTGTGCTAAACTTTAGTATAGTAATTAATATGAATTTTTTATACTCATAGTTAATATGGAGGATAATTATGAAAACTAAAAAGTTATTAACTATAGCTGTTCTACCACTAATGTGGATGCTATACTTTTTATTTGAATTATTCACTAATAGAATTAACAATTTTCCAACTATATTTCTTAATATAGGTATTATGTTTCTATTTGCTATAGTTGGTTTTTTTATTTATGAAATTTCAAATAAAAATATAAAAGGCTTCACTTTGAATTCAATGACAAAAATTTTTATTTCTTTAATGTTTATCGATCAAGGAATTAAAATACTAATAAAATTATTTTGGTTTAATAATTTTATTAATATAATTCCTAACTTACTATCATTTAATCCAATTATTAATACTGATGGTTCTTGGTTAAATGCAAGATTTGGTGCTGGAGTTAGTTTTCCTATATTAATATTATTTAATATAATTTCACTTTTTATTTTTATTGAAGCATATAGATATTATTTATATAGAGATAATAAAGACTTTTGGGCTGATATGTGTTTTATGTTTATATTTTGTGGAGCATTATGTTCTTTGATTGATAAAATATTTTATGGAGGAAGTTTAGATTTTATAGGAATTAGTAATTTATTTATTGCCGACATAAAAGACATATACATTAATTTAGGAATACTATTTTTTATTCTTACTTTATCTAATAATGGTTATCTTTCTTCTGAAGAAGATAGCAGTATTAAAGATGATTTAAACTCATTAAAAAGATTTTTAAATTTTACAAAGGAAGATATAAATAGTAAATTTACACTTCTTAAAAATAAATAATTAAAATTATAGATTTATACTTATGTATTATGCTACAATTTTATAAATATTAAATTTCTGAAGAACATTGTTAGTGTTTCTTTCAAATTCTTTAGATGTTATATTTATAAATTTAATAATCTAAGATCTAATTGTAAGGAGCATTCTAAGCATGAGGAGAAAGTATAAATCAATACCTAATAAATTTAGGTATATTTCTTGATGTTTTAATAATCTTCTACAATTATTGTAGAAGATTTTTTTATTCTTTAAAAAACTATAATAAAATCAGAATATGAAATATTCTATATTCAAGCTTAACTTAAAAACTTATAAATAAATAATTTAAAGAATAAAAAAGAAATCTAAAAATCAAAGAGGTGTAACTTTATGAATACAAGAGTGGGTGTGGTTGCAATTGTAATTGAAGACTTGTTATCAGCTCCAGCTGTAAATGAAATACTACATAATTTTTCTTCAATTATTGTTGGAAGAATGGGAATACCTTATAAAGAAAGAAAGATCTCAGTAATTTCTATTATAGTTGATGGTAGTACAGATGAAATTAGTTCTTTAACAGGAAAACTTGGAAATTTAAAAAATGTATCTGTAAAATCCGCAATTACAAAAAATTAGTTTAAGGGAGGAACCTTTATTATGTTTAATACACCAAAAGCAAATAGACTTCATATTTCTATATTTGGTAAAAGAAATGTTGGAAAATCTAGTTTAATTAATGCTTTAACAAATCAACCTATTTCTGTTGTTTCTGATACTCCTGGGACTACTACTGACCCAGTTTCTAAAGCTATGGAATTATTGCCTTTAGGACCTATTTTAATAATTGATACTGCTGGTTTAGATGATGTTGGAGATTTAGGAGCTCTAAGAGTAGAAAAGACTAAAGAAATAATTCAAAAGACTGATTTAGCTGTTCTTGTATTTTCTCCTAATGATAATAATATAGAACAGGAAAAAGAATGGTTCAATGATTTAAAATCTAAAAATATACCTGTTATAGGTGTTATAAACAAAATTGATTTAGGCGTTAATAACATTGAAATGTTAAAAAATTCATTTAATATTCCTTTCGTTGAAGTAAGTTCTAAAAATAAAATAAATATAGGTAAATTTAAAGAAGAGCTTATAAACAATGCTCCTATTGATTTCGAAATGCCAACGATTCTTGGCGATATTGTGAAACCTAAAGATAGAGTGATATTAGTTGCTCCTCAAGACATACAAGCACCTAAAGGACGACTTATATTACCTCAGGTCCAAACAATAAGAGATATTCTTGATAATGATGCTATGGCATTAACAGTAAAAGATACTGAATTAAATGATATATTAAAGATAGTAAAAGATCCATCTTTAGTAATTACAGATTCTCAGATGTTTAAAAAAGTAAATGAAATTATACCAAATGATATTAGATTGACTTCATTTTCTATATTAATGGCTAGATATAAAGGAGATCTTAAACTATTTGTTGATGGTGCTAAAACAATTAATAATTTAAAAGCTGGTGATAAAATCTTGATTGCTGAATCTTGTACACATCATGCTAAAAAAGGAGATATTGCTAGAGAAAAGCTTCCTATATTATTAGAAAAAAAAGTTGGTGCTAAATTAAATATAGTAAATGTAGCAGGAACAGATTTTCCAAAAGATTTATCTGAATTTAAGCTTATAATACATTGTGGTGCTTGCATGTTTACAAGAAGACAACTATTATCAAGACTAGAAGCTATTAAAGGATATAACGTACCAATAACTAATTTTGGTGTAGCCTTAGCAGAACTTAATGGAATTCTTGATAGGGCATGTAACTTATTATTACAAAAATAATATAGAGCCTTTGCTAAATTTAAGCAAAGGCTCTATCTATATATAAATACTAAGCAAGTCTAATAAAAAATCACTTCTTTCGAAGTGATTTTTGGTGGCTCACCCGGGAATCGAACCCGGGACACCATGATTAAAAGTCATGTGCTCTACCGACTGAGCTAGTGAACCATATAACCTGGCAACGTCCTAATCTTCCACACAGTCTCCCATGCAGTACCTTCGGCGCTATAGATCTTAACTGTCCTGTTCGGAATGGGTAGGAGTGTTACTTCTATGCCATCATCACCAGATATTCATTTTAGTTTTCTCTTTCGTTGAAGTAATGCCCTCAACAAGATATTATTATATAGAGTTTATATTATTATGTCAACATCTTATTTAGACGTATATCGACATTATATCCAATATACGTCTAAATACTAAGTTGTTCTCTATTTTAAACATATATTCATTCTTTTATTTCCCTTTATCTTTGAATATTATAAATTATCATTTATTAGTTTCTGATTCATTAAACTTACTATTCAAAATAACTATATCCACTCTTCTATTTGTTGCTCTTCCTTCTTCTGTATCATTAGATTTAGTAGGCCTATATTCTCCATAACCAACTGAAGACAATCTTTTTGGAGAGACCTTGCCTTCATTAACTAAGAACTCTACTACATTTGAAGCTCTTATTGATGAAAGTTGCCAATTTGAGTGAAAATATGTTGTATTTATAGTTACATTATCTGTATGACCTTCAACCCTTATATAATTATCTATATCATTCAAAACTTTAGAAATTGATATTAACTTTTTTTTATAATCTTCCTTAATAGTAGCATCTCCACTATTAAAAAAAATATTATCCGAAAAACTTATTACAAGTCCTCTTTCTTGAATAGATGTAGAAATACTCCCATTTAAATCAGATTCTTTTATAAGGTTGTCTACTTTGTCTTTAACTCCATCTAATTTACTCTCTTCACTTATTACTGCATTATCTACATTAACAGATTCTATCTCAGACCCAACAATAGCGCCTTGCTCACTACCTATACTAAAAGCTTGTTGAAATGATTTAGTTATTTGATCATATTTTTCTTTATTTACATTTGAAGATGCATATAAAATTACAAAAAGGACCATTAATAATGTTATTAGGTCAGAATACGTAATTAACCATCTCTCGCTATTTTCCTTACTCTCCTTTTTCTTCTTCATTCCACACCTCTAATAATCTTTTTCAAAAAATTTTGATTGATTATCTGTTAAATAACCTTCAAGTTTACTAACTAATGTATTAGGATTAGAACCTTGTTGAATAAGTAAAATTGCTTCAATAACCATTGACTTTTCATTTATTTCTTCTCTATCTAATACTTTTAACTTATTAGCAATTGGTAACCATAACAGATTTGCTGAGGCAATACCATATAATGTAGCCATAAATGCTGCAGCAATTTTAGGACCTAATGCCATTGGATCACTTAGATTCCCTACTACTTGTACAAGTCCCATTACAGTTCCTATAATACCCATGGTAGGTGCATACCCTCCTGCTGCTGAGAACATTTCGATTCCTTCATCATGCCTTTCAGATATTTGTTCTAATTTAGTCTCTAATATACTTTTAATCGTAGACTGTTCTATTCCGTCTACAACCATTTGTAATCCTTTTTTTATAAATGGGTCAATGCTAGAATTATTTGATATTTCAGATTCTATACTTAATAAACCTTCTCGTCTTGTTTTAGATGCTATATCTTTAAAATATATTATATTTTCTTTTATCTTACTTTCCCTTTTTTTAAATGCAACAGCTAGAACTCTAGGAAATTTTTTAAGTATATTAATAGGAAATGATATTCCTACAGCGCCTATTGTTCCACCAAATACTATTATTAATGCTGTTAACTGAAATAGTGCTCTTAAAGTCCCTCCTTCTAAAAGGAATCCTAAAATTAAAGAGGTAAATGCAAACAATAAGCTTATAACGATAATAATGTCCATAATAAATCCCCCCAATTTTTATTATTTCAAATTTAATATATAAAATTATTTTACAATATATACATAAAATTAATATATATGTTAATATTATACGCTAATAAACACATATATAAAAACAATTTAAAATTTTTTATAGTAGAAATCTATCTTAATTTTCTATTTATTTTACATTTGTTTATTTAAAAATATAAAAATATAGTCTTTAAATTTTAATTGTAAAAAATAGTAGTCTATTAATTTATCCTATATATAATTTTAGCTTGTAAAAAATACATCTTATGAATTTTTTACAAGCATTTAATATCTAAAGGTATCCTTATTTAATTTTTTTTAATTAACTTATCAGTATACTTTCTTATTACATTTATTGAACTCTTAAATTTATTTAATTCATCATCAGTAAGATGTATTTCTAATATATCCTTAACACCTTCACTATTTAAAACGCACGGTACTCCACAGAAAACATCATATTCTCCATATTCTCCTTCTAATAATGTAGATACAGGCATTATTTTATTTTCATTATACATAATTGCCTTTATTATCGCTACTGTTGCAGCTGCTATTGCATAATATGTTGTTCCTTTTCTATCATATACTTCCCATCCTGCTCTAGCAGTATCTAATACTAATTTATCTAAGTCTACTTCACCTACTAATTCTCTATTATCCTCTAAAATTGTATTAAAAGATTTCCCTCCTACTGTTACATGAGACCATGGTACCATTTGAGAATCACCATGCTCTCCCATTGAATAGGCCTGAATACTTCTAGGGTCCACATTTATTAAATCACCAATAAAATTTTTTAATCTAGCTGAATCTACAGAAGTACCTGTACCTATAATATGATTTTTAGGTAATCCTGATATTTTGTATACATAATGAGCTATTATATCAACTGGATTAGATACAATAATAAAATATCCATTAAATCCACTTTTCATTATAGGATTTACAATAGATTCGACTATTTGGGCTGATAATTCTAATGTATCCAGTCTTGTTTGTCCTGGTTTTGGTGGCGGCCCAGCTGTTATAACAACAATATCTATATCCTTACAATTTTCATAAGATCCTGTTATAACCTTTGTATTTCTATTTAAATATTCAATACAATGATTTAAATCCATTACTTCTCCATAAGCACGTTCCTTATTAATGTCTATCATTAATATCTCATCACATACTCCCTGAGTAATTAAACTAAAAGCAGTTGTAGAACCAACCAGACCTGCTCCTACTATGGCAATTTTACTTTTATCTAAAGCCATATTTTATCCTCCTTAATAATTAATATAATTATTATTAGTTTAAACACTTTTAATTTTTATATAATGAATTTTAATAACAATATTCAAAAGTTATCCACATTATTTATAAAAAATTATAAAAAATTGTTTATAACTTTTTACATATCTGTATATTTATTTTTTATTTACTTAACAAACTTTATACTTTTCTATACATAAAAAAAAGCTACTGAATTATTCAGTAGCCTTTGCTTTGGTGCGCCATCAGGGATTCGAACCCTGGACACCCTGATTAAGAGTCAGGTGCTCTACCAACTGAGCTAATCACGCAAATAAACCTGGCAATGTCCTAATCTCCCACACAGTCTCCCATGCAGTACCTTCGGCGCTATAGATCTTAACTGTCCTGTTCGGAATGGAAAGGAGTGTTACTTCTATGCCATCATCACCAGATGCTAGTTCTTTCTAAATCTTCGATTTAGCTAAAAGAACTGTACTCAGCGAACTCTGTTCGTCGAGTTTCCTTTTAAATTCTGAAAGATTTGTTCTTTCAAAATTGCACATATTTTGTATATACTTAATTATTATTGGTCAAGCCCTCGACCTATTAGTATCAGTCAGCTAAATATGTTACCACACTTACACCTCTGACCTATCAACCTTGTAGTCTTCAAGGGGTCTTA
>NZ_BAAAAT010000022.1:0-12794 GCF_054768135.1 Clostridium sp. CTA-5 | reverse complement strand
TGGCATAGAAGTAACACTCCTACCCATTCCGAACAGGACAGTTAAGATCTATAGCGCCGAAGGTACTGCATGGGAGACTGTGTGGAAGATTAGGACGTTGCCAGGTAAGTGTAAAGAGATAGTTATTATAACTATCTCTTTTTTAGTTTATGTAAAATTAGAGAAAATTTAATAAGTCTAATGAATTAAAAAATGATCACATTTAAATAATAATATTTAAAAGAATAACTCTGTTTAAATATTATTATTTTTTATATAAACCCCTTTAAATTAGTTTATTTAATTTAAAGCGTTACAGAGCAAGTTTTTTATACTTGGATTTAAAATGTTATAAATTATAGTCATTTAAGAGGGATTTTAAAGAGAATAAAAAAATAATTAGCTATGTATAAAATTTGAAAATCATTTATACATAGCTTTTTTTAATACGTAAAAATATTAGCTTTACATATATAATTAATTAACTCATTTAATTATATATAAAATTATCTTATTATCTTATACAGAAATATTATCACAATACATTTTATATTATATATATTACAATTTAAATTTTACATTTATTTAAATCATCTTGTTAAAGATAATTTAAAACTAAATTTAAAATTTGATTGTAGAAATCATATTACAACATATACATTATAAATTTTAATATTAGATGCACAAATTTTTTCTCATGTCATATATTAAAAAAGTCACTATCTATATTTTGGTGAGTATTATTTATAGTTTTCTACAGAAGTATGAAAATATATATGAAAAGTTATAATATACATTTTGATATTATAACTTTTTAAGGCGTTATCTATAATTATTATTAAAAAGATAGACTAAGATATGTTTCTGTACAATAAATAAAAGATAATATTTTAATTTAAATTATATGGAATAATTTTTTATTTAATAGAATACACATGGAAACAGACTGCAATTTATAGCCTTACTTTTAAGTATATATTAATTTAAAACTATATACTTAAAAGTAAAGAATTATCTGTATATTCTTAAAAGGGGGATTTATGCGTGTAGAAAAAAACATAGGGATGATATAAAAGAGATTTTTTTGTAAAAAGATAAGAAATTAGGCAAAAATAAAGGGTTTAAAAAAGCAATCAAAACGAGCAAAATCGAGTGAAATAAATTCAAGAATTTGGTAAAATATAATTAACATCATTATGTAATATATTATTACATATTAATTATAAAAAATAAGTATACAAAGAGAATTTAGATAGGAGGGGCTAATTTGAAACGCAGTAACAAAAATAGTAAAAAGGTGGGAAATGATTTAGGTGATGACTTAGAAAATATAAAACTAACCAAAAACCAAGAAATTAAAGTAAAGGAAAATGATATTAAAGGCACTTCTTTAAAATCTACAGATGCAACAGATTCTGTTAAAACAAGTGTAAATCCAAAGGAGGCTCTATCTATAAAAGAAATTCAAAATAGTAAATCAATTTCTGATAAAAAGAAAAATCCCCAAAGGTCTGATAAAAAAAATAAAAATGTTAAATCAAATAAGAAAACAAGATATGCTGAAAAGTATGGAAGAAAAATAAATAAATTTGATATGACTAGTGAAAATACAAACCTATTTCATGAAGGTAAAAATTATAATGTTTATGATATATTAGGTGCTCATATTAAAACTGAAAAAAGAAAAAAAGGTGTTAGATTCACAACATGGGCTCCTAATGCTAAAGAGGTTTATTTAGTTGGAGATTTTAATAATTTTGAAATTGATAAAGATTATAGACTTGAAAAAATTACAGATAAGGGATTATGGAGCTTGTTTTTAGTTGGAGTAGAGGTAGGATCTAAATATAAATATTGTATTATTGACAAAGATGAAGAGCAAAGTGAATATAAGTCAGATCCATATGCAATAGAAAGTGAATTAAGGCCCAATACTGCATCTATAGTTTGTGAATTAAATAACTTTAAATGGAATGATAGAAAATGGCTTAATAAAAGAAATAAAGTTAATATTTTTGAAAGTGCAATGAACATATATGAAGTACACCTAGGCTCATGGAAAAGAAGTGAAGATGACAACTTTTTAACATATGAACAACTTAGCGAAGAACTTCCTAAATATGTTAAAGAGATGGGTTATACACATATTGAATTGATGCCGATATGTGAACATCCATTAGATCAATCATGGGGATATCAAGGAACGGGTTATTATTCACCAACTAGTAGATATGGAGATGCAAATGGATTAAAAAAATTAATAGATAAATTACATCAAGAAGATATAGGTGTAATTCTTGATTGGGTTCCTGGCCATTTTTGTAAAGATGCTCACGGATTATATAAATTTGATGGAACACCAACATATGAATATTCAGAAGAATGGAGATCAGAAAATTTAGGATGGGGAACATGTAATTTTGATTTGGGAAGACCTGAGGTAAGATGTTACTTAATATCTAATGCACTGTATTGGATAAGAGAGTTTCATATTGATGGTCTTAGAGTAGATGCCGTTTCTAGTATACTCTATTTAGATTATAACAAAGGAGAAAATGAATGGGTTCCTAATAAATATGGCGGAAGAGAAAATTTAGAAGGTATAGATTTTCTAAAAGAGCTTAACAGAGCTGTTTTGGGAGAGTTTCCTAATGCCTTAATGATTGCTGAAGAGTCAACAGCTTGGCCAAATGTTAGTAAATCCAATAGTGGTGAATCATTAGGTTTTAACTTTAAATGGAACATGGGATGGATGAATGATACTTTAGAGTATATAAAATTAGATCCTATATATAGAAAATATAATCATAATAAGGTTACCTTTTCAATGATGTATAATCACTCAGAGAATTTTATACTTCCAATATCTCATGATGAGGTTGTACATGGTAAAAAATCTTTAGTGGACAAGATGTGGGGAGATTATTGGAATAAATTCGCAGGATTAAGATTATTCGCTTCATATATGATGGGACATCCAGGTAAGAAGTTACTTTTTATGGGATGTGAATTTGGTCAATTTATAGAATGGAGAGAATATGAAAGTTTAGAATGGTTTTTAATTGACAAATATGAAATGCATAAACAAACATTATCATTTTTTAAGGAATTAAATCATTTTTATCTTGATAATAAGGCACTTTGGGAATTGGATTATGATGCAAATGGATTTACATGGATTGATGCAGATAATACTTCTCAAAGTATATTGGTGTTTATAAGAAGGAGTAGAATTGATGATGATACTTTAATATTTATAAGCAATTTTACACCAGTTGTTTACTATGATTATAGAATAGGTGTGCCATTTTTAGGTGAATATGAAGAAGTATTAAATACTGATGATGTTAAGTTTGGTGGTTCAGGTCAAGTAATCGGTGAAACATTATTATCAGAAAAAGTAGCTTTTCATAATCAACCATATTCAATGAATATTAAAGTACCGCCAATGGCCACAGTAATTTTTAAAATAAAATCTATTAATAAAGATGTTTCCGAAGATGATGAACAAATTGAGAATTTTATTCAAAAATCTGAAGATAGCAAAGAGATAGAAGATAGCAAAGAGATAGAAGATATTAAAGAGATAGAAGATATTAAAGAGATAATGGATAAACTTAAGGATTTAGAAGAATAGAAGAATAGTAGAAGTTGTAAAAGTAGGAGGGAAAATAATGAGGGTTTTATTTGTGGCTTCTGAAGCAAATCCATTTATTAAAAGTGGTGGGTTAGGAGATGTAGCTGGGGCATTACCAAAAGAACTTGCTAAAAAAGGCGTTGATGTTAGAGTTGTAATACCTAAATATAAAGGAATAAATAATGAATTAAGAGATAGATTAAAATTTGATAAGTGGTTTACAGTAAATGTTGGTTGGCGAAATCAATTTTGTGGTATATCAGAATATACTTGTGACGGAGTAACTTATTATCTTGTAGATAACGAATATTACTTCTATAGAGATGATATGTATGGATATTATGATGATGCTGAAAGATTTGCTTTTTTTGATAGGGCTGTATTAGATATGATAAAGCAATTAGATTGGCAACCAAATGTTATACATTGTAATGATTGGCAAACAGGAATGATTCCAGTTTTACTTAAATTAGAGTATATGAAAAAAGATATGTTTTATTGGAATATTAAAACAGTATTTTCAATTCATAATATACTTTTCCAAGGAGTTTTTGACCCTGTAATTTTACCAGAACTATTTGGATATGATTATCAACCATACTTAGATAAGAGTTTAAAATTTGATGATGGTGTAGGATTTATGAAGGGTGCAATAATTTATTCGGATTTTATTACAACTGTTAGTTATAGTTATGCAGAAGAAATTAAAACTCCTCAATATGGTGAAAGATTAGAGAGTATATTAAGAGAAAAATCTTATGCACTAAGAGGAATATTAAATGGTATAGATTATGATGAATTTAATCCACAAACTGATAATGTAATAGCTAAAAATTATAGTGTTGATAATATAAGTGAAAAATATTTAAATAAAGAAGCTCTTCAAAGAGAACTTGGATTAAATGTTAATAAGGATACCCCTTTAATTGGAATGGTAACTAGGCTAACAAGTCAAAAGGGGCTGGATTTGTTAGTATCAATAGCAGATAGATTATTACAAAAAGATATCCAGTTAGTTATAGTTGGGACTGGGGATAAATATTATGAGGAACATTTTAGGTGGTTAAATAAAAGATATGGAAATAAAGTGTCTGTAAATATTAAATTTGATAATGTATTAGCACATAAAGTTTACGCTTCAGCAGATATGTTTTTAATGCCTTCATTATTTGAACCTTGCGGACTGGGCCAATTGATAGCACTTAGATATGGAACAATTCCAATTGTAAGAGAAACTGGTGGATTAAGAGATACAGTTAGAGCCTATAATGAATATACAGGAGAGGGTAACGGATTTAGTTTTTATAACTATAATGCAGATGAATTATTTTATATGATAGATTACGCATTAAGAATGTATTATGACAAGAATAGATGGAGCAATATAGTAAAACAAGCAATGAATTCTGATAATAGTTGGAGCAAATCTGCTGAAGCATATTTAAATATGTATAAGGAGTTGGAATATAGGTAATATTAAATCTCAGTATAGGGGGAAGCTAAATGGTAACAATGGATAAGAAATCATTTAAAAAAGCATATGTAAATAAATTTTTAGAAATGCATGGAATAGAGCTTAAAGAAGGTACCAACCAACAAAAATATGAAGCGTTGGGAAGCTTAGTAAGAGATTATGTTACAAGGACTTGGTTAAGAACCAATAAAAAATACAACAAAACTGGTGAAAAACAAGTTTATTATTTTTCAATGGAATTTTTATTAGGAAGACTGCTAGGGGATGCTTTGTTGAATATTGGAATTAGAGATATTTGTAAAGAGGGTTTAGCAGAACTTAATATAGATTTACAAGAGTTAGAAAATTTAGAGGAAGATCAGGGATTAGGAAATGGAGGACTTGGTAGACTGGCAGCTTGTTTTTTAGATTCTATGGCATCATTAAATATACCAGGTCATGGATGTGGTATTAGATATAAATATGGATTCTTTGAACAAAAAATAATTGATGGAAAGCAGGTTGAGGTTTCCGATGACTGGTTAAGAGACGGAAATGTATGGGAAAGAAGAAATTCAAATAAAGCTGAAATTGTTAAATTTGGAGGGGACATTAAAGTTGAAGAACGTAATGGAAGGTTAACTTTTGTTCATGTAAATTATGCACCAGTTTTAGCAGTACCATATGATACACCAATTGTTGGTTATAAAAATGGGATTGCTAATACTCTTAGACTTTGGAGTGCAGAAGCAGTTTCAAATGAATTTGATTTTTCTTCATTCAGTAGAGGAGATTTTTTAAAAGCAATTGAATATAAAAATTCAGTAGAGTCTATATCTCAAGTATTATATCCAGAAGATTCATTTTATGAAGGTAAAAGGCTTAGATTAAAACAACAATATTTCTTTGTTTCAGCGGGTATTCAAAGTATAATAAGACATTTTAAAAAGCATGGTGGTAACATTTTAGAATTAGATGATAAGATATCAATTCACATAAATGATACTCATCCAACTTTAGCAATACCAGAACTTATGAGAATTTTACTAGATGAAGAGGGATTAGCTTGGGAAGATGCATGGAGAATAACTGAAAAAACAATATCGTATACTAATCATACAATTTTGGCAGAAGCATTAGAAAAATGGCCTATTGATATGTTTAAAGCGTTGCTTCCAAGAATATATATGCTTATTGAAGAAATAAATAGGAGATATTGTGAAGAGCTTTGGAGTAAATTCCCGGGTCAAGAAAATAAAATATCTAGAATGGCTATAATAGGTGATGGTCAAATTAGAATGGCACACTTAGCTATAGTAGGGAGCCATAGTATTAATGGAGTAGCAAAACTTCATACAGAAATATTAAAGAAGAAGGAAATGAGTGATTTTTATTATTTATATCCTAATAAATTTAATAATAAGACAAATGGAATAACTCATAGAAGATGGCTTTTAAAGAGTAATCCTAAACTTACAAAATTATTATGTGAAACAATAGGCGATGGTTTTATTAAACATCCGTTAGATCTTCAAAATTTTGAGAATCATTTGAATGACACTTCGGTTTTAGATAGATTAGCAAAAATAAAATTTGAAAACAAACAAAAATTAGCAAAGATAATATTCCAAAATCAAAATATTGCAGTGGATCCTAATTCTATATTTGATGTTCAAGTGAAAAGGATACATGCATATAAAAGACAAACTATGAACTGTTTAAGGATAATGGATTTGTATAATAAATTAATAGATAATCCTAATTTAGATATTCATCCAAGGACTTTTATATTTGCAGGAAAGGCAGCACCAGGATATTATCTTGCTAAAAATACTATAGAGCTAATAAATAATGTTGCAGATAAAATAAATAGTGACTCAAGGGTTAATGACAAAATAAAAGTAATATTTATGGAAAATTACAGAGTTTCATTAGCAGAAGAGATAATTCCAGGAACAGATGTAAGTGAACAAATATCTACAACTACTAAAGAAGCTTCTGGAACTTCAAATATGAAATTTATGATGAATGGAGCAATTACAGTAGCAACATTAGATGGAGCTAATATAGAAATAAAAGATGAAGTTGGCGATGATAATATAATTATTTTTGGATTAAATGCAGATGAAGTATTGAATTATTATAGAAATGGCGGATATAGTGCATTAGAAATGTACAATAATGATCCAAGAATTAAGAATGTACTGAATGATCTGCTAAATGGAAAATATCATAATGATAGAGATAGATTTAAGAGTATATATGAAAACTTAATTACTTATAACGATGAGTTTTTTGTGTTAAAAGATTTTGATTCTTATTTAAAAGCTCAAGATACAATAGATAAACTATATAGAAACAAAAAAGAATGGCAAAAGATGTGTGGTGTTAATATAGCACATTCAGGAATATTTTCATCAGATAGAACTATTGAACAATATGCAACAGGAATCTGGGGATCTGAAGTACTATATAAGAACCTATAGGAAGGACTAAGTTAATGGATGACATAAAGGTGGTTTATAATTCTCAAGATAAAAATTTTAGAAAACCTTTTGGTGCGGTAGAGCTAGGTCAAAAGGTAAAATTATCAATTGTAGTTAATAAGGATTTAATGGTAGCTATAGAGGTTGTAAATTTTAATGGTGATAGCTCACAAATTGGAATGCAAAAAGAATATTTAAATAATGGAGACTATAAGTATTCAGCAGAAATAGATACATCAAAAAATATAGGAATTTTACAATATTATTTTATTTTAATTGATGGATATAGAAGAATTTATTATGGAAATAATGATGAAAGACTGGGTGGCGAGGGACAATTATATATAAATGACCCAGTGCCATATCAAATAACAGTTTATGAGAAATGTAATATTCCAAATTGGTATAAAGAAGGAATAGTATATCAAATATTTGTAGATAGATTTTTTAATGGTAATGATGATAAAAAAATAAACTCTCCTAAGAAAAATTCTTTTATATATGCTACTTGGAATGATGAACCTATGTATATAAAAGATAATATGGGAAGGGTATTAAGATGGGATTTCTATGGTGGAAATCTAAAAGGTATATTAAAAAAATTAGATTATATTAAATCATTAGGTGCAAATATAATTTATTTAAGTCCTATATTTAAATCAGCTAGTTGTCATAAATATGATGTAGGAGATTATGAAATTGTGGATGAAATGTTTGGAAGCAATGATGAATTTCATAATTTATGTAAAGTTGCAGAGAGTAAAGGGATTAAGATTATATTAGATGGTGTATTTAGTAATACTGGTTCTGATAGTAAGTATTTTAATAAATTAGGAAATTATGATGAAATAGGAGCTTATCAGTCTCCAAACTCAAAATATTATAATTGGTTTAGATTTATAAATTATCCTTATCAATATGAATCATGGTGGGGCCTTGAAAATAGACCTAATGTTAATGAGTTAGAAGAAAGTTATTTAGATTATATTATAAATAAAAAAGATTCAATTATAGAAAAATGGATGAATTTAGGTGCAAGTGGATGGAGATTAAATGTTGCAGATGAATTGCCTGATGAATTTATAAGATTGATTAAGAAGAAGATGAACAGTGTTAATAAAGATAATGTTTTAATAGGCGAAGTTTGGGAAGATGCATCTAATAAAATAAGTTATTCAAAAAAGAGAGAATATTTATTTGGAAGAGAATTAGATTCTGTTACGAACTATCCATTAAGAGAATATTTAATTAATTTTGTTAAAGGGTATATTAAATCAAGTAAATTTAAAAAGAAAATAATGTGTTTATATGAAAATTATCCTCGAGAAAATTTTTATGCAAATATGAATATTATAGGCACACATGATACTGAAAGAATTTTAACGGTATTAGATAAAAAATTAGATTTATTAAAGTTAATTATAGTATTGCAAATGACATTACCAGGCGTCCCGGTAATTTATTATGGGGATGAGGCTGGATTAGAAGGTGGAAAAGATCCAGAATGCAGAAAACCATATCCGTGGGGGAAAGAGAATGATAAAATAATTGAATTTTATCAAAAAATTACAGAAATAAGAAACAATGAAGAGATATTAAAAAAAGGGAATTTAAAAATTTATGATACAGCAGATGAAATATGTATTTATGAAAGAAGATATGAGGAAAATAGTATTGTGGTTATAGTAAATAATTCATTTTCAAATAAACTTATAGAATGCCCAGAAATTGAAGGAGCATATATGGATTTGTTTAGAAATAAAAAAATTAATATAACTACTAATAGTACATTATCAGCTCATGAATTTTATATTTTAGCTGAGATTTAGATACATCAAAGAAAATAATAGTTCAAAATGATAATTGTCTATTATT
The DNA here is from genome assembly GCF_054768135.1 of Clostridium sp. CTA-5. Classification (NCBI taxonomy): domain Bacteria; kingdom Bacillati; phylum Bacillota; class Clostridia; order Eubacteriales; family Clostridiaceae; genus Clostridium; species Clostridium sp. CTA-5. The sequence goes on along the minus strand of NZ_BAAAAT010000022.1, from coordinate 3,364 downwards.
TTCTAACGTGTAATTTAATAATAAATTTATAGTAAACAAGTGATTTTATATATGAGAATTAGGGGAATAGAGAGGGGAATTCATTTATGGGAAAAAATGAAATTGTAGCAATGATATTGGCAGGAGGACAAGGGTCTAGATTAGGAGTTCTTACTAAAAAATTAGCTAAACCAGCAGTACCATTTGGAGGGAAATATAGAATAATAGATTTTCCGTTAAGTAATTGTTCGAATTCAGGAATATATACAGTCGGTGTATTAACTCAATATAAACCATTAGAGTTAAATGCACATATTGGAATAGGTGGTCCGTGGGATTTAGATAGAAAAAGTGGCGGGGTAAGTATATTACCACCATATCAAGAAGAAAAAGGCGGGAATTGGTATAAAGGGACAGCAAATGCCATTTATCAAAATATAGAATTTGTAGATAGATATGATCCAGAATATGTATTGATATTATCAGGGGATCACATTTATAAAATGGATTATACAAAAATGCTAGACTTTCACAAGGGAAAAAATGCAGAGGCTACTATTGCAGTTATAGAAGTTCCTATGGATGAAGCGAGTCGTTTTGGAATAATGAATACTAGAGATGATCTTTCAATATATGAATTTGAGGAAAAACCTAAAAATCCTAAGAGTAATTTAGCATCTATGGGTATATATATCTTTAATTGGAAGACTTTAAAGAAATATTTAAAGAATGATGAGCTAAATAAGGAATCTAGTAATGATTTTGGAAAAGATATAATTCCAAGCATGCTAGGAGATGGAAGTAAAATGGTTGCTTATCCGTTTAAAGGTTATTGGAAAGATGTAGGTACTATTGATAGTCTTTGGCAAGCAAATATGGATTTATTAAAAGACAATAATGAACTTGATTTACATGATGAGGATTGGAAAATATATTCAGACAATCCAGTAAGACCTGCTCAATATATAGGGGAAACAGCTAGGGTATCTAATTCACTTATAGTTGAAGGTTGTGTAGTGAATGGAGAAGTTGAGAATTCAGTTCTATTCCAAGGTGTACAAGTTGGTAAAAACTCAATAATCAGAGATTCAGTTATTATGACTAATGCAAAGATAGGGGATAATGTAGTAATTGAAAAAGCCATTATTGGTAATAATGCAATAATACGAAAAGATTGCAGAATAGGATTAGGTGATGAGATAGCCATTGTTGCTGCTAAAGAGGAAATAAAGATGGGTACTATAATAGAAAAAAGTAAGGTAGTATAAAAGATATGATGGAGGATATGGGTATGAATAACTGTTTAGGAATAATAAATTTAGATGAAAATGAGAGTAAAATGGGAGAATTAGTTGTAAATAGGCCTCTTGCTTCAGTTCCAATAGCCGGCAGGTATAGAATTATAGATTTCGTTTTATCAAATATGACTAATTCAGGCATTGATAGTATAGGTCTTTTTGCTAAAAATAAATCTAGATCATTAATAGATCATTTAACAAATGGTAGACCTTGGGATCTGCATAGAAAAAAAGATGGACTAAGAGTGTTTAACTTTGGAGAGGTTGAACCAGCTTATGAAGATGTTCGTAATTTTGCAGAGAATATAGAATTTTTCAAACGTAGCCACAAAGAATATGTAATTTTAACTCCATCATATATGATATGTAATATAGATTATAAAGAAATAATAGATTATCATAAAAATAGTGGACATGATATTACAATGGTTTATAAAAAAGTAAACAATGGTAATAAAGAATTTGTTGGATGTGATGTGTTAAATTTTGATGATTTAAATGAAGTAATAAGTGTTGGAGAAAATGTAGGAAGAGATAAAGAAATTGATATTAGTATGGAAATGTATATTTTATCAAGGGAATTATTTATTGATATTGTTCAAGATTGTATAATAAGTGGAATGTATAAAAAAGTAAAACATTTTATACATGGTAATTTAGATACTTTAAGAGTTGGTGGATATGAATTTAAAGGAGATTTAAATTGTATAAACTCTATTAAAGCTTTATATGATAGTAATATGAAATTGTTAAATAGAAAGATAAGTAAAGAAATATTTAAAGAAGATAAAGCTATATATACAAAGGTTAAAGATGAAGCCCCAACACATTATACTTGTACTAGTGAGGTTGTGAATTCAATTATAGCTAATGGATGCTATATTGAAGGTAAGGTGGAAAATTGCATAATAGGAAGACGAGTTTATATTGGAAAAAATGCTAAACTTAAAGATTGCGTAATTATGCAAAATAGTGTTATAGGTGATTTTACTATATTAGATAGTGTAATTGCAGATAAAGGAACAGAAGTTAAAAAAGGTGAAAAGCTAGTAGGATCACATATATATCCATTAGTTCTTATGAAAAAGCAATTCCTATAAATATTAATTATAGGAATCTCTACTTATATGTATTTGTAGAATGGTTTATAGAAATAAAATATAAAATTTGTATATTAACCTTTTCAAGTTTATTTATATAATTAGATATGTTGAAGGGCTATTAATATAATATACTCATTTTTTATCTGTTAGGGATTTATATTACTTTAAAGAAGCTGTTGATAACTTAAAGTAGAATTTTGTTTAAAGGTTAAGAAATAAACCTAAATCCAAATGATTTACTATTATTAAAAGATATCTTAACAAGGGCTGGTGTCTTTTAACTTTAATTATTCATATATCTGTGAATTGTTAATTAAAGTAGGGAGTAACTAGATTAGTTTCATTAACGATTTAAATAATACACAATAAAAAATAACAAATCCATTTGTCAGCATATTTTCCATCATAGGAAGCTAGACTCGCATACGCTCGCTGAGTAAGAGATTTACACAAAATCATAGATTGCACTCTGTGAAAGTTCTGCCAACCAAATATAAAATTTGGAGCATTATTTTTGGTTCTCTGCTCATCATCAAATTGAACTAATAGGCGTGTTATGAGGGCAATTTGTCTCCTTGTATGATGGAAAATATCCATTGCAATTTTGGATTTGTTATTTATTTTTATATGCCTAAATAAAATTTGTTGACAATTATTTAATTAGATGATAAGATAAAACACGTCGCAGAAAGTAATAAGTAAAACAAGTTACAGAACTGGAAAAGTTATTTAAAACTTGGAAAAAACTTATTGACAGTATTCAAATCAGGTGATATACTAAAAAAGTCGCTTGGTGGTGACACAAAAAAACAAAAGCTGACAACGAGAGTTGGAGCGAAAGAAAATGGTCTTTGAAAATTGAACAGAATATATAAAATACATTTAAGTAAACCAGCAATTCTTTTTGAAAAGTAAGCTAAGATTAAACTTTTTTATGAGAGTTTGATCCTGGCTCAGGACGAACGCTGGCGGCGTGCCTAACAC
>NZ_BAAAAT010000021.1:0-14700 GCF_054768135.1 Clostridium sp. CTA-5 | reverse complement strand
GTATCAACAGACAGTATCTGTTCTTACAAAACTCTTAAATAAAAAAATGGCTCCGCGAAGAGGACTCGAACCTCCAACCTATCGGTTAACAGCCGAGTGCTCCACCATTGAGCTATCGCGGAACGTCATTACTTTTACTATTATAGCAGGTTTTTATATTATTGCAACCCCTTTTTTGAAAAAATCCAAACTTTTTTTATTTCGATTAAATTATAACTATAACTTATAATTTATTTAATAAAATTACCATTAATCATACTATATAATGTATTAAAGCACTAATTCTTATTGTACTAATTTTTTAAAGTTTTATATTACAACTTAAACATATAAATTGTAAGTCCTGTATAATCACAATATATACATACAAACCATTCTTGGCTTGTTATAGATTATATAAATATTATCTTTAATTAAATAATCTTTTATTATTTAAATCTAAACTCTAACTTTTAATAGACGCAATCTATAAAAATTGTTTTTATAATCTTCAAAATAAAGATTAAATATATAATCAATATTATTTCGATTAACAATCTAAAAATACCTTTTAAATCTTAGATTTTATAAAACATTCAAAGTTTAACTTTTTTTAATTTACTTATAAAATAAAAAGAGTTTTGTAACAACAGACAGTATCTATTCTTACAAAACTCCTAAATAAAAAAATGGCTCCGCGAAGAGGACTCGAACCTCCAACCTATCGGTTAACAGCCGAGTGCTCCACCATTGAGCTATCGCGGAACGTCATTACTCTTATTATTATAACAGGTTTTTATATTATTGCAACCCTTTTTTGAAAAAAATCAAAAAAAATATCGAGTAAATTGTTTTTTTAAAACAATTACTCGATATTTGCGAACAAAATTAATATAAATTAATTTTGTGGTTTCATTGTTGGGAATAAAATGACGTCTCTAATAGATGCTGAATCAGTTAAGAACATAATAAGTCTATCTATACCCATTCCCATTCCCCCTGTTGGAGGCATACCTGTTTCAAGAGCACTCATAAATTGTTCATCTAGCATATATGCTTCATCATCACCAAGTTCTCTTTCTTTAGCTTGTTGTTCAAATCTTTGTCTTTGAACTATAGGATCATTTAATTCTGAATAAGCATTACAAAGCTCTCTACCAAATACAAATCCTTCAAATCTTTCAGTAAATGCTTCATTTCCTCTCTTTTTCTTAGTAAGAGGTGATATTTCAACTGGATAATCCATAACAAATGTAGGTTGAATCATATTAGCTTCACCGAACTCTTCATATAAAGCATTTAATACTTCACCTTTTGTTACTGTATTTAAAGGTTTTGCAAACTCTAAATGTTTTTCTTTTGCTATAGCTTGAGCTTCTTCATCAGACTTTATTGCAGTAAAATCTACACCTGCATGTTCTTTAACAGCGTCAACCATAGTTACTCTTCTCCATGGTGGCTTAAAGTCTATTTCTGTTCCTTGGTAAGTAACCTTTGTAGTTCCATTTACTTTTTCACAAACATATGCAACCATATTTTCTGTTATTTCCATCATATCATTATAATCAGAATATGCTTCATATAATTCGATAGCAGTAAACTCTGGATTATGTCTAACTGACATACCTTCGTTTCTAAAGTTTCTTCCTATTTCATATACTTTTTCAAATCCAGCTACAACTAATCTCTTAAGATATAATTCTGTCGCAATTCTTAAGTACATATCAATATCTAATGTATTATGATGAGTAATAAATGGTTTAGCTGCAGCACCTCCTGCAATTTGTGCAAGAATTGGTGTTTCCACTTCTAAAAATCCCTTATTATCTAAAAACTCTCTTATTCCTGAAATAATCTTACTTCTTTTTATAAAAGTATCCTTAACTTCAGAGTTTGTTATTATATCAACTTCTCTTTGTCTATATCTTAAATCTGGATCTTTTAATCCATGCCATTTTTCTGGTAATGGTTTTAATGATTTACATAGTAATTCAAAGTTTTGAACTTTAACAGAAACTTCTCCTGTTTTAGTTTTAAATACTTCTCCTGTTGCAGAAACCCAATCTCCAAGATCATAAGTCTTATAAGATTTTAAGTTTTCTTCTCCTACAGCATCAATTTTTATAAACAATTGCATTTTTCCATCTATATCATATATATCTGAAAATACTACTTTTCCCTGTCCTCTTTTAGACATTATTCTTCCTGCAACTGTTACAATCTTACCTTCTAAAGTCTCATAATTATCTTTTACCTGTAAAGATGTATGAGTTCTTTCTACTTTATATACATCAAATGGATCCTTACCCATCTTTTGTAGTTCAGCTAATTTAGCTCTTCTTAACGCCTCTTGCTCATTATACTGAGATTCCAATTCTTGAATATTAATTTCCTCAGTTGACATATTATCCCTCCGTTAACCGCTTTTTTACTCTTAGTTCCTGTTAGCTTCTTTTTATATCTAATATTTCAAACTTACTTATTCCATCAGGAACTACAACTTCTACCATATCACCAATCTTCTTGCCTACTAAAGCTTTTCCAACTGGTGATTCATTTGATATTTTAAAATTCATAGGATCAGCTTCTGCTGAACCTACAATTGAGTATTCAACTTCTTCATCAAAATCATAATCTTTAACTTTAACTTTTGATCCAACTGCTACTATATCGCTTGGAATATCTGATTCATCAACAACTACAGCATTCTTTAACATATTTTCTAATTGAAGAATTTTTCCTTCTGTAAATGCTTGATCGTTTTTAGCTTCATCATATTCAGAATTTTCGCTTAGATCACCATATCCTAATGCGACTTTTATCTTTTCAGTTATCTCTTTTCTTTTAACTGTTTTTAAATATTCTAATTCATTTTCTAGTTTTTTAACACCTTCATATGTCATTACATATTGTTTTGTTTCGCTCATATCTTGCTCCCCTTCAATAACCTTCATTTTTTATATTTATATGCCTAAAACAGGCATTTTACTCAAAATCATTTAACTAATTATAAATCAGCCTATCATATATGTCAACAAACTGACTACCTGACTAAATCAATTTCAATATTATTATTTCTTATCGATTCTAATGTAATTTCATTACTGTTTAATATTTCCGAAATTGTTTTATTTCTTTCTTTTTTTACAAGAGCTCCTATTAATTGTGGCGGCATATTTTTTAATGATACATTCCAAGGAACTTTATAAAGTACATTATTAATATGTATTCCTTTTTGCTTAGATATAAAACAATTATTTATATACCACACATTGGGACAAATATATTCATTGTTTTTAGATGTAATGATAAAATCTATATCTTTAATAGCCTCTTCTTTATATACCACTTCTATGGCTAAACCATAGTTACTCATAATATGTTCTCTTATTTTATCTATTTTATTCAAATCTTTGGTCAAAAGAACTACATTTCTACATTCCTTTGCAAGTTCTTCAAGTAAACTATGAATAAATTGCTTATCATCAACATCAATTAAAATATTAGAACTTTTAATTGATTTATTCATATTAGTTAAAATTATTCTAATACTTTGTACTATACTATATGAAATAATATCTTTTTGAAACTTACTCATAAATCTTAAATCATACATTCTATTCCCATTTAAACTTAAATAAATATCCTTATTACAATACCTCTTTAAAGCTCTTGATATATTATCACTATAAGCATTTTTGTTTACATTAGCTGGTATTTGTGCTCTCTTTATACGTATATCCAACTCTTTAATATATATATCTTTATTTTTCTTTATTTTAATTTTGTCAACAATTCTATTTAAATAAGTATATTTATTATAAATAGGTTCATTCTTTAAAGATACATAAAAAATAGTTTTCATAAGACTGCTTACTCCATAGATTATTGTTAATCTATATGTATTCTTCTATATTTACAATAATTCCATAAATATTTTCTATATATTATTCTTATACGTATTTAAAATTTCTATTACTTTTAAACTATCATTTAGACTATTAATTTCATTTCTAATTTCAGTAGATTTTGGAAGTCCTTTAAGATACCAAGATGCATGCTTCCTCATTTCTCTTATAGCTTTATATTCTCCATCATTTTTGATTGCTAGTTCATAATGTCTTATGCACATTTCAATCTTTTCTTTATAAGGTATTTCTTCTATTATATTGCCTTTTAAGACTTCTCCTATTTGCTTAAATATCCAAGGGTTTCCCATACTTCCCCTTGCAACCATTATCCCATCACAATTAGTAATTTCTCTCATTTCTAATGCATCTTCTGGAGAAAACACATCTCCATTTCCTATTACTGGGATAGATACGACATTTTTAACATCTCTTATTATATTCCAATCTGCCTTGCCTTCATACATCTGCTTTCTTGTACGTCCATGAACAGCTATAGCATCAGCTCCTGCTTCTTCCATAGCCTTACCAAATTCAACTGCATTTATATGTTCATCATCATATCCCTTTCTAAACTTTACAGTTACAGGCTTATTCGAAACCTTTTTTAAAGATTTTATAATATCATAAGCTAAATTAGGCTCTAGCATAAGTGCAGAACCCTCTTTATTTTTTACTATTTTAGGGGCTGGACACCCCATATTTACATCTATAATACAAATATCTTCTCTTGGATTTAAATACTTTTCACAAATTTCTGCCATCAATTCAGGTTCACGTCCAAAAATTTGGACTGCTACTGGAGATTCTTCTTCAGATACTCTAAGTAGAGTTTTAGTATTCTCACTTCCATAATATAAAGCTTTTGCACTTACCATTTCTGTATAAACTAGTTCACAACCCATTTCTTTACAAAGGCCCCTGAATGAAATATCTGTAACACCTGCCATAGGTGCTAAAAACACACTATTATCAAAGCTTAGATTTCCTATTTTCATTGATAAGTTACTCCTTATTCTTTTCATATAATATCTTTAAGCCTTCTAAAGTTAAATCTGAATCTACTTTATCTATCACATCAGTTTCATTAGCAATTAAGTTAGCTAACCCTCCTGTTGCTATAACAAAAGGTTCTTCTCCATTACTCATTTCTTCTTTCATTTTCTTGACAATATATTCGACTTGCCCTATGTATCCAAATAAAACACCAGATTGTATACTTGATACAGTATTCTTACAAATTACTTTCTTTGGCACTTCTAATTCTACTCTTGGAAGTTTAGCTGCTCTCTCAAATAATGCGTCTGAGGCAATTCTAAGACCTGGACATATACATCCACCTAGGTAATCTCCATTTCCTGTAACAGCACAAAATGTTGTAGCTGTTCCAAAGTCTAAAATTATAACTGGCTTTTTGTAGATCTCAAAAGCTGCAACAGCATTTACAATTCGATCTGCTCCAACCTCTTTAGGATTATCATATTTAATATTAATTCCTGTTTTTATACCCGGTCCTACTATTATAGGGTCTTCACAAAAACATCTTCTTAACATATTTTCTAAAGAATGCATTATGTTGGGAACTACTGATGAAACAATAATTCCTTTTACATCTTTAGGATTAAGGTTACTTAGATTAAATAATTGCATTATTTGTATGCTATATTCATCTGATGTCTTATTACCATCCGTTGAAATACGCCAACTTGCTATATATTTCTTATCTTTATATACCCCAAAAACAATATTTGTATTACCTGCATCAACAAGTAAAATCATTAAAAGCACCACCTTAATAATATTAAAAGCAGCCCTAAAGCTGCCTTAATTTAGTAATTTACTCCAAAATAACAATTTAATTTTAACAATTCAAGCTAATTTGTCAAGGGTTTCATAGAAATTAAAATAATCCTATTATTTCTCCATCATTAAGTACATCCATCTTATTTGCTGCTGGAACCTTTGGTAATCCTGGCATTGTCATTATATTACCTGTTTGCACTACTATAAATCCTGCACCATTAGATACTCTTACTTCTTGTACTGTTATACTAAATCCTTTAGGCTTAGCTAAAAGATTAGGATTATCTGATAATGAATATTGTGTTTTAGCCATACATATAGGTAGTTTATCTAAACCAAACTTAACTAATTCATTTATCTGTTTTTTAGCCTCGTTACTATATGTAACACTATCTGCACCATAGATTTCTTTTGCTATAGTTAAAACTTTCTCTTCAATAGTTTTATCTATATCATAAATTACTTTAAAATCCAAATTATCTTTTTCTAAAATATCTAAAACTATTTCTCCTAATTCTCTTCCGCCTTCTCCACCTTTTGCCCATACATCAGAAAGCGCAACCTTTACTCCTAATTTATCACAGAAGTCTTTTACAAATTTTATTTCTTCATCACTATCAGTAATAAACTTATTAATAGCTACCACTGCTTCTACATTAAATTTCTTAATATTTTCTATTTGTTTTTCTAAATTAGCTATTCCTTCTTTTAATGCCTCTACATTAGGAGTATTTAATTCATTTTTAGCTACTCCTCCATGATGTTTTAAAGCTCTAATTGTCGCTACTATTACAACACATGATGGTTTTAAATTTCCATATCTACATTTAATATCAAAGAACTTCTCTGCTCCTAAGTCTGCACCAAATCCAGCTTCTGTTATTGCAATATCACCTAATTTTAAAGCTAATTTAGTTGCCATTATAGAGTTACATCCATGAGCTATATTAGCAAAAGGTCCACCATGTATTAATGCTGGAGTATTTTCTAATGTTTGAACTAAGTTTGGCTTAATCGCATCTTTCATTAATAAAGCCATAGCACCTTGAATTTCTAATTGTTTTGCATAAACAGGATTACCATCTAAGTCATATGCAACTAAAATATTACCCATTCTATTTTTTAAATCTTCTAAATTAGTAGCTAAGCATAGTATCGCCATAATTTCAGAAGCAACTGTTATAGTAAAACCATCTTCTCTAACGAAACCATTTATTTTACCGCCCATCCCTACAATAATCTTTCTTAATGCTCTATCATTCATATCTATAACTCTTTTAAAGATTATTCTTCTTGAATCTATTCTTAAAACATTACCTTGATGTATATGATTATCTATTGCTGCTGATAATAAATTATTTGCTGATGTTATTGCATGCATATCCCCAGTAAAATGAAGGTTAATATCTTCCATAGGAACTACTTGTGCATATCCTCCACCGGCTGCCCCACCTTTTATTCCAAATACAGGTCCTAAAGAAGGTTCTCTTAAAGCTATAACTGCATTTTTCCCCATCTTATTTAACGCTTGACCAAGCCCTACCGTTACAGTCGATTTCCCTTCCCCTGCTGGAGTAGGATTTATAGCAGTAACTAAAACTAATTTTCCATCTTCTTTATTCTTTAATTTATCATATACATTTAAAGAAATTTTGCATTTATATTTACCATAGTATTCAAGATCATCTTCACATAATCCTAACTTCTCTGCTATATTTTTTATTGGTTCCATCTTAGCTTCTTGAGCAATTTGAATATCACTTTTCATAAAAATCCCCCTAATTCTTTATTGATTATTTATTAAAACATAATAATTAAACCTATTATATCATTTTACCATTAAAGGTAAAAGTTTTTTCGAACCTTTATTTGTTTTAGTGCGCTAACGTTCGTATCATTTGAATAGTATCTAATTTATAATTATATTTTATCCAAATAATTAAATAAAATTTCACTATTATATAAATAAAATAAGCCTTTAAAAGAATTTACTCTTTTAAAGGCTTATTTTTAATTATTTTGGAAAATCTCTTCAAATTCTTTTCCTTCAATTTTTTCTTTTTCAAGTAAAGCAGCTGCAACTGCATGCAATTTATTCATATTTTCTTTTAATAGAGTTTCTGCTTTTGAATATGCTTCATCAATAAAATCTTTTATTTCCTTATCTATCTTAGCACTGATTTCTTCACTAAAGTTTCTTCCTTTTCCTAAATTTCTTCCTAGGAAGACTTCACTGTCATTATCTCCACCATAAGATATAGTACCAATTTTATCACTCATACCATATTCCATAACCATACTTCTCGCTATTGCACTTGCTCTATCTATATCATTTTTAGCTCCAGTACTTATATCACCAAGAATTAATTTTTCAGCAACTCTGCCTCCTAGAAGACCTATCATATCATTCTTAAGTTTAGACTTTGAAGTATATGAAGTGTCTTCATTAGGTAATTGCATAGTATATCCGCCAGCTCTTCCTCTTGGGATTATACTTATTTCATGAACCTTATCTGAATTTGGCAATAATTTCATAACAACCGCATGACCTGCTTCATGATATGCTGTTAATTTTTTATCATGATCAGTTATTACTCTACTCTTTTTCTCAGGGCCTGCAATTACTCTAGTTATTGCTTCTTCCATTTCTTGCATTGAAATTTTCTTTTTATCTCTTCTTACAGCAAGTAATGCTGCTTCATTTGCTAAATTCTCTAAATCTGCTCCTGAAAATCCTGGTGTTCTTTTTGCTAATACTTTTAATTCAACATTCTCCTCAAGCGGCTTCTTTTTTGTATGAACCTTAAGTATTTGCTCTCTACCCTTAACATCTGGTATTCCTACAAGCACCTGTCTATCAAATCTACCTGGTCTTAATAACGCTGGATCTAAAATATCTGGTCTATTAGTTGCTGCAATCATTATGATTCCTTCATTAGCACCAAAACCATCCATTTCAACAAGAAGTTGATTTAATGTTTGTTCTCTTTCATCATGTCCTCCACCAAGACCTGCACCTCTTTGTCTTCCGACTGCATCAATTTCATCAATAAAAATTAAGCATGGAGCATTTTTCTTGGCATCTTCAAACAAGCTTCTAACTCTTGATGCACCAACACCTACAAACATCTCTACAAAATCAGATCCTGAAATACTAAAGAAAGGTACTCCTGCTTCACCTGATACAGCTTTCGCAAGTAGAGTCTTACCTGTTCCTGGAGGACCCACTAATAATACACCTTTAGGTATTCTTGCACCTATATCTATATATCTTGCTGGATTTTTTAAGAAATCGACTATTTCTTCTAACTCAGCTTTTTCTTCATCTGCACCTGCAACATCTTTAAAAGTAACTTTTTGTGAATCTGGTGTAGCCATTTTAGCTTTACTTTTCCCAAAATTCATTACGCCTCTTCCACTGCTACCACCTTGTGATTGTTGAGTAAATACAAATAAAAATACCAAAAAAACTACAACTAACAAGACACTTGGTATTAATGTAGTAAGCCACATGCCACTATTTGAGGGTTGTTCAAAGCTTATTCTTATATCTGATTTAGGTTCTTCTTTAATTAAGGTTGTGATAACTTCATCTGGGATATACGTAACAAAACTTTTATTATCTCTAGTCTTACCTTCAACAGTCATCTTATCTTCTTTAACAACAATGCTCTCTATTTGATTTTCACTCCACTTTTGTTGAAACGAACTATATGGTATATTGTCCGAACTTTTACCTGTTTGCCACATAGCAACAGATGCTAAAAAAAGCATGATTGAAATTACTGTCCATAAAGCTGCACTTGAATATTTCTTCATTCAAGGCCCCCCTTTCTTCTACATGATTTTAATTTTACCATAGGGATACTTTTATTACAATAAATTGTAAAATCTATTTTTCATACACTTCAGGCTTCAAAATACCTATAAAAGGTAAATTTCTATATTTTTCAGCATAGTCAATTCCATAACCAACTATAAACTCATCTGGAACCTCAAATCCTATGTATTTTACATCTAATTGAATCTTTCTTCTTGCTGATTTATTTAATAAAGAAACTATTTCTATACTATTAGCTTTTCTTGCTTTTAAATATTTAAGTAAATAGCCCAGTGTAACTCCACTATCTACTATATCTTCTACTAAAAGAATATCTTTTCCTTCAATACTATGATCTAAATCCTTTAAAATTCTTACAACTCCAGAACTTTCTGTAGAATTACCATAACTCGATACGGCCATAAAGTCTATTTCACAAGGAATTGATATATTTTTAATTAGTTCAGCTGCAAATACTACTGATCCTTTAAGTATACCAACTATTAATAAATCTTTGCCATTATAATCCTTGTTTATTCTACCTGAAATCTCTTTAATTTTTTCATTTAAAGCTTCTTCGCTAAATAATATCTCTTGTATATCCTCTCTCATCATCTTATTCCTTTCTTTCAACCACTATTTTTAATATATTTTTAGTATTTTGGGTAACTTTATAATTTTCTGCTACTCTTAGAGTAGCAATCCATGCAATATTATTATCAAAACATATTAACGGAATATTATCTCTATCTTCTTTTGGTATTTTCATATCTATAAATATATCTTTTATTTTTTTCTTTCCTCTCATACCTAAAGGCGTAAATTTATCTCCCGCTAATCTAGTTCTTACTGAAATAATCGAATCTATATTATCAAAATTAAAATATTTAATTAAGTTAGATTCATTTAAATTTAATTCATTATTTGATGTATTTTCAATAATAGACATTTGAATGTTATATCCATTAAACTCTATTATTTTATCCTGTAAATCATTTTTATTTAATTTAATTTCATTTTTATCACTTATAGATTTATTTTTAAAATTTATTTTTAATCTTATATCACCATAAATGTTTTCAGCACAAATACTTTTAGGTAAATTTATAACTTTTCCAGTTTCTTTTTTAGAAAGTTCTAAAATATCATATATATGTTTCATTTCAAAATCATAACATGATTTAGAAATTTCTACTAATGCTTTTCTTATTACTCTTGTAACTATTGCATCATCTTCATTAAATAACTCTTTATTTAATAAAAAATCATCATTTATTCTATTACAATATTTATTATAAGCTTTTAAAGCTAATCTCTCAATAAAAGCATTATCCTTTTGTATTAATAAAGACATTCGATTTAAAGTCTGAACTATATCCTCATTAAAATTTTGTTTTATATATGGAATAATATCTAATCTTATTTTGTTTCTATTATAAATTTTTTCAAAGTTTGTCTTATCTATTCTAGGATTTAATTTCTTATCTAATATATATTGTTCTACTTCTCTTCTAGATAAACATAATATAGGTCGTATTATTTTATTTTCTCTAAATACCTTAATTCCACCTAGTCCTTCAAGACCAGTACCTCTTATTAGTCTAAATAAAATGGTTTCAGCCTGATCATTAGCATTATGAGCTGTAGCAATCTTATTAAAATCTTTACTTTCTAAAATTTCTTGAAAAAAATCATATCTAGCATTTCTCCCTGCCATTTCTGAAGATAATCTATGCTCTGCTGCATACTTATTTATATCTACTCTTCTAATATAGCAAGGAATATTATTCTCTTCACATACCTTTTTTACAAAATCTTCGTCTTCAAATGCATCTTCACCTCTCAAAAGATGGTTTAAATGAGCAGCACCTATTTTTATATTTAACTCATTTTTTAGTTCAATTAAAATATTTAAAAGACATAAAGAATCTGGACCTCCTGAAAGGGCTACTAATATTTTATCCCCATTCCGGATTAATTTATTATCATTAATATAAGATAATACTTTTTTATTCAAAATCAACACTTCCTAATTATTTATATAACATATATTATAATACCTTATATTTATTTTAAATGTAAATATAATTAAAATAAAATCAGCTTATTTAACTAACAAAAACTGCTGTAATAATACAGCAGTTTTACAAGCTAAATAGCATAAACTTTAGAAACCACTACAGTCATATCATCTTTAAGCACATTCTCACTTAACTGAATAGCTTTTTGTAGTATATTTTCTGATAATTCTCTAGGATCTCCAGAGCAATCTTTTAAATATTCTTGCAACCAGATAAAATTTCCTGAATTCAACTTATCTATATCTAAAATACCATCACTAACATTTACTACTATATCTCCTGCCATAAGCTCTTCTTTTATAATATCTAAATCTACCTCATCAACAAGACCAAAAGGTAAATTTTTAGAATTAACTAAACTTACTTCTTCACCCCTTTTTATAAAACTATATACTGCTCCTATTTTTACAAATGTGGCATCCCCACTATATAAGTCTATCGTATTTAAATCTAAGGTAGCATATTTCTCACTTTCTGAAAATTTCACCCCCATAATAGAATTAACTGTATTAATAGTTATTTCTTCATTAAATCCAGCTTCTATAAATTTTTCTACCAAATCTACGGTTGACTTACTCTCCTTGCCGGCTTCTGGACCTGACCCCATTCCGTCACTTAAGATAGTTAAATAGTTACCATCTATAGCCTTTCCAAAACTATAACTATCACCAGTTTGAGTTTCACCATTTTTAGGTGCCATTGCAGCATAAGAAATTACATTATATCTTGGCATTTCTTCTATTAATATAGTACAAGTTTTAGTCTCTTGATTAATATTACAACCATCACCTGCAACACATACAGGAATTCTCATAATATCACTTAATATAGGTACCAATTTTTGTGTACAATAATTAGTTCCTTCACATTTTTTCATTGTTAATTTAACTTTTACCCTACCATTTTTATCTGTATAGCAAAAAATATCACTATACTCAATAGAATTTTTATTTAACCCCCTTTTTATTATTCTCTCCAAATCTTCACAAATAGTCACCTCTCTTTTAAATTCATCTAAAAGATTTTCTAACTTAATTGCAATATTATTTATATGCGATGATACTAATTGTCTCCCTTCTGTTAATTTTTCTTTTATATTTGTATTAATTACATGATTGTTAACAATATCTTCTGCATTTTTTAACAATGTAAAACCTTTGACACAACTTATTTCTAGAGATTTTGGTAAAAGTACATTATTTTCTTCACAGCTCTTTATTAAACCTTGAAAAGAATGATATGTATTATTAAAATCTCTTTTCCAACATGAATTCTTTTTTTCACAATTTATACATACCCTATCAGCTAAACTCTCCACCAAAGCACTACTCTTATTTTTTATTAGTAGATTTTTATTAGTGTCAACATCATCTAAAGTCTTAGACACTTGAGTCAATACCTGCGTTAAATCCTTTAATTTAAAAGAAAATTCTTCCTTTAACGCATTTAAGTGAAGTTGATTTATATTTTCCCTTTTTCTTTCAGTATTTATTTCAATCTCAATATCTTTATAAAGTTTCTTTGGTATACATAAAAATATTAATGAACTTGTTAAAACTTCAACTATCATTTTTAAAGTTATGCTTTCTGAATATAAACCTAATGCAAAATACATTATTATGCCTGCAAGAATTGAAAATATCTTACCTGTATCCTTAAATATTCCAACTATCAAACCACCAATTGAATAAAATCCTATAGCACTTATCATATTTTCTGAAGAACAACCTAATATTATTCCCATCACTACACCCATTGTAGCTCCATATGATGCACCACCTATATATGCAATAACTAAAACTACTATTAATGCTAAAATATTTTTCATTGAATAATTTTGTATCGATATGCCTCCTATTCCGGCAACAAATAAACAAAATAATATTGCAATACTAACAATTTCTTCTGAAGCAAAAAAGTAATTAGTGTTAATCTCCTCTAAACATGATATTGAATATTTTATAATATAATATATTGGCACTACAGCCATAGTATATAATAGTGATAATGTACTATTTACTCCAATATCATACTTACCAAAGAAAAATCCATATATTAAAAAACTTAGAAAAACCATGCCAAAACTTATAAGAATCTTTTTCTTTTTTTCACCCATATTTAATATCTCATAATAAATCGTTAACATTCCTATCGCTATTATATAAGAAAATCCATTAACTAATGTTGAATTTATTGTAAAATATCCAATTCCTACTCCTAATGTAGCAATAAATGTTTTAATTCTGTTATTTTTCATTCCGATAGCTATTAAATATGCTATACCAAAAGGAGCGATTCCAGTAGCATTATTTTGACTTAATAATAAAGTTACTCTAGATAGTAATACACCTCCAATTAATATAAATAATAACCTTGCAGATTCTATCTTCATAAAAAGGTTTTTTTTCGTTTTGTTACTTCCCTCTGTTTTTTTATATGAATTTACATTCAATTCATATTGCATGTACTCTCCTCCTTTTTTCCAAATAATGTAATTAAATTATAACACCATAACTATAAGATTAATGTCATAAAATATCATTACATTATTTTTTCGTAGGACATCTTTTCCCAATTTTTACCTTTTTATTTTAAAATAACTTTTCCTAATTTTTATCAGTTAAATGTTTGATACTTCTACACTTTACAATATTATTTTTATTTATCATATAAATTAACACTCTTTATTTTTATAAAATAATTTGTCGTTAAAATATAAATTATAAAAATTTATAGCGATTTATTTTTTCATAATTTATAAATTACTGAATATATATGTTTTTTTTGCATTTAAGAATACATTTAATATGATAGTTAAATATATTTTTAAATGCAAAAAAGACTTAAGCTAAAAGCTTAAGTCTTTGGTGCCGAAGACCGGAATCGAACCGGTACGGTGTTTAACCACCGCAGGATTTTAAGTCCTGTGCGTCTGCCAGTTCCGCCACTTCGGCAGGCATATGGTAGCGGAAATAGGACTTGAACCTACGACACTTCGGGTATGAACCGAATGCTCTAGCCAGCTGAGCTATTCCGCCAAATTTTTTTATGGTTGCGGAGGCAGGACTTGAACCTACGACCTTCGGGTTATGAGCCCGACGAGCGAGCT
>NZ_BAAAAT010000020.1:0-14989 GCF_054768135.1 Clostridium sp. CTA-5 | reverse complement strand
GCCAGGAGATCACATCGACATGAAAGTTGAATTAATCACTCCAGTAGCTATGGATGAAGGATTAAGATTCGCTATCAGAGAAGGTGGAAGAACTGTAGGTTCAGGAGTTGTTACTAGCATAGCTAAATAGTAACTTAACTTAATTTAAATAAAATCAAGAAAATATAATTGGACTAGGTGTTGAAACCTGGTCCTTTCCAAAGAGTATTGACATTTTACATATTCTATGATATTGTGTAAAAAGTAACGCTTAAATAAATAAGAGACTGAATCTCTTATTGAATATATATAAAAGTGGAGGTGCAGTTGTGAGAACAAAAATAACTTTAGCATGCACAGAGTGTAAACAAAGAAATTACGATTCAATGAAAAATAAAAAGAATAACCCAGATAGATTAGAAATGAAGAAATACTGTAAGTTTTGTAAAAAACACACACTTCATAGAGAAACTAAGTAGTCAATATAAGGTGCGACATATACTTATTAATTTTTAAGGATGTGAAGTTATGTCAGTAAGTAATAGTGTAAAAACTAAGGAGACTGCTAAAAGAAGCAGTTTATTTGGTTTTTTTAGAGAGGTTAAGGCAGAAGTTAAAAGAATAACTTGGCCTTCAAAGGATGAGACAAAGAAAGCATTTATTGCAGTGGTTATATTCGGCATAATATATATTATATTAGTTGGCGGATTAGATTTTATTTTCAAGAACCTCTTTGAAATGATTTTTAATTTAAAATAAAAGGAGGTTTAGGTGATATTTAACTCACCTGATAAGTATGAGTGATAGAGCAAGATGGTATGTAGTACATACATATTCTGGATATGAAAATAAGGTTAAAGCAAACCTCGAAAAAGCAATTGAAAACAGAAATCTTGAATCATTAATTCATGATATGCAAGTACCAATGGAAGAAGTGATTGAAGAGAAAGATGGAAAGCAAAAAGTCTCATTAAAGAAAAAATTTCCTGGTTATGTACTTATAAAGATGGTAATGACTGATGAATCTTGGTATGTTGTAAGAAACACAAGAGGAGTTACAGGATTTGTAGGACCAGGATCAAAGCCTGTTCCACTTTCTGAAGAAGAAGTTGAGTCAATGGGAGTTTTAGAAATGCCTGTTGAAATTGACTTAGAAGTAGGAGAGAGTATAAGAATTATCTCTGGACCTTTAAGAGATTCAGTAGCTAAAATTCAAGAGATAATTTTAGATAAGAGAAAAATAAAGGCTTTAGTAGATATGTTTGGCAGAGAGACTCTTGCCGAATTAGACTTTAATCAAGTTGAAAAATTAGTTTAATATAAACTGATTTTAATTAAGTGGGAGGACTAAAAGTCCGTATATACCACAGTATAGGAGGAATAACAAAAATGGCTAAGAAAGTAACTGGAATGATTAAACTTCAACTTCAAGCAGGTAAGGCAACACCAGCACCACCAGTTGGTCCAGCATTAGGTCAACATGGTGTAAACATAATGGGATTCTGTAAGGAGTTTAATGCTAAAACTGCAAATCAAGCTGGATTAATAATACCAGTAGTTATAACAGTTTACCAAGACAGATCTTTTAGTTTCATATTAAAGACTCCTCCAGCTGCTGTTCTAATCAAGAAAGAATTAGGATTAGAAAGTGGATCAGGAGTGCCTAATAGAACAAAAGTAGGTAGTTTAACTAAAGATCAAGTAAGAAAAATTGCCGAAACTAAAATGCCAGACTTAAATGCTGCTAACATCGAATCAGCTATGAGAATGATCGAAGGTACAGCAAGAAGTATGGGAGTAACAATTCAAGAGTAATTCGTAAAAATAAGTGGGAGGTCAAAACCGTTAATACCACAGAGGAGGCTTATTTATGGGAAAGAAATATGTTGAAAGTGCAAAGTTAATAGATAAAAGTGCTTTATATAGTCCAACAGAAGCATTAGACTTAACTGTAAAAACTGCAAAAGCAAATTTTGATGAAACTATTGAGTTACATGTAAGACTTGGTGTTGATCCAAGACATGCAGACCAACAAGTAAGAGGAGCAGTTGTATTACCTAATGGAACTGGTAAAACAGTAAGAGTTCTTGTATTTGCTAAAGGAGATAAAGCTACAGAAGCTCAAGAAGCTGGAGCAGATTTCGTAGGAGCTGAAGAATTAGTTCAAAAGATTCAAACTGAAAACTGGTTTGATTATGATGTTGTTGTTGCAACTCCAGATATGATGGGTGTAGTTGGTAGAATTGGTAGAGTCTTAGGACCTAAAGGATTAATGCCAAACCCTAAATCAGGAACAGTAACATTTGATGTTGCTAAAGCAATTGCTGAAATCAAAGCAGGTAAAGTTGAATACAGAGTAGATAAAACTGCTATAGTTCACTGTCCAATAGGAAAGAAATCTTTTGGTACTGAAAAGCTAAAAGAAAACTTTGGTACATTAATGGAAGCTTTAGTTAAAGCTAAACCAGCAGCAGCTAAAGGACAATACTTAAAATCAATAACTGTTTCAAGTACAATGGGACCTGGAGCAAAAATTAATCCAACAAGAGCATTAGATTAGTATTGACATAATTAATGGATTGTGATAAAATACTTTTTGTTGTGAAAAGTAAAATATTTTTTCCATAGACAGTAGGTGCGTAAGCATAAGGTATAACTACCTACCGAGGATATATAGTAATTAAGTTTATTATAGATCTTCTCTGTCTATGGGAAGATCTTTTTTAATAGAAATAAGCAGTTTAAAGACTGTGAGGAGGTGGACTGTAGTAATGAATAAGAACAGACAACTTAAGGAAGCAAAGGTTGCTGAGATTAAAGAAAAGTTAGAAAAATCAAAAGCTGTCGTTTTTGCTAAATATCAAGGATTAACTGTTGAGGAAGATACACTTCTTAGAAAAAACTTAAGAGAAGTTGGAGTTGAATATAAAGTATATAAAAATACTTTAGTTACTTTAGCTGCTAAAGAATTAGGTTTAGACGGTGCTGTTGAATATTTAGAAGGACCAATAGCTATTGCATTTGGATACGAAGACGTTACTGTTGGAGCAAGAGTATTAAATGATTTTGCTAAAGATCATAAGAAATTAGAATTAAAAGCTGGTATCGTAGAGGGAGAAATCTACGATGCAGAAAAAATCAAACAACTTGCAACAATACCTTCAAAAGAAGTACTTATTGCAAAACTTCTTGGAAGTATCAAATCTCCACTATCAAACCTTGCATACTTATTAAGTGCAATTAAAGATAGTAAGGAAGCTGAATCAGCAGAATAATTAAAAAATAAAATTTTATGAAAAAATTTCGGAGGTGCTATTAAAATGACAAGAGAAGATATCATTCAAGCTATAAAAGAAATGAGCGTTTTAGAATTAAATGAATTAGTAAAAGCTTGCGAAGAAGAATTTGGAGTAAGCGCTGCTGCTCCAGTTGCAGTTGCAGGTGGTGCAGTTGCAGGTGGTGCTGCTGAAGAAAAAACTGAATTTGATGTAGTATTAGCTAACGCTGGTGCAAACAAAATCAAAGTTATCAAAGCAGTAAGAGAATTAACTGGATTAGGATTAAAAGAAGCTAAAGAAATAGTTGATGGAGCTCCTAAGACATTAAAAGAAGCTGTTTCTAAAGAAGAAGCTGAAGACATGAAAGCTAAATTAGCTGAAGTTGGAGCAGAAGTAGAAGTTAAATAGTTTTAATTTCTTAAATATAAAAAAGGTGCTGATTATAGCACCTTTTTTAAACTCATTTTATAAAGCTATATAAAATGTTCATTTAAAAAGTGAGTATTCTATATAGCTTTATAGTTATAAAAGTGTCAGTATGGTTTGTTTTTTACTAAAAAATAAAATATTGACAATGAAAATTTTATGTGATAGTATCATATAATGTACTTAACCATGATAATGGATAAGTGTATATTCATGGGAAAAAAAGTATAATCTATGAATAAATGGTTATACTGAAAGAAGACGCTGTCCGAAAGCATAAATCCTTAGGGAAAGTATGTTTTTGGTTATTTTAGTTTATACAAGGGGTGAAAGTTGATGGTACATCCTGTCCAAGTTGGAAAAAGAACAAGAATGAGTTTTGGTAAAGTCAAAGATGTTACCGACATGCCAAATCTGATTGAAGTACAATTAGATTCATATCAATGGTTTTTAAAAGAAGGGTTACATGAAGTCTTTGACGATATTAATCCTATTACAAATTTTACTGGTAATCTAGTTTTAGAATTTGTAGATTACAAACTTGATATGGATAATATCAAATATTCTGTTGAAGAATGTAAAGAAAGAGATTCAACGTATGCAGCACCGTTAAAGGTTTCAGTGAGATTGCAAAATAATGAAACTGGTGAAATTAAGGAACAAGAAGTCTTTATGGGTGATTTCCCATTAATGACAGAACAAGGTACTTTTATAATTAATGGTGCAGAAAGAGTTATTGTTAGCCAATTGGTAAGATCGCCAGGCGTATATTACAATTACTCTATTGATAAAACAGGTAAAAAATTATATTCAGCTACTGTAATTCCAAATAGAGGTGCGTGGTTAGAATATGAAACAGACTCTAATGATATTATTTATGTAAGAATTGATAAGACAAGAAAACTACCAATTACTATTTTAGCTAGAGCTATGGGATTTGGAAGTGATCAAGAATTATTAGATTTCTTCGGTGAAGATGAAAGATTTAGAGCAAGTATTGAGAAGGATAATACTAAGACTAAAGAAGAAGCACTACTTGAAATATATAAGAGATTAAGACCAGGTGAGCCACCAACAGTAGATAGTGCAATATCATTAATAGACTCACTATTTTTTGACGCTAAAAGATATGATTTATCTAGAGTTGGAAGATACAAATTTAATAAGAAACTTGCATTAAATTTAAGAATTGCAAATCAAATAGCAGCAAGTGATATTATAAATCCTTCAACTGGCGAAATTATGATTGAAAAAGGCCAAAAAATAAGTAGATTATTAGCAGAAGATATTCAAAATGCAGGTGTTAAAACAGCTGATATATTAGTTGACGACAAAATTATTAGAGTTATTAGTAACCATTTTGTTGATATAGCTAAGCAAGTGCCTTTTGATGTATCTGATTTACAAATAAAAGAATTAGTACATTATCCAACTCTAAGAGAAATATTAGATAATTTCTCTGATGAAGATAGTATTAAGGAAGAAATAAAGAAGAACATAAGTAAACTTATTCCAAAACATATTATAAGAGATGACATATTTGCAACTATTAGTTATGAATTAGGATTACCTTATGGAGTAGGTTATGTTGATGATATAGACCATTTAGGTAATAGAAGATTAAGATCTGTAGGAGAATTATTACAAAATCAATTCAGAATTGGTTTATCAAGAATGGAAAGAGTAGTTAAGGAAAGAATGACTATTCAAGACCAAGAATCTATTACTCCTCAAATGTTAATTAATATAAGACCAGTTGCAGCATCTATTAAAGAATTCTTTGGTAGTTCTCAATTATCACAATTCATGGATCAAACAAATCCATTATCTGAATTAACACATAAAAGAAGATTGTCTGCATTAGGACCAGGAGGTCTTTCAAGAGAAAGAGCTGGTTTTGAAGTTAGAGACGTTCACCATTCTCATTATGGTAGAATGTGTCCTATTGAAACACCAGAAGGTCCAAATATAGGACTTATTAACTCTTTAGCTACATTTGCAAGAGTTAATGAATATGGATTTATTGAAACTCCATATAGAATTGTAGATAAAGAAAATGCTAGAGCAACAGATGAAATTAGATATTTTACTGCTGATGAAGAAGATCAATATCTAATTGCACAAGCAAAAGAGCCATTAGATGAAAACGGGTATTTTATAGATAAAAAAGTTACTGTAAGATATTTAGAAGATGTATTAGTTGTTCCAGCTAATGATGTTGATTTAATGGATGTTTCGGCTAGACAAATAGTATCAGTAGCTACAGCTATGATACCTTTCTTAGAAAATGATGATGCATCAAGAGCACTTATGGGATCAAACATGCAACGTCAAGCGGTTCCATTATTAAAGCCACAAGCGCCTATTGTTGGAACTGGAATAGAGTTTAAGGCAGCAGTAGATTCAGGAGTACTTCCAAAAGCAAGAAATGCAGGGGTTGTTACTTATGTGTCTGCTAATGAAATTCGTGTTAAGAGAGATTCAGATGGTGGAACAGATACTTATAGACTATTAAAGTTTAAAAGAAGTAACCAAAGTAGTTGTATAAATCAAAGACCTATAGTAAGTACTGGGGAAATTGTATTTAAAAACCAAGTCCTTTCTGATGGACCTTCAACTGACTTAGGAGAAATAGCATTAGGAAAGAACATAAGAATGGGCTTTATAACTTGGGAAGGTTATAACTACGAAGATGCTATGCTTATTTCTGAAGAATTGGTAAGAGAAGATGTATTTACTTCTATGCATATCGAGGAATATGAATGTGAAGCTAGAGATACTAAACTTGGACCAGAAGAAATAACAAGAGATATACCTAATGTAAGTGAAGATGCACTTAAGGATATTGATGATAGAGGTATAATAAGAATAGGTGCTGAAGTAAGATCGGGAGATATACTAGTTGGTAAAGTAACACCAAAAGGAGAAACTGAACTTACAGCAGAAGAAAGATTATTAAGAGCAATCTTTGGAGAAAAAGCTAGAGAAGTAAGAGATACTTCGCTAAGAGTTCCTCATGGAGAAGCAGGAATAATAGTTGATATAAAAGTATTTACAAGGGAAAATGGAGATGAATTAAATCCAGGAGTAAATGAACTTGTAAGATGTTATATAGTTCAAAAGAGAAAAATTTCAGTTGGAGATAAAATGGCAGGACGTCATGGTAATAAGGGGGTTATCTCTAGAATATTACCAGAAGAAGATATGCCATTCTTACCGGATGGTAGACCACTACAAATATGCTTAAATCCACTAGGTGTACCTTCACGTATGAACATCGGTCAGGTACTTGAAGTTCATTTAGGTTGGGCTTCTAGTCAATTAGGTTGGCATATAGCAACACCAGTATTTGATGGAGCAACTGAAAGTGAAATAGAAGAATGCTTAGAAAAAGCAGGATATAATGCGAATGGGAAAACTGTGTTATATGATGGAAGAACTGGTGAAGCATTCGATAATCTAGTTACTGTTGGTATAATGTATATCTTAAAACTTGCGCATTTAGTTGATGATAAGATACATGCTAGATCAACAGGACCATATTCATTAGTTACACAACAACCACTAGGAGGAAAAGCTCAATTTGGTGGTCAAAGATTTGGGGAAATGGAAGTTTGGGCATTAGAAGCTTATGGAGCTGCTCATACATTACAAGAAATATTAACTGTTAAATCAGATGATGTTGTAGGTAGAGTTAAAACATATGAAGCTATTGTTAAAGGTGAAAATATACCAGAACCAGGAGTTCCAGAATCATTTAAAGTACTTATTAAAGAACTTCAAGCATTGTGCTTAGATGTTAAAGTTTTAAATGAAGATAACCAAGAAGTTAGCTTAAGAGAAACTGTTGATGAAGAAATGGCAGATTTAGAAGTTAACATAGAAGGTGCAGAAGAGGTTGTTCCAACTGAGAATGTTGAAGAACTAGATGATGGTTATAAAGAAGAAGATTCCGAAGAAATAGATTATGATGAAAATTTCGAAATAGTAGAATTCGAGGATGAGTTAGAACTAGATGATTTTAATGATGAACACTAATTTTGAAGGGAGGATTTACCCTTGTTTGAGTTAAATAATTTTGATGCCATACAAATTGGCTTAGCATCTCCAGGACAAATAAGAGAGTGGTCAAGAGGAGAAGTTAAAAAACCGGAAACTATTAATTATAGAACATTAAAACCAGAAAAAGATGGTCTTTTCTGTGAGAGAATATTTGGACCTATGAAAGACTGGGAATGTCATTGTGGAAAATATAAGAGAGTAAGATATAAAGGTATAGTTTGTGACAGATGTGGAGTTGAAGTTACAAAATCTAAGGTAAGAAGAGAAAGAATGGGGCATATAGAACTGGCTGCCCCAGTTTCTCACATTTGGTATTTCAAAGGAATTCCATCAAGAATGGGATTATTAATGGATATGTCACCAAGAGCTTTAGAAAAAGTATTATATTTTGCATCTTATATAGTAATAGATCCTAAAGAAACTTCTTTACTAAAGAAACAACTTCTTAATGAAAAAGAATATAGAGAAGCTGTAGATAAATATGGAGAAGATAGCTTTGTTGCTGGAATGGGTGCAGAGGCTATTCAAGAATTACTAGGAGAAATTGATTTAGAAGCTTCTGCTAAAGAGCTTAAAGAAGAGCTTAAGCAAAGCACTGGTCAAAAGAGAGTAAGAATAATAAGAAGATTAGAAGTTGTAGAATCTTTTGCTAAATCAGGTAATGATCCTAAATGGATGATTATAAATGTAATACCAGTAATTCCACCTGATTTAAGACCAATGGTCCAATTAGATGGAGGTAGATTTGCAACATCTGATTTAAATGATTTATATAGAAGAGTTATTAATAGAAATAATAGATTGAAGAAGCTATTAGATTTAGGAGCACCAGATATCATTGTTAGAAATGAAAAAAGAATGCTTCAAGAAGCAGTTGATGCTCTTATTGATAATGGTAGAAGAGGTAGACCGGTAACAGGACCAGGTAATAGACCTTTAAAATCTCTTTCAGATATGTTAAAGGGTAAGCAAGGTAGATTTAGACAAAACTTACTTGGAAAAAGAGTTGACTACTCTGGTAGATCAGTTATCGTTGTTGGTCCAGAACTTAAAATGTATCAATGTGGTCTTCCAAAAGAAATGGCTTTAGAACTATTTAAACCATTTGTAATGAAAAAATTAGTTCAAGATGGAATTGCTCATAATATAAAGAGTGCAAAGAGAATGGTTGAAAGAGTATTACCACAAGTATGGGACGTATTAGAAGAAGTTATTACAGATCATCCAGTATTACTTAACCGTGCGCCGACTCTACATAGATTAGGAATTCAAGCATTCCAACCAGTCTTAGTAGAAGGTAGAGCAATTAAGCTTCATCCATTAGCATGTACAGCGTACAATGCCGATTTCGATGGAGACCAAATGGCTGTTCACGTTCCGTTATCAGTAGAAGCTCAAGCAGAAGCTAGATTCTTAATGTTAGCAGCTGGAAATATTCTTAAGCCATCAGATGGTAAACCAGTATGTGTACCTACACAAGATATGGTTCTTGGTTCTTACTATTTAACAATGGATAGAACTGGAGCTAAAGGTGAAGGTATGGTCTTCTCAAGTAAAGATGAAGCAATAATGGCTTATGAATCTAAAAATATAGAAATCCATGCACAAATTAATGTTAGAATCTTTAAAGAATTTAATGGTGTAATGGAATCTGGAATAATTAAGACTACAGTAGGAAAACTTATATTTAATGAATCTATTCCTCAAGATTTAGGATTAGTTAATAGAGAAGATGATAATGAAAAGTTTAATTTAGAAATTGATTTCTTAGTTACTAAAAAATCATTAGGAAAAATAATAGATCAATGTTATATGCAACATGGTCCTACTAAGACATCTATAATGCTTGATAACATAAAAGCATTAGGATATCATTATTCATCAATCGGAGCTGTAACAGTTGCAGCATCAGATATGATTGTACCTCAAGCTAAGTATGATTTATTAAAAGAGGCAGATGAAACAGTAGATAAAATCGAAAAGATGTATAAAAGAGGATTCATATCTGATGATGAAAGATATGAAAGAGTTATAGAAAAATGGACTAAGACTACAGAAGATGTAGCCGATGCATTAATGGATAGTATGGATAAGTTTAATCCTATATACATGATGGCTGATTCAGGAGCCAGAGGATCTAAGTCTCAAATTAAGCAATTAGCTGGTATGAGAGGACTTATGGCGAGTCCTTCAGGTAAGATACTTGAATTACCAATCAGAGCATCGTTTAGAGAAGGTCTTGATGTATTAGAGTACTTTATATCTACTCATGGTGCTAGAAAAGGTAATGCTGATACAGCTTTAAAAACTGCCGATTCTGGTTACTTAACTAGAAGACTTGTTGATGTATCACAAGATGTAATTGTTAGATCAGAAGATTGTGGAACTGATGAAGGAATATATGTATCTGAAATTAAAGAAGGTTCTGAAGTAATAGAAGAACTTAGAGAAAGATTATTAGGTAGATATACAGCTGAAGATGTTATTGATCCTTCTACTTCTGAAATATTAGTTAATAAGAATGAATATATGGATTCTGCTAAAGCTGAAAAAATTGTTTCAGCTGGAATTAAAAAAGTAAAAATTAGATCTGTATTTACATGTAGCTGTAAAGTTGGTGTATGTGCTAGATGTTATGGAATGAACATGGCAACTGCTAAAAAAATAGATATTGGAGAAGCAGTTGGTATAATAGCAGCTCAATCAATTGGAGAGCCAGGAACACAGCTTACAATGAGAACATTCCATACTGGAGGAGTTGCAGGAGCCGATATAACTCAAGGTTTACCTAGAGTTGAAGAATTATTTGAAGCTAGAAAACCAAAAGGTCTTGCTATAGTAAGTGAGATTACTGGTAATGTTAGAATAGAAGAAACTAAGAAAAAGAGAACAGTATTTGTTATGGGTGCTGATGGTGAAGAATGTAGTTATGATATACCTTTTGGTTCAAGACTAAAAGTATATGATGGAGATTACATTGAAGCTGGAGATGAAATAACAGAAGGTTCAGTAAATCCTCATGATATTATGAATATCAAAGGTGTTGATGGAGCAAGAAGATATTTACTTTCAGAAGTTCAAAAGGTATATAGATTACAAGGTGTTGATATCAATGATAAACATCTAGAAGTAGTTGTTAGACAAATGACTAGAAAAGTAAAAGTAACTGAATCAGGTGATACTGATTTATTACCAGGAACTATGATTGATATATTTGACTTTGAAGAAGAAAATGCTAGAGTTAGAGAGTTTGGTGGAGAAGAAGCTAAAGGCGAACAATCACTATTAGGTATAACTAAAGCAGCATTAGCTACTGATAGTTTCTTATCAGCAGCATCATTCCAAGAAACTACAAGAGTTCTTACTGAAGCAGCAATAAAAGGAAAAATTGATCCATTAATTGGATTAAAAGAAAATGTTATTATTGGTAAGTTAATTCCAGCAGGAACTGGTATGATGAGATACAGAGCTTTAAATTTAGATACAAAAAATAAAAATTTAGAAGAAAATGATATTGAGACTGTCTAATAATTTAATTTTATTGACATGAGTATATTTAAATGATAAAATACAGTTTGTGTGGTTTGAGAAAGCCATATAACATGATTTTGTTAATAGTATTTCATGAAGACAAATTTAGTTTGTCTTCATGAGTTTTTATCAAATTGTATATTTATATATACATATATCATTAAAAAGTGATATTTTAAAATTTAGATAAAAGTGTTTATTTAGCTTTTGTCTAATTAAAAACGTGTTTATCTTAATTAAAATATAGATAAATAAATTTCGGGAGGTGAAAAAATGCCAACTATTAGCCAATTAGTAAGAAAAGGCAGAAAAACAACTGCAGCAAAATCAACTGCACCAGCACTTAAAGAGTGCCCACAAAAAAGAGGAGTATGTACAGTAGTTAAAACAACAACTCCAAAGAAGCCTAACTCAGCGTTAAGAAAAATTGCAAGAGTAAGACTTACAAACGGATTTGAAGTAACTGCATACATTGGTGGTGTAGGCCACAACTTACAAGAACATAGTGTTGTTCTTATAAGAGGTGGTAGAGTTAAGGACCTTCCTGGTGTTAGATACCATATTGTAAGAGGTGCATTAGATTGTGCTGGAGTAGCTAACAGAATGCAAGGAAGATCAAAGTACGGTGCTAAGAAACCTAAACAAAAATAGGATTTCTTAAAGTAGTTTAGTGCTAATCTTCTCATTTACATAGATTTATAATTTTTAGTTTATATAGATGCAAGAGGAAGAGCGCTTTACGGTATGAAAAAATACCGAGTACCGATGAACTTAAATTTAAATTGTTAAGGAGGGAAGAAAAGTGCCAAGAAAAGGACATATCGCAAAAAGAGATGTATTACCAGATCCAGTATACAACTCAAAAGTTGTTACAAAGTTTATAAACAGTATAATGGAAGACGGTAAGAAAGGTGTAGCTCAAAAAATCTGTTACGATGCATTTGAGTTAATAGCACAAAGAAGTGGTAAAGAAGCTTTAGAAGTTTTTGAAGAAGCTATGAACAATGTAATGCCATTACTAGAAGTTAAAGCTAGAAGAATAGGTGGTGCTACATATCAAGTTCCTATGGAAGTTAGACCAGAAAGAAGACAGACATTAGGAATTAGATGGATGTTAATAGCAGCAAGAAAAAGAGGCGAAAAGCTAATGTGTGAAAGAGTTGCAGGAGAATTATTAGATGCATCTAATAACACTGGAGCAGCTGTTAAGAAAAGAGAAGATACTCATAAGATGGCAGAAGCTAATAAAGCATTTGCTCATTACAGATATTAATATATATAAACTGTTTTGGCTCATGCCAAGACAGTTTTGTCAAATTTATACTTACTATTTGAGAGGAGGACAAATAAATGGCTAGAAAATATACTTTAGATAAGTTTCGTAATTTCGGTATAATGGCTCATATTGATGCAGGTAAAACAACAACAACAGAGCGTATACTATTCTATACAGGAATGAGTCATAAAATAGGAGAAGTTCATGACGGTCAAGCGACAATGGACTGGATGGTTCAAGAACAAGAAAGAGGTATAACAATTACTTCAGCAGCTACTACATGTGAATGGAAAGAACATGAATTAAATATTATTGATACTCCAGGACACGTAGACTTTACAGTTGAAGTTGAAAGATCATTAAGAGTACTTGATGGAGCAGTTACAGTTCTTGATGCTAAAAGTGGTGTTGAACCACAAACTGAAACAGTTTGGAGACAGGCGGATAAATACGGTGTTCCAAGAATGATTTATGTAAATAAGATGGATGCAACAGGTGCTGACTTCTTTAGATGTGTTAACACTGTAAGAGATAGATTAAAAGCTAATGCAGTTCCAATTCAAATTCCAATAGGTGGAGAAGAAAACTTCAAAGGAATGATAGATCTTATAGAAAATCATGCTATTTTATATTATGATGATCTTGGAAAAGATATGAGAACTGAAGAAATTCCTGCTGAATATGCTGAACAAGCAGAAGAATACAGAGGTGCTATGGTTGAAGCAATAGCTGAGACTGATGAAGAATTAATGATGAAATACTTAGATGGAGAAGAAATTACAGCTGATGAATTACATGTTGCTTTAAGAAAAGCTACAATAGCTAACGAAATTTATCCATGTATTTGTGGTTCTTCATACAAGAACAAAGGTGTTCAACAAATGATTGATGGTGTTGTTGCTTATTTACCATCACCATTAGATATACCACCAGTAGCAGGAACTACATTAGAAGGAGAAGAAGATCATAGAGAAGCTTCAGATTCTGAACCATTATCTGCTTTAGCATTTAAGATTGCTACTGACCCATTCGTTGGTAAGTTAGCATATACAAGAATCTATTCAGGTATAATGGAAAGTGGTTCATATGTTCTTAACTCAACTAAGGGTAAGAAAGAAAGAATTGGTAGACTTGTTAAGATGCATTCTAACTCAAGACAAGAAGTTGAATCATTAGAAGCAGGTGAATTAGGAGCAATAATAGGTTTAAAGAATACTACAACTGGAGATACTTTATGTTCAGAAAAAGAACCGATCATACTTGAATCAATGGAATTCCCAGAACCTGTTATACATGTAGCTATAGAGCCAAAAACAAAAGCGGGTCAAGAAAAGATGGGATTAGCATTAGCTAAATTAGCTGAAGAAGATCCAACATTCAAAACTCACACTGATCAAGAAACAGGTCAAACTATAATAGGTGGTATGGGTGAACTTCACTTAGAAATCATCGTTGATAGATTACAAAGAGAATTCAAAGTTGAATGTAACGTTGGAGCTCCACAAGTTGCTTATAAAGAAACAATTAGAAAAGCTGTTAAGGCAGAAGCTAAATACGCTAAGCAATCAGGTGGTAAAGGTCAATACGGTCATGCTGTAATTGAAATGGAACCAACTGAAGGTGAATACGTATTTGAAAATGCTGTTGTAGGTGGAGCTATTCCTAAAGAATATATCCCAGCTATTGACAATGGTATTCAAGAAGCAGCTTTAAATGGTATCATTGCTGGATACAACGTTATTAACTTTAAAGTTAAGTTAGTACACGGTTCATATCATGAAGTCGATTCATCAGAAATGGCATTTAAGATTGCAGGATCTATGGCATTTAAAAATGCTATGGCTAAAGCTGAACCAGTACTTCTTGAACCTATGATGAAAGTTGAAGTAACAGTTCCAGAAGAATATATGGGAGATGTTATCGGAGATGTAAACTCAAGAAGAGGTAGAATGGAAGGAATGGAAGCTGTTAATGGAGCTCAAGTTATTAGAGCATTTGTACCATTATCAGAAATGTTTGGATATGCTACTACTTTAAGATCTAAGACTCAAGGTAGAGGAGTTTACTCAATGGTATTCGATCACTACGAAGAAGTTCCAAAGAATATTCAAGAACAAGTTGCTGGAAACAGAGCTAAGTAATATAATAAATTTAAAATATTAGAATCAGTGTAAATATAATACTTACAAAAAAGATTCTTTAAAATTAATTTACAATAAGGGAGGAATTTTACAATGTCAAAAGCAAAATTTGAGAGAAGTAAACCACACGTAAATATCGGAACAATTGGTCACGTAGACCACGGTAAGACTACATTAACAGCTGCAATCACAACTGTTTTAGCAAACAGAGGATACGCAGAAGCATTTAACTATGCAGATATCGATAAGGCTCCAGAAGAAAAAGAAAGAGGAATCACAATCAATACTGCACACGT
>NZ_BAAAAT010000019.1:0-26371 GCF_054768135.1 Clostridium sp. CTA-5 | reverse complement strand
GTAAGTGTGGTAACATATTTAGCTGACTGATACTAATAGGTCGAGGGCTTGACCAATAATAATTAAGTATATACAAAATATGTGCAATTTTGAAAGAACAAATCTTTCAAAAGTAAATCTGGTGATGATGGCATAGAAGTAACACTCCTTTCCATTCCGAACAGGACAGTTAAGATCTATAGCGCCGAAGGTACTGCATGGGAGACTGTGTGGGAGATTAGGACATTGCCAGGTGAATGGCTCGATAGCTCAGTCGGTAGAGCAGAGGACTGAAAATCCTCGTGTCACTGGTTCGATTCCAGTTCGAGCCACCATGGCGCTATAGCCAAGTGGTAAGGCAGAGGTCTGCAAAACCTTTATCCCCAGTTCAAATCTGGGTGGCGCCTCCAAAGAAAACCTTGAACATAAGTTTCAAGGTTTTTTTGTTTTTAAGAAATATAAAATTATAATAGTAATTAAAAATATATCCACAAAAAATAAGTTGAAATAACAACTTATCCACAAAATATATACTTTTTGTTAATCTTTAAATAATTTCTTGTGCATAAATATTAAAATAGAGAGTATTTACTCTCTATTTTAATTAAACATATCTTTTTTATATAAGACAAATGCTACTAAAGCACATATACTAAAAGTTAAGCCCATAACAATTGAAAATGCATTAGGATTTTTATCTGATATTGGAAGAATAATATTCATACCAAATATTCCACTTATGATTGTAGGAATTGCCATAAGTATAGTTACTGAAGCTAAAACTTTCATTACTATATTTAAATTATTTGAAATAACTGATGCAAAAAAATCCATTGTACTAGCTAATATATTGCTATATATTTCAGTCATTTCTATAGCTTGTTTATTTTCTATAATTACATCTTCTAAAACATCTTTATCATCATTATATTTTTGCATTATTTCTAATTTTAGCATTTTTTCTAAAGTAATTTCATTTGCTTTTAATGATGTAGAAAAATAAACAAGAGATTTTTCTAATGAATGTAATTGTATAAGTTCTCTATTTTTCATTGATTTATGCAATCTTTTTTCTATCATTAAGCTTTTCTTATCAATTTGTCTTAAATATAATAAATAATAAGTAGATATTCTATTTAATATTTGAAGTATAAATCTAGACTTTTTAAATGTAAAAAATGATTTTATTCTACAGTTAGCAAAGTCAGTTATTATTTTGCTATTTTTAAGGCAAATAGTAATTAACTGTTTACTAGTATGTATTATTGCTAAAGGATAAGTATCATATGTTAGTGAATTATCCTCCATTTCTGTAAATGGAATATCTACAATAACTAATATAGCATCATTTTCAATATCAATTCTAGAAGTTTCTTCATCATCTAATGGAGCCTTTAAAAAATCAAGAGATACACCAGTTTTTTTGGATATCAGTATTAATTCTTCATCTGAGGGTGCAACTATATTTATCCAGCAGCCATTTTCAATAGTATCTATAATTTTTAAAGTTGGATTAGATTCACTTGCACTTTTATAAATTTGAATCAATGTGAAACACCTCCTCACATATACTATACTATTATAAGCTGAATATGAATAATTCTCTACTAATACCATTAAAAAATTAATTTTAGAATATAAAAAACTTACTAAAATAAAGGAAAAGGTTGTTAAAATTTAAAATCTAGTGTTATTTTTGAATTAATAAGGAATATAATAGAATATAACTAAATCAAGAAGATTTTAAGTATAGATTTATATGCAAAAGCTTAGTATAATCATAATGTTATTTTAATTTTAATATATGGGGGAAATATAAATGCATAGAGAGGTAGTCGTAAGAAAAAAGGCACCTGTTATAGCTACATTAATACTGGTTATTACTATAATGTTATATTTATATCAAGGGATAAGTAACTTACCAATAAACAATATAATAATTATTAAGGCAATGAATATTTTAATTATTATGTTAACTATTATTATAGTATTTTCTCAATTAATAAGATGTAATGTATCATATAAGTATTCTATAATTGCTAATAAACTTATTATTAATAGGATTGTTTCAAATCAAGAAAAAAACTTAGAAAGTATAAGTTTATCAGAGATTGTATACATAGGCAAAAAATATTATATACCAAAAGAATATATTGCAAAAAATAAAGGTAGCTATTTATGTGAACTAATTAATCCTAAAAGTTGTTGTTGCATATACAAAAAGCAAGATCAATATTATAAATTTAGTTTTAATCCAAGTGATAAATTAATACAAAGATTAGGTATAAATAGCAAAATAGAAGATTAAATATTCTAGTATATCTATATAAATAGAAAAATTCTACTAAAAGATTATTTTTAGTAGAATTTTTTTATTCTTTAAGCAAATTATAAAAAGTAAATAATATAAAAAAGATTTTTTATATTATTTAATAAAGAAATCTTCTTTTACTTCTTTTAATAAGTTTTGATTTTCTATTAGATCCATTCCTGTAAATGCCAGAGAAAGTGCAGCAATTTTAGCTTGTTTAAATGCAAATGGTAATAGTGTAGCTTGTGCAAACTCATTAGAACCATATTTGATATTAGTATTTTCTATTATAGATATATATGGATGAATACAAGGTACTTTATGGCTAACATCACCTAAGCTTAATCCTGAATATACATCTCTAGAAGATCCAATATCTATTATCCCATTTTCTTTTAAATTATGGCTAAATAACCTATTAAGAGTTCTATTAGTTCTTAGTTCCTTATTAGAAGGTTCATATAAGGAAACCGTGTGGCTTATTCCGGTTAAATTAGATACAGAATCTGCTATAGTCCTAAGTTTATTATCAATAAATTCTGCAGTTTTATAATTATTACTTCTAATATAAAATTTTGCTTCTGCTTCTGCAGGCAACAATAATGGAGTATACCCACCTTTAGATAAAATATAGTTTATTTCTAAGTTTTTAGGAAATCCTTTTATAAGAGAATTTAATATATTAAAATTTAATAAAACAGCATCTAGAGCTGTATAAGTATTTTTATTTAAGAAACTTAAACCGTCTGTCCCTTTATATTCTATACTTAATGGAATTATTGCTGATGAAGAGCCACTTTCACTTGTTGATATATCTGGATGAGCAACCATTACGACATCAATATCATCAAATACACCTTGTTTACTCATAATAGCTTTACTTCCACCTAAATATTCACCAGGACATCCTATAATTATAACTGATCCACCAATCTTATCTATTATATGTCCTAAACACAAAGCCGCGCCTATAGAGATAGTACTTAATATATTATGTCCTGTAATGTGTCCATATCCTTCTACAGCATCATATTCGCATAAATAACAAATTTTAGGGTGTCCATTACCTTTTCGGCATATAAATGCATTAGGTATATCCAAGAAGTTTTCGGATATGTTAAAATTATATTTTTTTAATAGCTTACAAATATATTTAGAACATTTAATTTCATTATAACTTTTTTCGGGATTATTATATAAGTAATGTCTTAATTCATCTAAATCATTATCACAAGTAGATAAAAATGAAATCATTTCTTGTTTCATAAATCAACCCTCCCATAAATCATTTAGTATTATTTTTTCTAATAATTAAAAAAATATTTATATATTATAATGAAAGATTAACTATAAACTAAAAAAATAGATTAAAAAGCTTTATATAAGTCAATATTAAAATTAAAGGAAAGTATTAAGGGGGAATAAATTTGATAAATAAGAAATGTTTTGTATGTAGTAAATTTGGTGCTAATGGTATAATATTAAACGGGGAAAAAATTTGTAATAGATGTGAAAGTGAAATTATAAATCTGTCTGTTATAAATCCTGAATATAATTATTATAAAGATAAAATAAAGGCTATTTTGTTTAAAAAAGATTTGTAAAATTAAGTATTAATAGTTAGATTTTTATTAAGTTAATAATGTATATTTATAGCTGTATTTTTATATACGGCTAATTTTTATTATAAAATTAAATATAAATAATATCTTATAAGTTTATATTATCTATTATATTTTGATATATAGGTACTATTGATATGGGGGAATTTTTTTATGAAAAAAGGTAAATTAATTATAATAGAAAGTGGTTCTGATGCATCAGGAAAAGCAACACAAGCACAGAAATTATATGAAAAATTATTAAGAGAAGAATATAAAGTTAGAAAAATAACTTTTCCTAATTATGAGAGTCCTGCTTGTATGCCGGTTAAAATGTATTTGAATGGAGATTTTGGAAACAAACCAGAAGATGTAAATGCTTATGTAGCATCAACATTTTATGCTATTGATAGATTTGCATCATATAAAACTGAATGGGAAGAGTTTTATAAAAATGGTGGAATAATTATTGCAGATAGATATACAACATCTAATATGGTTCATCAAGCAGTTAAAATGGAAAATGAAGAAAAAGATAAATTTTTAAATTGGTTATATGAATTGGAATTTAATTTATATAAGTTACCTGTACCAGATTGTGTAGTGTTTCTTGATGTACCACCAGAAATAAGTCAAGAACTTATGAAGGATAGAGCTAACAAATTTACTGGAGAAAAAGAAAAGGATATACATGAAAGAGATAAACAATATTTAATAAATTCATATAATAATTCCTTAAAGATAGCGGAAAAATATAATTGGAATAAAATAAAGTGTAATAATGGTAATAAACTAAAAAGCATAGACGAAATTCATAATGCAATTTATAATGAAGTAAAAAAATATATTTAAATTAAAAAAATAATTCATATTTATGTTAGAATTATATAATAATAGTATATTGTTTTAGGGGGAAAAATAGATGAAATTAGTTATTGCTATTGTTCAAGATGAAGATGCTCCAGATGTACTAGACTCATTAACAGATAAAGATTTTAGAGTTACTAAACTTGCTACTACAGGTGGTTTTTTAAAAGCAGGAAATACTACTTTGATGGTAGGGGTTGAAGAAGATAAGTTAGAAGAAGTAATTGATATAGTAAAAGATATATGTAAGAAGCGAAAAGAAATAGTAGTATCACCTACTCCATTAACAGGTAATGATGGAGGATATATTCAACAATGTCCTATGCAAATTAATGTAGGTGGAGCAACTATATTTGTTGTTGATGTAGATAAATTTATAAAGATATAAGGAGAGTAAGCATTGAGAGAAATCATTGGACATACAAAAATTATTAATGGATTTAATAAAAGAAAAATAAATGATTCTTTTTCTCATGCTAATTTAATAATTGGTAATGATGGAATTGGCAAGAGTATATTGGCAAATTATCTTGCCAATAATATTTTAGGTATAAATTATGATATAGAATATGTAGATATTATAAATTATTATCCTTCACTTAATTCATTTGGTGTAGATGAGATAAGAGCTATTATAGAAGAAGCTAATAAAAAACCTTATGAAGGTGATAGAAAAGTTTTGATATTACATAAGTGTAATAAATTAACTATACAAGCTCAAAATGCTCTATTAAAGACTATTGAAGAACCACCTAAAGGAGTATTTCTTATATTATTAAGTGAATCATTAGAATTAATTTTAGATACTATAAAATCACGTTGTCAAATATATAAATTAACTCCATTATCTAAGCAAGAAATATTAGAGTATCTAAATTGCAATTATAGCAATTTAGATGAAAAGTACAAGAAATCTGCTTTAGCATATAGTGAAGGAATACCAGGAAA
Organism: Clostridium sp. CTA-5; assembly: GCF_054768135.1. Taxonomy (NCBI): domain Bacteria; kingdom Bacillati; phylum Bacillota; class Clostridia; order Eubacteriales; family Clostridiaceae; genus Clostridium; species Clostridium sp. CTA-5. The sequence continues at coordinate 20,665 of NZ_BAAAAT010000019.1, read as the reverse complement.
AATAGATAAATTTCTTAAAAATGAAAACTTAAAGACTTTAAGAATTTTAATACTAGAATTATTAAAAGATGTTGTAGAAAAAAACAAAGACTTAGTTTTAAAATATAAGGAATCTTTAATTATTGCAAAAGAAAATTCTGAAGACTTATTAAATATATTAATTTCTTATATAAGAGATATTATGTTTTTAAAGGAACTAGATAATGAGGATTTAATTATAAATATTGATAGTTTAGATGAAATAAAGGATATCTCATTGGGAATATCTTATAAAAAACTTAATTGTATGTTAGAATACATTAGAGAAGCTAGGGTTAATTTAAATAGTAATACAAATTATTCAATGACCATAACTGTATTACTTATGGGATTTGCGGAGGTATAATTTATGATAAAAGTTGTTGGAGTGAGGTTTAAAAAAGCAGGCAAAATTTATTACTTTGATCCTATGGATTTTTCTGTACAAAAGGGAAATTATGTAATAGTTGAGACTGCTAGAGGTATCGAATTTGGTGAATGTGTTATAGGAATAAAAGAGATAAGAGATGATGAAATAATATCACCATTAAAACCAGTTATAAGAATAGCTGATGAAAAAGATATTCAAAAACATAAAGAAAATAAAAGTAAGGAACAACAAGCATTAGATATATGTTTAAAGAAAATACAAGAGCATAATCTTAAAATGAAATTAATAGATGTTGAATACACATTTGATAATCACAAAGTAATATTTTATTTTACAGCAGATGGAAGAATCGATTTTAGAGAGTTAGTTAAAGACTTGGCAACAATATTTAAGACCAGGATAGAATTAAGACAAATAGGTGTTAGAGATGAAGCTAAAATGATAGGTGGATTAGGACCTTGTGGTAGACCTATGTGCTGTTCTAGCTTTTTAGGAGATTTCGCATCAGTATCAATAAAGATGGCAAAAGAACAAAATCTTTCTTTAAATCCAACTAAAATTTCAGGAATATGTGGAAGACTTATGTGTTGCTTAAATTATGAGCAAAGTACATATGAGGATATAAGAAAAAGACTTCCTAAGGTGGGTTCTATAGTTGAAACGATAGATGGAACTGGCGAAGTTATTGAAAATTTAACTGTTAAAGAGAGTGTAAAGGTTAAATTGAAACTGGGTGATGAAGAAGTAATAAATATGTATAAGATTGAAACTATAAAGCTGATATCAGGAAGTTATGAAGATTCAGTAGATGATTCAGATATAAAATTAGAAATTGAATCTGAAGAAGATAAAAAATTATTGAAAGAATTAATTAATGAAGAAAAATAAAGAAAAACAAAGAAAAATCTCTTAAATTGGTAAAAAAAATAGCCTATAAAAAAGTACTTTATTAATAAAGTACTTTTAAAACATTAAAATACATGATAGAATGTAGAGGGTTAATTATGATACAATTATAGGAGGTGTTTTAGATGGCATTTGTAATTAATGATTCATGTGTTAGTTGTGGAGCATGTGCTGGAGAATGTCCAGTTAATGCTATAAGCCAAGGAGATGCATACTACGTTATCGATGCAGATACTTGTATTGATTGTGGAAACTGTGCTAATGTTTGTCCAGTTGGTGCTCCAGTTCAAGAATAGTAGAAAAAGATCGTCTTATGACGATCTTTTTTATTTGGACATGCTTTTTAATATAAAAATTTATTTTTTATATTAGTTAAAATTTAGGATAAAATAATAAACTTTAATCTAAAGGTGGAGATAAGAATAATACTTTATTTTTAGAATTAAACTTTAAACTACTAATATCTAATATATTCGATTTTATTTTATCTATATTTTTCATAGATATTAAAAAATGTTTTGCATCATCTAAATAAAGTGAAGAACGAAAAGTCTTATAATGAATAGGGATTATATATTTAGGTGAAATAATTTTACTCATTTCAGCTGCTTCTTTTCCATTCAAGGTAATATGTCCACCAACAGGAATAAGCAAAATATCTATATTATCTAATTTTTCTAAAATTAATTTTGAGGGAATATCTCCTAAATCACCTAAATGACAAATCTTCAAATTTTCCAATGTAAAAATATATATTATATTGGGACCTCTTTTTAGTCCATTACATTTATCATGAAACGATTTTATACCCTCAATTTCAATAAAATCAAATTTAAATACTCCTGTTTCATTAATAATTTCTGCATTATCGTTAATATTATCTAAAAAAGAGTGATCAAAATGATTATGAGTTAATGTTACAATATCAGATTCAGGAAAATTATTATTATAACCTATAGATTTATTAAATGGGTCTATTAATATTCTTTTTCCACTTGATGTAGTTATCAAGAAACAAGAGTGTCCATACCAAGTTAGTTTCATAAAAAATAGTTCCCTTCTTAATTTAAATAACATATAATAATTCAAATAATATTTTTAACAATTAAATTAAAAAATATTCAGTTTAAGAATAGAATGAATTATACTATTTAAAATAATAATATAAAATAGTATAATTATATAAGGTCAAAGTAAGTCAAAAACAAAAAAATAAACTGATGTTTAGGTAGGTGAAGTTATGGCAAAACTTTCAGATATAATAGAAGAATTTATAAAAGAAATGTTTAATGATAGTAATAATAATATAATTTTAATACAAAGAAATGAATTAGCGGATCAATTTAGATGTGCTCCATCACAAATAAATTATGTTTTAACAACAAGATTTACTTATAATAAAGGATATTTGATTGAAAGTAAACGTGGTGGTGGTGGACACATAGCTATAAAACAATTAAATCAAGAATGTTCTAATGAAAGAGAAACAATAATAAATCAAAGTATAGGAAATTCAATAACATATCATAATGCTGTAGATATAATAGAAAATTTATATGAATCGAATATAATTACAGATAGAGAATGTCAATTAATGAAGATAGCTATAAATGATAGAACTTTAATTTTAACAGAGAATAGAAATAAAGTAAGAGCAGAAATTCTTAAGGCTATGATTATGGTTAGCTTATCTTAAAAAAAGTGGGGGATTTATATGTTATGTGAAAAATGTAAAAAAAATGAAGCAAGAATTAATTTAGTTAAAGTAGTAAATGGTGAAAAAAATGAAATTTGGCTATGTGAGAATTGTGCAAAGAATATATCTGATATTCCATTTATAAATTCTATAAATGAAATAAGTGGATTACAGTTTGAAAATATATTAACTGGGCTTTTAAATAATATAGGAGTAAATAAAACAAAGCCTAAAGAACTTATTTGTCCAAAATGTAAGATGAAATATTCAGAATTTGAAAAACAAGGAAAATTAGGTTGTAGTGAATGTTATAATGTATTTTCAGAATATATAAAACCTATTGTAAAGAGGATATATGGAAGTGTGAAACATGTAGGTAAGATACCCAAATTTGATGGTGAAAATTTAATTAAAAAAAGAAAGATTATAAGATTAAAACAAGATTTACAAAAGGCTATTAAATTAGAAGAATATGAAAAAGCTGCAGTTATAAGAGATGATATAAGAGAAATGGAAACATTTATATTTAAAGAGGATATAAATGATAAAATCTTTACTGTAAAGGAGGAAAAGGACAATGAAAAACTGGATTAATGGCGAATGTAATAACGATAATATAGTTATAAGTAATTCGATATGTTTATCTAGAAATTTAAAAGAAGTACCTTTTTCTAATAGATTAACACCAGTAGAGGCAAGAAAAAACATAGGATTAATTTATAATATATTAAAAAATGAAATAGTTGATGAAGAACCTAATCTTTATGAAATGTGGAATGAAGATAAGGATTTAATAAAGAGTTATTTGGATAAACAATTAATAACTAAAGAATTAATTAAAAATAGTGATAAAACAGCATTCATTTTAAATAAAGATGAAACTCTTAGCATTATGATAAATGAAGAGGACCATATAAAATTACAATGTGTAGGTTCTGGTTTAGATTTACAAGAATCCTTTAATATGCTTACAAAAATTGATGATAAAATAGAGAGAAATGTACATTATGCTTTTGATGAAAGTTTAGGATATTTAACAACACGTCCAACTAATTTAGGCACAGGAATGAAAGTATCAGTAAATGTACATTTACCAGCATTGGCCTTTAATAATGAAATAGCAAACTTTGAGAAGGGATTAACCCAAATTGGGATGGCTATAAAATGTGTTTTTGAAGACAATAAAAAAACTTATGGGAATATTTATAAAATTTCTAATCAAGTTACATTAGGACTTAGCGAAGAAGAAATAATTGAAAATTTAAAAGGTGCAGTTCTGAGTGTAATAGGTGAAGAAAAAAAATTTAGAGAAGTCTTATTATCTAAATGTAAATATGAAGTAGAAGATAAAATTTATAGAGCATGTGGAGTATTAAAATCAGCAGTTCTTTTAGGTGAACAAGAAGCTACAGAGTTATTATCTAGCGTAAGAATGGGAGCTGAACTTTCATTAATAGATATTGAAAGTAGTAAATTGAATAAATTATTAGTATTTACAAGGGATTCTTCACTTCAAAATTATTTAGGTAAAAAACTTTCAGGTACTGAACTTAATTATGAAAGAGCTAAAATTGTAAGAAATATATTATCAGTAATTTAGGGAATTTAAAGGAGGGATTTAAAATGGAGTATAATAGGTTTACTCAAAGAGCCCAATCTGTGATACTAGAAGCTCAAAGTGAATCTCAAGATTTTAAACATGGATATGTTGGAACAGAACATATATTATTAGGTTTATTAAAAGAAGATGGATATCAGGCTAAATTATTAGGAGAATATGGTATTAGTGTAGATATTATAAGAGATATGATTAGAAGATATTTAGGATATGGTGAAATACAAATGCCGGAAGAAGATATTTTATTAACACCAAGAGCAAAAAGATTATTAGATGAAAGTTTTATAGAGGCTAAGAATTTACACCATAAGTATGTCAGTCCTGAACATATATTAATAGCATTAATAAAGCAAGAAGAAGGTATGGCCTATACAATCTTAAAAAATTTAAAGTTAGAATTTAAGACCTTAAAGAATGACCTAATATCTTTTTTAACTGGAAAATATGATGATAACTTGGATGAAGGTTCACAAGAAAAATCTAAAAGAACCAAAACACCTATGCTAGATAAATACGGAAGAGACTTAACACAATTGGCAGAAGAAGGAATTTTAGATCCGGTTATTGGTAGAGAAAGTGAAAACCAACGTGTTTTAGAAATATTGTGTAGAAGAATAAAAAATAATCCTTGTTTGATAGGAGAACCAGGGGTAGGGAAAACAGCTGTAATAGAAGGATTAGCTCAAAGAATAATAGATGGTAATATTCCAGAGATATTAAAAAATAAAAGAGTAATTTCGTTAGACTTAACAGCTATACTTGCAGGTGCTAAGTATAGAGGTGAATTTGAAGATAGATTAAAAAAGATAATGAGTGAAATTGAAAAAGATAAAAGTGTAATAATTTTTATAGATGAAATTCATACAATAATAGGTGCAGGTGCAGCAGAGGGTGCTATTGATGCATCAAATATATTAAAACCAGCATTAGCTAGAGGAGAAATTCAATGTATAGGAGCAACAACAATAGATGAATACAGAAAACATATTGAAAAAGACCCAGCTCTAGAGAGAAGATTTCAACCAGTAAATGTTGGAGAGCCATCTAAGGATGAAACATTAAGCATATTAAAAGGCTTAAGAGACAAATATGAATCTCATCATAGAGTTAAGATTACAAATACAGCTTTAGAATCGGCTGTTGATTTAGCAGATAGATATGTAGCAGATAGATTTATGCCTGATAAAGCTATTGATTTAATAGATGAGGCAGCAGCAAAGGTAAGAATTAAAAATTTAGTTCCACCTAATGATTTAAAGTCTATAGAAGATAAAATAAATAATATAATAAAAGAAAAAGAAGAATGTATTAGAGTTGAAGATTTTGAAAAAGCTGCACAGATGAGAGATACAGAGAATAAATTAAAAGAACAATTAGAAAGTATGAGAAAAGAATGGAGTAATCAAAATTCAATACATGAATTAATAGTTGATGAGGATGATATAGCTGAAGTGGTATCTTCTTGGACTAAAATTCCTGCTAAAAAACTTACAGAGAAAGAAAGTGAAAAATTACTTAAACTTGAAGAAATTTTACACAAAAGAGTTATAGGACAAAACGAAGCTGTAAAAGCTATATCAAAGGCTGTTAGAAGAGCTAGGGTAGGAATTAAAGATCCAGATAGACCTATAGGAACGTTTATCTTTTTAGGACCTACTGGTGTTGGTAAAACTGAACTTTCAAAAGCTTTAGCTGAAGCTATGTTTGGTGATGAAAATAGTATTATAAGGATTGATATGTCAGAGTATATGGAGAGCAATTCAGTAGCTAGACTTATAGGCGCACCTCCAGGATATGTAGGATATGAAGAGGGTGGACAATTAACAGAAGCTGTTAGAAGGAAACCTTATTCAGTTATTTTATTAGATGAAATAGAAAAGGCACATCAGGATATATTTAATATATTACTTCAAATTATGGATGAAGGAAGACTTACTGATGGTCATGGTAAGGTTGTAAATTTCAAAAATACTATAGTTATTATGACTTCAAATGTAGGGGCACATCAAATAAAGAAACAAAAAGTAATGGGATTTAATGCAAGTTTCGATGAAGATTCTGAATATGAAAAGATGAAGGAAAATGTTCTTGAAGAACTAAAGAAAAGTTTTAAACCAGAATTTTTAAATAGAATTGATGATACTATAGTATTCCATAAATTAAGAGAAGAAGACTTATTATCTATTGTGGATTTAATGTTAAGATCTATTTCTAAGAGACTTGAAAATAAGAATATACATTTGGATTTTGGAAATGATAGTAAAAAGTTTTTACTTAATAAGAGAACAGATTTAAATTATGGTGCAAGACCATTAAGAAGATTAATTACTAAAGAAGTAGAAGATAAATTAAGTGAAGAAATTCTTTTAGGAAATATAAAAATTGGTGATAGACTTAAAGTAAAGGAATACGATAATAATCTAGTTTTTACTAAAATAGAATAACTGTAAATAGTTTAGATTAGTTATACAGAATATTAATGGAGATATAGTTATTATTTAAAGTATATTATAAAAATGTATTTTAAAATATATTATATCTTCATTTTTTATAATAAATATTTTTAAAAACTAAAAATTATAATTTAAATGTGTTTATATTTTAAAGTAATTATTATATAGAAAAGTTAACTTAGAAGCTTATTTCATATGTATTTATTAAATAAATTTTAGCGATAATAATTATAGATTATATCCTTATATTAAGGTGGTTTTTAAAGATTGAGTTTATATTTAATCATTAATATGATATATTATCTATAAATAATTATTATTAAATAATAAAAAATACTAAACAAGGAGAATATATATGGAAAAGGAAATAAAAGAATTAGATTTAGTTATAATCGGAGGGGGACCAGCAGGTCTTACTGCAGCGATTTATGGGGTCAGAGCCAGATTAAATATGATATTGTTAGAAGAAAAAATTATAGGAGGTCAGATAAATGATAGTTATAGTATAGAAAATTATCCCGGATTTCCAAACATAGCTGGTCAGGAGTTAGCAAAATCCTTTAAAAAACATGCAGAATCTTTAGAGGTTAATATAGATGAATTTGATTTAATTAAAACTATAAAATTATCAGATGAAGAAAAAATCATAGAAACAGAAAATTATATCTATAAACCTAAAGCAGTAATAATTGCAACAGGAGCATCACCTAAAAAGTTACCTGTTAAGCAGGCAGATAAATATGAAGGAAGAGGAGTTCATTATTGTGCTGTATGTGATGGAGCTATATATCAAAATAAAGAAATAGGAGTTGTCGGTGGAGGAAATTCTGCATTAGAAGAAGCAATATTTTTAACAAAATTTGCAAAAAAGGTTATTATAATTAGAAGACATAATTATTTTAATGGAGAAAAAGCTTTAATAGAAAAAGTAATGAATCATCCTAAAATAGAAGTTAAGTTTAATCAGGATCTTATTGAACTAAAAGGAGGAAATTTTTTAGAAAAGGTGATACTTAAAAATGTTAATACTAGTGAATTTACAGAGTTAGATCTAGATGCTATATTTGGATATATTGGAACGGAACCTAAAACATTAGGATTAGATAGTTCTATAAAATTAAGTAATTATGGTTATATACTTACAAATGAAGATATGGAAACAAACATAAAAGGAGTATATGCAATCGGAGATGTACGCGAAAAAAAATATAGACAAATTACAACGGCTGTAGCAGATGGAACAATAGCACTTTTAAATGCAGAAAGATATATATTGCAAAATAAATAATATCAATCTATTTTAGAACGTTTGAGAATGAATAATATTAGAATGTAGATAATATTAATAAATATAGGTCTGGAAATAACATTATCACTATTATTTTCAGGCCTACATTTATGATTATAATATTGTTGAATTTTATTTAGAAATAGCTTTATCAATAGCAACTTTATCAAAACCAATAATAATATGATTATCAATATCTAAAACGGGAACACCCATTTGTTTAGATTTATCTATCATTTCTTCTCTGGCAATCATATCATCTTGGACATTAAATTCTTTAAATTCAATATTTTTAGATTTTAGATAATCCTTCACTTTAACACACCAAGGACAAGAGTCAGTAGTATAAACTTTAATCATAAAAAAACCTCCTTATATAATAATTATTATTACTTAATTATTATAACGCTTTATAAATTATATCTCAATAGTATTTATTATAAGTTTTATTTTATTAAATTACCATTTTCGAGATTTGAATTTAGAATCATGTTAGAGAATTCATTGTTTGAATAAATATTATTAAAATTATTATTTAAGGTATTTTGTTGATTATCTCTTAAGATGTTTTTACCAGAGATATTAATATTTTTCCAATAATCTTTATTTAACATTTAATCATCTCCTTAAAGTTATATAAATAGTTTTTCTAATAAATAAAATATTTATACAAATACACATTAATTAATATGTAGATTATATTCAATGAAATAAGTTTTTTATATATGGATAAATTTCTATTTTAATATAATATTTACTTGGAAATAAAGTACTTGTTTTTGCTGATAATTTTTATTAAATGGTATAATTAATATAAAAGTTTATGTTATTATAAAATTATTAAGTATATATAAATATAGTAATTTTGAATCTTATGATAAAGAAAGGAAAATATATGGCTAAAATAAAGTCTGTATACATTTGTCAACAATGTGGATATGAATCTCCTAAATGGCTAGGAAAGTGTCCTTCATGTAGCAGTTGGAATACATTTAATGAAGAAGTAAAAAATAATGATAAAGAAATTTCTGCATTAAAAGTTAATAGTATAGTGCAAAACAATTATCCTAAAACTATTACTGAAATACAATCAGGAGAAAAAGAACGTTATGATACTGGAATTAATGAACTTAATAGAGTTTTAGGGGGAGGATTAGTTAAAGGATCTTTAACATTAATTTCAGGAGATCCTGGGATAGGAAAATCAACATTACTGTTACAAACTGCAAATAATATTTCTTTAAAATATGGAAAGGTCCTTTATGTTTCAGGAGAAGAATCAGAAGAACAAATAAAAATTAGAGGAGATAGATTAGGAGTAAATAGTTCAGATTTATTTATAGTATCCGAAACTAACTTAGAAGCTATTTCTGTATATATTGAACAGCTAGATCCTAAATTTGTTATTATAGATTCAATTCAAACTATATTTAAAGATAATATTTCATCAGCACCAGGAAGTGTTTCTCAAGTTAAAGAATGTTCTAATACTATTATGAGGATTTGTAAAAAAAGTAATGTGCCATTTTTTTTAGTTGCACATGTAACAAAACAAGGAGAATTAGCAGGTCCAAGAGTACTAGAACATATGGTAGATACTGTATTATACTTTGAAGGTGAAAGAACAGAAGAATACAGAATTCTAAGAACTATGAAAAATCGTTTTGGAACTACCAGTGAGATAGGAGTTTTTGAAATGGAACAAGAAGGGTTAATAGAGGTATTTGATCCTTCTAGAATATTTTTAGAAGATACAAGTTTTAATCAAGAAGGCTCAGTAGTAATCGGTATTATAGAGGGAACTAGACCAATATTAGTAGAAATTCAAGCTTTAGTAACGGAAACTAATGCACCAATGCCTAGGAGGACTGCAGTCGGCATTGATAATCAAAGATTAAGTTTAATTTTAGCGGTTTTAGAAAAAAAGTTAAAATTACCTTTTTATAATAAAGATGTTTATGTAAATGTAGTTGGAGGATTTAGTATAGATGGAACGGCAGCTGATTTAGGATTAGCATTAGCACTACTATCTAGTGCTAAGTCAAGAGAATTTAAATTAGAAAAAACACTTATTGTTGGTGAAGTAGGTTTAACGGGAGAGATAAGACCAATAGCATCAGCAGAAAGACTAGTTAAAGAAGCTGAGAAATTAGGATTTAAAAATGTAATTATCCCAGAAAGAAACAAAGACAAGGTAAAGAAGGATAGTATAAATGTAATAGGAGTTGGACATTTAAAAGAAGTAATAAGTAAGATATTTTAAAGAAGAATAGGTGAGTGTATGAGAATAGAAAAGGGAATGAAAATAAAAGATACATTAAAGATGATGTGCCCAGGCACTCAGCTAAGGGAAGGACTTGAAAATATACTAAGGGCTAAGACAGGTGGATTAATTGTAATTGGAGATAGCAAAGAAGTAATGAGTACAGTAGATGGAGGATTTACTATCAATTCAGATTATAGTGCTTCTTATGTATATGAATTGGCTAAGATGGATGGTGCAATTGTAATTAGTGAAGATTTAAAAAGAATTGTATGTGCGAATGCACAGTTAATACCAGATGCATCTATAATGACGTATGAAACAGGAACACGTCATAGAACGGCACAAAGAATTGCAAAACAAACTAACAATATAGTAATAGCTATATCTCAAAGAAGGAATATAATAACTATTTATAAAGGCGATATAAAGTATGTTTTAAAAGAGAGTAGTGTAATTTTAGCTAGAGCAAATCAAGCAATTCAAACTTTAGAAAAATATGTAGCTGTATTAGAACGTGTTATTAATAATTTAAATTTACTGGAATTCCAAGATTTAACTACTCTTTTTGATGTAGTTTCAGCAATTCAAAGAACAGAAATGGTTATGAGAATTGTTGAAGAAATTAATATGTATATTTTAGAACTGGGTAATGAAGGTAGACTCATTTCTATGCAACTTAGTGAATTAATTAGACATATAGAACGTGATGGAATATTATTAATTAGAGATTATTGTAAAGATGAGTCTACATATAGTGAAGTATATGAACAAATACAAAAGTTAACTGCATTAGAAATTTTAGATTTAGATGCTATTGCGCGAGTATTAGGTTATGCAGGAGTGCCACTTATTGATACACTTATATCTCCTAAAGGATACAGGATATTAAGCAAGGTTCCAAGAATTCCATCAAATGTAATAGATAATTTAATTAAAGAATTTAGAGAATTAAATAATGTAATAGAGGCTGATACAGATGAACTTGATAATGTAGAGGGAATAGGTGAAGCTAGGGCAAAAGCTATTAAAAATGGATTAAAAAGAATAAAAGAACAAATATTTTTAAATAAAGAGATATAATAGAATTTTATATTAATAAAATATAAAAAATCGGCATTATCATAAGATAAGCCGATTTTTTAATTAAAATTATTATCTAAAAGTAAATTTACCCAAAGTATTTATCTTATTGTATTCTTTAATTAACACATCATATAAATTTATATCTAAATCATTACATAATGATGTTAAGTAGAAAAGATTGTTTCCCATTTCTCTTTCTATAATTTCACGGCAGCTTTCACAAAGCTCTCCAGTTATATGAGTATTTAGACAATTACTCAGATTATCTAGGGAATCGTCTTCATTGGGTAAAGACTGTTTAGAAGCATTAATTTCCATACACCCACAATTAGTAACAGCTTTTGCAACAGCTCTGTTTACTCTAGCACTAGATTCACTATATTTTGTAAGTATATCTAAAATACTTTTATGTCTTAGCAAAGAATCATTTACAGAATTCTGAAAATCGTCAAATATTATATCCTTCATACGCCTCAACTCCTTGATATAATTTAATATTACTGTAAGGTAATTATAAATATTTTCAGACTATTTTGTCAATAATGGATTAAGAACTAGAATACATGTATATAATACAAAAGAATTATATTAATTAATAGGGGGATTTTATTAAACTTAATTAAACTTAATAAATTATTCATTTTAGATAAAGATATATTATGATATAATTAATAGCAGTTAATACAAAGAATACATTAATATTAAATATTTACCGAGTAATTTAGGAAGGGGTGACTTGTTTGTTAAAAAGGATAGTAAGAGGAATTTTTTCTGCTATAGGGTTAATGATTGGTTATATTATAGCGAGCTCTTTATTAAAGATACCTGATATTAGACAGGTTAAATATTTATCAACAGTAACCGGATCAATAGTATTTCTTGTGATTATTTCGTTATTATTTGGAATTATATTATTTATTATTTCACCGTCTATATATAAATCTATTTCTAATGTAGTTGAATATGTTGAAAAGAGTATACAAAAATTGACGTTAACTGAAATTATTTGTGGAGCATTAGGTGCTGTTATAGCATTAATACTAATGACGTTTATTGCTAATCCTATAAATGGAATTCATGAATTTTTTGGACCTATTTTATTTATACTATTAAATTTAGTAGCAGCTATAATAGGAGCAGATATATTAGTAAAGAAAAAAGATGATATGATAGGACTTCTTGCGAATATAAAAAAACCAACAGTTAAAGAAAAAAAATCTAAAGGTAATCCAGTTAAAGGAATAGCAAAAGTTTTAGATACATCAGTTATAATTGACGGAAGGATATTTGATATTTGTGAAACAGGTTTTATAGAAGGACCGTTAGTAATACCTAATTTTGTACTAGATGAGTTAAGACATATATCTGATTCTTCAGATTCTTTAAAAAGAAATAGAGGAAGAAGAGGACTTGATATATTAAATAAAATACAAAAAGAACTCACTATTGAGACACAAATTTGGGAGGGTGATTTCCCAAAAATAAATGAAGTTGATAGTAAGTTGTTAAAGCTTGCACAAACTTTAAACGGAAAAGTTATAACTAACGATTATAATTTAAATAAAGTAGCGGAAGTTCAGGGCGTGCCTGTATTAAATATAAATGAATTATCAAATGCTATAAAGACGGTAGTGCTACCAGGTGAAGAAATGATAGTTGATATGATTAAAGATGGAAAAGAGTCAACACAAGGGGTTGCCTATTTAGATGATGGAACGATGATAGTTGTAGAAGGCGGAAAGAAATATATTGGAGAGACAATTACTGTTATAGTTACATCTGTTTTACAAACGGCAGCAGGAAGAATGATTTTTGCAAAGCCTAAAGAAAATTAAAAGATAAGGAGACTTTTCTAAATGGTTAGTGCGATAGTAGTAGCTGGTGGAAAAGGTAAGAGAATGGGCACTGTTCAAAGCAAACAATATATTGATTTGAATGGCAAGCCCATTCTTTATTATACTATTAAGAAGTTTTTAGAAAGTAACTTAATAGATAATATTATCTTAGTAGTACCAGCAGATGAAATAGAATATTGTAAAAAAGAAATTTTAGAAGCTAATTTATTAAAAGTTAATAAAATAATAGCAGGAGGAAAAGAAAGAAATGATTCAGTATATAATGGATTAATTGAAGCTAAAGGTTCAGAAATTGTATTGATTCATGATGGAGTAAGACCTTTTGTATCAGATAAGATAATAGAACAAGCAATAAAATATGCTAAAAAATATGGAGCTGCAGCACCAGGTGTTATGCCAAAAGATACTATTAAAGTTAAGGATAAAAATCAATTTTCAATAGATACTCCTAATAGAAGTGATTTAGTAGCAGTTCAAACTCCCCAATCATTTAAGTTTGAGATGATTTATGATTGTCATAAAAGGATAAGAACAGAAAATGTTTTGGTAACTGATGATACTATGGTTGTTGAACATTTTGGAAACAAAGTATATCTTTATGATGGTGAGTATACTAATATAAAGATAACAACGCCTGAAGACTTAGTTATTGGAGAATATTTTATATCAAGATAGTCATTATACAATGTGTTGACAGCTAATTTACAAAAAGTTATAATGAATTAAGTTAATTATAAGAATATAAATATAAACGTTGATGAAGAATAGTAGAAATCGTTTTTCAGAGAGAAAATCCTTGGCTGTAAGATTTTCAACTAGATTTTGAACCAGCTTCGGAGTAATAGGAAAAAACTATCGGTTTAATACCGTTATCATTATTAGAGAACAAAATTAGGTGGTACCGCGAGTATAAGTTCGCCCTAAGCATATAGGGTGGGCTTTTTTTGTTTGTTAAAAACCACTTTATATAAGGCACATTCAAGTGTCTAAAACTATTTATTTGGAGGAAATGTAATTATGAAAATGTCTAATATGTTAATATCTACATTAAGAGAAGTTCCAGCTGAAGCAGAGATTGATAGTCATAAACTTATGCTTAGATCAGGAATGATAAGAAAGATGGCATCAGGTGTGTACAATTATATGCCTTTAGGACTTAAGGCTCTTAAAAAAATCGAGGATATAATAAGAGAAGAAATGAATTTTGCAGGTGCACAAGAATTTTTAGCATCAGCTATGATTCCAGCAGAATTATGGCAATCATCTGGAAGATGGGATGCTTATGGTGCAGAGATGTTTAGATTAAAAGATAGAAACGAAAGAGATTTTTGTTTAGGACCAACTCATGAAGAAGTATTTACTGATATAGCAAAAAATGAAATTAAATCATATAAGCAATTACCAGTAAATTTATATCAAATTCAAACTAAATATAGAGATGAACGTAGACCAAGATTTGGAGTTATGAGATCAAGAGAATTTATAATGAAAGATGCTTATAGCTTTGATAAAGATCAAGAAGGCTTAGATGTTTCATATAATAAGATGTATGAGGCATACGTTAAAATATTCAATAGATGTGGTTTAGATGCAAAATGTGTTGAAGCAGACTCAGGAGCAATCGGAGGATCAAATTCAGCAGAATTTATGGTTAAATCAGAAGTTGGAGAAGATGATATTGTTTTTTGTAGTAAATGTGACTATGCTGCTAATATTGAAAAGGCAACTACAAAATTAGGAGAAGTTCAAAAAGAGGAACTAATGGAATTAGAAAAAGTATTTACTCCTGATAGTAGAGGGATAGATGAAGTATCAGAATTTTTAAATATATCTCCTAAAAAGACAGTTAAAACTTTATTATATAATGTTGATGGAAAAATTGTTGCTGTATTTGTAAGAGGCGATAGAGAAGTTAATGAAGTTAAAGTTGCTAATGCTTCAAAGGCTTCAGGAGATATAGAAATGGCTTCTCATGAAGGGTACAAAAATGCAACAGGTTGTGATATTGGATTTGCTGGACCAATAGGTATAAAAGCAGATTTAATATTAGTAGATGAAGAAGTAAAGAATATGTATAACTTTGTTACAGGAGCAAATGAAACTGGTTATCATATTAAAAATGTAAATTATGGACGTGACTTTGAAGGCGTGGTTGGAGATTATAGAAATGTAGAAGAAGGTGAACCTTGTCCAATTTGTGGAGAAAAAGTTACAATAGCTAGAGGTACAGAAGTAGGACATATTTTTAAATTAGGAACTAAATACTCAGAAGCTATGGATGCTAAATTTATAGATGAAAATGGTAAGGAAAAACCATTTATAATGGGATGTTATGGAATTGGAGTTACAAGAACAATGGCGTCTATAATTGAACAACATAATGACGAAAATGGGATAATATGGCCATTAGCTGTTGCTCCATATCATATTTCAGTAATACCTGTAAATGTAAAAGATGAAGAACAAGTTAAAATTGCTAATGATCTTTATGATCAATTGATAAGCTTGGGTGTTGAAGCATTATTAGATGACAGAAATGAAAGAGCTGGAGTTAAATTTAAGGATTCAGAAATAATGGGAATTCCTATGAGAGTAACAGTAGGAAAGAAAATTACAGATGGAGAAGTTGAATTTAAACTTAGAAATGGTGAAATGGAAGTAATAAAAATAGATGAAGTTTGTCAAAGAGTACAAGGAGAGTTTAATAAAAATAATTTAAAATTAAAATAATGTAGGAGGCAAGAATAAATGAAGATATTTAATACTTTAACGAGAAGAAAAGAAGAATTTATCCCTATTACTGAAGGGAAAGTTAAAATGTATGTTTGTGGACCTACGGTATATAATTTTTTTCATATAGGAAACGGAAGAACATTTATAGTATTTGATACTATTAGAAGATATTTTGAATATAGAGGATATGAAGTTTCGTTTGTTCAAAATTTTACTGATATAGATGATAAAATGATTAAAAAAGCTAATGAAGAAGAAACAACTGTAAAAAATATTGGAGACAAATATATTGAAGAATATTATAAAGATGCTGATGGGCTTAATATAGAAAGAGCTACAGTAAATCCTAGAGCAACTGAATATATTACAGATATTATAGAATTTGTTAAATCATTAGTAGATAGAGGCTTTGCTTATGAGATTAACGGAGATGTATATTTTAGTACTAAAAAGTTTAATGAATATGGGAAGTTATCAGGTCAAAATTTAGATGATTTACAAGCAGGTGCTAGAATTAATGTAGATGAAAGAAAAAATGATCCAATGGATTTTGCAATATGGAAAGCACAAAAGCCAGGTGAACCAGCATGGGAAAGTCCATGGGGGCCTGGAAGACCAGGATGGCATATTGAATGTTCTTGTATGGCTAAAAAAATATTAGGAGAAACTATTGATATACATGGAGGTGGAATGGATTTAGCATTCCCACATCATGAAAATGAAATAGCACAAAGTGAAGCTCTAACAGGTGAAAATTTAGCTAATTATTGGATGCATTCAGCATTTGTTAATGTAGATAATAAAAAAATGTCAAAATCGTTAAATAACTTTTTTACTGCTAGAGAAATACTTGAAAAATATGATGCTGATGTAGTAAGATTCCTAATGTTATCTGGACATTATAGAATTCAAATAAATTTTAGCCAAGATTTATTAGAATCAGCTAAAGCTTCAATTGAAAGATTATATAATTGCATAAATAACTTAGAAAACTTAATTGATGAAGTAAACAATGATAGAATTAGTGAAGAAGAAGTAGTATATTTAAAATCATTAGATAAATATAGAGATAAATTCATTGAAAAAATGGATGATGATTTTAATACAGCAGATGCAATCTCAGTATTATTTGATTTAACTAAAGATATAAACAGCAATGTTGGAATTAATTCATCAAAAGAATTATGTGAAAAATCTTTATTAGTAATTAGAGAATTAGGTAAACCACTTGGTATACTTCAAGAATCTACAAAGCAAGATTTAGATTCTGAAATACAAGCATTAGTTGATCAAAGACAACAGGCTAGAAAAGATAGAGATTTTGCTTTAGCAGATAAGATAAGAGATGATTTGAAAAATAGGGGAATT
The DNA here is from genome assembly GCF_054768135.1 of Clostridium sp. CTA-5. Taxonomy (NCBI): domain Bacteria; kingdom Bacillati; phylum Bacillota; class Clostridia; order Eubacteriales; family Clostridiaceae; genus Clostridium; species Clostridium sp. CTA-5. The sequence goes on along the minus strand of NZ_BAAAAT010000019.1, from coordinate 2,989 downwards.
GTTTTAGAAGATACTCCTCAAGGTGTTAGATGGAAAAAGGTAGATTAGATGTATAGGGCTGCAATTTGCAGCCCTTAATTTAAAGGAGAACTAATATGTTAGATGACTTAAAAGTAAAAGAATTTAGTAAAGATAAAGCGCGAATGCTTAATCCACTTCAATTAGCATTAATAGGTGATGGTGTATATGAAATTTTTATAAGAACTTATATTTTATCAGAAAATGAATCATTAAATGCAAATAAGATGCATGTAAAAGCAATTAGATATGTGAAGGCTCAAGGTCAATCGGTTATAATGCATAATATAGAAAGTTTGTTAACTGAGGAAGAGCTTAGTGTATATAAAAGAGGCAGAAATGCGAAATCTCCAACAGTACCAAAGAATGCAGAGGTAAGAGATTATAGAATGGCAACAGGATTTGAAGCATTAGTAGGTTACTTATATCTTATTGGAAATAAAGAAAGATTAGAATTTGTTTTAAGTAAAAGTATAGAAGTTTTAAATGAAAAAGAGGTGTAGCACTAATGAAAGAAAAAGTAAGAGGATCAAAGAGAATAAATAATAAAGATAAAATATTTAATAAACCAGAAGTAGAAGAAAGAGAAGATTTAGTAATTGGTAGAAATGCAGTAATTGAAGCTTTAAAAACAGATAGAAATATAGAAGTTTTATATTTATCTAATTCTAAGCTTGAAGGATCCATAAATGCTATTGTTAAATTAGCAAAAGAAAAGAAAATCTTAATTAAAGAAGTTGATAAAAAGAAATTAGATAGTTTATGTAATGGTGCAGTACATCAAGGTGTTATTGCTAAAGTAACTCCTTATAAATATGCGGAAGTGTCAGATATATTATCTTTAGCTGAAGAAAGAGGAGAGAAGCCTTTTATAGTTATTTTAGACGAAGTAGAAGATCCTCATAACTTAGGATCAATTATAAGAACAGCAGAATTGTTTGGAGTTCATGGGATTATTATACCTAAAAGAAGAAGTGCTTCAGTTAGTACAATGGTATATAAATCTTCAGTTGGAGCAATAGAGCATGTTAAGGTTGCAAAAGTTACAAATTTAAATGCTGTAATAGATGAATTAAAAGAAAAAGGTATTTGGATATATGGTGCGGATATTAGAGCTGAAGAATATAGTTATCAAACAGATTTTAGTGGAGCATGTGCACTTATCATTGGAAATGAAGGAAAAGGGATATCTAAATTAACACTAAAAAAATGTGATAAGTTAATAAAAATACCTATGGTTGGTAAGATTAATTCTTTAAATGCTTCAGTAGCAGGTGGTATAATGATGTATGAAGTATTAAAAGGGCGCTTAAGATAAGAGAGAGGTACTATTGTGAAAATTATTTTTGTTGATGGGTATAATGTTATAAACAGTTGGCCAGATTTAAAAATAAAAAAAGAATATAGTTTTGATGGGGCTAGAAAATCTCTAATAGATGCTATGCATAACTATGGAGTTTACAATGATTGTAAAGTTATAGTGGTTTTTGATGCACATAAGGTAGCAGGTAGCATTAAAAAAGTAGAAAATCTTAATAAGAATTTAGAAATAGTTTTTACTAAAGATGGAGAAACTGCAGATAGCTATATAGAGAAAGAAGTAAATTATTTAGGAAGAAAATATGAAGTTATTGTTGTAACTTCTGATTGGTTAGAACAACAAACTATTTTTCAAAGAGGGGCAGTTAGAATGTCATCTTTAGAATTTTATAATGAAGTTATAAATGTTGAAAAATCAATAAGGAATAAAACAGATAACAATAGACCATTAGATAGAAATAGTTTAAGTGATAATATAGATATGGATGTTTTGAAAAAGTTAGAAAAAATAAGGAGAAGTCAGTAAAATACATTGACTAACGTATTTTTGCTAGGGTATAATTGTTTACATAAAGTTACACATTATTATAAAAGGAGAAAGTTGAGAGTGGATATTGGGTGAATTTTTAGAGTTTAAAGAAAAATTAGATGAAGAAATAGTACTAGAAGCTAAAAAAGGTAATACTAGAGCGCAAGAGTACTTGATTTCAAAATATGAAAATTTTGTAAAGTCGAAGGCGAAGTCTTATTTTTTGATAGGTGCTGATAAAGAAGATATTTATCAAGAAGGTATGATAGGATTATATAAAGCAATAAGAGACTTTAAGCCTGATAAATTAACATCATTTAAAGCCTTTGCAGAATTATGTGTGACTAGACAAATCATAACAGCAATTAAAACTGCTACAAGGCAAAAACATATTCCATTAAACACATATATTTCACTGAATAAGCCTATATATGAAGAAGAATCTGAAAGAACTTTATTAGATGTTTTAGCTGGAATAAAAATTTCAGATCCAGAAGAGTTGGTTATAAGTAAAGAACATATGGACGATATTGAAGCAGCTATAGCAAAAGTTTTATCAGATTTGGAATTAGAAGTTCTTATGTCTTATTTAGATGGAAAGTCTTATCAAGAGATTGCATGTGACCTAGATAGGCATTCAAAATCAATTGATAATGCTTTACAAAGAGTTAAAAGAAAGCTAGAAAAATGCTTAAATATAAAGTAACTAATTTATATTGACAAACAAAACGAATAATAGTAAACTTTATAATTGGTATATCAAGAAAATAGTGAGTTTTGAGTGCTCACGTAGCTCAGTAGGTAGAGCGTCGCCTTGGTAAGGCGGAGGTCGTCGGTTCAATCCCGATCGTGAGCTCCAATTATAAAAAATAAAAAACACTAGGCAAGGTTTATTAAAGGATAAGAGGAGGATTTTACAATGTCAAAAGCAAAATTTGAGAGAAGTAAACCACACGTAAATATCGGAACAATCGGTCACGTAGACCACGGTAAGACTACATTAACAGCTGCAATCACAACTGTTTTAGCAAACAGAGGATACGCAGAAGCATTTAACTATGCAGATATCGATAAGGCTCCAGAAGAAAAAGAAAGAGGAATCACAATCAATACTGCACACGT
>NZ_BAAAAT010000018.1:0-33087 GCF_054768135.1 Clostridium sp. CTA-5 | reverse complement strand
AACTTAGAATTAAGAGTAGAAGCAGAACATGGAGCATGTCAAGGAAAGAAAGATTTAGCTACATTAGCTAAACAATTAAACTTAGATGCAATTCATGACACAGTACATGAAATGTGCAAAGATGAAGCAAGACATGGAAAAGCATTTAAAGGATTATTAGATAGATATTTTGCATAAAAATAGATATTAAATAAGTTAATTAACCCAAAATATAATATATTTTATTTATAATTAAGGGATTGTCTTAAAATATAGTAAGTATTTGAGACAATCCTTATTATTTTTTGTTGATTGTAAACCTAAAAAAAATAACAGTTGATGATTTGCTAAATCTAAATATAATCGTAGATAGGTTTAAATAGGAAATTTGTATTAGGCACATGAAATAAAATAATAGACAAGATAAATGATCTTACTAGTCTATTGTTTTTTGTGAATGTGACTTAAGAACTTTATAGGTATTACCATTTGTAGTTTTTTATTTAGTAAAAGTTATATTAGGAATAATTATAATGAATTATAATTAAAGATAGACTAAAAAAGCAAATGGTTATATAATTTTCTAGTATAGATAATGTATTTAAATATAGTAAATAAATAGTAGACTATCTCAAATGCATAAATATGTTTTTTGAGATAGTCATTTTTTATATTTTTAAGATAAATATAGGAAAAAATAATAATATCTTAAGATTTACTTAAAACATAATCTATATAATTATTTTATGGAAAAAAATATTAAACTTAGATTAAAAATGAAAAATTCTATCAATAAAAAACAAAGTTGGAGGAATAATAGATGAAAAAATTTATAAGCACTTTAATTTTATTTATAGTATGTTTAAATTTTACAAATGTACAAGCTGCTACAAATAATGTTATTGAAATATCTCTTGATAATATAGAAGAAATTATGCTTGAATATAGTCCAGAACTAAAGATTATAGATAATAATTTAGAAAAAGCAAGAGAAGAGTATAAAGATACTATTGATGATATCGATGATACAGAAGATGAGATTAAAAAGTTGCAAGATGAAATTTATAATTCAAATAAAGATTTGCAAACAAATAAAGATTCACAAACCAACAATGAAAGTAAGGAAAATTTAAATAAAAAAGAGGATGATAAAAGAGAAAAGTTGGGAAAAATAGAAGGATTGGAAGAAAAGTTAAAATCACTTAAGGACAGCAAAAAAGCAAAAAAATATGATTTAAGAATAGCCAGAACCAAATATGATAAAGAAGTAAAACAATCAGTAATGAAAGTTCAAAAACAATATATAGATTATTTAGATACAGTAGCAAAAAAAGAAGTTAAGTTATCTGAACTTAATACAAAAAATAAACAATCAGAAGTTTCTAAGAAAAAATATGAAATGGGATTTATATCTAAAAAAGAGTATACTTCTAATACATTTGATACTACAGATTTAAAAAATGAATTATCTCAATTAAATACTAAACAAGAAAATGACTTGAAAGAACTTCTTTTATCATTAGGATTATCTAATAAAGAAGAATTGAAATTTAACACAGATATTAAACTTGATTTAGATAAAATTTCTAAGATTAATTTTCAAGATGATTTAGAAGAAATGCTTGATAATAATGTAGATATGCAAGTAAGAAAAATTGAATCTGATAAATTAGATGATTTAGATGATGTAAGTGATTATGAAATTGACAATAATGAAATTTATTTAAAGCAAGAAAAAGATAAGGCAAAGTTAGAATTTGAAAAACAATATAATAATCTTAAAGTTTCATGTGATTTAATAAAAAATGCAGATGAAAGATTAAAAAGAGATCAGTATGATGTTGTAATTATGAATACTAAATATAATTATGGATTTGCCTCTAAAAAACAAATAGAAGAGTTTGAAAATGGATTAAATAAAAAAGAATCAGATTTTGTATCTCAAAGAAACAACTTGTATATAAATTATTTAACTTATATACAAATGAAAAATGGTTATTAGATTGGAGTGATATATAAATATGCTTAAACTTAATATAAGTAAATTAAATCCTAAAAATATAAGTTTTAAGAGTATAACTACTAAAGGTAAAAAAGGTAAAAAGAAATTTATAGTAATTGGTGTATTAATTGTTTTGGTAGGTGGCTTTATAGTTTTTAAATTAAAATCACCTAAGCAAGCAATGGATGTACAATATACTGTTCTTCAAAAAACTAATATTGTAAATAGTATTAATGTTTTAGGAGATGTTAAAAGTGATAATTCTACTAATGTGTATACAACATCTAATAATATAGTTAAAGAAGTTAAGGTGAAAGTTGGAGATAAAGTAAAAAAAGGAGATGTTTTAGCAGTATTAGACACTGAAAAATTAGAAAAAGATATAGCACAATCAACTGTAACAGTTAATGCATCGGAAGCCAATGCTAAAATAGAACTTGATAATAAAAAATCAGCTTATGAAAATGCAGTTTATATAAATGAAAATAATTTAAATACAGAAATTATAAATGCAAATGCAGCAGTAGATTCAACTAAGCGAGATTTAGATGATAAGCAAAGAATTTATGAATATAATAAAGTGCTTTTAGGTTATGGAGAAATTTCAGATCAGGATTTAAAAAAGTCTGAAACTGATTATAAAAATGCAAAATCTGATTATGATAAAGCTTTAGTTGCATTAGAAAATGAAAACCTTAAGATAAATGAAAATATTAATAATCTTAAAAATGGTTATGAAACTGCAAAAATAAATTATGATAATAAAAGTGAAAGAATTGCGCTTGAAAATAAACAAAATGAATTACAAGAATGTACAATTAAAGCACCAGTTGATGGGACAATTACTAGTGTAAATGCAGTTGTAGGAAGTCCAAGCACTGGAGCACTTTTTGAAGTTGAAGATTTAGATAATGTAACAGTAACTGTATCTATAAAAGAGGTTGATGTTACTCATATTAAAGCTGGACAAAAGGCTACTATAAAAACAGATGCGACAGAGGATATTGATATTGAAGGGGAAATACAAAGTGTTGATCCTACAGCAAAGAAAGAAAAAACTCCTCAAGGTGAAACACAATCAAGTAATGATGTGAATTTTGAAGCTAAAGTAAAAATGAAAGAACCAAATGATAAAATAAGAGTTGGTATGAATGCTAGAGTAAATATTATTTTAGATGAAAAAAATGATATCTATGCAGTACCACATGAAAATATAGTAGAAGATGAAAATGGAAGTAGCATATATGTAGCAGAAAAACAAGGTGAGCAATATATTGTTAAACAAGTACCTATAACTATAGGAATGGAATCAGACTTTAATGTTGAAATATCTGGAGATGAAATTAAGGATGGATTAATGATTCTTTCTAATCCTTCATCTTATACTGTTGGAAGCAACATTGAAATAAAAGGGGATGGTGCTGGTGAATGATAATATAATAGAAATGAATAATATTGTAAAAAGTTTTTATATAGGTACGCCTAATCAATTAGATATATTAAAAAATATTGATATAAATGTAAGAAGAGGTGAATTTGTATCTATTGTTGGAGCTTCTGGTTCTGGTAAAAGTACCTTGATGAATATAATTGGTGCACTTGATAGGCCAACTTCAGGAGGTTATATTTTAGATGAGAGCAATATAAATGAAGCAACAGATAATCATTTGTCAGAAATACGTAATAAAAAAATAGGTTTTGTATTTCAAACATTTAATTTAATTCCTAGAAGTACTGCATTAAAAAATGTAGAATTACCAATGCTTTATGCGGGAATAGATAAGAAAACAAGAATAGAGCGTGCAAAGAAGCTTTTAGAGCTTGTTGATATGCAAGAAAGATTAACTCATCTTCCAAATGAACTTTCAGGTGGACAAAAACAGAGAGTTGCAATTGCTCGTGCATTAGCAAATGATCCAAGTATAATACTTGCAGATGAACCAACAGGAGCACTTGATTCTTCAACAGGTAGACTAGTAATGGATTTATTCCATAAAGTCCATGAAACGCAAGGGAAAACCATAGTGTTTATAACTCACAACTATGAATTGGCAAAGGAAACAGAAAGAATTATAACATTAAGGGATGGGAAAATAATATCAGAAGAGTATAATAAAGACTACTCTAGAAGATTTCCAGATGGTGAAAAGTTATGTTTATAAAAGAAAATATAATGCTTGCTATAGCTGGAATAAAATCGAATAAGATGCGTTCTGTATTAACAATGCTCGGTATTATAATAGGTATTTCCTCTGTTATAGCAATTGTATCAATAGGAAATGCAATGACATCTTCATTAACAGATACATTAGCTAAAAATGGTGCAACTAATATTAGTGCTTATGTATCTCCTAAAGTTGATGAAAATGGTGGAGAAAGTTATGACTCAGATGCGTGGAAAAAACTTAAAGAAGAGGATTGTTTTTCAAACGAACAGTTAGAGAATGTAAAAAAACTTTTTAGTGATAGAATTGAAACTATATCTTTAAGAGAAATGACAGGAACAGGGAAAGCAAAAGATGGTTATTTGTATGCTAATGTAAAAATTAATGGTGTAAATGATGGTTATAAAGAAACTGGCAATATAAATATGACAAAAGGAAGATTTATAACAGATAAAGACCTTAAGGGAAGTAGAAAGGTTGCAGTTGTTTCTGATAAATTTGTAAATAATATGTTTAAGAATAATAATGATCCATTAGGAAAAGAAATTAAAGTATATTGCAGTGATGTTGTAGAAACTTATGTTATTGTAGGTGTATACAAATATGAAGCATCACCATTTGAAGGGCCAAACAAAGCAACAGAAAAAGATATGCAAACACATTTATATATTCCTATAACTACAGCGAAGGCTTCAGCAAAGAATAAGAATTATTCTGAATTTACAATAAAACCTAAAGCTAATATTGATGTGATGAAATTAACAGCTGATCTTGAAAAACAGTTTAATAAATTATATAAAAATAATAAGAATTGGCAAGCAAGTGTGTATAATATGGAAAGCCAACTTAAAGAGATGACCTCAGCACTTCATACTGTATCATTAGCTATATCTGTAATAGCAGCTATATCATTGCTTGTAGGTGGAATAGGAGTAATGAATATAATGCTAGTATCAGTTACAGAGAGAACAAGAGAAATTGGTACAAGAAAAGCATTAGGTGCTAAGAGTTCATATATAAAGACACAGTTTATAACAGAATCAGTTATAATATGTGCTATTGGTGGAATTTTAGGTATACTTTTAGGTATGGGAATTGGAGCAATTGCATGCTTATTATTAAAAGCACCAATATCAATATCAGTAAGTACAATTCTTATAAGCTTTACATTCTCAATGGGAATAGGAGTATTCTTTGGATATTATCCAGCTAAAAAAGCAGCAAACTTAGATCCTATTGAAGCTTTAAGATATGAATAATAGAAAGAATATGTTTTAAAATATATTCAATAATAAAAGAGTTATCTAAAGATGATTTATTATATCATTTTAAAGATAACTCTTTTGTATTTTTTATGAAATTATATTATTAGATAATCTGTGGATTACTTTTAGAATACTGTATTTTAAAAGATATAATAAATACTCATAAAGAATAAAAAGTAATCATATGCCTCACCATTTTCCTGCACTACGTTTGGAAAGAGTACATGGCTAAAAAATCGACACTTCAAAATTTCTTAGCGTTTTTTAATATAGAGATAATGTTAAAATATAACTTTAGTTAATATTTCGAAAGTTTATTTGGTAATTATATACTGCCTTAGATACTTGTCCTATTTTTTCCTCAACATCATCTAAGCCCTTTGTATAAACTATTAATATGTACGGATTTTCACATGTTATTATACCTATATCGTGAATATACTCATTGCTTGATCCAATTTTATGAGCAACTATTTCTTGAGGTATATATTTATCAAGCCTAGTGTGAGTATCTGTAGACTGTAAAACTTTAATTAAATGTGCATAGTTAGGATCACTTTTATTATCATATATATGTTTTAAAATTTTCAATTCCGCTTCTGGTGTAGTGAAATTATCAGAAGTCGATAATGGAATATTAAATATATTCCAAACTTTTTTTCTTACTTTGTCATGTCCACCAAAATAATCACCAACCATATTTGTTGCAATGTTGTCAGAATTTATTATAGATAAATCTAATAATTCTTGAATTTTCATAGCGGGTATATTATCTAAATCTTGTAACACACCTGTTCCTTCTTCATAATACCTATCCTCATAATTAATGACGGTGTTAAGTAAATCTTTATTTTGTTTAGCTTCTTCATATGCTAATAAATTTAACGAAACTTTATAAGTGCTAGCAGCAAGAAAAGTATCATTTTCATTGAATTTTATATATTTATCAGAATTTAAATCATAATATATAAATCCAAAATTTTCTTTATCAGTACCTAAATATAATGAAATTCTATCCTCAAGATTATATTTATTATTATTTAAAATATATAATTTTTCTTTCTTTGTTAAATTAGAATCCAGTAAATCATCATCAATAGGGATTCCTGTAGTTAATTTTGTAGGAACAACATCTTTTGAAGAATTTAAATCATCTGTATTATAGTCATTATTATCATCAAGGTTTTTATAAACATCATTATCTATTTTAAAATTTTGAGAGCTACTTTTCATATAAATAAAGGAAAATAAAAGCGACACTATTAAAATAGATATGATTATTATTAATATAAAATACTTTTTTATAATCCTCATTTTTCATCTCCTGTTAAAATACTTCTCTTAAAGATTGTATGAAATAAAAAAAATAATGTCAATCAATTTTAAAATTATAATTTATATAAGTTCCAATAAAGTTTGTTCATTAAAATAAATTTAAAATATTTACAAATGATATTACTCCTCACTACAGTGAGGAACTTATATAGAAAATTTATGATATATATGTTTCTAACCACATATTATTAATTAAAAATATACTGTCCTATAAAAATTATATAAAAGATTATAAATGTAATAACTTAATTAGAACATATATATTAAAATAAAAAATAATATAAGTTCTAATTTTAATATAAGAACAATAATATTAATTTATAAGAATGAATTAATTAATGTGTCTCACATTGTTACATAAAAATAATACTAATCATAATAAGGAGTGATTTCATGAATAGAATATCAAGTTATACTTTACGTTTAATTAATAAGATAAGTGAGGCAAATGAAATTAGTTACTATGAACTAAAGAAATATTTTGAAAAATATGAAGCTATAGTAGATGAAAGATTTTATAATAGTTTCAATTTAGATATAGAATTAGATAAATTGGAACAGAGTGGATTAGTAAGCCAAGATGAAGGTATTATAATATTTCAAGGAGTCTAAAAATTATATTTTTAAATAATAAACTATAAAAGCCCTAAATTAGATATTTAGGGCTTAAAATTTATATTTAATTTGAGTTTGTAATTTCCAAGTATATATGTTGCAATTTAAAACCTTTAACAAAAGAATATAGAGTTATTTGAGTTATTGAATAATTATTATTACAACGTATATATAATTTATTTTGTTTAAGAATTAAAAAGAATTAAGTTCTTTGCAATATTTAGCTATTAAATTAGCAGATTTCATTCCACTATTTAAGGCACCTTGCATCCAACCATGTTTGCTAGAAGCATGTTCCCCTGCAAAATATACTTTATTATTATATTCTGGTTTTGACATTACGTATGAAAAAAGAGTGTGCTGATTTGGCATAAAATAACAAAATGCTCCTAGAAACCCTTCTTCCTTATCCCAGGTAATTGTTTTGAATTCTGTTACAATTGTATCAAGATATTTATTAGGAAGTCCATGAACCATTTCAACTTGTTCTTTTATTGTTTCAAAACGAGTATTATCATCAAGGTGTCCTAAACGTAGAGCATCTTGTCCAAGATTGTATGATGATAAAAGTACTCCAAAGTCATTATATTTATCATAATTTTTTATATCATAAGAAGGATACCATATGCTTTCAATTGATAAATCAGTAGAAGAGCCACCACCTAATATTTTTTCATTATCATTTCCTTTTTCCCAAAAACGTTTATTGCACAAAAAAAGTGTTTTTTGCGATGATGAATAATTAACTTCTTTTATTGCTTGCATTTTTTCAGGACTAAACATTGGATATATATTTACATTTCTAAGACTAGAAAAAGGAATTGTACAAATAACATAGTCAAAAGTTTTATTAAATTTTTTAAAAGAATTTTTACATCTATATTCAATTATAATCTTATTATTATCATTAAAGATACCAGTTACTGTTGTTCCATTTTTAAAAGTTACTTTTCCTAAATTATTTTCTTCAATATTACTATACTCTTTAGGATTTTTAGAATTTAATGAATTATAAAAAGCAAGAGGTAACTTAATAGAACCACCAACTATCTGATATCTATAAGCAGAATCTAAACTATAATCTTCTTGCAAATTTTCTAAATAGCTATTGTTATAAAAAGCACCAAGAAATGGAATAAGGCATGATATTAATTCTATAGCACCCTCACTTAAATTCATTTTTTTTAATTCATCTCTTATACTTAAACTGTCTAACGATTCAATTAGAACTGGATATTGCTTTTTTATATGTAGTAGTTCTTTTCTTATAGAAGGATTTATCTTTAAAAGATTATCTGTTAGTGCATAATCTATAAGTTTTTGCCAAGGTGTAACTTTTTCTTCTGGAGTTAAGTTAAATTCAGGATAAATTTCTTTCATTACATTTTTACCTTTAGGATCATTTCGTACACGTTTATTTCGTATATATATAAATGCATTTTCATTTGTTTGAATGAAAGGTATTGTTTGTAACTTAAAAAGATCTATATAGTGCCATGTACTTTCATGACTTATTGGTATACGCATAGCTCCAAGTTCACCATAAAGATTTTTATTTTTATCAAAATAATGGGTATAAACCCTACCACCAATACGGTTTTGTTGCATTTCAAAGATCGTAATGTCAAACCCTAATTTTCTGAGTTCAAAAGCAGAAGATAAACCAGCAAGTCCTCCTCCTATTATACCAACTTTAACTTCCTTACAATCTTTTGGAGAGGCAATTGTTGTAATATCTTTTGGAGGACTAAGTGATGATACTATACTATCAAAATCATCAATACGGTTTACTTCTTTCAAAGCAGTTTTCAGCAGTATATGTCTTTCTTCATTGGATGGATTAGATGGTTGTAGATTTCGAATTTTTGTAATCAAATAAATCTAACTCCTTTTTATAAAATACTTATTAAGAATACTTTTAAATTCTATATTAAGTATATTAATTAAATAAAATTAAAAGACCAATTAACTTTATTTAATTATCTAAGATTGAATAAAGCAGTTATATATAGAAAAGTATAAATATCAACATTAAATTAAAACATAGTTATAACTTGGTCATATCTTGAATTAAAAAAGCTTATATTATTTAGGGATTTTTATATCTGTATTGAATAGAAATTTTAAATAAATATGTTTTAATTAAGCTAATACATTTATAATCTTTTATATTAGCAAAATAGTAAGAATATAAATAGATTATATTGACAAGATAAGTAGGGTTAATTATAGTATATATAGATATGTATCTATATAAAGAGAGAGTAGACAGAGTTATTAGCTTGATGTAGGGTTTTAACCACTATTCAAAAGTTAGAAATTTTATCTGAAAGAGTTTATTTATTATTTCTAACCTATAAAAGGGTTTGACTGTTATGTAGATTCTTAATAGGATAAATCTGTAGTGGAGGTATAATGAAAAAGATAGATTTAACACAAGGAAAAGTATTAGGTGTACTAATAGCATTAGCTATACCAATAATGGGAAGTTCTTTATTACAATTTGCTTACAACCTTATAGATATGATATGGGTAGGGGCGCTTGGAAGTAATGCTGTTGCAAGTATTGGATCATCAAGTTTTTATATAGGACTTGGATATTCTATAAATGCGTTAGTTGTTATTGGGACGGGAATAAAAGTTTCACACGCAGTTGGTAGGAAAAATGAATTTGAAGTAAAACAATATATTAATGCAGGAATATTTATTAACACTATAATAGGAATAATTTATGCATTAACTCTTGTATTCTTAGGTAAAGAATTTATTAATTTTTTAAATATAAATAATTCTGTTGTGGAAAAGGATGCTTACTTGTATTTAGCATTAAGTGCACCTATGATGATTTTTGCATTTTTTAATTTATTATATACAAGAATTTTTGGAAGCTTTGGGAATAATAAAACAGCTTTAAAAATAAACACTATAGGAATAATTATAAATATAATATTGGATCCTATATTTATATATGTATTTAGTATGGGAGTTTCAGGAGCCTCAATTGCTACATTAATATCTAATATAATTATGTTTAGTATATTCATATTAAAATCAAAAGAAACTTTAAAATTTGATTTTAATATTGGTATAGATTCAAAAAAAGTATTGGAAATAATAAATTTGGGTTTCCCTATGGCTTTTCAAAGAGTATTATTTACACTTGTAAATATAGCTCTTGCAAAGATAATAGCAATTTTTGGATCCGATGCTATTGCTGCTCAAAAGATAGGAGTTCAAATAGAATCGATAACTTTTATGATTATAGGAGGACTAAATGGTGCAGTAGCTAGTTTTGTTGGACAAAATTTTGGAGCAAAAAAATATCATAGAATTAGTGAAGGATATAAAATGGCTTTAAAAATAGGAATTATATATTCTGTGATAACAGGAATTTTGTTTATAACAATGCCAGAATTATTAGTAAAAATATTTGTTAGAGAGGAAAATACTATAATAATTGCGAGTCAATATTTAAGGATAATTGCTTTTTCACAATTATTTAGTACTGTAGAAATGGTTTCAAATGGATTATTTACTGGAATAGGAAAGCCTAAAATCTCAGCAACTATAAGTATAGTGTTTACTGTTTTAAGAATTCCTATGGCTTTATTTTTTACAAAATTAATAGGTTTAAATGGCATATGGTTAAGTATTGCTTTATCAAGTGTCTTAAAAGGTATTGCAGCATATTTAATGTATAGATTAAATTATGTTTTAAGTGAAGGCTAATAGTATAGAAGATATAAATAGTTACTTAAAATATATGAATAAATTAAAGGATTGGAAGGGGTATAAAAATGCTTAATAATTTAAAAAAATTATTTACTGCATCAGAATTATTAAATGGTAATTTTGGATTAGAGAGAGAAGGATTAAGGGTTGATAAATATGGAAATTTATCTTTAAAACATCATCCTAAACAATTTGGTGAAAAGATGAATAATCCTTATATAACAACAGATTTTTCAGAAAGTCAGCTTGAACTGATTACACCTGTATTTAATAAAACAGATAAATTATATAACTTTTTAAATGTACTTTATGATATTGTAGCTTTAGAATTAGATGGTGAATATATATGGCCGCAGTCTATGCCATGTATAATCCCAAGTGATAACAAAATTCCAATTGCAAGATTTGATAAAAGTCCTATAGGAGAAGAAGCTGAAAAGTATAGAGAGAACTTATTAAAGAAGTATGGCCCTAAAAAGCAGTTAATTTCAGGTATACATTATAATTTTTCTTTTAGTGAGGAAATGACTAAAAGATTGTATGAGGATGAAGATAATAATTTAGACTATAAAACTTTTAAGGATAATTTATATCTTAAAGTTGCAAGGAATTATCTAAGATATAGATGGTTATTAATATATTTGTTAGGTGGAACTGGTCTAATTCATGAAAGTTATGCAAAAGAATGTGTAAAAAAACTCAAAGAGGTTACAAATAATGTATTTTCAAATGATGGAGCTTTATCATATAGAAATAGCGAATGTGGATATACAAATAATACAGATTTATTTGCTGATTATAATTCTACAAAGGGATATGTTGAGAGTTTAAAAAGCTTTATAAATGATAAAATTATAGAAAGTCATAAAGAATTTTATAGTTCAATTAGATTAAAGGCAAAAGATAATAACAATTTTTTTGAATCACTTATTAAAGATGGTATTAACTACCTAGAATATAGAAGTATAGATATTAATCCTTTTGATAAAGCAGGGATAAGCTTAGATGATTTGAATTTCTTACAGATATTTAATTTATTTTTACTAATTGTTGAAGAAAGTACTTATGATAAATGGCAAGAAGAGGCATTAGAAAATCAGAAACTTATAGCACGATATGGTCATAATGATATAATGTTAAAAAAAGATGGAAAAGAAATTTCAAAAGAAATATGGGCATTAGATATATTAGAAGATATTAAAAATATTAATAAAAAACTTAACTTAGGAAAAGATGAAGTTATAGTTAAAATGATAGAAAAAATAAGAAATTATAAGTGTACATATTCATATAGAATTATTGAAAAGGTAAAGAGTGAAGGATATATTGATGCACATTTAAATTTAGCAGAAATTTATAAAAAAGATTCATATAAAAAAAGATTTAAATTAGAAGGATATGAAGATTTAGAATTATCAACTCAGCTATTAATAAAGGAATCTATAAAAAGAGGAATAGAAGTAGAAATTATTGATAGAAGCGAAAATTTTATAAAACTTAAAAAAGGTAATAGAGTAGAGTATGTAAAACAAGCAACAAAGACTTCTAAAGATAATTATGTTACTGTATTAATTATGGAAAATAAAGTAGTAACTAAAAAAGTACTTAAGGATAATGGTTTAAATGTTCCAAAAGGATATGAATTTAATTCTTTTAATGATGCTGTATTGAATTCTACTAAGTTTAGTAATAAGCCAATAGTAATAAAGCCTAAGTCAACTAATTTTGGTATCGGAATAAGCATATTTCCAGATGGGGGAGAGAAAAGTGATCTAATAAAAGCTATAGAAATTGCGTTTAAGTATGATAAGACAGTATTAGTTGAGGAGTTTATAAAGGGGAAAGAATATAGATTTTTAGTTATAAATGATAAGGTTGTAGGAATACTTCATAGGGTACCTGCAAATGTAATTGGAGATGAAGTTAAATCCATAAAAGAATTAGTTGAAGTTAAAAATCAAAGTTCTTTAAGAGGAAAGGGATATAAAACACCTTTAGAGAAAATAAATTTAGACGAAAATGCAGAATTATTTTTAAAACAAAATAATTTAAATTTTGATTATATACCTAATAAAGATGAAATAGTTTATTTAAGAGAAAACTCAAATATTAGTACTGGAGGGGATAGCATAGATTATACAGATCTTATTCCAAAAAGATTTAAAACAGTAGCTATTGAGGCAGCAAAAGCAGTAGGTGCTAAAATATGTGGAGTAGATATGATGATAGAAGATTATAACAGTGAAGACTCTTCATATGGAATAATTGAATTGAATTTTAATCCAGCTATTCATATTCATTCTTATCCATATAAAGGTATAGAGAGAAATATAGCAAAAGAAATATTAAAATTATTAGAGTTTATCTAGTTAATTAATAGAGTACATTTCAAACAAATATGTTTTTGAAATGTACTCTTTGTTTTAGATGGAGTCAAAAGCTAAGCTTAATTAGAAGATATATATGTTTTAAAATTATTTTGTAACAGTGAATAAAATTTTGAATAGTATAAAATATAGATAAATAT
This sequence comes from Clostridium sp. CTA-5, assembly GCF_054768135.1. Taxonomy (NCBI): domain Bacteria; kingdom Bacillati; phylum Bacillota; class Clostridia; order Eubacteriales; family Clostridiaceae; genus Clostridium; species Clostridium sp. CTA-5. Next base: position 19,467 of record NZ_BAAAAT010000018.1, on the reverse strand, counting down.
TAATGTATATAAACAAATAAATCTTTTGAATGGGTAATGTATTGACGTTATCTAGCTTTTATTTTATACTATATATAGATAGTTATCTATATATAGTATAAAATAAAAATAAATATAAATGTGTAAAAGGAGAGAATGCTATGAAAAATATAAATAAAATGATAATATTTGATCCAGCAATGTGTTGTTCAACAGGAGTTTGTGGTCCATCTGTTAATCCAGAATTGTTAAGAGTTGCAACAGTATTAAATACTTTAAAAAACAAAGGGATAATAGTTGAAAGATATAATCTTACAAGTAATCCTCAAATATTTGTAACTAATAAAATTATAAACGAGATATTAATGACAAAGGGTGTTGAGGCTCTTCCTATTATTATGGTAAATGGTAAAATTGTTAAAATGGGTAGTTATCCTAGTAATAAAGAATTTTGTAAATTATTAAATATACCAGAGGATTATTTAAAAGCAAATATAAAGAGACCTACTAAATGTAATTGTAAGGGTGGATGTTGTTAATTATAGATAAAAAATAATAAGTTTATGTATTGCATTTTACAATATATAAGGAAAGGGAGATAAAAATGTTTAAATTGTTTGATTTAGAAAACTTAAATTTAACTAAATATTTATTTTTTACTGGTAAAGGTGGAGTGGGCAAGACTTCAACTGCTTGTGCAGTAGCAGTTAGTTTAGCAGATTTAGGAAAGAAGATAATGCTTGTTAGTACAGATCCAGCTTCAAATCTTCAGGATGTATTTGATACAGAACTAAATAATAAGGGAGTTAAAATAAAAGATGTTCCTAATTTAACAGTTGCCAATTTTAGTCCAGAAGAAGCTGCTGCTGAATATAGGGAGAGTGTTATAGGTCCTTATAGAGGAAAGTTACCAGAAGCTGTTTTAAATAATATGGAAGAACAACTTTCGGGTTCATGTACAGTTGAAATAGCAGCTTTTAATGAATTTTCAGCAATGATAACTGATAAAAGTATAAGTAGTGAATATGATCATATTATTTTTGATACAGCTCCAACAGGGCATACATTAAGAATGCTTCAATTACCTTCAGCATGGAGCAATTTTATCAGTGAAAGTACTCATGGGGCATCATGTCTTGGTCAACTTGCAGGCTTAGAAGATAAAAAGGAGATGTATAAAAAAGCAGTTGAGACTTTAGCTGATAAAGAAAAAACTACACTTATACTTGTTTCAAGAGCAGAGATAACTCCTTTAAAAGAAGCAGAAAGAGCATCGAAGGAACTTCAAGGTATCGGAGTTAAAAATCAAATTTTAATTGTAAATGGTGTACTTCAAGAATGTGATGATTATTTATCTAAATCTATTTATGATAAACAACAAAATTCACTAAAAGATATTCCAGAAGGATTAAAGGAGATTAAAACTTTTGAGATTCCATTAAGACCTTATAATATAACAGGACTTAAAAATGTAAGATCATTATTAAAAGACAACTATACCATAGTTGATAATGAAACTTTAAATATAACTGAAATACCAAAACTAAATAGTATAATTGAAGATCTATATAAAAATGATAAAAAGGTAATATTTACAATGGGAAAGGGTGGAGTAGGAAAAACTACTATAGCTGCTGCAATTGCACTTGGATTATCAAAAAAGGGTAAGAAAGTACATTTGACAACAACTGATCCTGCTGGACATTTAAAATTTGTATTAGATGAAAGTTATGGAATTTCATTAAGTAATATTGATGAAAAGGAAGAACTTGAAAAATATAAAGAAGAAGTGTTAACTAAAGCAAGAGAAAACAATATGAGTGAAGAGGATATAGCTTATGTTGAAGAGGATTTGAGATCACCATGTACTCAAGAAATAGCTGTGTTTAGAGCTTTTGCTGAAATAGTTGAAAGATCAGAAGATGAGGTTGTTGTTATTGATACAGCTCCAACAGGGCATACTTTATTGCTATTAGAATCAACTGAAAGTTATAATAGGGAAATTGTTAGATCAGAAGGAGATATTCCAGAATCAGTTATAAAGCTTTTACCAAAATTAAAAAATGATAAAGAAACTGAAGTTATAATTGTAACCTTAGCAGAAACAACACCAGTTTATGAAGCTATGAGACTTCAAGAAGATTTAAATAGAGCAGAAATTTATAGTAAATGGTGGGTAATAAATTCAAGCCTTTATGCTACAAATACTAGTAATGATATATTAAAAGCTAAGGCTAGCAATGAGATAAAGTGGATAAATAAAGTAAATGAAATATCTAAAGGTAACTTTGGTGTTATAGAATGGAAAGTTGATGAGGTAAAAGAAGAAAAATTATTAGATTTAATAAAATAAAGTAATAAAAAAATTATTAATAGAGTTCTTAGTTTCAAGTAAGATTTAAAAGAAATTTTTAATTAAATAAGAAACTTAGAACTCTTTATCTATAAACGTAGAGTAGTTATACTTCCATAATGTTACTTTAAATAAAATTATGGTTGAAGTATTTTTATTTATAAATTTATTTTAAAACATGCATAATGCATATATTATGTAAATCTTGACAAAATAAGTAGGATATATTAATCTATACATAGATTTATATCTATATAAGGAGGAAATTATGGAATCTAAATATGAATTAAATGCAAAGATATTTAAGGCTTTAAGTGATCCTAATAGACTTAAAATAATTGATATATTATCTTGTGGTGAAAAATGTGCTTGTGAAATATTAGAGCACTTTGATTTTACTCAACCAACTTTATCACATCATATGAAAGTACTAAATGATTGTGGATTAGTTAAATCTAGAAAGGAAGGGACTTGGAATTATTATAAATTAGATATGGTTAGTTCTAATAAATTAGTTTTATTTTTGATGAATGTAGTTACAGAAACGGAAAATTGCATCTGTAATTCCGAGTGTTCTTGTAGAAATAATAAACAATAAAATAAGAAAGGAGGAAAGTAATGAAACCAAAGGTAGCATTTATATGTGTTCATAATTCTTGTAGGTCACAGATGGCTGAAGCATTATCTAAAATTTATGCAAGTGATATTTTTGAAAGCTATTCAGCTGGAACAGAAACAAAACCTGAAATAAATCAGGATGCAGTAAGGGTAATAAAAAAATTATACAATATAGATATGAATAAAACACAAAAATCTAAGTTATTAACAGATATACCTAATGTAGATATAGTAATAAAAATGGGATGTAATGTTGTATGTCCTTTTTTACCTGCAAAGCATACTGAAGATTGGGGATTAGAAGATCCAACGGGCAAAGATGAGGAAGAATTTATCAAAATTGCAAAGTTGATTGAAGAGAAGGTTAATGATTTAGCTACAAGAATTAGAGATAATTTAATTTTTGATTAACATTTATAATAAAGCGTAGTATTTATTAGATATAAAAAAATTAGATAAATATATAGTATCTGAAAATATTACGAGAAGAGATAGGAAGGAATATTTATTAATGGAAAAAATTTTTAATAGTTTAATATTTAAGTTGTTATTATCAGTTATTCTAGGACTTTTAATTGGATTTTATTCACCAGATTATTTTATGAATATTGTAGTTACATTAAAATATGTTTTTGGTCAGATTGTAATGTTTGCAGTACCATTAATTATAATTGGGTTTATAGCACCATCCATAGCTAAATTAAGAAGCAATGCTTCTAAATTATTAGTTTATGCGGTATCTTTTGCTTATATATCATCTGTTGGTGCAGCAGCATTTTCAGCTATATTTGGATACGTATTAATTCCGAAGATTTCAATTTTCTCAAATGCAGAAAATTTAAAACAACTACCAGAAATTATATTTAAGTTAGATATACCACCAGTTATGTCTGTTATGAGTGCATTAGTTTTATCTATTATGATTGGACTAGCAGTAACTTGGACAAAATCAGATATGTTTGAAAAATTATTAGATCAGTTTCAAAATATAGTTTTAAGTATAGTAAATAAAATTATAATTCCTATATTACCTATGTTTATAGGAACAACATTTGCAACATTAGCTTATGAAGGAACTATAACAAACCATCTTCCGGTATTTTTTAAAGTTATTATTATTGTAATGATAGGACATTTTATATGGCTTGCTACTTTATACTTTTTTGCAGCAGTTATATCAAAAAAGAATCCATTTGAAGTTATAAAACACTATGGTCCAGCTTATTTAACTGCGGTAGGAAGTATGTCTTCGGCTGCAACATTACCAGTTGCTGTAGAATGTGCTAGAAAATCTAAAGTTTTAAGAAAAGATATTTTAGATTTTTCTATTCCTCTTTTTGCTAATATACATCTTTGTGGTTCAGTATTAACAGAAGTATTTTTTGTAATGACAGTATCTAAAATACTTTATGGAGAGCTTCCAAGTGTTTCATCTATGGTTTTATTTATATTATTACTTGGTGTATTTGCAATAGGAGCACCTGGGGTACCAGGGGGAACTGTTATGGCATCGCTTGGTTTAATAGTTAGTGTACTAGGGTTTAATGAAACAGGAACAGCACTTATACTAACAATATTTGCTATTCAAGATAGCTTTGGAACAGCTTGTAATGTTACAGGAGATGGAGCTTTAACACTTATGCTTACAGGTATAGCGGATAGAAAAAATATAAATTAGATATCAATAAATTATGTAGCTATTATAAAGTGAAACATATTAGTTAAAGGAAAAAATTTCAACTTTAGGTTAGAATTCTAATATCAATAGTATTTTAAACAAAAAATTTAATCTCTGATAATTTATAAGATAAAAAGTATACATAATTTTTATAATAAACTTTATAATTATATTAATGGATACTTTAATAAAGGGTAATGAGAGAATTTATGAAGAGGAGAGAATAAGATTTGAAGTTTAATTATATTGATTTAGATAATTGGGAACGTAAGGAACATTTTTATTACTATATAAATCTTGTTAAATGTAATTATAACATAACTGTTAATATAGAAATTACTAAACTTTTAGAAGAAATAAAAAAGAGAAAATTAAGATTTTATCCTACGTTTATATTTATAGTTACTAAAGCAATAAATCAAAACAAAGAATTTAGAATGAGTTTTGATGAAGATAATAAATTAGGGTATTGGGATTATATTAATCCATCATATACTATATTTCATGATGATGATAAGACTTTTTCAGATATATGGACAGAATATAATGAGGACTTTTTTATATTTTATAAGCTAGTAATTAATGATTTAGAAAAATACAAGGATATAAAAGGAATAAAAGCAAAACCTAATACGCCTAAAAATTTTTGTCCAATATCTTCAATCCCGTGGACAAGTTTTACTGGGTATGCTAATGATACTTATAGTGAATCAAAGATGCTTTTTCCATGTATTTTATTTGGAAAGTATTTTAAAGAAAATGACAAGATACTAATACCATTTTCGATATTTGTGAATCATGCTGTTGCTGATGGATATCATACTTGTAAACTTATAAATGATATTCAAAAAATAGCATTTTCTATTGAAGAATGGATGAAGTAAATTTTAAGAGAAGCCATTTATGGCTTCTCTTATTTCGCATTTTAAGAAAATCGTTAAGCAATTCAGCTTTGTTTTCTTATATTACTCAATCACAATATAGTTACCGCTATTAATTTCTTTTAAACTAATTTCCTTTAATAAAAGACTGACATTCCAATCTTTTTTTGCCGATTTTGGAATGTGTGATTTACTTATAAAGCCATAATCTATTGTAGAAACTTTTGCATATCGTATTATGCAACCTGATTCATCAGTAATAGAAACATCACTATTAGGAGAAATCTCACCTGAATTTACTCGTCCGCACGCAACAACACCTCTACCATTGATAAAAAAAGTTTCTTCTACAAATAATTTAAAAAAGACTTCATCCAAATTTAATATGTTAGATTTGTCCATTATTTATCACCTCTGAAACATAAATAATCGCTAATACGTAGTTAATTACAAATACATATTACATTATAGTTTATTTATATTGAAACAGCTTTTATTATTGTATTGATCCAAAATCCTTAAAAGGGTAAAATATAAATTTAAACTCTCCTTTTATATCAGATTCATCTATATAAGGATTTTTCCAAAGTCGTGCATCTTTTGAAATTGGTCTATTATCTCCTAGGAAAAAATATTTTCCTTCTGGTACTTTAAATATGCCATTATAGTTATCTTTATTTTTTACATAATCTTCTTTTAATTCTTGTCCATTTATAAATACTATTCCATCTTTTATTTCTATTTCATCATTAGGCATTCCTATTAGCCTTTTTACTAATGTTTGATTAAGTTCTTCAGAATAAAATACAATTATATCTCCTCTAGACATACTTTTCATATTATAAATTCTACTTACAATAGCTTTATCATCTATATTTATAGTTGGAACCATTGAACCAGTTGGAACAAAAACTGTAAAAAATATAAATCTATTTATTAAAAGTCCTATTATTATTGCTATTAATACTGGAATTAACCAGTCTTTTAAGAGAGTATTATTTTTAATTTTTATATTTTGTTTCAAAAGAATAAGCACCTCCTAAATTTAGTATTAAAAATTCTATTCGAAATAAAATAATTCTTCAAACTTTTTATCTAAGGCAATACAAAGTAATAATGCTAGTTTTGCACTAGGACAAAATTGTCCTGTTTCAATTGAACTAATAGTTTGACGTGATGCACTAACTAATTTAGCTAATTCTCCTTGAGATAAGTTTTTTTCAGCACGTGCTATTTTTAATTTGTTTTTTAAAATTAAAGTTTCTTCCATAAGTAGTACTCCTTATTTATAAGTTAAAAGAATGAATGTAACTAATAGACATATAGCAGCAATACTAAAAAGAATTCCGCATAATAAAGTAGTTTTATTTTTTAAATAGCAATATTTATATAAAGATTCAATTGCACAATAAGTAAAAAAAATGCTCCAAACATCTTCGTTAGGAATACCCTTATAATGTTTAAAAAGTGCTAAGATTACTACAATTAAAGCAAAAGCTAGTTTAGCACTTAATCCAGCTTTACCACTAATATATTCTTCCATTTCATCTTCAACATTTTCATTAGATTTTCTGTTTCTTTCTAAAATTTCTTCTTTTCTCATAAATATACCCTCCTTATTACATTATTTAACTATAAATATAATATATAGGGATAACTATGTCAAGTATACTTGTCAAAAAAATAAGTATACTTGACAATATTAGATTAACTTAATATTTATATATTTTTAAACAAAAAAATAAAAGCAATAAAATTAATTTATTTATTGCTTTTATTAATATAAACTTTATACTACAATATAAATCTCTTTTTAAAATTTTATTTTAGTATTTCAGGATCAAGCATACTTAAAACTAATCTATCCATACCAGTTTCAAGAATATAACCACCATCTACTCTCATTATATCTCCAGTAATAAAACTTGCTCTTGGGCTACAATAAAATGCTGTGGCATATGCAATATCTTCAGGTTGACCAATTCTTGCAACTGGAGTTTCACTTATAACTTTATTTTTAGCTACTTCTAAAACTTGAGAGCTCATTTCTGTATTAATAGAACCAGGTTGAATTAAATTAACAGTAATGCCATAACGTCCTAATTCTTTAGCTAAAGTTTGTCCCATAGCTACTAAGCTTTCTTTAGCTAAACAATAATGTGCATTTCCAGTAACCCCATGATAAGCACCAAGAGAAGACATTAATACAATTCTTCCATATTTTTTTTCTTTCATTTTTTCTCCACATGCTTGTATGCAATGTATAGTACCATAAATATGTGTTCTTATAATAGCATCTATATCTTCAATAGGCATTTTAGTAAGATAATTTAGTGGAGTTGAGTTGCCAGCATTACATACTAGTATATCTATCTGTCCATGTTTTTTATAGATTTCAGAAATAGCAGTATCAACAGAGTCTTTATTAGAGACATCTACTTTATAGATTTCAGAATATCCTCCTTGATCAACAATAGTTTTTTTTATTTCTTCATTTTTTTGTTCATTTCTTGCTAATATCATTACTTTAGCACCTCTTTGTGCTAATTCTAAGCTTATTGCTTTTCCAATTCCAGCATTTCCACCTGTAACAATAGCAATTTGATTAAGTAGTTCTTTTTCCATTTTCATCCTCTTCCATATTTTATTTTTATCCAATAAGTATTTTATAAAATATTTTTATTGATAAAAGTTAGAGATGTTATAAAAAAATATTGGATAATACTCTCTAAATATTAAGCATATATAGAATTTATAATAATTAAAAAATTCTATATGGTATATTATTCTAAAAATGTGGTCAAATTCCTTTTTAATTTACAAAATTTTATTTAAATGCAGGGAAAAATATATTTTTATGTATTTTTATAAATAATAAAAGAACAAAAATTATATATTTGCAACTATAAATTATTTAATATAACTAAATAGTTAAAATTAGGTTAAAGAATAAATTTATATAAACGAAATATAAATGTGTGTTATGTAACTAAATTTATAGAGGAGAAGTGTATATATGAGTTTATTTAAAAATGTTAATGTAAAAGCCAAAATTATGATGTCATTTACTGTTATGATTTTATTAACTATTACGGTCTCACTTGTATCTATTACTAAAGTTGCAACTTTGAAAAATTTAGCAAATGATATTCAAGAAAAAGAGATGAGAAAGTTATATCTTGTTTATGAAATGAGAGGTGACTTAAATAGCATCAATGTTGCTTATAGAAATACTTTAGTACATGATAATGCTGAAAAGATTGCTAATGATATAAAGGAAGCAAGCTTGGCTGTAGAGAGTTATAAGAAAGCTTCAACAGAATTAGATTCGTTACTAGTTACAACAGTTGGAAAAAATGCTTTAAATAATGTTAAGGGAGAGGAAGAAAAGGGATTTAATATTATAAAACAATTTGAAGAGGAATCTAAAAGAAATGATTTAACAAGAGAAGAAACAATAAATTTAAATAATCAATTAGATGGAACAATTAAACAATGGATGAACAGTATATCAAGTATTGTAGATGTAATTAATACATCTGTAGATGAAAAAAATGGATCACTGCTTAAAATGGTTTCAACAACTATTATAGTTTCTATAATTGCAACTGCAATTTCTTTAATATTAGGAGTTTTACTAACTATAGTCATGACCAGAGATATAATTATACCATTATCTAAAATAAGATCTTTTGCAGAAAATTTAGCAGAATACAATTTTTCAAAGTCTATACAAATTACAAGAAAAGATGAGTTTTCTCAAACAGGTATAGCTTTAAACAGAGCTCAAGAAAATGTTAAGGAACTTGTAAAAGCTATAAGAGAAAAAGCTGGAGACTTAAATGCAGGAAGTCAAGAATTGTCTGCAACAGTAGAAGAAATGACTTTAAAATTACAAAATGTAAATGGAGCAACCAAAGAAATTGTTAATGCTGCTCATGACTCAAGTGCAGTAGCTGAGGAAATATCAGCTTCAGTTGAAGAAATAGATTCAAGTATAAATGAACTTTCAAGTAAAGCTATGGATGGAAGTTTAGAATCTAACAAAATAAGTGAAAGAGCAATTGGAGTTAAAAATAAGGCGGAAAATTCAAGTGATGAAACACAAGTTCTTTATAAGGAAAAAGAAGAGCAAATAATGAGTGCAATAGAAGCTGGTAAGGTTGTACATGAAATAAAAGTTATGGCTCAGGCTATAGCATCTATATCAGAACAAACTAATCTATTAGCTTTAAATGCAGCTATAGAGGCTGCCAGAGTGGGGGAACATGGAAGAGGATTTGCTGTAGTTGCAGAAGAAGTAAGAAAATTAGCAGAGGAATCATCTAAGACAGTAGCAACTATACATAATACTGTAGATAAAGTTCAAACAGCATTTGAAAATCTATCATCAAGCACAGAAGGGGTTTTAGGCTTTATAGATGGAAAAGTAATTAATGATTATAATGATTTTGTAAAGACTGGAGAACAATATAATGATGATGCAAGGTTTGTACACAAAATGTCTGAAGATTTAGCAGCAATGACGGAAGAAGTAAATGCTACAGTAAATCAAATAAGTGAAGCTATACAAAACATGGCTCAAAATACTCAGCAAGCGGCTGAAAATTCTAATGAGATATTAAACAATGTTAATGACACAACACAAGGAATGTTTCAAATATCACAATCAGCCGAAAAACAATCTTATCTTGCAAATGTATTAAATGAAATGGTACTAAAATTTAAAATTTAATTTTAAAAATGCTTTTTATTAATAAGATAATAAATTTATATATTTGAAATTTACATATATTTAAGATAGAATTTAAATAATAAAATTATTATTTGCTTTATAGCCATATATTTTTCGTTTTTTGGTTTCAAAACGAAGAATATATGGCTTTATTTATTTTGGAAGGAGAGATGAAAATTAATTATACTTAAAGAATTAAAAAGATACTATTTAGCACTAAAGAGAGGGGTTTTATTATGAAATTTTTAAAAAGTTCTTTATTTGTATTTTTAGGAGCATGTTGTTATGGAATTTTGTCTACATTGGTAAAGTTAGCATACAATGATGGATTCGTTTTTAAAGATGTTGTTATGAGTCAATTCTTATTTGGATGGTTATCTATACTTGTTATAATGCTTATTTTTTCAAGAACAAAAATTACACTAAAACAATTTATATCTCTTACTTTAATTGGTATAACAACTTGCTTAACAACTATCTTTTATTATTTAGCACTTGAAAGTATACAAGCTTCTTTTGCAGTTGTGTTATTATTTCAATTTACATGGATTGGTGTTCTTATTGAATCAATAGTGGAAAGAAAATTACCTTCAAAATTAAAAGTAATTTCTGTTATTACATTATTTATTGGTACTATGTTAGCTAGTGGTATAATTAATAGCGGAAACGTAGAGTGGAGTTTAAAGGGAATAATATTTGGACTTTTAGCAGCACTTTCATATTCATTATTTGTATTTTTTAGTGGAAGAGTTGAAACTCAAATACCTTCTATTAATAGAAGTTTTTGTATAACAACAGGAGCATTATTAGTTGCATTTACACTTTGCCCAGACTATTTTGCTAATGGATGTTTATCAGAAGGTATATGGAAATATGGAATAGTACTTGGAATTTTCGGAGCAGTGCTACCAGTATTGTTTTTTGCAATAGGAACTCCTAATTTAAGTACAGGCGTATCAACTATTCTTGGTGCAGGAGAGTTACCTGTGGCAATTATTGTTTCAATTATTGTTTTAAAAGAAAAAGTTTCTTTAATACAATGGATAGGTGTTTTAATAATTTTAATTGGACTCATATTACCACAATTATCAACTTTAAATAAAAAAGATAATGTAAAATTACATAATAATCAATTTAATTTAGGATAATAGAGATAATTTAGAATATATAAGTTTAAATTAATATAAATCTTAGAATATTTATAAATGATATGACTCACAAAAATATAGTGAAGAACTGATATAGAAAACTTATGATATATGATTTTAATTTGATATTTATAATCCAAAATATAATTTTCTATAAAAATTATATCTTGGATTATAAATGTATTAATTTAATTAGAATATATATATTAAAAATAAAAGTGTATTACTCTTTTTAGAAGTATATAAAATTTTAACTATTAAGAAATACTAAATTTAATCGAAATATTAATCATAGAAGATTTACTGTATAATAAAGTAGATATAAATGTTAAAATAAATAGTTTTAATGTATATAAAATGTAAAAGGAGTGTATGTACACATGAAGAAAGTGGATATTTTAATAGTGGATGATTCACCATTTCAAATAGCTTTACTTAAAGATGCTTTGACAGAAAATGGTTTTAACGTTGTAGGAGAAGCACAATCTTTAGAAGAAGCTATTGAAGAAGTTAAGAGAGTAAAGCCAGATCTAGTAACTATGGATATGACTATACCTGGAACTGATGGATTTGAATGTACAAGAGAAATACATAAAATTGATAAAAATATTAAAGTTATAGTAGTTAGTGCTATGATGGATGATGAGCTTATAAAAAAAGCTAAAAAAACTAATATCTCAGGATATATTCAAAAGCCAGTAGACCCAGAAGAATTAACTTTATTAATAAATAGAGTTATGGGAGATGAGGAATTATATTTAGAATTAGAAAATTTATATCCTAAAGTTTTCAAAGAATCTATTATAGATTTATTTAATAAACTTACTAAAACAGTTCCTGAAGTTACAGAAGAAAGTGATACCGATATTGAAATTCATAGTGAAGGAATTGCAATAGTGATGGGCATAATAGGAAAATATTCTGGAAGAATGATTTTTGATATGTCATTTTCTACAGCAGAAAATCTTGTAAAAGTTTTATTAAGAAGAGATCCTAAAAATAATGAGGAATTACTTAATGTAGTGGCTGAAATGGCAAATATGTTTGGTGGAAATGCATGTTCAATGATAAATAAGAAAAATAAAATTTTTGGATTGAGGGTAGCACCTCCAACTACATTTCATGGAGAATCAATAAATATATCAAAAGCAGAAATAGAAAATAATTATTCTGCAAATGTAAATACTCAATTTGGAACTTTATCAATAAATGTAGGATTTAAAAGAGGTGAAAGTGAATGGATATCAATCATATAAATCCAGTTTTAGATGCATTCTCAAATGTAATGCCTCAATTAGGTTTAGGAGAGGTTAAAAAGAAAGATATTACATTAAGAGGAAGATTTATAGAAAGCCCAGGAGTTGTAGTTATTATTGGACTTCTTGGAGATATTAAAGGAAATATTATATATGGAATGAAAGAAGAGGATGCAAAGAAAATTGCTTCAGCTATGATGATGGGAATGAATGTTGAAAACTTTGATGAATTAGCACAAAGTGCAATTTCAGAACTTGTTAACATGTTAACAGCTAATGCCTCAACTAATTTCTCAAAAGATAATATAACTGTAGATATATCTACTCCAACTCTTATTTATGGAAAATTTACAGCAAACTCAAGTTCAGATAAAGTTATTTGTATATCTATGGAAGTAAATGGAGCAATTATAGAAGTTAATATTTCTTTAGAAAAAAATACAATTTAATTTTATGATCTGTTTTAAAATACTGTAAATACTCTAAGAGCAAATAGTATTATTGAGTTTTAGATGGGACTTTATTCCACCTAAAGCTCAATAATTTTCTAAATTGTATAATACATATGTTAGTTTAAATTTATATTATAAATATTAAATTAACTTAAAATATACATTTATTTGATTGAAGAGTTGTTTTATGGTAAAATAATAAGTAATATTAAAAAATAATAGTATAAATAGTTTTCTAGGGTTCCGCAGTTAAAACTGGCAGGTCCGAGAGAAAACACACAAGTAGTTTTGTGTACACGGAAGGATAAAAGCCTGGGAGATGTTTTAATAATATTTCTCAAGAGGCTTTTTATTTTTTTTCTTATTTTTAAATTAGTCAGAGAAATATTATGAAGTTAATTAAGTAATAATATACTAATTTAAGGAGTGAAAATTATGGAATGGTTTTATTTGGTAGTAGCTGGATTTCTTGAAGTAGGATGGGCAATTGGATTAAAATATTCACAAGGATTTACTAAGCTAACTCCTAGTGTACTAACTTTAATAGGTATGATTGGAAGTTTTTATTTTTTATCATTATCTTTAAAGAATCTTTCGATAGGTTCTGCATATGCAATTTGGACAGGAATAGGAACGGTTGGAACTGTGATTCTAGGAACTATTTTATTTAAAGAGCCGCTTAATTGTGTACGTATAATGTGTATTTTATTAATAATTAGTGGAATCATTGGATTGAAACTAAATTAATATAATATTATTTAACATTTGTAGAGACTAAAAAGAGGATTATATTAATAAATAAAAATAGTTGTTTGGTTTTGATTAAAAATTATTTTTAGTATAAATAACAATTTAAAATATAAATTTAGATAAAAATACTGTAATTTTTTATGAATTACAGTATTTTCTATTTTATGAACATTTATATGTGTTGACAATATTTATTTATATACATATAATAGTTTGCATAGGAACCTTTTAGTTTCTATGCAAACTATTATGGGATAAATTTTATAGGAGATGATATTTTGAAAAGTTTAAGAAAATATATACCTAAAGTAGAAAAGAGGACTTTATTATTAATAGCAGGAATAGTTTGGGGATTTGCAGGATTTAAAGTATTAAATTTAGGAATACAAGATGTATCAATTAATAATGGTAAATTTATTTCTAATTTGATATTTGCTGGTTTAGTATTTTACATATTCTTTAAGTTTATATTTAGTAAAATATTTAATAAACACACTAGAAGAATTATAAATAGTCAGTTAGAAAAACATTGTATATTTTCATTTTTTGATGCTAAAAGCTATTGTATAATGGCCTTCATGATGTTTTTAGGAAGAACTATAAGAAATTTAGGAATCTTTAATCCTATATATGTAGGAAATTTTTATATAGGATTAGGCCTTGCATTATTTGTAGCAGGAGTACTTTTTGTTATGAGTTCATTAAAATTTAAAATTACAAAATTAAAATACAATAATTAAAAGATAAGAGGTAAGATAATATGAAATATGATTCTTTTGAAATAGCTATGCTTATAAAGGAAATATATGCAAGTACAATGAGTATAGTTAGTAATAGTTTAAGAGATAGTGGATTAACTAATCAGCAAATTATGGTTATTAAATTAATTGCACATAATAAGCAAGTAAATATATCTCAATTGTGTGAAGAGATGTCTTTAGCAAAGGGAACAGTATCAGGAATAGTTGCAAGATTAGAAAATGCCGGTTATGTTAAAAAAATTAAATATGAAAATGATAAAAGAAACACATATGTTACATTTTCAGATAAGGGATTAGAATTTGCAAAAGAGTTTAGAAATGAAATTAATCAAAGTTTTGATAAAGTATTTGAAAATTTTACTGAAGAAGAGGTAAATGAAGTACGAACTAGCTTACTAAAGTTAAAGAATAAAATTAAGGAGAAAAAATAAGTATGGATTTTAAATTAATTATTGCCACTATTGCAATTACATTAGCATTAATATTATATACAGTAGGAGTATTTGGAGAAAGAAAATCAAAGAGTCTTAAGAAAAGCCATGTTATAATATTCTGGTTAGGATTAGTATGTGATACAATGGGGACATTTACAATGAAGCAAATAGCTAATTCAAAAATTACAACTTTAAATTCTGTTAATCAAAATCTTCATGGAATAACTGGAGCTTTAGCTATATTACTAATGTTATTCCATGCAGTATGGGCAACATGGGTTTTATATAAAGATGATGAAAAGAAAAAAGTTATATTTCATAAATTTAGTATAACTGTATGGATTATATGGTTAGTACCATATATTATCGGAATGTTTATAGGAATGGCTTAATTTAAGTAAATAGTAGCTTTTCATTGTGAGATGGAGCTACTATTTTTTTGTTATACCTTTAGTACTGATAATAATTTATTAGTTAGTTTAATAAGAGTTATAAACTTAATTGAAGTTATTTGTGAAATTTTGAATATAATTACAAAAATTTCTTGACAATTAAAGGTTACAGATGTAGACTTTGATTAAGGGTTACAACTGTAACTTTAAATAAATATAGGAAGGTGCATTATGAAAGTATATTCAATTAGTGAATCAGAATGGAAAATAATGAATGTCCTATGGGAACAACCTGATTTGGAATTAAGTGATATAGTAGAAAACTTAAAGGATAATGAATGGAGTTATTCTACTATTAAGACCTTATTAAAAAGGTTAGTTGATAAGGGTGTTGTCATAGCAGATAAAACTTCTGGAAGAAATTTTAAGTATAAACCAGCTGTTGAAGAACAGGAATGCAAGATAAAGGAAGCTAAGAGTTTTCTTGCAAAAGTATTTGATAGTTCTCTTTCAATGTTTGTTTCAACTCTTGTAAAGGAAAGTAATTTATCACAAAAAGATGAAGATGAGTTAATGAAGATTATAAATAAAATGGAAGACGGTGATTAACTTGGACATTCTACTGAATATGACTATTACTATTACTGTTATTGCAATGGGTATTTTAACAATTAAAGTTATATTTAGAAATAGAATGTCAGCTTTTTTTCATTATTATATTTGGATAATTCTTTTGGTTAGGATACTATTAATACCAATTATTTCAGAAGATAAACTAAAAATATTTAATATTACCAATCAGAAAAGTAATATTTCAGAAATTTCAGATTCTAAAAATACAGATTTTAAAGATATAAATTTAACAGAAAGTCTTCAGGAGGATAAAGGAAAAATAGAAACTTCTATTGTACAGTATAGTATGGGAGAGGGGATTAAAAATAAGTTAATTATATTGTGGCTATTTGGGGGAGGAATATTATTATCATATTATTTATGTGCATATATTAATTTTAGTATGAAAGTAAATAAAATACCTGAGTGTTATGATAAAGAAACATTGTCAATTTTAAATGAATGTAAAGAAATTGTAGGAACAAAAAGAAATGTATCACTTAAAACAGGTGATGTTTCATCTATGACTAAAGGTATTTTTTCACCAGTTATTTTAATTAATAGTGTATATGATAAAAATGAACTCAAACAGGTCTTAATACATGAATTAAATCATGTAAAGCATAAGGATACTACTATTAATCTTTTAGCTTTAATATTTTTATGCATTAATTGGTATAATCCAATTATTTGGATAAGCTTTTTTACTTTTCAAAAGGATACTGAAATGTTATGTGATGAAAGTGTAATAAGGCTTACTAAGAGAAAAAAAGAATATGCTATTTTGCTTACGAAGACAGTATCAAAAAATAATAAATCTTTAATATCAACAATTTCAATTAATAGAGGAAAAAGTGAAATTAAAAGGAGGATTTCATTCATGGCAAATTTTAAAAAATCTACAATTGTTTATAAAGGGGTAATGTCATTAGCAGTTGCATCAATTTGCATTGCATCTTTTATAACTCCAAAAGTTAATGCGGCTTCAGTTTCACCAAATTTAAATTATACAAAAGAAATTAATTTATTAAAAGAAAATAAAGATTTAGTTAATAATTTTATTAATTCAATTTCATATGATAAAGACTCTAAAATTTTGAAAATTACGGTACCAAAAACAATTCCAGATGGATTTAAGTGGTTTGTTCATGTTGATGGACATGAGCTGATGGATAATAATCCAGTAGTTTTTCACGCATTTGAGGATGAAAGCTATAATTTTATATGGAAACCAGGAAAGACCTATACCTATGAATTTAAGGAAAATCCTATGTTATCATGTAGCATTATGGTTGGACTTATAAATAAGGATGCGCCGCATGATATTCAAAATAAGATGATTGTAAACATTGATAAAGACGGTTTAATCAAAAAAACTCCAGCAGAAATTTATGATGCAGTTAATATGTTATTAGGAACAATAAATTATGATACTAATAAAAAAAGCATAAGCTTTACAATACCAGAAACAATACCAGATAAATTAAAATGGTTCATTCATGTTGATGGACATGAACTGATGGATAATAATCCAGTAGTATTTCATGCTTTTGAAGATGAAACCTATAATTTTACATGGGTAAATGGAAAAACTTATACTCATGAATTTAAAGAAAATCCAATGGTATCATGCAGTATTACTGTAGGTCTTATAGGTGAAAATTCACATGATATTCAAAATCAAGTAATCGTAAGGATTGATAGTCACGGAAAAATAACCTATGATTATTCAGAAAATAAATAAACTAGTTGCCTATATTTAAAATATAATTGAAAAAAAGCTATCTTGAATTCATAAAGGTGTTTTTAAGATAGCTTTTTGTGTTATAAATTTTTATTTTTATATTCATTTCCCCACTTAACCATAGAATTTAGTACAGACTCTAAACTATAACCTGTATCAGTTAGAGTATATTCTACTTTGGGAGGTACTTGTGCATAGACTTTTCTAGTTAATAATCCGCTTTCTTCCATAGCTCTTAAATTTGATGTTAAAACTTTTTGAGTTATATTTCCAATAGATTTTTTTAACTCCCCAAATCTTTTTGTACCTGTCATTAAATCTCTTATAATTAAAACTTTCCAACGGTCACCTATAAGTTGTAATGTTATTTCAACAGGACAATCAGGTAATTCTTTTGGCATATAAATTTCACAACCTTTCTAATAGTATCCAAAAGGATACTATAGCACTTTGAAGTGCTTACTATACAATTGATATGAATGGATTTATTATAATATTATAGTAAAAAGATTGCAAGAAGCAATTATAGGAGGTTATTTAACATGAATGAAGTAATAGAATTTTTAAAAGAAAATCCAATACAATATTTTTCAACAATAGGATTAGATGGTAGACCTAAAGTACGTCCTTTTCAATTTATGCTTGAAGAAGATAAAAAGATGTATTTTTGTACAAGTAATAAAAAAGAAGTATTTTCAGAAATTCAAAAAAATCCTTATGTAGAAATATGCTCAACAAGTCCTAGTTTTGCTTGGATTAGATTAAAAGGTAAGGTTGTATTTTCAAAGGATATAGAAGTTAAGAAAAAAATAATAGAGTCTAGTGATTTAGTTAAATCAATTTATAAGGATGCAGAAAATCCTATATTTGAAATATTTTATCTTGAAGAATGGAAGGCCGTAAAAGCAGATTTCTCTGGAAATCCACCAAAGGAATATAATATATAAGTTGGAATAAAGTTTGTTCATTAATATAAATCTTAGAATATTTATAAATGATAAGACTCACAAGTATAGTAAAGAACTTATATAGAAAATTTATGATATACATGGTTCTAACTAAATATTTTTAATTAAATATATAATTGTCTATAAAAATTATATAAAAGATTATAAATGCATTAATTTAATTAGAACATATATATTAAAATAGGAAATAAGTTGATACATTAATATACCGTAGTATTCACAAAAGAATATATTCTAAATATAGAGTTTATATTTATAGAATATATTTTATAGAAGTGAATTTACGGTATTTTTTTGTCGTTTAGACAAGTTATACTGAAAATCGAATATAAAAGGTACTTATCAAAATGTGTAATTTATAAATTTGTGTAATAAAGTCACATAAATTTATAAAAAAGTAATATAAAATAAAGTCATAGAAAGTTAAATGATAATATATTAAAAATAGCATATATAAAACTAAAGATAAGGAAAAGATTAATATAAAGATATGTTTTAAATATATTAATATATAAGTTCCAATAAAGTTTGTTTATTAATATAAATCTTAGAATATCTATAAATGATATTACTGATTACTATAGTGAGGAACTTATATAGAAAATATATTATATATATGCTTCTAACTAGACATTATTAATTAAAGATATAGTTTTCTATAAAAATTATATAAAAGATTATAAATGTAATAACTTAATTAGAACAT
>NZ_BAAAAT010000017.1:0-33301 GCF_054768135.1 Clostridium sp. CTA-5 | reverse complement strand
GAGCCAGGATCAAACTCTCATAAAAAAGTTTAATCTTAGCTTACTTTTCAAAAAGAATTGCTGGTTTACTTAAATGTATTTTATATATTCTGTTCAATTTTCAAAGACCATTTTCTTTCGCTTCAACTCTCGTTGTCAGCTTTTGTTTTTTTGTGTCACACTCAAGCGACTCATTTATTATATCACTCAATTTGAATTATGTCAATAAGTTTTTTAGTTCTTAATAAATTTAAACTATACTTCCTTCTTGCTCACAGCTCCCTGCGACGTTTTTTATCTTATCATACATATTTGATACATTTATCGATATTTTTTGTATTTACCAAAATTAATCTTAAAATACTATTATATACTCATTATTCCTCCATAATACAAATATTGACACACTAGGATACGTTTTGTTTTATATCTATTTAATTGTAAGGATTCCGTACTATTCTTTACAATATTTATTAAGTTTATAAAGTTATTATCATACTATTTTGGCGTTCAATTAACACTTTCTATAAAATATATCATTTCATCAAAGAACTATCGTAATCTAATCATCAAGCTGGAAAATGGTATGACTTATTCACTTTATCTTATTAAAGATCCTACTTATTTAAAAATCTACTTATATACATATACATTAATTATTAAATCTATGAAGCTAATTATATACTAAATATTACTGTATTTTAACTTTGTTGAATAATAATAAATTATAATTGAATTAATTAATATTATATATAATAGAAACTTATATTATATATAATTACTATTAATAGGGGTATGACTATGGTTGATAACACAATAGGGTTAACTTAACACAGTATAAGTATTTTTAAATAAATAGAAGTAACTATTTTTATAACTAAAATAGTAAAAATATATAATAAGGATACTTAATTTAATATCTTTAAAATAATAAAAAATTTATTCATTAAAGAACTACATATATTTGTGTAGTTCTTTTTTTCCTTAAATATAATATTTAAATTAATTATTATTGATATGTATTTTTAATTCTTATTTTAAGTATAATAATTTCTTTAAGTTAATTATCTTAATATAATCATTCCTAATATATATTTTTTTTGAAATGTTAATATAAAGTAATTACTCTAACATTTTAGTTGTTGGTATTCTTTCATAAAATTGTGGATTTAAATTAAAATCTAAAGCAATAAATTTAGTAAATATGATATTTAATTTATTATTTAAAATATTTTATTTTTTTATTTTTTCATTATAAACACTATATATGTTTACTAAATAATATATATTTTATTTTAAATAAATTTTAATAAAAAATAATTATTTTTAAATTATTAATCTACAATTATATTTATTTCTTATTACATATCTATCTTACTACTACAATTTATCTTTAATTACAAAATAGATATTCAATAATTTGATATTTCTATTTTGTAATTAATTTTCCTATATACGCAAATAATATGAAATTAACTTCTTTTAATTTTATTTATTGCCTTTATACTACAATATAAGAATTTACTTAATATTAATTTATTTTTAGTTAAACTCTTAATCTTATTTTACTTATATAAATTTGTATATTTGATTTTTTTATGACTTATTAAAAATTAATAGATAAATATTTTACTTATTAAATTATAAATAATAATAAAATTTTTACTTATAGTATTTTAAGTTTACTTAATAAAAGTCACTTTGATTTTACTTAAAGTATAATTGTAAAGTTTTTTGAAACAATAAAATTATAAGAATTTTGAAGTTAACTGATGGAAAGGATACGATATTTAATGAAAAAAAATATATTTAATAATATATTTTTTCAGTTGTTCATTTATTTATTTATTGTTATTAATTTAATAATTCTAAACAATTATACTAGTATTAAAAATACTGAAATAAACAATATCTACAATATGAGAAATTGCAAAAATGAAATACTTAATGATGTTACTTTAAAAGAATTTGATTTTGGAGATACATCAGTAAAATTAGAAAATAATTATACTCAAATCTATCCATTAAGAGGGATTATAGGAGTCCCAGAAAATAATGAAAATCATCCTATAGTTTTTTTATTGCATGGTTCGCATTTTTTAATCTCACAAAATAATCTAAGAGCTAATGAAAGATATGATTTAGGGCTGAGATATTTAGTTAATAATCTAGCTAAACAAGGTTATTTAACTATAAGTATAGATGTAAATGGTGCATATGTTAATTCTACAGAACAATCTACTTATAAAGCATCCATAGATTTATTTGATAAACACTTAATTAATCTTACAAATGCTATAAATGGTTTAGATGTTGGATATGGTTTAAATTTAACTAACAAAGGTGATATTTCTAAAATAGTACTGATTGGGCATTCTCTTGGTTGTGAAGATATTCAATATATAACTAAAAATCAAAAGGAACAAGGGAAAAATAATATAAAAGGCTTGCTTTGTTTAACACCAAATTATTCATCAATAATAAATGATATATTTTGCGCTGATGTCCCTACAGCTATAATCATTGCAGAACTTGACAATAATTCAATTAATTTAAATGTGAAAAACCTTTATAATAATATGAAAAAAGATATAAGTAGAAATTCATGGACAATTTTAACCTATTTAAAGGGAGCAAAACCAAACTATTTTAATGATAATTTAGAAGAAAAAGATTTCTTTTTAAAGGCTAATTATAAGACTGAGGGGGCTATACAAAGAGAATATCTTACTAAAAAACAACAACAAGATTTTTTAAGTAAATATTCATTAGACTTTTTAAATTCCATTTATAATAAAGAAAATATTAGTAATGGGTTTAAAGTCCATGATAATAATTTAGAAACCTTATATGGTTATGAAGTCTTAACATCTCTAACAATACCTAATACAAACTATACCTTTAATTCCTGCACAAATAATCTCCAATATAATCCATAATTAAATAATAGGGTAAATTTAAAGACCAAAGAGTATATAAATAATTTATATACTCTTTAGTCTAAATAAATAATTCATTAAATATTATAAATGAGATTCTATTTTTTCTTTTAGTTTTTCTTTATGTAAAAATCCTATTAATGTATCTATTACTTCACCATTTTTAAAAATTATTAGTGTTGGTACTGAAGTTATTTTAAATTTATTAGCTAAATCTACACTTTTATTTATGTCTACCTTTAAGAATTTAACTTTTTCTTGCATTTCACTTTCTAACTCTTCTAAAATATCTGATAACATCTGACATGGACTACACAAATTCGTAAAAAAATCTACAACTGTAAGTCCATTTCCTACTTCTTCCTTAAACTCAAGACTATATACTTGTTTTATCATTATTTATTCCTCCATTTCTTCTATTTTATTTTTTCGTGTATTTTTATTCTTTAGACTATTTTTAACCTCTTTAAATTTGTATATTCATTTAAATAAATTAATTTTATTATTTTGTTATTTTATAGATGCACAAAAAAAGTTACCTTAAACTAAAACTTTAATTTAAGATAACTTTTCTATATAAAATCAAAAATAAAATTTAATTATTTTATTTATGTTTCAATACTAATAATATTAAAACTTAATTTTATTTCTTATAACTACTATTTATATGCTATTACCTCTACTTCACATAATGCATTCTTAGGAAGTTCTTTTACAGCTACACAAGAACGTGCTGGCTTGCTAACAAAATATTTTGAATACACTTCATTAAATACCTGAAAATCAGACATATCTGCTAAAAAACAAGTTGTTTTTATTACATTTTTAAAATCAATATTATTTTCTTCGAGTAAGGCTGATATATTTTCCATTACTTGAATTGTTTGTTCTTTAATATCTTCACCTACTAATACCCCACTTGTAGGATCTAATGCTATTTGCCCTGATGTAAATAAAAGATTTCCAAAACTTATTGCTTGAGAATAAGGACCTATAGCTTGTGGCGCCTTTTTTGTATTAGTTATTTCTAACATTTTTAATACCCCCAATAGATTTATTTTTATTTAATTATATCACTAGAGTTTATTTCTTCACATATTTATAATTTTTAAAACATAGATTTTTCTTTAAGATCTTTCAATAATTCATTATATTCATCTTTCATATTCTCATAAATTTTAATTAAACTATCAGTCTCTTCTTTAATTTCTTCTATTATACGATCATAATTTTTAATAACTAAATCAACTATTTTAGAATCTATTTTATTATTCTCTGACATATTTTTAAGAATCATTATTATTTTATCTTTACTAAATTCATCTTTATAACTTCTAACTCCTAATAATGCACTAAAAATATCTCCAACAGCTACTATTCTTGCCTCATTTGATATCTCATCACCTTTAAGGCCAAATGGATAACCCATTCCATCTAATTTTTCATGATGTGCCATTGCTATATCTCTAATGTCATCTATATCTAAATTACTTAATATTTTATAACCAATACTCACATGATCTTTCATTTTTTCAAATTCACTTTCAGTAAGTTTACCTGGCTTTTCTAAAATATTTATAGGTATTGCTATTTTACCTATATCATGAAGCATAGCTGCAATTCTAATAGTGTTGCATGTTTCATCATCAAATCCATATAACTTTGCTATTTGATAGCTAACAGCTTCTACAACTATTGTATGTCTTACAGTTGCTTCACTCCTAAAATCTATAGCATAAGTTAACATCTTTGTATATTTTATAATCTCATCCTTATTAACATTTTTAGTGTCAAAAAATGCATGTAACTCTTTTTTGTAAGTATTATTATTAAGAGCATTATTAAAATCAATTTTTTTGCTAGCCTCTAAAAATAAATTTATATTTTCTAACGTGTATTCAACATATTTGCTTTTAACTCTATTTTTATTAATTTTTCCACTTTTTAATTCAATTAATGAAATATAATCAGCTAATCCTAATAATAAAGCTTCATCAGGTATATTTGTTATTTTATGTTCTTTTAAATACTTTGCTGTAAAGTGATGACCTAAAACAACATTTGATAAATCTCCTATTGGCGAAAAATATTTAATAAATAATGATCCATAAACTGCATGATTAATTGGTTTTATAGAGTCAATCTCTAGTAATTTATCTCTTTCAGCTACTTTATATGCACCAATATCATGGAAAACCGCTAATGTACATAACTTTATCATTTCCTCTTCACTATAACCACCATGTTGTCTTAATAAACTTAATAATATATATGCTACCTTTTCTCCATGATCTAATAACCTTTGATCCATAGCATTAAATGCTCTTTGCATAATTATTAAAATATCTTTTAAGCTAACCTCTTTTCTCATATAAAATCACCATCCCCTAAAAAATAAAATCTGTAAAAGTATATATCTCATCTTTTATATTCATACTCATATAATTTTTATACTTCTATTGTATCAATGATTACTTTATATTAAAAATTTATTACATAAAAAAGATCTAATAAACAAATAAATTTTCTTTTTATGTTTTATCTCTTAACCTTAAAACAAAATTATAATTTGAATTAACTATAATTCTTTCCCTGTTATAATTCTGCAAAAAATAAAAAAGTATATCAAGAATTATAACCTTCTTTGATATACTTTCATTTCAAATATTTCCCAGAAAATATTTCCTATATTAATTAGTTATCCCACTTCTAGAATGGTCTTTTACTCTTATATGCATTAACTTTGCTGTAAATACTAAAAGCGCAATCATTAATACAATTGCTGCAAAAGAATAAATAGGACGGTATCCTAAGCTAATAACAACTTTTCCCCATAATATAGATCCAATACCATATCCCCCGTCTAATAAAGCATAATAAATTGCATTTGCCATTCCTTTCATGCTCTCATCTACTGAATTTATAATCATAACATTTATAATTGGTAATAATGACCCCATCATAATACCACAGAAAAATCCAAACACATTTAACATTAAACTAGTTTGTGCAATTGACATTCCAAAAATCATAACTGCAAATATAAATAAACCTACACTTAATACAGTATTCATACCAAGTTTGTTTACAATTTTGTTGATAAATACTCTTGATACTAAGATTCCTAATGCATTTATTAAAAAGAATGTTCCTATATTATTAAATCCTAGTTCTATTCCATATAAAGCTGTAAATGACATTATTGTACTTTCTGAAATTGCAGCTAGTCCTAAAACTATTGATGGTACAATAATCTCCTTATTTAAAGAATGAGTACTAATCTTCTCTTCTTCTTTCTTTTCATATTTCTTAAATTTATTTTCATAAGATATGATAAAAGATATCGCCATAGTGAGCATAGATACTATAAATGTAGAAATAAATAATAATTTAAATTGAGTATAATCGCTTCCTACAATATACATAGCAATTGATGGCCCTATAGCTGTAGTTATCGTAATTCCTACTCCTGAATACCCTATCCCCTCAAGTAATCTAGATTGTGGAGTAACATCAGTTACAATTGTTGCTATAGCTGTTGATGATATACCAAAGCCAATACCTTGCATTGCTCTAAGAAATATAAGTGAATATATTCCATTAGAAAATACATATCCAATTGTAGCTATAGAAGTAACTGCTATACCTAATAATAATATCTTTTTTCTTCCTATTTTATCTAACATTTTACCCGCAAATACTCTTATAAACAGAGAAGCTAAAGTAAATGCTCCTGTCATTATGCCAGTATATACATTAGTGTTTGTAACTTGTATAGCATAAATTGATATAATTGATAACAATAAATTACAACAAAGATTTACTCCTATTGTAATGATAAGTGCTAACATAAAATTCTTAGTCCATAGCTTTTGTTTTTCTTCCATTTTAAACCCTTCCTATTTGGTAATTTTAAATTATTTTAACACTTAAGGTTGATATTAGATTGTAGTCTATACTACAATCTAATTATAAATTTTACCATGCTTTAAATTAATTTTTATATTTTAAAACATATCTATAATTTAGACACATTTAAAAAATAAGGAAGTGATAGTTTGCTTAATCATAATAAAGGTTTTCAAAAATCATCTATTGAAATAAGTAAAAATTTATATAAAATCTTTGAAAAAGCAGGGACAATACAAAAATATAAAAAAAATGAAATAATATATTTCCAAGAAGATTTAGCAGAAAAATTTTATCTTATTAAATCTGGACGTGTTAGAATTTTTTTAGTTTCAAAGGAAGGTACAGAATTAACAGTTGAAATTTTAAGACAAGGTAGATTATTTGGAGAATCTTCATGTTTTAGTTATGCATCAAGATTAACATCGGTAAGTGCAGCAACCGATGTAGAGTTAATATCAGTTGACTTAGAGCGATTATTTCCCTATTTAACAAAATATCCTGAGTTAATGATTCAAATGTTTTACTTTATGTCATTTACAATTCATAACCTTGCTACCCAAATTAATACTATGGCATTTTTTAAAGCTGATAAGAAAGTTGCTCAAATATTAATACGATTAGGAGTTTATTTTAAAGAAAATAAAAATGATACTATATACAGTATTGATTATACTCATGAAGAAGTTGCTCAACTTATTGGAAGCTGTAGAGTTACAGTAACTAAAATATTAAATGATTTTGAAAGACTAAATTGGGTTAAATTAGAATATAGAAACATTAAAATTATAAACGAAAAAAAACTAAAAGAATTTGCCTTTTCATAGGAAATAGGTATAATTAAAAAAATGATTTAAAATACATGCAAATGTATATACTAAAATAATACTATGATAAATTACTGGAGGGTAAAAAATGCACGCTTACATGTTTCCTATAAAAATAGCTTTCATAACATTTCCTTTTTTAGCTTTTTTCATAACATTTCCTTTTGTAATATATCAATATAGAAAATATGGTTATATAAATAAATTTAGAAATTTAATTCTATATTCTTTCCTTCTATATTTAATAGTAGCTTATTATCTTATTATATTGCCTCTTCCACAGACAACTGATGTTCGTAGTTTACAAAGTGAGGGTACAAAATATTATCAATTAATCCCTTTCAATTTCATTTTTGATTTCTTAAAAGAAACAAATGTGATATTTGCAAAGCCTTCAACTTATATAAATATATTAAAAGAGCGTTCATTTTTACAGGCTGCATTTAATGGGATTTTACTTACCCCACTTGGGATTTATTTAAGATATTATTTTAGAAAAGACTTAAAAAGTACATTATTAATAAGTTTTTCTGTCTCATTATTTTTTGAAATTACACAAATAACAGCATTATATGGTATATATAACGCTCCATATAGACTTTTTGATGTAGATGACTTAATATTAAATACATTTGGTGGATATATTGGATACTTAATAGCTCCTATATTTACTTTTTTCCTTCCTAAATCTAATAAATTAGATGATGATATAAATGTAAAAAATTTAAATGTAAGTTATTTTAGAAGACTTCTAGCGTTTTTTATTGATTGGTTTATACTTGGATTTATTCCTAACATAGAAAATAATATTGTTTTAGAAAATATCATAATATTCATATATTTTATATGTATAGTTTATTTTACTAACGGAAAGACCCTTGGGAAATATATAGTAAAAATAAAAGTAAAAGGTAAAAATAAAAGATTATTATTTAAAGAAGTATTTATAAGATATGGTATTCTTTATTATTGCGTTTTTGGTATCAACAAATTAATTTTTAAAACAATAGATATAAATAAAACTGAGTTTGTTAACTACATTATAATAGTTATGTTTATAGTTATTATAATAAATTTACTTATATTCTTACATGTTTTACTTTGTGTATTTAAAAAAGATTCAGAATTATTTTATGAAAAAATAAGTAAAACAAAAAATGTTATTGAATCACCTAAAAAAAGCTAATAAAAAGTTGCTATCTAAAATTTTATTTCGATAGCAACTTTTTTTGGAATTATTATATATATAAATATTCTCTTGTCATAGGCAATTCATTATTTAGTCCTTTTGTAAATAAAAATTGATGTATATCTATTACTCCGTAATTAAATGAAGCTGCACAAGAGTTTAAGTATAATCTCCACATTCTGATAAATTTATCATCAAAACCTATTTCAAAGACTTTACCTAAATTATCTTCAAAACTTTTAGCCCAACACTCTAATGTTTTACCATAATGTAATCTTAAGCTTTCTAAATCTACTAAATGTAAATCATTTTCTGCCATATTATAAACTAGTTCTCTAATTGATGGTATATATCCACCAGGGAATATGTATTTTTTTATCCATTGATTTGCTTCACTTTCAGTTTGGGCAGTTATACAATGAAGCAAGGAAATTCCATTATCCTCTAATAAATTATTTATAGTATCCATATAAATAGGAATATTTTTTCGACCAACATGTTCTAGCATACCGACACTAGAGATTCTATCAAATTTTTCACCTGTTTTTAATAATTCTCTATAATCCATTAATCTAACTTCTACTTGACCTTCAAGATTATTTTCCTTTATTCTTTCATTTACTTTATCAAATTGTTCTTGGCTTAATGTTATTCCAAGTGCTTTAGCACCATATTTTTTTGCAGCAGTTATTATAAGTTCTCCCCAGCCACAACCTATGTCTAATAATCTTTGTCCTGAATGTAAATTTAATTTTCTTAATACATGGTCAACTTTATTTAACTGAGCTTCATATAAAGAATCTTCAGCAGATCTAAAATAAGCACAAGAATAACTCATTGTTTTATCTAACCATAATTTATAAAAATCATTACCTAAATCATAATGATACTGTATATCTTCTTTACTGTTTTTTATAGAGTTTGGTGTAACCTTATATAATTTTTCAAATAGTGAAGCTTTATTTAAAAAACTATCTGTATTTTTATAAGCTGATTCTATAACATCTTGAATATTACCTTCAAAATCAATAACATCATTCATATATGCTTCACCAAAAGTTAAAAATGGGTCTTTTAAAATATTACTTTTTGGTAGATGTTCCTTTATTATTATTTTGAACTTTATATCTCCTTCACCGAATTTTTCAGTAGTTCCATCCCAAAACTGTACTTCAAATGTGTCTGAAAATATGCCTTTTAAAAATTTCTTCAAAAATAACTTTTCCATATTATATCTCCTATAAGTAATTTTGTAAGGCTAGCCAAAACTTTTATCTATATCCCTATAGTAATTACTTAGTGCTAAATGGTCAATTAACATTTTAGGTACAATAATTAAGCATTTTAAAGTAAATAAAAAGTAACGATAAAATATAACTGGTCATACCAATATTTAAACCAAAATAAAGTTTGCTTTAAACCTTGATATTATTAAGTTTTGATAACAACTCACTTAAAATCGTTTACCTGATTTTTATAATTTCTATATATAATTTAAATATTTTATTTATAAATATATATAATTTCTCTCTTATAACAAGTGCTATTATGTATATACATCTTAAATTTTTACGCCTATCATCTCTCCTTCAATAATTAATAATTTATTCTAAAATTAATTCTAATTTTATATAGAAAATGACTAACAAATATACATGTAAGAAGGTTTATTAAAAATATTGGAGACATAATATATTATTTTTTTATTATATATAATTTTACCATATATTTCCTATTAGGATTATGCTACAATATAATAGGGAGAGGGATTAAAACTAAAAATTTAAAATTAATGGGAAACATAAATATAATCAATTTTACGTAATTGTTAGCTTAGAGTTAAAAATTATGTTTGAATGTATTTTACCTAAATGGAGATAGATTCCCATAAATAAAAACCTCTTTATTTTTCTTTATTCTCCTTTCATATGTCTATTTACTGAAATATATCCACATTCTTAACTATAAATCTTATGTAATGGTCCTTACATGATTTAATAAAATTGTTAGGGTAGAATATTTCGGTTTTATATAGATAATGTTGGACTAGAAAGAGAGGAAATGTATATGAAGGTCAAAGGACGTAAAGGAAATAGTTGGTTCGAGATTTTTATTGCAAAGGAAAATGAAAGGTTCTTTGGTGTTCTTATATTTTTATTTGGAATTGTTCTTGTACTACTTAAATATCTATAAAATAACAAAAAGACCTTCGTATAGTGCATCTCTCCCAAGAAAGACTATACAAAGGTCTTGACCGAATAGAAATATTAGTTACATCTTGAGATAGTTCCTTAATTGGAACTATCTCATCCAAAGTTTTAATCTATTTTAATTTAATACATATCTATATAATATACCTAAATTATATCCTATATGTTACTCATTATACAAATAATTTTTTAATTTTATATTTATATAGTTTGATTATTTATAATATGTAAATTTTCATATTTAAATTTATATTATGAATTTAAATACTAACTCTTTTCTTTTCATATATAAATATCCAAGCAACCGTACATCTTGATATATATATAATTTTAAATGGCAATAAATATTTCTACACTTAGAGACGTATTTGTATATAGTAATATTATTAATCTTTTTTTCTCATAGGCAATATTTTTATAGCATTGTGAGGACATACTCCTTTACATTCTCCACAACGTATGCACTCAAGACTATTAGAATTTTTATTTACTGTTACATTCATCTTACATTTTCTAGAACATGCTCCACAATTAGTACAGGCCCCTTTATCAATTTCAAATCTATAAATACTTATAGGATTGAATAAGCTATATATAGCACCTAAAGGACAAATAAATTTGCAAAATGGCCTAAATATAATTATAGATAAAATAATAGTAATAATAAGAAGTGTTACCTTCCATGTAAATAGGAATCCTATAGCAGATTTTAATGAATTATCTAATAAAACAAGAGGTATCCCACCTTCAAGTGTTCCTGCTGGACAGATATATTTGCAAAAAGTTGGTTTTCCAATTCCCACTTCATTTACCCAAAACATAGGTAATAAAATTACAAACAATATAAGTATTAAATACTTTAAATACTTTAATACATCAAATTTCTTACTTAACTTTAATTTAGGTAATGGTATTTTGTATAGTAATTCTTGTATTAATCCAAAAGGACATAGCCATCCACACACAAATCTCCCCATAGTTATTCCGATGAGTGCTAAAAATCCTACCACATATGAAGAGAACTTAAATTTCATATCAGCTATAACAGCTTGCAAGGAACCAATAGGACAAGAGCCTAACGCCCCTGGACATGAATAACAATTAAGACCTGGAACACATATACTTTTAGTTTTTCCCTTATAAATATGACCCTCAAAAAAACCTTTTAAATATCCATTTGTACTTATAAGTGTTATTATTTGAACTAATTTTCTTTTTATATTATCCAATACCTATACACTCCAAACAAATATTAGTTGCCTTTATAAGTACACTATTTACTTCTCCCCTGTACATTCCAATACCAATAAACGATATGCTCATTATAATTACAATCATTCTTATTTTATTTTTCATAAACTTCTACCTACTTTTGATTATTTAAATGATTTTCTATTAATTGCTTGAATTGTTCTTTATTACGGTCTCCTACTACTGTTTCTAAAATTTCTCCCTTATTATTTACAAATACTGTAACAGGTACTGCATTTGTTTTACTAACAAAATCTTTTTTAAAGGCTTCATTTGGTATTAAGTTTGTATAGTTTACTTTTAATTTCTTTAACATTTTAAGTGCTCCAACTTCATTTTCTTCACCATCAGCAACAACACCTATTACATTAACACCTTTTCCTTCATACTCAGTACTCAACTCCTGAAGAATAGGCATTTCCTCTATACAAGGTGAACAAAATGTTCCCCAAATATTTATCATTGTAAGATTTTTATTTGTAAATATATCATTTGTTACTACATTATCGTCTATATCCTTAACTTCAAATTTAGGCATACTTATTAAATCTGAAAAAGTACCTTTTGTTTCTTGGGCTGTTTCATTTCCTGTATTTGAAGTACTCTTATTTGTTGAACCACAGCCAACTAAAGATAAGCTCATTATACCTATTAAACATAAAGTTATTATTTTTTTCATTTTGAAAACCCCTTCTTCATTAAATATAAATTTATACATACTTATTTAATTTTCTAGCTTAGCTAATACATCTAATATGTTTTGGAAAAATTCTTTTTGAGATAGATTCCCTTTTTTTATTTCTGTAAATATTTGTCCATCTTTTATAAATAATATTCTTTTGCAATAACTTGCAGCAAAAGCATCATGTGTAACCATCATAATTGTGGCTTCAATAGTTTCATTCATATTTGTTAGACATTCTAATAGGTCTTTAGAAGATTTTGAATCCAACGCACCTGTTGGTTCATCAGCTAATATAAGTGTAGGATTTGTTATAATGGCTCTAGCAGCAGCAGCTCTTTGTTTTTGTCCACCAGAAACTTCAGATGGATATTTTTCTAAAATATTAGTTATTCCAAGTACTTCCGCTATTTGTTTTACTTTTTTTTCTATACCACTAGTTTTCATTCTTGAAAGTGTTAGTGGCAGTATAATATTTTCCTTTAATGTTAATGTATCTAAAAGATTAAAATCTTGAAAAATAAATCCAAGCTTATTTCGTCTAAAAGAAGAAAGATCATCTTCTTTTAATTTCAATACATTTTCATTGCCAATGACTATCTCTCCAGATGTTGGCTTATCAATAGTAGCTATCATATTTAAAAGTGTACTTTTTCCTGCACCAGACGGTCCCATTACACCAACAAATTCACCCTCTTCAATTTGTAAATTTATATCATTAAGTGCTGTATATATATTTCCATTTAAACCATAGGTTTTTTTTAGATTTTTAGTTTCTACAACAATACTCATATTATTTATCATCCTTCCAAAGTTAATTTTCTGTTACTATTTTGGTATATGTCTTTACTGTTATTAAATAATAAATCAAATAAATCAATATATAAACTACAATACTTATAGCAACTGGTACATTAATACTAAGATCCACAATTGAACTTAAAAATCTTAATGCTAACAAATTATGAAACACTCCTATACCAATTGGTAATGCGAAAATAATTATAACTTGCTTTTGAATAGATTTTTTCACTTGTTTTTTAGATACTCCAATCTTCTTAAGGATAGAATATCTTGGCTGATCATCAGTCGCTTCTGTAATTTGTTTAAAGTATAGTATGCTTCCTGTAGAACTTAAGAAAACTATCCCAGTTAAAATTCCTACAAATAACATCATTGCACTGAAAACCAATGTCCCTTTTAATTCTTGTGCATAACTTAAATTTACACCATCAGGCATTATCTTTATTAGATCTTTTGAAAGTCCTGTACTATCTAATTCATTTTCTATTGAATATGCTTTAAGCTTAACAATATTATCTTTATCAACATATTGACTATAAATTTCATCTTGAACCAATAAAATTGGTCCTATATCCATTGGATTTAGAGGCTCTTCCATCTTTCTATCAATTATTTCAAAAGTATTTTTTGAATTTTTATAATCTATATTTACAATTTTTCCTTTTATATCATCTAAAGATGTCGGACCATATTGTAACAATAGTGCTTGCGAATTAGATGGCATTTTAAAGTCACTATTTAATCCTTTAAGTTCTAACATATGTTTATACTTGCTAACTGATATTAAATAAGTATTCTCAAAATTTAAATCAGAGAAATCATCTACTTTACCAGATACTTTTATAAATTCAACTTCTGCTGACTTAATCAATTTGTTTTCTGGATGTTTTTCTATAGCTTCCTCTACCTTCAAATCTAAAGATTCGCCAGTTGTTACATAAGCATATGAATAAGGATATGTAAATTTCTTAATTTCTTTCATATTATAATCTAAACTATAGGTAACACTTATTGCAGTTAACGCAACAGCATTTGTAATAGCAATGATTGCTAATGTCTTTGCATTTGATTTTATTCTGTATAGAAAATGAGAAATACTGATTAAATTATCGCCTCTGTAATATAATTTTTTATTATTTTTAAGGCAATTTGTTGCAAATGTTAAAAATGCACTAAAGAATATAAACGTTCCTATTATTGATGCTACAAAAGCAATTGGTATGTTAGTTAAAAATGTAGCACTATCTTTTATATTTATTACTGCAACTCCCTCTATCACCAAAAGAATAATAGCAAACAAAGATAAAATAATAGATGGTTTAGTCTTCTTATTATTTTTATTCTTATTTTCGCTTTTACTTTCAGCCTTAAATAAATCAATTAATTCAAATCTATAAATAATACTATAAGAATTTATAGAAATTATTAAAAATAATATACCAAATGTTATAGCTGTATACAGTACAGCACCCCCAACTATAGAAAATGTAATATGTAAATTCATTCCCATAAAGTTAAGTAAAATCATCATGAATAATTTAGAAAATATACCGCCTATAAGCACACCTACTATAAGTGCAAAACTTCCAATAATCATATTTTCATAAAATAACAATCTACCTATTTCTTTCTTTTTTAATCCTAAAAGTGAGTAAAGCCCAAGTTCCTTCTTTCTCTTTTTTATAAAAAACGAACTAGAATACCATATAAATATAGCAGTAAATATAGCAATTATTATGGCTGAACATTTAAATAAAATTAAAAACTTAACATCTTGCTCTAAAAGCCCTTTAATTTGCTCATTATTTGCCATATTTTGAAATGCAAAATATATCGTTACATTAAATACAACTGAAATAAAATAAAGAAAATAATTTTTAAAATTTCCTTTTATATTTTTTTTGGCTAATTGAAATAACATTTTTTTCTCCCCTCATGTTAACCTTTCTTATGTTTGGCTAAACAAATATATTATTAACTTGCTGTAAATTTATTTTACATTTCTAATCTTAACTGCTAATAAATGCAAGCTTAAATGAACCTTAATTTTTTCAATAAAAATAAGGCATTGAAATATTTCATCAATACCTTATTTTATGGTTATAAATAAACCAATAATTTATCTAAGTATCCAAACACTAAATAATTCCTAACCTTTTAACTATTAATAAATAATGTTCTAAAAATGGTTTATCTTATAACTATAAACATTATTTCTATTTAAACTCTTCAGGAATGTACTTTACTAAAGCAAAATTTTTAGTAACAAGTTCAGTATCTAAAATCCTACCACCTTCAAATTTAGCTATCTTATTCCTCCAAATCTCATTTTTTCTATAATAATTATTTTCAATTTTTAAAAATTCGTGATTCTTCTCAAAAACATGATATCCAAAATCAAGCTTTTCATTTATCCTAAGTTCCCCTTCTAAACATTTTTCAGTTATCCAAAGGTTTATTTGAAAAGTATAGCTTGTATTATTTTTTACTTGAAAATCTCCATAATTATAAAATATAGTAGCACCACTACCAAAAGGAAGCACCCTTCCGTCATCTGGAAATGGATCAAAGCTGTGATGGTGTCTCTCTATTACAGTAAGAGGGCTATGTATTACAAGCCAATTTAAAAGATTTGCAATTTGACACAATCCTCCTCCAATCCCGGGTCTTGCTTCACCAAAACAGAGTTCCATTCCTGGAAGATATCCTTTATATTTTGTTGGAAGGCCTACAATTTTGCAAAATGAGAAAACTTCTCCTGGTCTAATTATAATTCCATTTATTTCTTTTATAGCTATCTTTAAATTTTCAACTTTATTAAGCTGTAGCTGTATATCACTATCCCCTAATTTTCTAATTAAAACTGATTGATGCTTCTTAACTCTATATGGTAGTTTATTAAAATCCTTCACTTTTGCAAACTTTATAGAACTAAAATACCACTGTTTGTATCTAATTGCACGTCTATACCAGACTGCAAAAAAATAAAATATTGGATGTCTTTGACTTAATAATCTCTTTTGCATTTTATCTCCTTATTGCTTATTATCTAAACATCTATGTATAAATAATATATTTAAATTCTTGTCCTATATATTCTACATTATTATGTATATTATTGCTATAATAACCATTTATCGATTGCAAATGCCTATAAGATAAAATTAATCGATAAATACATATATTTAATCCAACGATTACGAGTTATATAATACCCTATAATACTGTATTATTAATTACCTTATAATTTTTTATAAATATTAATATAGATATTAAGAACACTTAAATTAATAATTTATATGGAGGATTTATATGTGGTCTAGAACAGAATTAAAAACCAGAGCTAAAGGAGTTTTAAGAAAAAATTACTGGCATGCATTTCTTGTTAGTCTAGTGATTGCTATCGCAGGAGGTAATACTGGTTGGGGCAATAGAAGTGGTTTTCACTCTAATAGTTCAAGGGACTTGGCTTATTCAAACACTGATAGTAATATATTTATAAATTGGAACTTTATAGGGATTACATTAGCTACATTTTTAATAGCAATAACAATAATATTACTTCTTCGTATTTTTCTCGGTTATTGCTTAGAAATAGGTGGAACACGATACTTCGTTCAATCTGCTCAAGATAAAAATAATAGAGAATGCTTTAAATTCGGATTTAATAGCAATAATTATATGAGTGTAATAAAAACAATGTTGTTAAAAGATATTTTTATTTTCCTCTGGAGTCTTTTATTAATTATTCCTGGTATAATAAAATATTATGCATACAGAATGGTACCATATATTCTTGCAGATAATCCTAATATAGGAGTTAAAAAAGCTATTGCTCTAAGTAATGAAATGACTAAAGGATATAAATTTGATATCTTTGTATTAGATTTATCATTTATTGGTTGGTATTTGTTAGGTGCATTAGCGCTATTTATAGGAATATTATTCGTTATGCCTTATGAAAATGCTACAAACACAGAACTCTATTTAGTATTAAGAAAAAATGCTTTAGAAGATAATCTTTGTACCTATGAAGATTTATTATTAAATCAAATAATATTAAATGATAACAATCGTGTATAATAGTATATTTCATTTTGTTTGACTAAAAAATTAAAGTATTTAAACCATTATAACAGTAAAATATGGAATGTAGTAGATTTGCTTTTACACGAATCTCACTACATCCCATATTTATTTTAAACATAAATTATTTCTACTCCTGAAAAACTAACATCACCAACTAATGTTAAATTATTTGTTGTTGTTTGATTATTTCTATTTTTTTCATTAACAGAGCCTAAAAATACATTGGTTTTATCATCAATATTCCAAGTTTTTGGTATATATAATTCTATTCCTGAAAAAGAAGCATTAAGTCTAACTATAGCATTTTTATTACTCATAACTGCATTATCAAAATATATTTTCATAGCTCCAAAAGAACAGTCAAAATCCCCTTGTTCAAACTTATCAGTATTTATATATTTTATACTTGCACCAAATGAATTTTTAAATCTAACATTACTTTCATCTTCTACATCAATTTTCTCAAACTCATACTCTTGATAATTATGATGGTGATTACTCCATTTAATGTGTTTATGAAAAATCATAGAAAGGCCAATACTACCAAATAATGCTGCTAACAATACAGTCCAAGGTGTAATTGCTGTAATCCCTAATTGTTTATCATATATTATGCAAATAAATGCACTAGGAAATAGAATCCCTGAAAAATTTAAACGACGTAAACTTTTCACAATAACTGCTGCTAAAAAAACTGTTAACAATAAACTAAATACATTCACATCTGGTAAGTATCCTAGTTTACTTATAATTAAAAAAATACCTGCTAATATAAATAAAGCTCCCCAAAAAATTCTTTCTTTTTTCATATCATTTCCTCTTTTCTAATAATTTAATTTTTAAAGGTTTATAATAATATCTTGAAACGTATACCTGTTTGTGAGTATCTTGAAATTCAACCTTACTTGATGATGATAGACTGCGTGTTATAGAGTAAATATGATTTGTATTTAGAATTGTTGATTTTGAAACTCTCATAAAATATCCTGGCAATAATTCTTCAAGCTCATAAAGCTTATATTTTACATTATAAATATTGTTAGTGGTATGTGCACAAATACCATTCTCTTCAGTATCAAAAAATAAAATTTTTTCTAATGAAAGATAATATTCAGTATCTCCTTTGTAAAAAGTTATATGCTTCTTATCAGATAAGATATTCCCAAGCATAATTTGAATATTTTTAACTTCTTCATTTAATTCATTACATCTAATAATAACTTCATTTTCCTGAATTTTATTATCCACTTCAATTCGTATCTTCATATTTTCACTCCTCACATTTTTTATTATATTAACTACTTTTACTATTGTAAATATAACAACAGTAAGTGGTTAATTTGGGCTTGTAAGTGGTATATTTTTTATACAGATATTATAAATACATAAAATAATCAGTCAGATTTATATTTAATCTTATTCTCAAAATTAAAGAAAAAGGAGAACTCACTCCATTATCTGGACTTGGTTCTCCTCTATTATTTATACATTATTAAGTTGTTATTTATATTAAGTTCTATTCATATATTTTACTTATTCACAGAATAATTCTATATACTTTATAGTTTATGTGCGCTTTATCAAAAATTACATAATTCTATTTTTGTGTTTTAGGTTTAAATTTCATTTCTAGTCCCAATCTTGAGTCTAAAGATATCTTTAAATCTCCAATTTCTTCTTCTGTAGTTGGAGATATGTTACCTGTAAAGCATTTATCAAAAAATTCTTCAAATTTTTTTGTTTCTATGTTTGGCTCACATACATCAAATACTGCATCTGCATACTTTTTAAAATCTTCAATTTCACTTTTGCTAAATGTAGTTTGTGTAAAAGACCCTTTATTTTCTTCCGTTCCGCCTTTGAATTTAATTGAAACTTCCTTAAGTTTACCATTCTCTTCATTAGATTCAGCACTAATCATACATTTATCTACAGACTCTATGTAAAAATACACATCATCTTCTTTTGTTGACTTTGATTTTACTCCGCTTCCGCTCTCAGTATTTAATTTCTTCCCTTTAAATTCATTAATTTTTGTGCCTTTTCCAATTGTATCATTAAAATAATTCTTGAATTCTTCACCAGTAAATGTATAATTTTGTCCATCAATTCTACTTTCTGTAGGTGTTTTTACCTTTGTTCCACAACCAGCTAATAAGCATATAGACAAGCAGGTAATGACACAAGTTTTTAATTTCTTTTTCATTTTAAATTTCTCCCCCTAATTCTTTACATTAACACTATTTAAGCTAAATATCCCTAAATTTATGGAATAACCGTTTAATTCTAGCACATAATGTATTGTATTTCAAATTAAGGAATTATAGCAGCCCAACATCACAATTAGAATCATTATTTTTATATCATCAAATATTTTGATACCAGTTGATTAGGCAACTAAGGATTATATGTAAAATTTTTAAGAGAAAACCAACCTGCATTTATCGGCTGAATAAGTTCTGCTAACCAAATATAAAATTTGAATCATCACTTATGATACGGTTCTCCATTACTAATCCTAAAGCTTCTATATATCTGTTCTAATAACATGACCCTAAATAATTGATGTGGGAATGTCATTTTACTAAAACATAAGCTATAATTAGCTCTTTTTAATACTGAATCACTTAATCCTAAACTTCCTCCTATAACAAAACATATATTACTATCTCCTCTTACTCCACAATTATCTATAAATTTAGATAATTCTTCTGACGATAACATTTTCCCTTTAAGATCTAAAGTAACTACATACATATTATCTTTTATAGAACTTAATATTTTATTTCCTTCTTTATCTTTTATTATAAGTTCATCTTTTAATGAAGCATTATCAGGTGTTTGTTCATCAGATAATTCTATTATATTTAATTTACAATAACGAGATAATCTCTTTGAATATTCATCAATCGCTTGTTTTAAATATTTTTCTTTTAATTTTCCTACTGTAATTATCGTTATATTCATAATTTCTCCTTAAATAAACATATTTAATTTATCTACTTAGGCACATAAAATAAAATAATAGATCAAATAGACGAGCATACTAGTCTATTATTTTTTTAATCTGCCTTAAGTTTATTATTCTTTAATATGCTATGTTTTAAGCGAATGTTGATATTTTAGTGTATAAGAGCGAATTGGCATTGGTATTTGCTTTATACTAAAACATCAACACGTTTTAAAAACATAGCCCTTTAATATAAACATTATTTTAAAGCATAACTATTTTAGATAAAAGTAGCATCAATATTTCCTATATTGATGCTATCATAATTTAATTATTATATTTTATAACTTTATAAAACATATCAACTATGTTTTAAGTCAATGTTAATATTCTAGTTAATATAAGCGCGAAACTGACATTATCAATACTATTATAAAAATAGCATGATTACTAATATCCTAAGCTTTCATTTAAGAATATTACATGTATTCTTTCCTTATCAGCTTGCCTTCTTATCAATGTATATTCATTGCAAATTCTTTCTTTACTATCACAATTCATGCAGCTTCCTACTTTTGAACATGGAGTTAATCTATTTAATCTTTTTGCATTTGTTGGAGCACTTATTTCTCTATTTCTTTTTATAGCGTCATCTAAAGTTGGTACAATCTTATTTACTCCTGCAATTACTATTACCTTTTTAGGTCCATATAACATTGCTGCGACTCGATTTCCAGTACCATCAACATTATATAATTCTCCATCTTCAGTTATTGCATTTGAACTTGTAAAATATGCATCAGAACTAAACGCATTTATATATATTTCTCTGGCTTCCTCTTTAGTAATTCCTGGTCTATTCCTATCTAAAAGATTATAATCTCCTTTTTTAAGATAATCCATAACACCAGATTCAAATAAAGTCATTGAACCTCCAAATGCAACTTTACTTCCCGGTTTTATTATTTGCTCTATTTTTTCAATTAATGCCTCTTTAGATTCTACTAAATATCCATTCATATTGTTTTTTTCTAATGCCTTTATTGTCCTTAATATCTTTTGTTCATTTAACCACAACACCTTATTATCCATAAAGATACCCCCAAAATATTTTAAAGATTATATGATAATCATATCTATAATTTATATAATTTAAGAACTTTAGGCACATGAAATAAAATAATAGATCAAAGAGGCGTTGTATATTTTGTGTCAGACAAGGAAGTAAATTTAGTTAATAGCAATCTATTAGCTAAATTTACTGACGCAGTATAACGCAAAATAAACGAGCATACTG
This sequence comes from Clostridium sp. CTA-5, assembly GCF_054768135.1. NCBI lineage: Bacteria > Bacillati > Bacillota > Clostridia > Eubacteriales > Clostridiaceae > Clostridium > Clostridium sp. CTA-5. The sequence continues at coordinate 11,175 of NZ_BAAAAT010000017.1, read as the reverse complement.
GTCTATTATTTTTTTGAATGTGCCTTAATCTATGTATATTTATACGTTAAATTTGCAAAAAATTATATGCTTTATTTGAAATTAAAGACTTTATAACCTCTATTAATTATAAAGTATATACTAATATTTAATCTAAATTTTTAAATTAATGAAACCTTAGAATTTAGAAATCCCATATTTTTCTGTATGATTAAAAAGGACCCTTTAATAGGATCCTTTTTTATGATAGTTAGCTTACTATTTACCTTGTCCACAGCACTTTTTATATTTCTTTCCGCTTCCACATGGACATGCATCGTTTCTTCCGACTTTTTCAGTATTTCTAACAATCTTTGAATCTTTAAATTGCTTTTGAATTTCTTTTCTCTTTTCTTCTGAGAAAATTCCATCCCATTGTGGTAATGTATAAAGATATTCAGCTTTTGCATCTAACATATTGTAATATAAAGTCTCTAAGTTGATATCTAATGCTATTTCAGTGTTTTCATCAATAGTTTCTAAGTCATATTGATTCTTTAAACTATCATTTATTCCATCAATAAATCCCATAATAAATTCTAATGAAGAATTATATTCTTTAGCTAAATCAGCAATTTTAGTCTTTTTAACTTCTTTATGCTTAGCTAATAAATCTTTGTATATGCTTTTTTCTAATTTACTATATTCTTGCCAAAAAGCATTTTCCCCTTTAGTCTTTACGTAATCTACAACCATGTCAGTCCAATCTGTATATAAACTCATTTTTAAAATCCTCCCTTGATACTCACTTTTATTATTATTTTATAAATTATAATTTTTAATCTATTTATAGTAAATTTAATAAATTTACTTAAATTTCTATATATTCACTTGGTTGATGTCTATTTGCCATAGTTAAGCTTATGTCTCTTTTTTCATCAATTCCATTTTCTCTTAGTACATTTAATACTGTTTGATATGCTAAATCTGGTTGATTATTAGTATTACTTAAATGACCTAAAATTACTCTCTTATTGAGACTATTTTTAACCAAATCAACTATAGCAACTGCACAATCATCATTAGATAAATGACCTATTTCACTTAATATTCTTCTTTTTAAATTATAAGGATATGGGCCATATTTAAGCATACTAACATCATGATTGCTTTCAAGTAAAATAACCTGTGAATCTTTGATGTTATCATATATTTCTCTTGTAAATGTACCTAAATCAGTCGCTACACTAATTTGTTTGTTTTTATTAATTACTGTATATCCCATTGGAGATATTGAATCATGAGGGATATTAAATGCTTTTACATCTAAATCCTTTATCTCAGTAATTGACCTTTTATCAATTATTTTTATATTATGTTCTTTTATTTTTCCAATTGATGATTCCATCTCAGTCCACGTACTAGCGTTAGCATATATAGGTATATCATATTTTCTAGATAAAACACCAACACCTTTTATATGATCACTATGTTCATGTGTTACAAATATACCATCTAAATCTTTTGGATCTTGTTTTATCGACTTTAACGCTTCATCAATTTTCTTACCAGGAAGTCCTGCGTCTATTAATATTTTTGCTCTATCAGAAGAAACAAACATACTATTTCCACTACTTCCACTGTACAAAGAACAAAATATCATCTAAAATCCCCCCTGGTTATGTTCAAATTATTGCTCCACATTAATTCTTCTAATATCTGCACCTAAAGCTCTAAGCTTATTTTCTATATGTGGATACCCTCTATCTATATGTTCTATACTAGTTATTTCAGTTGTACCATCAGCTAACAATCCTGCTATAACCATAGCAGCACCTGCTCTTAAGTCAGTAGCTTTAACTACTGCTCCAGTTAATCTGTTAATACCTTCAATGATTGCTACTCTTCCTTCAACTTTTATATTAGCACCCATCTTTTTAAGTTCATCTATATGTTTATGTCTATTTTCCCATATAGACTCAGTAATTAAACTCTTTCCTGGAGTAGTGCTTAATAAAGCTGACATAGGTTGTTGAATATCTGTTGGAAAACCAGGATATGGCGTAGTTTTTATGTTAACGCTCTTTAACTCTTTATCAACAGAAACTCTTATACAGTCATCACCTTCCTCAATTATAGCACCCATTTCTTTAAGTTTTGCAGAAATTGATTCTAAATGTTTTGGTATAACATTCTTTACATAAACATCTCCACGAGTTGCCACTGCAGCAATCATGAATGTACCAGCCTCAATTTGATCTGGTATTACACTATAAGAACATCCACTTAACTTCTCAACACCTTGAATTCTAATAACATCTGTTCCTGCACCTTTTATATTAGCACCCATTGAATTTAAGAAGTTAGCTACATCAACTACATGTGGTTCTTTTGCAACATTTTCTAGAGTAGTAACACCTTCTGCTAAAGTCGCTGCAATCATAACATTTATTGTAGCGCCTACTGATACTACATCAAAGAATATATTAGCTCCTCTTAGCTTCTCTGCTTTTACACTTACTGCACCATGTTCTATTACAACATCTGCTCCAAGTGCTTCAAAACCTTTTATATGTTGGTCTATTGGTCTTACCCCTATAGGGCATCCCCCTGGAAGTACCACTCTCGCTTGTTTAAATCTTGATAATAAAGCTCCTATAAAATAATATGAAGCTCTCATTCTTCTTACATCATCTGTACATGCATCAAATTTATCTACATTTGTACTATCTATCTCTAAAGTATTATTATCTATTTTAACAGTATCGCAACCTAAGCTTTTTAATATTCGCTCTAAGCAATGTACGTCTTCAATATCTGGTATATTATCAATTATGCATTTGCCTTCGCTAGCCATTATAGCTGCTGGTAATATTGCCACTGCTGCATTTTTAGCTCCATTGATATCAACACAGCCTCTAAGGACATTCCCTCCATTTATAACTAATCTTTCCATTGAATTCACCCTATTCATAAAATATATATTAATTCCGTTATTTTTCCATTATTTATATTAATTAAATATTACTTTCCTACTAGACATTATTGCCCTATTTTATTATTAAAATCTACTTTTATCATTATATCATAAACTTAATTTATTTAAATATTTATTTAAATATTTATTCAAATATTTTTTCCTTATATTAATATTTTTTTAAACATTTTACTTTATAATTTCCCTTATTTAGAATTTTAAAAAAATATAGTTAAATTTTGCTGATTTACTGTTATAATTATAAGTGAAAATATGTAAAATCTTTTATATTATTACATATTTATTATCTTCAATCAGTTTTTAATTATTCTTCTATTATCCTATTTAATATGTTATAATTTATTAAAACTTTGTAATTAAGAGAATAATTCAGATTGTGAGGCTTATATGAAGTATTATATAGTTGCATTATTTGATGATGAAACATATCAAGTGATTTCACCAATTCAAAAAAATATGTCAAAAAAATTCAGAGCTAGTAGAAATTCTCCAATGCCTTTTATTCCATTAGGTATTGTAGATAATCCCAATTTAGACAAATTATATCCAATTATTAAAAAAGTTATCTCTCCATATAAATCGTTTAGAATTGATGCTACTGATAATGTATATCTACATGATAATACTAAAAGCATTAATTTAAGAATTGAAAATAAAGGATATATTAAAAGAATTTCACGTTCATTAAAAGATATTCTTATATTAAATGGTTTTAATGTAAAAGCATTTGATGATAACTTTATTTCTATTGCTAATATGGGATACATAGCAAAAGATTATAAAAAACAAGATGTTAAATTAAATTTTCCTACTATATATAAAGATAATTCTTTGGTAAAACTAAGAATAAAGAAAATAGAAGTTTGGAAAATACCTACTCAGAAAAAGGATGTTCCGTTAAAATCTTATATTCTAAAAGAATTTTAAGTAAATATTTATACATTACATTTAATAAGAATTATTATAATAGATAATTCTTATTTATTTTCCATATTTACCCGAAAAATAAATTGAAATATTTTTATTGTATTCGTTTTCTCCTACTTTCTTTTATTTCAGAATTTTTGTAAAATAAAAATAACGATTAAATTTAGGGGGATTCAGTATGAATATTAAAAACCTCTTTGAAGCTCAAAGAAAGTTTAATGCTAATTTAATATTAAATGATGAGTTGGATTATTACAAATTAGAAACAAGAAAAAATCTTGAATTTCATGTAAAAATCGGTGATTTGGCAAATGAAACTAAATGTTTCAAGTATTGGAAAGATAACAATAACTTTATAGATATGCAGATAGTATTTAAAAAATACATAGATTGCTTATCTCAAATTTTAACTCTCGGCATAGATAATAATTATACTGACATATCTAATATTTGTGTAAAACCTAATGATTATTGTTTAAGTGATCAATTTTTAAATTTGTATATTGATATAAACGATTTAATAATATCACCTTCAAAAGATCATTACCTTACTTTATTTGAAGATATTTTAAGTCTAGGAATAACTTTAGGATTTACGCAAACTCAAATTCAAAATGCATTTAAAATGAACGTGTGTGAAAAAGTAGCTCTTTAATAGAGTTACTTTTTTTATTTATATATATTTACTATATCTCTGGGAATACTACTTTTGAGGTGATTTTTATGATGGGAATAATATTTGCAATAGTTTCAGGCATTGCAATGAGCCTGCAAGGTGTTCTTAATACAAGACTCGGAGAAAAAATTGGACTTTGGGAAACAAATGTTATAGTTCAGCTTACCGGACTCATAATAACATTACTTATAACATTCTTTTATGGTAAAGGTAGTTATACTAGTATAAAAGAAACAAATAAAGTCTATTTATTAGGTGGACTTCTCGGAGTTATTATAATCTTTACGGTAATGAAAAGCATAGGAATGATGGGTACTACTTGTGGCATTGGTATTATATTAGTAGCACAACTGTTATCCGCTGCTATTATCGATGCCTTTGGATTATTTGGATCTGAAAAAATTAAATTTTCCTTACATGAATTTCTAGGTGTTGCCATTATGATACTTGGTATTATAATATTTAAGTGGAAACATTAGTGTATTTATTGAAAGGGAGTATTAATTTTGAACTTTTTTAAAAATATAAATTTTTTATTTCACTTAACTAAAAATAATATAACAGAATATTTTAAAGGAAGAAACTGTGCAAAACTTGATGAATTAAAATTAGATTCTATTAATTGGTTTGGTCATGCAACTACAGTCATGAATTTAGATAATAAAGTACTTATTACTGACCCTGTATTATCTGATATATTAGGTTATTTTAAAAGAGTAGTAGATAAACCTACATATTTAGAAAATAAAAAAGTGGATTATATTCTTCTATCTCATGGCCATATGGATCATATGCATTTTCCATCTCTTCGTAAATTAAATAAAGATGCAATTGTAATAGTTCCTAAAGGATATAAACGTGTACTTAAACTATTAGGATTTAAAAATGTATTTTTACTTCATCCTGGAGAAACTTACAAAGATGATTATATAAGTATTACTGCATATGAAGCAAAACATGATGGAAGAAGGTTTTATATAGGTATAGACAATGAAAGTCTTTCATACTTAATTGAACGAAATAATAAAAAAGTATTTTTTGCAGGTGATACTGCATTTACAGATAATTTTAAAGGAATTACATGTGATGTTGCTTTAATGCCTGTTGGTTGTTATAAACCTGAACGTTTTTCCTACATGCATTGTACTCCTAATCAAAGTTATGAGATGTTTAAAATGATGAACTGTGAGGTTATGATCCCTATACATTACAAAACTTTTAAAATATCATTAGAGGACTTTGATGAAACTGAATCTTCATTAGTAAACTTAAAAGATTCAGGTATTAAAATACTTGATATTGGAGAAACTTATATATTTTAATAAATTTAAATATTTATCTAGCTTTATGTATTAACAAACTAATTATTATTCATATACTATATATTGAAAATAAATAATTGGGAGAAGAATATGTTTTCATATAAAAATAAGCTAGATTATAACTTAAAAATCTATATGGCTAATAATTCATATAAGAATTATAGAGTACTTATAAAGTATAAAAACTTTCAATCTTCTATAGAAAAGAAGGTCTTATCATATAAGGGTAAATTAAATTATATAATAGAAAGTGCAAACATAATAAGTGCTAATTTAAATGTTAGGGGTATTGAACGGATTATAGAATATCCAGAAATAGAAAAAGTATATTTAGATGAATATTTATTTCTATGTGGTATGAGTGTAGCAACTGCTAATAAAGTACACTTTTCTAATAAATATAGTTTATCAGGTGCTGGTATTGGAATTGGAGTTGTAGATAGTGGAGTATTCCCTCATCAAGATTTATTAGAACCGAGTAATAAAATATCTTTATTTGTAGATTTAATTAACAACTTAAATTATCCTTATGATGATAACGGCCACGGAACAGCTACAAGTGGTATTTTATGTAGTAGTGGCCTCTCTTCAAATAATATGTATAGGGGTGTTGCTCCTAAAAGTAAACTTTTTTGTTATAAAGCTTTTGATAGATTAGGTAAAGGCTTCGCTTCTGATATATTATTTTCTATTGAATCATTAATTAATATTTCTAAAGAAAATAACATAAAAGTATTATGCTTACCGTTCGAACTATTAACTCATAATACATTTATTATATCCTGCTTCAATTCTGTATTTAAATATGCAATATCTAAGAACATTATTCCAATAGTACCTAGTGGAAGTAATCTAAATTCATCACCATCTATTATGGGAATAGCTACTTTAGATAGTTGTATTACTGTTGCAGGAATAAATACTGTTAATTCAATAATAAAAACATACGATTTTTCTTCTTCTGGCCCATTTAAAAAATCTGAAAAACCAAATTTATGTGCTGCCTGCGTAAATATAGTATCTTTAAATACTAACCCCAATTATATTAGCGAGAAAAATGGTTTAAAGATTTATCCTAATAAACTTGATGCTCCATATAAAACATTTGCTGGTACATCATTAGCCACAGCATACGTTAGTGGATTATGTGCATTGCTTTTTGAAAACAATCCAAGCCTAACTTTTAAAGATATTATTGCTTTGTTAAAAGTTTCTTGTGAACCTATTGAAGATATTCCAAAGTTTGTTCAAGGAGAAGGTATTATAAATATTGATAAATTAATGCCTTAGATGTATTAAATAAACTAATAAAAAGGCTATTTCAAAATACAAATTTAATTTTCTATTTTGATGTAGCCTTCTTTATTTAGCTATTTTTAAAAGTATTGTTTATATTTTTATATAGAAATTTAATTATTTAATATATATGATTCTGGATTTATTGGTTTACCCTTAGACCTTAATTCAAAATGTAAATGTGGTCCTGTACTTCTACCGGTACTTCCAACACAACCTATAAGATCACCTTTTTTTACTTTTTGACCTTTCTTTACTTTAATAGAACTTAAATGTCCATAAATTGTTTCTATATTATCTTGATGCTTTATCTTAATCATGTTTCCATATCCACTTACCTGGCCTGCTTCTTGGATTGTTCCATCATAAGCAGCTATAACCGGGTCCCCTGTATTACCAGCTATATCTATTCCATTGTGATTTCTACCCCATCTAGCTCCAAATTTTGATGTAATCCAGCCACCTCTTGTAGGTGCTTGTAAAAATGCAGTGTTACTTCCAATTGGAGGTTTTGTACCTATGCATTCTACTCTATCTTTTGCATTTTTTACAATATCTTCTGAAATAATATTTTCTTTTAATTTATTTCCATTATGATATAGCACTTCTGAAAGTACATGTTTACTTCCAGATTCTCCTTCTTCTATTATTTTATTTTGTCCTACATACATAGACTCATCTTGTTTTATTGTAGTTTGAGGTTCTATACTAACTTCTTTATCTTCCTTAACTTTTACATCCACATTTATATTATCTTTTATATTCGAATCATTATTTATATTATCTACTACTTGATTAAGATTATTTATATTTGAAATAGGAACTTTAGCCTCCAATATTTTAATATCAGAATCAACACTAACTTCTAGTACATTATCTATATCAATATTCATCTTTTTTAAATATTCATTGATAAACTTTTTTATTGCTTCATTTACTTCATTTTTATTAAATAAAGTACCACAATTTTTATTGTTAATGTTAATTATTTGTGCATTAACTTCAGTATTTATTGTTTTTATAATATTACTTTCAATTTGATCCTTAGTAGAAATATCAGTTTTTAAATCAGTAGGCTTAAATTTTATTTTTTTATCTCTTATGCACTCAGATCCTATTCTATTATTTAATCCATCTTTAGTATCTTTATAAGTATTTTTAAAATCATTTTTATTATCTATATATCCAATCAATCTATTATCTATATACGCTTCATATATTCTGTTAGTATCTGCATTAACTACTAAGTTTATAGAGTTAAGTAAAAGTATAATGCATATTATAAATTTAATTTTTCTTGTTTTTCTCGTGTCCATAATTTAGTCCTTTCGTTATATATTTTAAAACAATACAAATTGTAGTCTCTCCTTTTTAAAATTTATTATTCATTTGACATAATGCACAATCAAAAAAATAACAAGTCCATTTGCCAGACTATTTTTCATCATGCTGCGTCGCCAACTTGACCTAATAGGCATGCTATAAGAACAATCCATCTCTTTGCCTGATGAAAAATATACATTGCAACTTTGGAATTGTTATTTATTTTCATGTGCCTAATCTTGGTTATTTCCCCTCTTTGTTGTGGTTATAATATTGGTTTGTTATAATTAGTTTAAATAGAATTTATTATGAAAGGTAGGTAGTAAAAAGAATGAGCACGTTTATGCTTAAAAGTAAGCCCTTAGCCTTTACTCCTGTAAGTAATGTATTTATTGAAAGATACATGCCTAAAGCTAGAGGTGAATTTATTAAGGTTTATCTGTTAATGCTAAAGTATAGCACTTGTAATGAATTAGGAGTTAGCTCATCAATACTAGCTTCCTCACTAAATTTATTAGAATCTGATATTATGAATGCATTTAATTATTGGAATGATGAAGGCGTTATTAAATTTAGTCCTATTGATAACATGGGGAATTTCAACGTAGAATTTTTAGAATTATCTGAAGAACCTGTTGAAACTAATAAGCAAGTAGATTTACTAGAAGCACTTGATAGCGATATAACAAAAGACATGTTAAAAGATATAGAAAAACTTTTAGGAAGACCACTATCCCCTAAAGAAATGTCTGTTTATTTAAATTGGCAAAAAGAATTTGGATTTTCATCAGAATTAATTTTAATACTTATGGAATATTGTATCGCAAAAGGTAAAGTTGATTCACGTTATATAGAAAAAGTAGCTTTGTCTTGGCATGATTTAAAAATAACAACTGTAGAAGATGCACAAAATCTAATAAAACAAACTGAAGATAAATGGATTAATATTAGAAAAATTTTAAATTATTTAGGAATAAAAAATACTGATATTATGAAACCACAACAAGATATAATAGAAAAATGGCTTTTCATATACAAATTTCAAACTGAAATAATTTTTAAAGCCTGTGATATTTGTTGCAATAGATTAAACAGAGCAGATTTTAAATACATAGATGGAATATTATCTAAATGGTATAAAAATAATTTAAAAACATTAGAGGATATAGCTATTAAAGATAAAGCACCTAAAAATAAGAATAACTATAATAAAAGTAACTATAATAAAAATAATTATACTACTGAAAAACCTGCTCTCAAATTTAATGATTTTGAAGCAAGGGAATATGATTATGATTCTTTAGAGAAAAAACTATTAGGATGGGATAATGATGATTAGTGGATACCAAAGTGAGATTCTAAAAATATATGATAAAATTAGAGAAATAGAAGCTAAAAATCTAAAAATGCGTAAACAAGAAATACTTGATAAACATCCAGGTATTATTGATTTAGATAATACCATTCAAAGACTCTCTTTAAAAATGTCTTTAGAAATAATTAAATCTAAAAATAGTGATGAAAGAATTAAAGAATTTAAAGAAAAAATAACAGATTTAAGAGTAAAAAAATATGAAATGTTAGTTGCAAATGGATATAATCAAGAATATTTAAATTTACATTATAGATGTAATAAATGTAAAGATACAGGATTTATAGGAGCAAATAAATGTAGCTGTTATAAAGATAAATTAATAAGATTATATTATAAAGATTCAGAATTAGAAAACACCATAAAATCTAATAATTTTAATAATTTTGATTTAAGTCTATTTTCAAATCATAAATTAGGAGATGAAAAATTCTCTCCTAGAAAGAATATGGAAAATATACTAGAATATATTTTAAAAGAATATATTCCTAACTTTTCATCAGATTCAACTAATTTATTATTTTATGGTAATCCAGGCAGTGGGAAAACATATCTTTCATACTGTCTAGCAAAAGCTATACTAGATAAAGGATTCCTAGTAATATATAAAACCTCTGATGAACTTATTAAAAATTTAAGAGATATTAGATTTAATAATGATTATAATTTAGAATCTTTGATTTTAAATTGTGATTTGCTAATAATTGATGATTTAGGAGCAGAACATCTTAATGATTTTTCTATAACAGAATTGTTTAATATAATTAATAAAAGAATACTTACTAAAAAGAAAATGCTTGTATCTACAAACTTTTCATTACCTAAAATAACTAAACATTTTAGTGAAAGAATAGCCTCTAGATTACTTGGAGATTTTAAACTTTGCAAATTTTATTCAGAAGATATAAGAATAAAAAAGAATTTACAAAAAAATAAATAGTATATATTTTAGTCTCATGTTTGAATTATTATTTTCTTTTGTGTGACTTAATTTTACTAATAATAAAAAACAGTTGATTTTAAATTTTTAAAATCAACTGTTTTTATAAAAGTTTTTTTACAATAAAAAAAACTCTAGTTTAAAACTAGAGTTTAATTGGCGACTCAGAAGGGGCTCGAACCCTCGACCTCCGGCGTGACAGGCCGGCACTCTAACCAACTGAGCTACTGAGCCATCTYATGGTGGGCACAACAGGGCTCGAACCTGTGACCCTCTGCTTGTAAGGCAGATGCTCTCCCAGCTGAGCTATGCGCCCATAAGATGTAAAATGGTGACTCCTAGGGGAATCGAACCCCTGTTACC
>NZ_BAAAAT010000016.1:0-40203 GCF_054768135.1 Clostridium sp. CTA-5 | reverse complement strand
GCTCGAACCTGTGACCCTCTGCTTGTAAGGCAGATGCTCTCCCAGCTGAGCTATGCGCCCATAAGATGTAAAATGGTGACTCCTAGGGGAATCGAACCCCTGTTACCACCGTGAAAGGGTGGTGTCTTAACCGCTTGACCAAGGAGCCAAGTATAAAATTTTTAATGGAGCTGGCAATAGGAATCGAACCTACAACCTGCTGATTACAAGTCAGCTGCTCTACCGTTGAGCCATGCCAGCAACTTTATATGGCGACTCAGAAGGGGCTCGAACCCTCGACCTCCGGCGTGACAGGCCGGCACTGCTCGAACCTGTGACCCTCTGCTTGTAAGGCAGATGCTCTCCCAGCTGAGCTATGCGCCCATAAGATGTAAAATGGTGACTCCTAGGGGAATCGAACCCCTGTTACCACCGTGAAAGGGTGGTGTCTTAACCGCTTGACCAAGGAGCCATGCTTTTCTGTTTTTCGCGGCCGTGTTCCTGACCACATAGACTATAATACATAACTTTGGATTATGTGTCAACACATTTTTTCATTTTTTTATTTTTTTTTCTAAATTAATAGTTTATTATCACATTTATAATGACCCTTTATTGAATCTATAGCCTCTCCAAAGTTAGATAACATCTTATTTTTAGTTTGAATTTCTTTTTCTATATTAGATATTTCATTATAACAAATATTTAAAAAATCTTGCTCAGATATTTTATTCAATATTATATTATAACCTTGAGTTTTAAAGTTTTGTCCTGAAGAATTTACCTCTAAAGGAAATTTACCATTAACAAATAATATTAATTCTTTACTCCATATTCCTTTTTTATTTATTTTATATTTATCTCTCAAAACATTTAATTTAATAATTTTTTCATCTACTTCTTCTTCTAATGATTCTAATAAAGCATTATAAAAAAATACAGATATACCTTTAGTTAACTTAATTTTTAAAAATTCTCTATTATTAACTAGAAATTCATCAATTTTATTTTCTGCTATTAATTCCAAATCTTCTAATATAAAAACTTTTAAACCATCTCCTGTTGGATAATTTATCACCGCTTGGTCAAAATTCATTCTTCTAACTCCAAATATATTATCATAATCTTCTAACTGTTTATTTATTATCTTTGCCTTCATAAATATCCCACCTCATAAATTTTATATAAAATTCAAAATAGCACACAATTTATTTATATATAAGTTTATTATTCCTTGCTTTTAAGATTTATATTACTGTGATAAAATTTATTTAAATATTACCTTATGTTTTAACTAAATATTTTAAAATATAAATAAATAATAAAAATACTTGTATAAAAATCATATACTTAGTTAACTTTATATATGATTTAATCTTAATTATAAGGAGAATTAGTAATTATGATTCATCATGATTTAATAATCATTGGTGCTGGTGCCTCTGGTCTAATGGCAGGTATCATAGCTAAAGATTTAGGAATAGATGTTGCTTTAATAGAAGCAACCGATAGAATCGGTAAAAAGATTCTTACAACTGGTAATGGTAGATGTAATATTACAAACTCTAAAATTTCATATCCATATATAAATTTTCATAGTAAAAATAATAACTTTTTAAATGAAATTTTAAATAATTTTACAATAGAAGATACAAAGAGTATGTTTTTATCTTTAGGGCTCCCATTAATTGAACTTGAAAATGGTAAAATGTACCCTAAATCACTTCAAGCCTCTTCAGTAATAGATATTTTTAGAATGGCTTTGGAAGATAAAAATATTCCTATATATACTAATAGTAAAATTACTGATATAAAGAAATCAAAAAAATTTATACTTTATACTAAAAATGAAGATTTTAAAGAGTTTTCTTGTAATAAACTTATTTTAAGTTGTGGTGGTAAATCTGCTCCCAAAACAGGTTCTGACGGTTCTGGATATAAAATTAGTAAGTCATTAGGACATAAAATAATTGAACCGCTTCCTGGAATCGTACAATTAAAATTAGATTATCCCTATTTAAAAGCTCTATCTGGCGTTAAATTCGATGGAGAAGCTAGTATTATAATAGATGGAGTTGTTGTTCGTAAAGAAAAAGGAGAAATATTATTTACTGATTATGGTATATCTGGTCCACCTATACTTCAATTATCTTCACATGCTTCTGATGCTTTATACAAAGGAAAAAATGTAACCATAAGTGTTGATATGTTTCCAGATGAAAGCAAAGAGGAAATAGAAGATTTTATTTATACACACTTTTCTATTTTTAATTATAGAGAAATATCATCTAGCTTGATTGGAGTAATTAATAAAAAGCTAATTTCAACTATATTAAAAGACATAGGAGTAACAAATATTCATATATCATGTGATGAGGTAGATTGGAAATATAAAAAAGCTTTAATTGATAGATTTAAAAAGTGGGATTTTAAATGTATTGGTACTAATGGTTTCTCTAATGCTCAAGTTACATTAGGTGGAATTGATGTTGATGAAATATGTCCTACAACATTGGAATCTAAAAAAGTTAAAAATCTTTATTTTTGTGGAGAAATATTAGATGTCCATGGAGATTGTGGTGGATTTAATCTTCAGTGGGCTTGGAGCTCAGGATATTTAGCTGGTAAATCAGCCGCTATAAATAAAACAAATAAGGCTTAGTTTTTACTAAGCCTTATTTGTTTCTATCTTTCTCCACTCTGCTTCTAAAAGAGTTAATTCTACACCTTCATTATTTCTTATTTTATGATAAGATTTTAAACTATTTTCATCAATTTTTTTAACTGTTGCTGTTGCAGATATTTTATCTCCATAAGTAGTTTCTTTTTCAAAAACAACTTTAATTCTACTTAACTCATAATCTTTTACAACTTCAAGTGGCACTGCTTCCATTGCCCATTCAATATATTTCACATTATTTACATGCTTATTTGAGTCAATATCGCTATATCTTGTTTGGAATTCTCTATGAAATTGTTCTTCATCTACTTTTTCAATATCATCCATTTTTACATTGTGCTCCATATCGCTATCTACACCATAAAAATCATATTGTTCTTTTTGTATTCTCATAGGTCTTCTTTTTTCAATATTTATTAAGAAAAATAATGCTAAAGCTTCACCTATCAAATTTCCTCCTGAATCTCTAATAAAGTATTCTCTTAATCCATAAAACTTTTTAAATCCAACTGCTTGTGTTGTTAAATTTATAGTTTCTCCGTACTTAGGATATCTATACATCTTTATATCATACTTATAAAAAACCCAAGCACAATTATTATTAAGACAATATTCCATTCCACCGCCAATTAACTCTGATTGATGGCTACCAACATCGCATATAAAGTCTATTATAGATGATAATTTACATTTTAATGTATAATCTACTTCATAATAATGTATTTCATAGTCTTTTGAAAAACTTTTTCCCATATTAAACCTCCCATAGTATATCAAAATATAATGTACAAGTTCCAATAAGGTTTGTTCATTAATATAAATCTTATAATATTTATAAATAGTATGACTTACCAGTATAGTGAGGAACTTATATAAAAAAACTATTATAACTATAATTTTAATTTATTTTGAAAATTTTTCTTATAAATTAAATTATACTACAATATAAAAAATTTTTTTAATATAAGTAAAAATAAATAATATAATAAAAAGAGATTTCCTTAATGAAAGGAAATCTCTTTTTAAATTATACTATTTATTTAATGCTTCTAATAATTTTTCTAAATCTATTCCATGTACCATAGCAGCTTCTTCTATAGTTTCTGCTTGAGCTGATGGACATCCAACACATCCCATTCCAAAAGTCATTAGTACTTCAGCTTTAGATGAATCATTTTTAACAACTTCACCAATTGTCATGTCCTTTGTTATCATACATTTCACCTTCTTTGTTTATAAAATAAATTCTTACAAATATTATCTACAAAGAATTATATTTTATACTAAAAGTAAAGTCAAGGAAATAGAACCATAAATTATTATATAGTATCTATTCTCATAGTTTGATCTCTCTTAGGACCAACTCCAACTATTGAAATCTTAGTTTCTGTAAATTCTGCTATTCTCTTTAAGTATTTCTTTGCATTATCAGGTAATTCATCATAGCTTCTAACATCTGCTACAGTATCATCCCAACCATCAAATTCTTCATATACTGGTTCACATTTAGCTAAATCTTCTAAACTTGCTGGGAAGTAATCAATAACTTTACCATCAAATTTGTATCCAACACATACTTTAATTTTTTCTAAACCAGCTAATGTATCAATTTTAGTAATAGCTAATGAAGTTAATCCACTTACTCTTGCAGCAGTTTTAACTATAACTAAATCCAACCATCCACATCTTCTTGATCTTCCTGTAGTTACACCATATTCATGACCTTTTTCTCTTATCCAATCACCAGTTTCATCAAGTAACTCAGTTGGGAATGGACCTTTACCAACTCTTGTAGTATATGCTTTTGTTATTCCTACAGCATTAGTTATCATATTAGGTCCTATTCCTATACCACTACATACTCCTCCTGCTGTTGTATTAGATGATGTTACATAAGGATATGTTCCATAATCGATATCTAAAAGCATACCTTGTGCACCTTCAAATAATACTGTCTTATCTTCTTTGATTTTATTAAATACACTAACAGAAGTATCTTGAACAAATGGCTTTAATTTTTTACCAAACTCTAAATATTCCTTTAATATTTCATCAAAGTTTAGAGGTTCTCCTCCTAATACTTTAGTTATATAATCATTTTTCATATCTATATTTTCTCTTAATTTTTCAATAAATACATCTTCATGCATAAGGTCACAGACTCTAATTCCACATCTTTCATATTTGTCTGTATAACATGGTCCTATACCTTTTCCTGTAGTTCCTATGTCATTTTTACCTCTTGCTTTTTCTTTTAACACATCTAGTACTTTATGATATGGCATTATAAGTTGTGCTCTATCACTTACTATTAATTTTTCTGGTGTAACACTAACTCCTACACCTTCTAAATAATTTATTTCTTCAAATAGAGCCTTAGGATCTACAACTACTCCATTTCCTATTACATTTAGTTTGTCATCATATAAAATTCCTGATGGAATTAAGTGAAGTTTATATTGCTTATCGCCAACTTCTACAGTATGACCAGCATTGTTTCCTCCTTGAAATCTAACTACTACATCTGCCTCTTCTGCTAGATAGTCTGTCATCTTTCCTTTTCCTTCATCTCCCCATTGGGCTCCTAAAACAATAAATGCTGACATGTGTTTGCCTCCTTAAATAATAAGCTTTTAGCTTTAATTTAAATTATTCTTTAGAGATTTATACATTTATTTTAAATATAAGTAAAAAATAAATTTAGAGATATACTTATATACAAAAAATAAATTCTCCTTCTAAATAGTAGCAAAGTAGTTTCTTATGGTCAACCATATATCGAATATTTTTTTGATTTTTTTCATAATAATTCGTATAATTAGATTATATTGGTCAATTAATTATAATTTGATTTATACAATAACAGTTTTTCAGATGTAATATATCTAACTTTTATTAAAAATTTAAGGGGTGTTTTTGTGAACATTTATGAAGAATCTTTAAAATTCCATGAAGAAAAAAGAGGTAAAATAGAAATTAAATCAACTTGTAAAGTTGAAAATGCTAATGATTTAAGTCTTGCATATACTCCAGGTGTTGCAGAGCCTTGTCGTGAAATACATAAAGATCCTAACAAAGCATATATCTATACTCGAAAGTGGAACTCAGTAGCTGTCATTTCTGATGGTACTGCCGTTTTAGGCCTTGGAGATATTGGTCCACTTGCTTCATTACCAGTTATGGAAGGTAAAAGTGTTCTATTCAAAGAATTCGGAAATGTAGATGCATTTCCTATAGTTTTAGATACTAAAGATATAGATGAAATTGTTAAAACTATTTGCAATATATCTCCAACTTTAGGTGGCATAAATTTAGAAGATATTGCTGCTCCTAGATGTTTTGAAATAGAAAAAAGGTTAAAAGAAAAATTAGATATACCTGTATTTCATGATGACCAACACGGAACTGCTATTGTTGTTTTAGCAGGTTTAATAAATGCATTAAAAATAGTAAATAAAAATTTAAAAGATATAAAAGTAGTGATAAATGGTTCAGGTGCAGCTGGAACTGCTATATGCAAATTACTCCTTTCATCTGGCGTAAAAAATATTATAATGTGTGATATAAATGGAGTAATCACAAAAAATAAATCATCAAATAATCCTTATATGGAAGAGTTAGCTCAATTAACTAATCCAAATAATGAAGATGGTTTATTAAAGGATGCAATTAAAAATGCAGATGTATTTATTGGTGTTTCTGCTCCTAACATAGTTTCAAAAGAAATGGTTAAAACTATGAATAAAGATGGAATAATATTTGCAATGGCAAATCCAACACCTGAAATATTCCCTAATGATGCAAAAGAAGCTGGAATTAAGGTTATGGGTACAGGTCGTTCCGATTATCCTAATCAAATAAATAATGTTTTAGCTTTTCCTGGAGTTTTTAGAGGTGCATTAGATGTTAGAGCATCAGAAATTAATGAAGATATGAAAGTTGCTGCGGCTTACGCTATAGCAAATTCTGTAGATAAAAAAGATTTAAATCCTGATTGTATAATTCCAAAAGCTTTCGATTTAAATGTTCAAACTCTTGTTGCAGAAGCAGTTAAAAAAGCTGCAATTGAAAGTGGAGTTTCTCGTATATAAATATAATTATAAATTTAAAAGCACTGTGATATCTATAAATTAAATCACGGTGCTTTTTCATATAAACTCTAAATTTTATTCACAATAATTTTTTAAAAAATTATCCACATGAAAAAAAATTAAATTTATCCACAAGATTTTTTCTTTAAACTTTATCCACAAATTTATATATTAAAAATTATCCCCAAATAAAATTTAAATTTTTATTCACAAAACCGATGAATAATAGATTTTTATTTTTTAATAATTAAAATAAAAATTTTATATAGCCATATATATCTACTAAAAAATATTTTCTTCTACTCAGCATTACATACTCTTAGATTTTTCCGCACATTTAACCATCGCTTCTATAACTGAATTTCTAAAACCTTGTTTTTCTAATTCAGCAACTGCATCTATTGTAGTTCCTCCTGGAGAGCATACCATATCTTTTAATATTCCTGGATGTTTACCTGTATCTAAAACCATTTTTGCAGATCCAAGTAAAGATTGAGCAGCCATTTTATATGCTTTATCTCTACTTATACCAAGTTTAACTGCTGCATCTGCCATTGCTTCTATAAACATAAAAATATATGCTGGTGAAGAACCACATAAAGCAATAAATCCATGAAAATCCTTCTCTTCAAGTGTCACACACTCTCCAAAACTTTTAAATATTTTTGTACAATATTCCATATCTTCTTTTGTAATATTTTTATTTGGACAAACAGCTGACATCGCTTGGCCTACTAGTGCTGGTGTATTAGGCATACTTCTTATTATTTTATACTCATTACCTATCAAATCTTCCATATCTTTAATACTAATTCCAGCAGCTATACTAATTATTATTTGGTCTTCTCTTAAATTCTCTTTAATTTCTCCAATAACATCTTTAAACATATATGGTTTTATAGCTAAAATTAATACGTCCGAATTTTTAGCAACATAATTATTATCTAAAGTTGCTACTATTTTAAAATCATCTTCTAATTTTTTAGCTGAAGCTTCAGTTTTAGTAGAAACAATTATTTGATCATTCTTTGCAAATCCTGATGCAATTAATCCACCTACAATCGAACTTCCCATATTTCCACAACCTATAAATCCAATTCTTCTATTCATAATTTTCCCCCAATTTTTTATTATAAATTCTAATTTTAAGTTTTCCTCCACTATAATCATAGTATAGCTAGTCTTCTATTTCATAAAATATATTTATGTTAGAAGGGAGGTTATATCTATGAACAAAACTTCTATAATTCACTCTAACTCTTTAATAAATAAAGAAGAGTTTATTGATTTATTTTTAGATGAAACTATTGTAAAATCAAAAGCTCCTTCTATTAATATAGAAGAAACATCTAAAGCTTATTATATTGATATTTATTTCTTTTCCTACAAAGATAACTTTTTAAAAATATATTATAAAAATAATTTTTTGGTTTTTGAAATTAATAAAATTACTCAAGATTTAAATTGTTCTGTAAAAAGAATGTTTTATTTAAAAGATATTAATTTAGATAAAAGTTTCCTTTATGATTACAAAGATAAGGTTAAACTTATTATACCTAAAATTTTATAAAAATATATAAGTTCCAATAGAATTTTTTTTATTAATATAAATCTTAAAACATTTATAAATGATATAACTTATTAGTAACATAAAGGAACATATATATTAAATAATTAGATATAAATTAGTATAACTATTATCATACTAATTTATATCTTTATTCTTTGTGAATTACATCTAAATTACCAAATTTACTATATTGACCAAGCCATGCTAATTTAGCTGTACCTACTGGACCATTTCTTTGTTTTGCTATTATACATTCTGCCATATTTCTATCTTCTGTTTCTTTATTGTAATATTCATCTCTATATAAAAACATAACAACATCGGCATCTTGTTCAATAGATCCTGATTCTCTTAAGTCTGATAGCATAGGTCTATGGTCAGCTCTTTGTTCAGGTGCACGCGATAATTGAGATAATGCTATTACTGGGCATTCCATTTCTTTAGCCAATGCTTTAATCGATCTAGATATTTCTGATACTTCTTGTTGTCTATTATCGCTACCAGAACTTCCAGACATAAGTTGTAAATAGTCTATAACAATTAAATCTATTCCGTATTCAATTTTTAATCTTCTACATTTAGATCTCATTTCCATAACAGATACTCCGGCTGTATCATCAATATATACTTTAGCCTTAGATAATGGGCCTGTTGCCTTAGCGATATTTTCCCAATCTTTATCATCTAGTTCACCAGTTCTTAATCTTAACATATCAACATTAGCTTCAGAACAAAGTAATTTGTAAGCTAATTGTTCTTTAGACATTTCTAATGAAAAGATAACTACACTTTTTCCTTCTCTTAATGCTGCATGTTCTGCTATGTTAAGTGCAAATGTTGTTTTTCCCATAGATGGTCTAGCAGCTATAAGAACCATATCACCTTTTTGAAAACCAGATGTTTTAGCATCTAAATCACTAAATCCAGATCCTACACCTGTAATTTCACCTTTATTATTAAAAAGTCTCTCAATTTCAAGAAATCCTCTTTCCAAAACATCACTTAAGGGTTCAAAGTCTTTTGAAGTTTTCTTTTCTGCTATATCAAATATCTTCTTCTCCGCTATATCTAATACATCTTCTACTTCACCTTGCTTATTATAACTTTCTTCAATTATTGATGTTGAAGCTTTTATAAGTTTTCTTAAAATAGATTTTTCCTCTACTATTTTTATGTATGAAGTTAAATTTGCTGTAGTAGGAACTGATGAACTTATTTCACTTATATAAGTTACTCCCCCAGCCCTTTCAAGCATATCTATACTTTTTAAATGTTCTAATAGAGTTACTAGATCTATTGCTATATCTTTTTTAAACATATCTAATATAGCTCTAAATATTATTTTATGTCCATCTCTATAAAAATCTTCTTCTTCTAAATGTTCTAAAGTTTTAGCAATAGCTGTTTTATCTATTATCATAGAACCTATTACTGATTGTTCTGCTTCTATACTCTGTGGCAAACTCCTCATAATCTGATTTTCCAAACGCTACTCCTCCTCCCTTAAAAATTAAAAACTTTTATTTAAAATCAAATTAAACTTAATCTAATTTTACTCTATCTTCTAGATACATTAAAGAAAATAATAGTTTATAAATATACTTTAATAATTTAAAATAAGCTTCCTTACAAGGAAGCCTATTTATTATTTAAATACAATATCAATAACTTCTTCTATAGTGCTTACTGGAATAACTTCAATATCCTTAAGACCCAAAGGAACTTCTTTTTCATTATCTTTTGGAACTAAAACTCTCTTTATTCCTTTTCTTCTAGCACCATATATTTTTTCAAATATCCCACCTACAGGTTTTATCTTACCTCTTAAAGATATCTCACCTGTTATAGCTATATCTTGTTTTATAGGCTTTTTAAGCAATGAACTTATTATACATAAAGTAATAGCTGTTCCTGCTGACGGACCATCTATCTTCCCTCCACCTATAACATTAACATGAATATCATAATCTTTTACATCTTTATCAGTTATTGCTCTTATTACTGAAGCTGCATTAAATACAGAATCTTTTGCCATAGAACCAGCAGTTTCATTGAATCTAACTACACCGCTACCTTTCTTTTTGGCTTCAAAAACACTAGCCTCAATTTCAAGTGTAGATCCTAAGAATCCACTTACACCTAGCCCATAAATATGACCTATTTCATGTTCCTCAGAATTTTCAAATCTTTCAAAAGGGGTATATCTTCCTACTGAAAGTACTTCATTTAAATGTTCTAATTTTATTTCTATACTATCAGTAAGTTCCTTCTGCATATATAAAGCATATCCATATGCATCTGTTAATATATTTACAGCTTTTCTACCTTCAAATGTATAATTGCTAATCTTATCAGCAACTCCATTTTCTAATGTAACTTTTAATTTTTGAGCCGCCTTTTCTACTATTAGTTTTACATCATCTGATGATAATGGCTCAAAATAGACTTCTGTAGCTCTTGATCTTAAAGCTGGATTAATTTCACTAGGACTCTTTGTTGTAGCACCAATTAAAACAAAATCAGCTGGTGCTCCATTATCAAAAAGATACTTTATATATTTAGGAGTCATTTCATCATCTGGATCATAGTATGATGATGAAAATTCAACTCTCTTATCTTCTAACACTTTTAAAAGTTTATTTTGAAGTATATGATCTAATTCTCCTATTTCATCAATAAATAATACACCACCATGAGCTTCAGTAACTAAACCTGGTTTAGGCTCTGGTATTCCTGATTCTGATAAATATCTTTTACTTCCTTGATATATTGGGTCATGTACAGATCCTAATAAAGGATTTGTTATTTCTCTTGGATCCCATCTTAAAGTAGTACCATCAACTTCAACAAATTTTGATTTATCATCAAATGGTGTAAAATCTAATTTTTTTGATTCTTTAAGTGCAAGTCTTGCTGCTGTAGTTTTCCCTACACCTGGTGGCCCATATAAAATTATATGTTGTGGATATGGTGAAGAAAGTTTTGAAATTAATGATTTAATAGCTCTTTCTTGACCTACCACTTCTTCAAAACTCTCTGGTCTTAAGAAGCTCATTATATTTTTGCTGGTCACTTTATTATCTAAATCAACTAAATGTTCAAGTTTATTTAAAGTTTTTTTATTTTCAATACCTTTTTCTTTTTTAATAATTGAAAGTTTTACTTCATCAATATATTTTTCTTGCTTCTCTATAATTGCCTGTTCAACTTTCATTTCTATCTTACTTTGAACATATTTTCTCGCAATTTCATCAACAACTAAATTTATTGTATCTTTAATAGCTTGCTCTAATTCCTCTTCTTTAGGGATTTTCTTTAACCCTTCCCCTTCAGATAAAATGGTATTTAAAGCAAATATTCTTTCACAACTATTAGTTGAATTTATATATTTATCTAATTTAAATCTAATTGTTCTAGATTTTAATGCACCTTTATCTAAAATATTTTTAATTATATTAAATAAAGAATCTATTTGAGATTCTAAAGATAAATTACCATCCATTATATCCTTTAATAAATTTGTCTCTTCATTTGAATTCAAAACAAGTCCTCCTTATTGCTGTGGAACTATTATTACTTTCATTTTTGTACTAACCTCTGGATATAGTTTAACTTCTATTTCATAATTTCCTGATAATTTTATTGTATCCATAACTATTTTCTTTTTATCTATTTCAACCTTATATTCAGTCTTTATTAACGCTGAAATATCTTTACTTGTTATAGCCCCAAATAATTTTCCATTTTCCCCAGTTTTAGTTTTTATTGTTATCTCTTTTCCTTTTAATTCTCCAGCTAATTTTTGCGCTGCTTCAAGTTCAGCTAATTTTTGTTTTCTTTCATTTTCTTTTTTATTATTTAATATATGCATATTAGATTCTGTAGCTTCTTGTGCTAATTTCCTAGGAAATAAGAAATTTCTTGCATATCCATCTGATGATT
Source organism: Clostridium sp. CTA-5 (assembly GCF_054768135.1). NCBI lineage: Bacteria > Bacillati > Bacillota > Clostridia > Eubacteriales > Clostridiaceae > Clostridium > Clostridium sp. CTA-5. The sequence goes on along the minus strand of NZ_BAAAAT010000016.1, from coordinate 27,941 downwards.
CGATAACATCACCTTTTTTACCTAATTTTTTAACATCTTGTAATAAAATAACCTTCATAATTAGTCTCCTACCTTTAAATATTTTTTTATTGTTTCTTTTAAATCATAAATAACATCTTCTATTTGTGCATTTGATACTTTTGCACCTGCTATATTCATATGGCCACCGCCACCTAAAGCTTCTAATACAACTTGAACATTAATTTCTCCAGCTGATCTTCCACTAATATATACATCTTCATTAACTTGTGCCAAAACGAATGATACATTAATACCCGATAAATTTAAAAGTTCATCTGCTGATTTTGCTACAATTACAGTATCTACGTTTTTAGGACATATTGCAATAGCTATATTCTTATTTACTTCTGCTGATTTTATTGTTTCTGCAATAAGAATATAATTTTCTAAATTATCACTAAACATTTTCTTAATTTCAATAGTATCTGCTCCTGCTTTTCTTAAAAATGATGCAGCTTCAAATGTTCTTACACCTGTTTTGAATGAAAAACCTTTTGTATCCATAAATATTCCTGCCAATAAACCGTCTGCTTCTATTGCTGTTAATTTAGGTCTATCAACCATATACTGAATAATTTCAGTTACCATTTCTGATGTTGAAGAAGCATATACCTCTATGTAATTTAATATATCCCCCTCAATCATATCTGCTGATCTTCTATGATGATCTATTATTACTTTCCTTTTTGCTTTATTAATTAATTCTAAATCTAATACATAGCTTTTATTATGAACATCTACTACTATTATTAAAGTTTCATCATCTAATTCCGCTTTAGCTTTTTCAGCTGATATAAATAAATCACTATACTTAGTCTCATCCATAAGGTTATCTAAATAATATTCTATAGCACTTATATCATTTTGCAAAACTATTTTGCATGATTTACCAATTTGTTTAATAACACTAGATAGACCCATAGCTGCTCCAAAACAATCCATATCAGGGTTCTTATGTCCTATTATATATACTTTGCTACTTACATACACTAACTCAGTTAATGCATGTGCTACTACTCTTGCTCTAACTCTAGTTCTTTTTTCTATTTCTTTAGTATTTCCACCAAAAAACTTTATTTCATCCTTATTTTTCACTACAGCTTGATCTCCACCTCTACCTAGCGCTAGTTCTTTAGCTGTATTAGCATATTTATAATTTTCTGATGGTGATACTCCACCTCTTCCAACTCCAATACTTAAAGTAACTTCTAGTTTATTTCCTTTGTCTATATTGGAAATGTCATCTAATAATTTAAATTTTTCATCGATTTGCTTTTTTATATAATTATCTTGAATTGATAATACATATTTATTAGTATCATATTTTTTAATCATTGCCTTTAAATTATTAGCATATGCATTTATAGTTCTTTCTATTTCTGCTACTAATAATGGTCTATTGCCTTCTTCAGTAGTATCTAAAGCCTCGCTAAAGTTATCTACCTCAATTAACATGATGCTTTCTTTTGTTGTCTCATATCCTATAAGCTCTGTTATATCATTAAAATATACTAAGTATAAATCTTCTCTATCTTTAAGTTTTATTTTAGTTGCATAAGTATCATATAATTTACCTTTTATTTTTAACCTCTGATGTTTACTTTCATCACTAAAAATACGTTCTAAATTTAGACCTCTAGCAATACTTAAAATATTTTTATCTAAAGATTCTTCATTCGATTTTATATTATTGAAAATATTATTACTCCACATAATATCTCCATTTTTTTCTACTAAAGCTAATGGATATACAAATTGAAATATATTATTTTCTATTCCCTTATCTAGAGTTCCTATAAATTCATTAATATTATTTTCACGGTTCCAATAATAATTTAACTGATAAAAATTATCCAACAAGTAAATTAAAAAAATTATAAATGCTATTCCTATATAATTATAATAACATAAAATTAATGAACTCATAATCAATATAATAGGCTTAAGTAACCTTTTTATAATCGTTACTCTTTTCATAAAAAGCCTCCTACTTTATTAATAATCTCTCCTATTATTAATATATAATTTTAATCTACTTAAACTCCTACCATCTTTTTCAACTTCATCTTCTGCACGTATTCCTAATTCTAATTTTTTCTTCATTGTATGATCAACTTCTGCGAAAGAATACCCTAATTTTTCTGCAAGAACATATAATATACTTATTGCACCTGAGATACAATCTAATATGGAATTATGAGCTATATTACTCCCTTTGGTTAGTAATCTAAAAAATTCACCAATAATACAAAGTAATTGTGCTTTTAAATTTTCTATTATTTTAACACTAGTCATTATATTTAATTCTTCTTTCTTCATCTATATCACCTCTTATCTCAGTCCTTGTATACTTATTTTAAATTTTTTTAACTAGTAATGCAAGGCATTATAATATTTATTTGTATTTATTTTCCATTTTGATCTAATTTTTCGTATAAAAAAACCCCTGATTTCTCAGGGGAGTCATTATTATCTTATTCAGTTGTGAATGGTAATAATGCGATATTTCTTGCTCTTTTGATTGAGTCTGTTAATTGTCTTTGGTGCTTAGCACAAGTTCCAGAAATTCTTCTTGGTAAAATCTTACCTCTTTCTGTAACGTACTTTCTAAGCTTATTTATATCTTTATAATCTATAGATTCTGCTTTATCTGCACAAAAAGCACAAACTTTCTTTCTAGATCTTCTAGCTCTTCCGCCAGATCTTCTATTATCTTCTCTGCTCATTTTATTCCCTCCTTACCTTAAAATTAGAATGGCATATCTCCATCATCTACTGGAGTTATATCCTCTTCAAAGTTCATACCATCAAACGGATTGCTTGACGGTGCTGAATATTCATTGCCGTTACTATAACCAGTTCCAGCATTTCCTGAAGCATTTCCTTTACTTAAGAATTGTACTTCTGTAGCAACTACTTCTGTTACATATCTTTTTGTCCCGTCTTTTGCTTCATAATTTCTGGTTTGAATTCTACCGCTAATAGCCATTTGACTACCTTTACTCATGTAATTTGCGGTACTTTCCGCTTGTTTGCCCCATACTACTACAGGTACAAAGTCTGCTTCTCTTTGACCAGATTTAGCATTATATTTATCAACTGCTAATGTTAAAGTCGTTACTGCTGTGCCATTTCCTGGCGTAAATCTTAGTTCTGGATCTTTAGTTAATCTTCCGATTAGAACTACTTTATTCATTTACAACACCACCTTAAACTTCTTCCCTAACAATGATATGTCTTATAATACCATCAGTGATTCTGAATATTCTATCTAATTCTCTTGGTAATTCAGTATTTGCAGTAAAGTTAACTAGAGTGTAGTAACCATCATTAACCTTTGAGATTTCGTAAGCAAGCTTTCTCTTACCCCAAAAATCAACATTGTCTACTGTTCCTCCACCATTTTCTATAACACCTTTAAACTTTTCGATGTTTGCCTTTACAGTTTCTTCATCGAATGATGGGTGTTGTATAAATATAGTTTCGTATTTTCTCATCATTTTCACCTCCTTTGGACTAACGGCTGTGTTTTCCACAGCAGGGATTACAATTTATAATTATATCAGCTTAAAATAATCAATTCAAGTTTTTTTTACTTTTTATACTAATTTTCAATTTTTACTACTTTTTTTGCTGATTTTTGGAATTTACTTCTAGGAATCATAATAATTCTCCCACATTCTGTACATTTTATTTTTATATCTGCTCCCACTCTTATTATTTCAAATTCATAAGAACCACATGGATGCTTTTTTTTCATTTGTACTATTTCACCAAGCTCAAATGTATCTATCATTAAATTTCCCCCTCTTCCAAATTAATATTAATTAGTTGAGTTTTAGGATAAGGTATTTCTATACCATCTTCATCTAATTTTATTTTTATTAATTTTCTTAATTCTCTTTCCATTCCCCATTGTTTAAGTGGTTTTGCTTTACCTATTACCCTTATTGTAACACTAGAAGCGTTTAAAGCATTTACTCCTAATACTTGTATAGGTTCTCTTATATCTTCATTTTCCTCTTCAAATTTTTCACATGCCTTCTTAATAGCATTTATAGCATTATCTATATTTTCCTCATAAGCAATATCTACATCTACTATAAATCTTATATTATCTCTTGAATGGTTAGTAATTTGAACTATAGAACCATTAGGTATAGAATGGACATCTCCTGAAAAATCTTTAATTACAGTTGTTCTAATACCAATACTTTCTACAATTCCCTCAAATGCCCCTATTGTTATATGATCACCAACACCAAATTGATCCTCAAATAAAATAAAAAAGCCATTTATTAAATCTTTAACTAGGCTTTGTGCTCCAAAACCAACTGCAACTCCACCAATACTTGCAAATGTAAAAGACATCCCGTTAAATAAATTAGATAAAATTGATGCTATTCCTAAAAAATATACTGAATATTTTAATACACTTTTTAAAACTTCTCCAAGTGTTTTTGCCCTTTGTGTATCTAATGATAACATTGTATTACTTTTTATTTGTCTATCTACGAACTTTTTAATTAAATAATTTCCTAATTTAATTGATATATACATTAAAATAATTGTAGATATAATCATAAAAAATTTATTAATCAAATTTTCTAAATCAGCCAATTTTATTAATATATTTCCTATCTTAATATTATCTTGACTCCATTCAAATTGTATTAAATAATTAAACATTATATAATTATCACACCCCAATCAGCTCTTTAAATTAAATTATATCCTTCTTTATCCTTCAAATATATTTCTTTATATTCAAAAGTTTCTTCTTTAATTATTTTATCTATATCTGTTTTATTATCTATTCTTACACATATACCACAACTTTTAGTTATTGATGTTGGGGTTGGCATTATTCTAAATTTATAATTAGATTTTTCTAAGATCTTTTCTGATGCCATTGCATCATAAGTATTTTTAAAAACTATAATATAATAACTCATCTCACACCTACCTTGTAATAAATATTGCTTATATATTATTATATCTGTTTTTTACTATTTTTAAATAATAATTATAATGAATAATTATCTATATTACATTATAATTATATATGACTACAATTATAGGGAGTATTTATTATGTTATCTTTGTTCTTTATTTTTAGGCCTATATGGCCTATATTAATAGGTTTTTTTACTGGCTTTTTTGCTTCAATTCCATTAGGACCTTCTGGCGTTGAATCAATAAATAGATCTATTTCTGATGGATTTAAAGAAGGTTATAAAGTATCATTTGGAGCAGTATGTGCTGACCTTTTATATATAATAATTATAAACTTAGGATTATTTAAGATATTAAATGATAATCAAAGATTTGAAGGTCTATTTTGGATAGTATCTGGATTTGTACTTATATTATTTAATATAATTTCTAGAAAATCATCTGATTTAAACAAAGCTACAAATAAATTAAATACTAAGTCGTCTACTAATAGCTTTTTAAACGGTCATAGTTTCCTTACCGGATTTTTTATAACATTTTTTAATCCGACTACTCCATCATTATGGATTGCACTAAGCGGTACAATGTTAAGTGTTTGGAGACTTAAAGGCGATATATATTTTACTCTAGCTTTATCTTCTATGTTTTTAGGTAGTCTAAGTTGGTTTTTTGTGCTTAATTTATTAGCAATTAAAGGTTTTAAAATGTTAAAAGGTGATTTTTCTAATACTATATCAAAATTATTAAATTATTTTCTTTTCATACTTGGAATAATATTTATTATTTGGGGATTCGTGAAATTTATTTTTTAGAGGTGTATTTATATGGAAGTTTATTTAGATAATTCATCAACAACTTTTCCAAAGCCAAAAGAAGTTATTGATGCAATGTATAATTATATGCTTAATATTGGTGGAAATGCTAATAGAGGGAATTATAGCAACTCTATGCAAAGTAATAGAATATTATATGATGCTAGAGATACCATTTCAAACTTTTTTGGATTTGATAGTCCTAAAAATATTATTTTTACAAATAATGTTACCACTTCATTAAATATTTTGATTAAAGGTATATTACAACCAGGAGATCACGTTATCACTTCTTCAATGGAACATAATTCTGTAATTAGACCACTGTTTGATATGAAAGAACATCATAGTATAAGTGTAGATATAATACAAGCTAATTCATTAGGATTTATTAATCCCAAAGATTTAGAAGCTAAAATAAATTCTAAAACAAAACTTGTAATTCTTACACAAGCATCTAATATTACAGGTTCTATTCAAGATATACAACTTATTGGTAATATATGTAATAAAAATAATATATTTTTTATTGTTGATTCTTCGCAAGGAGCAGGAGTTCTTGATATTAATATGAAAGAAATTAATGCTAGTGCAATAGCTTTTACTGGTCATAAAAGTTTGTTAGGTCCTCAAGGAATAGGTGGATTTATATTAACTGATGAATTTAATGAATCATGTAATACCCTATTTCAAGGTGGGACTGGTAGTTCTTCACATTCACTATATCAACCAGATTTTTTACCAGATAAATTTGAGTGCGGTACATTGAATATACCTGGGATTGTCGGATTGTCTGAAGGAATTAACTATATTAACAAAGTAGGTTTAAATACAATATATGAACATAATAATTATTTATTAAAGTCTTTAATAGATGGTTTATTAAATATAAAAAAATTAACAGTTTACGGAGATTTATCTGCAAAAAATTCAACAACTTGTGTATCTATAAATATTGATGATTTTGAGCCTTCAGAAGTTGGATATTATTTAGAGTGTAATAATATAAAAACTAGAACCGGTTTACACTGTGCCCCTTTAGCTCATAAAACCATTGGAACTTTCCCTAATGGTACTGTTAGATTGAGTATTAGTTATTTTACATCTATAAATGATATTAAATATACTTTAAATATATTAAATAAAATTGCCGAAAATAAAATAATTTTCTAAGTAAATTTATCAAAAATAGTATAAAAAATACCTATATTTAAGAATATTATTTATATTTACTTAAAATAAAAAACTGAAAAATTATTATAAAATTAATTTAATTTATAGTTATAATAATTTAATATATGAATAAAATCTCCTTTATTAGGAAATAATTTCTTAATAAAGGAGATTTTTTATGAGTAAAACATTATGTATTGATTCAACAAATTCTATTTCATATATAAAAATATGTGATTATTTAATTGCAGAACTAAAACCTATTTTAGATTCTGGTGAAAATATTGTTTTTCTTTGTATAGGTACTGACAGATCTACTGGTGATTCTCTTGGACCATTAGTAGGCTATAAGTTACGTTTTTTATCTGCAAATAATATTCACATATTGGGTACATTGCAAGATCCTGTCCATTCTAAAAATCTAAATAAAAAATTAGATGAAATAAATATTAAATTCAAAAATCCATATATTGTTGCTATTGACGCTTGTTTAGGTAGCATACATAATATAGGTAAGATATTTGTAGAAAAAAAATCTATTTTGCCTGGTGCAGCTCTAAATAAAAATCTTCCTGCAGTAGGTAAAATGTCTATAACTGGTATAGTTAATGTTTCTAGCAGTTTCGATTTTTTAGTTTTACAGAATACTCGATTGAATACTGTTATGATGTTATCAGATATAATATCTAGAGCAATATATCATTTTATATTAAAATCAACAGATATTAATCTTTATCATGATAATAGCAGTAATATTGTATCTTTTGCTAATAAATAATTTTTCATATTGAAAGTAAAAAAAGTAAGTACTAATGTACTTACTTATTTTTTTTACTATTATATTTATTAGATGCTTCACTTAATACATAAAGTTCTTCCTCAGATAAATCATATCTTGATATACCCTTATCAATTGGTTTTGCATATGTAGTACTTTCTTGACGACCATAAATTCCTGTTAATATTATACCATCATTATTATCATCTAACATAGCAATTGAAAAGCTTAAATCACTTCCAACATCCTCAAAAGCTTTATATCTCATTATTGCAACTTTTTGTACACATTCTTTTATTTTATTTTCTAACCTTCCACATTCCTCTAATGCTTTTTCAGATATGCTTTTTGCTTCTTCAATATTATCTAACTTTTCATTTAACATTTGTTCTAAGTTTTTACTATTTGCGCCTCTCATTAATTTTCTATATTTAGTTTCTAATTTATTAATTGATTTGATTAGCACTATAATTAATATAAATAGTAAAACAATTATTACGGCCATTCCTATTATTAGATATGGTGTAATCTGATTAATAGTATTAAGTAGTGTGTTCAATTTCGTCATTCCTTTCCTTAATGTTTCACGTGAAACATCTTGTTACATATCTATAATATCTAATATTCTCTGTAAATCTTCTTCTGAATAATATTCTATTTCAATTTTACCTTTATTTTTCTTATTTTGTATATTTACTTTTGTTCCAAAATAATTTTGAAGTTGATTTTTTACATCTTGGTAATATGGATTTGCTTCTTTCTCTTTGGTATCCTTTGGTTTCTTTTCATTTATATTTTTAATTAATTTTTCTAATTCTCTAACAGATAATTTATTATCAATTACTTGTTGAGCAAGTTCATATTGTAAATCATTATTATCAACACTAAGAAGTGTTCTTCCATGTCCCTCTGTAATAATCCCCTCAATTAAATATTGTTGTACTCTCTTATCTAAGTTAATTAATCTCATCGTATTTGTAATAGCCACTCTTGACTTACCTATTCTATTACTTAACTCTAATTGAGTAATTTTAAAATCATCTATTAATTTTTTATATGCTAAAGCTTCTTCAATTGGATTTAAATCCTCTCTTTGAATATTCTCTATTAATGATATTTCTAAAATTTCTTTATCATTTAAATCCATTATTATACATGGTAGTTCTTTTAAACCTGATAATTTAGCAGCTCTCCATCTTCGTTCTCCTGCAACAATGATATATTGATTTTCTTCTTTTTCCCTAACTATTAAAGGTTGAATCACTCCATGAAGTTTAATTGATTGAGATAATTCAATAATTTTTTCAGAATCAAAATTCTTTCTTGGTTGTTCAATATCACTTTTGATATTATTTATAGGTATAAGAATGTTATTACTTTTTTCCTTAACTTTTTCTTCAATCTCATCCGGTATAAGTGCACCTAATCCTTTTCCTAACCCAAACTTTTTCCCCATAATATTCCCTCCTATTCCTGTCTATTTAAAAATTCTTTACTTAAATTAATATATGCCTCCGCACCCTTACATTTATCATCATACAACATAATCGGTAATCCAAAGCTAGGTGCCTCTGCTAATCTTATATTTCTTGGAATAGTTGTTTTATAGACCTTACTTTTAAAATATTTTTTAACTTCCTTAAATACCTCATTACTAAGATTAGTTCTATAATCAAACATAGTCATTACTACGCCTTCAATTTCTAATTTCTTATTTAAAGACTTTTTAACTAATTGGATTGTATTAACTAATTGACTTACCCCTTCCAGTGCATAGAATTCACATTGTATTGGAATTAATACTGAATCTGCACATGTCAGTGCATTTATAGTTAATACTCCTAAAGAAGGTGGACAATCTATAAATACATAATCATATTCACCCTCAATTTCCTTTAATTTGCTCTTTATAATATTTTCCCTATCTTCTCTTCCTATTACTTCAACTTCTGCTCCAGCTAATTCCATAGTTGAAGGTGATATAAATAAATTTTCTACTAAATCAGTTCTTAATATTGAATCTTTAATTGATATATCTGTGGTCAAAACATCATACATTGAAACCTCTAAATTTCTCTTATCTAACCCAAGTCCACTTGTAGTATTACCTTGAGGATCAATATCTATTGTCAATACTTTATATCCTGCCATAGCTAAATATCCTGATAAATTTATATTAGTAGTAGTTTTACCTACTCCACCTTTTTGATTAAAAATACAAACTGTCTTCATAATTAAGCCCTATAAGAGCCTACACCCCCTCTCCCATATTAACATTATATATATATTCAATACATATTAAAAGATTAATGTAGGAAAAATGAAAAAAAATAGTACTTAAATTTATTAAAAAATAATTTTCAATAAATTTATATACTATTTTGTCCTTTTTTAAATAAACTATAATCAAAATATTAAATTAAATTTTAATACTTGTTTTACAATTTAATTTTTATTTTTAGGGATTTTTACAGTTACTTCAATAAATTCATCATCATCTTTACAGTTATATTCAGCAGGTATATTAAATTTTTGAAGTACTTGTTTTATTGTATTCATATATAACTTTGCAGGTAGTGTTGCTTTTATATTGGTTTTTGATTTTTTATCATTTAATTGTTTTCCTGCTATTTTAAGTAATTCTTTATTGATTAATTCTTCTGTATTTTTTACATTTAATCCGTTCTTTATTACTTTCTGTACAATTTTTATTTGAAGTTGTGAATTAGGAATGCTAAGAAGGGCTCTTGCATGTCTTTCTGTTAAACTATTCTCAAGACATAATAATCTAACTTTAGGATCTAATTTTAATAATCTTAACTTATTAGCAATTGTTGATTGTTTTTTTCCCATTCTTTTTGCTAAATCTTCTTGTGTAAAATTATGATCATTAAGAAGATTATTATAAGCTTCTGCTTCTTCAATATAATTTAGATCTTCTCTTTGAAGATTTTCTAATAATGCTATTTCTGCCGATTCATAATCAGTTATATTTACTATATTACATGGAACTGAATCAAAATTAGCTAATTTTGCAGCCCTAAGTCTTCTTTCACCTGCCACTAATTCATAGATCTCTCCCATTTTCCTTACTGTAAGTGGTTGTATGATCCCATGCTCTTTTATTGATTGTGATAATTCTCCAAGTGCTTCTTCATTAAAATATTTACGTGGTTGATAAAGATTTGGAACTATCTTATCTATGTTTATTTTAATTATTTCATTATTCATTTATCTCAACCCATCCCTCATTAATTACTTTAATAACCTAAAAAGCCTATAATTTTTATTATTCTATAATAATCATATTTTTCCTTTAATTATAAAATTATTTTATAAAACAAATTAGTATAATTTTATTAATATTTCTACAAAAATAAAAATAATAATATATTTATTTTATAGGTTTTTTAGTGACATTACCTGCTTTTCTTGGATAAGCTTTAGGACATTCATTAACCTTTTTAACTATAACCAAGTTATGTTTTAATTCAGTATCTTCAATTTGAACTTCACATATATCAATTAGAGTTCCACCTAATGTAGCTATTGACTTTTTGCTCTCTTTTATTTCTTCATCTACAGATGGTCCCTTTAATGCAATAAAATGTCCTCCTACCTTAACATAAGGTAAACAAAATTCTGATAATACACTCATATTAGCAACAGCTCTAGATGTAGCTATATCAAAACTTTCTCTAAGATTTTTTTGTCTAGCACCATCTTCAGCTCTACTATGAATAGTTATAACATTTTTAAGATTTAGTTCCTTTATAACTGTGTTTAAAAAATTAACTCTTTTATTTAATGAATCTAGTAAAGTAACTTTAATCTCACTTCTCATAATAGCTATTGGGATTCCTGGAAAACCTGCCCCTGTTCCAACATCTATTAAAGTATTAGCCTGTTTAAACTCTTCTCTTTTAAATGCTTTAATAGAGTCTATAAAATGTTTTTTTATTATTTCTTCATCTTCAATGATAGCTGTTAAATTTATTTTTTCATTCCACTCTTTAAGAAGATCTTTATATATTATAAATTTCTCATATTGAGATTCTGTTAACTTTAATCCTACATCCTCAGCAGCCTTAGCCATTAAATTATAAAATTCCATAATTACCTCCAAGAAAATTAATATTATTTATCCGCTAGCCAATATTTATAACATTATTACTTTAGCTACGCTATTTTTTATTATAATTGACACTGGGCATTAAGTAATTTATATTAAATTAGCATTTGTTCAGTGTCAATTAACTTAAATAGTAGTAAATCTTATCCAAATAATTTATAATTAACTACATTAATACATGAATTTAAATTACACTACCATACAATACTAGGAATTTTGTTTGTTATAATAATGTTCAAGATAAATAAGTAATACAGAAATATCTGCAGGGGATACACCCGAAATACGAGACGCTTGCCCAATACTTATAGGTTTAATACTATTTAATTTTTGTTCTGCTTCAGTTCTTAACCCCTTTACATTACTATAATCAATGTCTTTAGGTAATAATTTTTTCTCAAATTTTCTAAACTGTGCAACTTGTTCAAGTTGATTAGTTATATATCCTTCATACTTTGCAATTATATTTATTTGTTCGCCAATATCGTTTGGTAAATTTTCCCTGTTAGTATCTAATTCAACTAAATTAAAATAATCAACTTCCGGTCTCTTTATTAATTCATAAAAACTAATAGGTTTTTTTAATTCTGATGAACCTAATGATATTAAGAATTCATTTACTTCTCTTTTATTAGTTATTTTCAAGTTTTTTAGTCTTTCAAGCTCAGATTCGATATTATTTTTTCTTTTTAAAAATATTTCATATCTTTCTTTTGTCACTAAACCAACTTCATGTCCTATTTCAGTTAATCTAAAATCTGCATTATCTTGTCTTAATAATAATCTATATTCAGCTCTTGATGTCATCATTCTATAAGGTTCATTAGTACCTTTTGTAACTAAATCATCAATTAAAACTCCAATATATGCATCTGAACGAGTTAATATCATAGGGGTTTGATCTTTTATTTTTAATGCAGCATTTATACCTGCCACTAGTCCTTGTGCAGCCGCTTCTTCATATCCTGAACTACCATTAAATTGTCCTGCACCATATAGACCATTAATAGTTTTAAATTCTAGGGTTGGTTTAAGTTGGGTAGGATCAACTGAATCATATTCAATTGCATATGCAGTTCTCATCATTTCTACTTTTTCTAAACCAGGTAATGTTCTAAGCATTTTAATTTGAACTTCTTCTGGTAGAGATGAAGACATACCTCCTACATACATTTCTAATGTATCAGTACCTTCTGGTTCAACAAAGATTTGATGTTGTAACTTATCTGGAAATCTCATAACTTTATCTTCAATAGATGGACAGTATCTTGGACCAATCCCCTTAATAGTTCCATTATATATAGGTGATCTCCCTATATTTTCCTTTATTATGTTATGTGTATTTTCATTAGTATAAGTTAAATAACATGATATCTGTTCTCTATCAACATTTCTGCTCATAAATGAGAAAGGTACTATATTGTCATCACCTTTTTGCTCAATCATCTTAGAAAAATCTACAGATCTTTTATTAATTCTAGCTGGTGTTCCTGTCTTAAACCTTCTTAAATTAATTCCTAAATCTAATAATGATTGTGATAAATCATTTGCCGGAAATAATCCATTTGGACCACCTGAGTAACTAACCTCTCCAATTATAATTTTTCCCTTTAAATATGTACCTGTTGCTAATATTACAGCTTTACAGTTAAAAACAGCACCATTCTTTGTTACTACTCCAGTAATCTTTCCATCATCAGCTATAATGTCTGTAACCTCTATTTGTCTTATTTGAAGATTCTCTTGTTCTTCTAATACTTTTTTCATTCTAAATTGATAATCTTTTTTATCAGCTTGTGCTCTTAATGAGTGAACTGCTGGACCTTTAGATGTGTTTAACATTCTTGATTGAATAAATGTTTTATCTATATTTATTCCCATTTCTCCGCCTAAAGCATCAATTTCTCTAACTAAATGTCCCTTTGCTGTTCCTCCAATATTAGGGTTACAAGGCATCATAGCTATTGAATCTAAATTTATTGTGCAAATTAATGTATTTAAACCTAATCTAGCTGAAGCTAATGCAGCCTCACATCCTGCATGACCTGCTCCAACAACTATTACATCAAATGTTCCTGCATCATAAGTTACTTGCATTTACTATCCCCCCTATTTTCCTACACAAAATTCGCTAAAAATCTTGTTTAATACATCTTCTTCTAATTCATCACCTGTTATCTCTCCTAATGATTTCATTGCAGATGTTACATAAATCGAAATTAAATCAAGATATTCATTGGCATTAATTCTATTAAAAGCTTCTTCACAATTTTCTAATGCTCTATAAAGTGCTTGTTTATGCCTTACATTAGATACAATAAGACTTTCACTATTTATTGTTCCATTGAAAAATAAAGTTTTTATCTTGTCTTTTAATTCATTAATTCCTTCACCAGTTTTTGCTGATATCAAAATTATATTATTTAAGTCAATATCGGATATTTTCTTATCCAAATCTATTTTATTTAATAATACTATGTGATTTTTATCCTTTATAGTATTAATTATTTCCTTATCTTCCTCTTCTAATTCTCTAGAAGAATCTAAAATCAATACTACTAAATCAGCTTCTTCAATTTTCTCTCTTGACCTTTCAACACCAATTTTTTCTACGGTATCTTCAGTTTCTCTAATTCCTGCTGTATCAGTTATCTTTATAGGTATCCCGTCTATATTTAAATATTCCTCAATTATATCTCTTGTAGTTCCAGGTATATCTGTTACAATTGCTCTTTTTTCTTTTAATAACATATTAAGCAGTGATGATTTCCCAACATTAGGTTTACCTACAATAACCATATTAAGTCCATCTCTAATTATTTTTCCTTCATCAGCATTTTTTAATAAATCTTTTATTTTTAATATAGTTTGAGATATTCCTTCTTTTGCTTTTATAATTAAACTATCATCTATTTCTTCATCATCTTCAGTAAAATCTATTCCGTATTCTATTAATGCTAGAACATCTAATAAATACTTTCTTAATTCTGTTATTTGGCTTGAAAGTGCACCACTACTTTGCATAATAGCTGATTTCATAGATAAGTCTGTTTTAGCTCTTATTATATCAATAACAGCTTCAGCTTGACTTAAATCAATTCTCCCGTTTAAAAATGCTCTTTTAGTAAATTCCCCTGGTTCAGCTAATCTTGCTCCAGCTTTAATAACTTGATCCATTACACTATTAGTGGATATAACTCCACCATGACAATTAATTTCTATTATATCTTCTGTTGTATAGCTATGTGGGCCTTTCATATAGCTTATAATAACTTCATCAATTATATCTTTGCTTTCCAAATCAATTATATTACCATATTTCATAGTATAAGTTTTCATATTATTTATATCAAATCTATTTTTACTGATAAAAATCTTATTAATTATATCTAAAGCTTTATTACCTGAAATTCTAATAATAGAGATTCCACCTTCTCCAATAGGCGTTGCTATACCACAAATGGTATCAAAATCTTTCATAATATAAATTCTCCTTATGTAATTAATCTTGTAATTTATTTTTAATATTATAACCAATCAAAGTAAATATCAAAACAATTGCAAATAAAAATCTAATTTATTAATTTATAAGTTGTTATTAATTAATAAATTATTACTCAATTATAACTATTTATTTAATATTTATATTGTAAATTTATGTAAATTGTCGTAAATAATTTTTAAAATTATTATTTAATTATAACCTTGAGATAGATTTTACATAACAAAATTAAATTAGTCAAAATAATTATTTTCTTAGTAAAATTAATAAAAGAAAGCCTTTAAGGGCTTTCTTTTACTAATTTCTTTTTAATTCCACTACTACTTTTCTAAAAGGTTCATTCCCCTCACTATAAGTATAAACAAAATCATTATCTTGAAGAG
Organism: Clostridium sp. CTA-5; assembly: GCF_054768135.1. Lineage (NCBI taxonomy): Bacteria > Bacillati > Bacillota > Clostridia > Eubacteriales > Clostridiaceae > Clostridium > Clostridium sp. CTA-5. The sequence continues at coordinate 12,184 of NZ_BAAAAT010000016.1, read as the reverse complement.
AAGAATGAATAATTCTTCTCTCATAAGGATTCATTGGTTCTAACTTAAATGTCTTACCTGTTCTTTTTACTTTTGCTGCAGTTTTTTCTGCAACTCTTTTAAGGGTTTCTTCTCTTTTATTCCTGTAATTTCCTATATCTAAAATAACTCTTTTGTAAGGAATATCATTATTTTTATTTACCATTAATGATATTAAGCATTGTAATGAATCTAAAGTTTCTCCTCTATATCCAATAATTGCTCCTACTTTTTTCCCTGATAAGTTAACTTTAATAATATTATTATCTTCTTTTATATCTACTTCAGCTTCTATATCCATAGTCTTAAGAACTACATTTAAAAAATTATTTATTTCTTCAATATAGTTGCGTTTAATAGTTACCCTAATTTTTGCTGGTTTAGAGCCTATAAAACTAAATAATCCTTTTGAACCCTCTTCTAAAACTTCAACCTCAACCATATTCTCTGTTGTATTTAGCTTAATTAAAGCTTTTTTTAAGGCTTCTTCAACAGTTTTTCCCTCTAACTCTATTGACTTCATCTCTTAATTCACCACCTTAATCCAAAGCAAATATTAAATAATAAATTTATTTTTTCTTTTTTTTCTTTGTACTAGCTAAATTACTAGGTGCTTCAACATCCATAACAAAATTACTATTTTCAAATTGGACGCTACTATTTTCTTCTACATCCTTTAATTTTTTCTTTGCAGGTCTATAATTTAAGAAATATGTTTGTATAGTCTGAATAATATTTCCTATTATCCAATATAAAACTAATATTGATTTAAAATTCAATGACATAAATCCCATCATGAATGCCATAACTAAACTCATAGTTCCCATATTCATAGGCGAATTATCTGAAGGCGTAGCTTTTGCCATCAAATAAGAAGGTAAATATGTTGATAAAGCAGCTAATATAGGCAATATAAACTTAGTATCTTTACTAGCTAAATCGTTAATCCATAAAAATGATGCTCCATTTAATCCATCTATTCTAAAAAATACATAGTATAAAGCCATCAATATAGGTAATGGTAGTAATGAAGGTAGACATCCCCCTGCTACACTAACATTTTTTTCTTTATAAAGCTTCATAGTTTCTGCATTTAATTTTTCGGGATTGCCTTTATATTTTTCTTGAAGTTTTTTAACTTCTGGCTGAATTTCTTGCATTTTTTGAGTTGACTTTGCTGCTTTAATGTTAAGTGGCAATATAAGCAGTCTAATAATCAATGTAAATACAAGTATAGCTAATACATATGATAATCCTACATCTTTTACTCCAATACTAACAATGAAATCATGTAGATAATTAAATATATTAGCCATAAATTGAATTATCTTTTCAAACATTAAAATCTGTACCTCCTAAATATGTTACTTTACGGGGTCATAGCCACCTTTGCAAAAAGGATTACACCTTAATATTCTATAAAGTGCCATTAAGCTTCCCTTAATAGCACCATATTTTTCTATAGCATCTAAGGCATACTGTGAGCAAGTTGGCGTAAATCTACAACATGGATTTCTTCTAGGTGAAATATATCCCCTATAGAATTTAATTAGACTTATTAATAACTTCTTCATCTAAATATAATCCTGCCTTTTTAAGTAAATTCTTCATCGCCTTTTCGGTCTCAAAATAATTTTTATCTCTCATAGGATTTCGTGCTATAAAAACATAATCATATCCTTTTGTTATATTATTATAATTTAATCTAAAACTTTCAATTATTAATCTCTTACATCTACTTCTAACAACACTGTTTCCAACTTTCTTGCTTACAGAAATCCCTACTTTACTATATAACATGCCATTTTTGTCTTTATTTCTTTTATTTTTTAAAGCATACATAACTAAGTTATGATTAGCAAATGACTTTGCTCTTTTATATACAATTATAAACTCTATATTTTTTTTCAATCTATAAACCATAGGTATTTCTATACTCCTTTTTTTCCTGCATTTGCAGAAAAAAGGCCACTTAATGCGGCCCTTATGCTGTTAATTTTTTTCTTCCTTTTTGTCTTCTATTCTTAAGAATGTTTCTTCCTGATTGAGTGCTCATTCTCTTTCTGAAGCCATGCTCCTTTTTTCTTTGTCTCTTTTTTGGTTGATAAGTCATGAACATTTAAATGCACCCCCTTAAATTTATTATTTATAGTAATAACTATACTTTCTGTGATTTTAAATTTTACCTTTCTATTATATATATATCCTAATTTTCTGTCAAGATAATACTAATTGTTGATAATTATATTTTTATGGATATATTTTTGTGGATAACTTATTGAATATGCACAATTACTTATGTTATTATAAATATTATAACTGTGAATAACTTATTTTTAATAAAACTTATCCACAGCTGTTGATAAATATGTGCATAACTTGTTTATTTTTTAGTTTAACATAATTAATGTTATACTATATTTTCTTATTATATCCCAAATTATTTACTTTTAGTAATGTTTTTATACTTAAAATTTGTTATTGTTGATAACTTTTTATATAATATATTTTTTAGATAAATTATCAACATGTGTATAACTTTATACTCTTAGTCAACAATTAAAATATATTCTGTATTATTTTGTTGATATCTTGTTAATAATTTATATTTTAAATAAAAAAAAATTTTTTCTTAAAATAATATTGGAGGATTAAAAATGGATGCTGACCTTAAACAATTATGGGAAAAAACCCTAAATATTATAAAAGGCGAAATGAGCGAAGTCAGCTTTAATACTTGGATAAAGAGCTGTGAACCTATTTCTATTTCTGATAAAAGTATAAAAATAAGCGTTCCTAACTCTTTTACTAAAGATATTCTAGATAAAAGATATAAAAGTTTAGTTGCTAATTCTATAGAAGCAGTTTGCTCAAAGTTATATGAAATTGAATTTCTTATAGCTTCTGATCTTGAAAGCGAAGACAACTATTCCGATGATGAAACAAAACTTAATAATAAAATGAAATCAAACTCTAAAAAAACTATTATCGTTAATGATGAAATGTCTTCAACTTTAAATCCTAAATATACCTTTAATTCATTTGTAATAGGTAATAGTAATAGATTTGCTCATGCTGCGTCTTTAGCCGTTGCTGAGTCGCCAGCCAAAGCTTATAATCCTCTATTCATATATGGGGGAGTAGGACTTGGTAAAACTCACTTAATGCATGCAATTGGTCATTATATATTACAAAATAATACTAATGCAAAAGTAGTTTACGTATCTTCTGAAAAGTTTACAAATGAACTGATTAATGCAATTAAAGATGATAAAAATGAAGAGTTTAGAAATAAATATAGAAATGTCGATGTACTACTTATAGATGATATACAATTTATCGCTGGTAAAGAACGTACCCAAGAAGAATTTTTCCATACTTTTAATGCTTTACATGATGCTAATAAGCAAATAATTCTATCATCAGATCGTCCGCCAAAGGAAATCCCAACATTAGAAGATAGACTTAGATCTAGATTTGAATGGGGGTTAATTGCTGATATTCAAGTTCCGGATTTTGAAACTAGAATGGCAATTCTTAAAAAGAAAGCTGATGTTGAAAATTTAAATGTAGCAAATGAAGTTATGGGATATATAGCAACAAAAATTAAATCTAACATTAGAGAATTAGAAGGTGCACTTATAAGAATAATTGCATACTCATCACTTACAAATAGAGAAGTTACTGTAGATTTAGCATCAGAAGCTCTAAAAGATATAATCTCTAAAAAACAAGGTAAACACGTAACTATTGGTTCTATTCAAGAAATAGTTGCCAATTATTTTAATTTAAAAATAGACGATTTAAAATCACAAAGAAGAACTAGAAATGTAGCTTATCCTAGACAGATAGCTATGTATTTAACTAGAAAACTAACTGATATGTCTCTACCTAAAATTGGAGAAGAATTTGGAGGAAGAGATCATACTACTGTAATACACGCTTATGAAAAAATCTCTGAAAATCTAAAGAACGATGAGAGCTTACAGCATACAGTTGCTGATATCACCAAAAAAGTTACTCAAAATTAATTAACATATGTACATAATAAGTATTGAATAACTTGTGGATAACAATATTATATTAATATTCTGTTGAAAACTGTGGATAAGATGAGCTATTTGTTACGGACTTATCCACAATATTTTTGTATAAAAATATGTTGATAATACTACGTTACAATGTGTTATCAACATATTCACACTCCCTACTACTATTATTACTATATATTTTATATATATCTACTCTAATTATATCTTTACTTACATGTGAATAATAAGGAGGACATTTTAAATGATTTTTATATGTGAAAAACATAAATTACTAGAAGGTATATCAATAGTACAAAAGGCCATTACAGGAAAATCAACAATGCAAATATTAGATGGTATTTATATAAATGCTAAAAATGGTGAACTAACATTAATAGGATCAGATATGGATCTTAGTATACAAACAACGGTAAAAGCTAATGTTGTTGAGAATGGTGAAATTGTTATTGATGCTAAAATGTTTGGAGAAATAATTAGGAAACTTCCTAATTCAGATATAAAAATAGAAACAATAGAAAATGAATCAATACAAATTACTTGCGAAAAATCAATATTTAATGTTGTATATATGAATGCAAGTGAATATCCGTCACTTCCTAATATAGATGAGAATCTAAAAGTTGAAGTAAATGAAAGTATACTTAAAAATATGATTAAAGGGACATCTTTTGCAATAGCTCAAGATGAAACAAGACCAATATTACAAGGTATATTATTTGAGGTTAAAAATAAAAATTTAAATTTAGTAGCACTTGATGGATATAGATTAGCAGTAAGAAGTGAATTTTTAGATACAGATATTGATATTGAAGTTGTTATTCCTGGTAAAACGTTAATTGAAGTATCCAAAATATTAGAGGATAATGAAAAAAATGTATATATAACATTTACTAATAATCATATATTGTTTAATTTAGAAAATACTAAAATTATATCAAGACTATTAGATGGAAAATTTGTAAATTATAATTCACTATTACCGCAAGAACATAAATTATTAGTTAATGTTAATAGACAAGAGTTACAAAATGGTATTGAAAGAGCATCTCTTATGGCTAAAGACGGTAATACTAATTTAATAAAATTAGATATTACAGAAGACACATTGGTAATAACATCCAATTCTCAATTGGGAAAAGTAAGGGAAGAAGTTAGCTTGAAATTGCAAGGAGATGAAATACAAATTGCATTTAATTCAAGATATTTATTAGATGTTCTTAAAAATATGGAAGACGAAGAAGTGATTATGGAAATGACTTCTGGAGTTAGTCCATGTGTAATCAAAGAAAAAGACAGCGAAAATTCTAAATATTTAGTACTACCAGTAAGACTAATGAGATAAGGAGGATATAAATATTTATTAATATTTATGCATTAAAAATGAATAAAGTAGAAATAAGCACAGAATTTATAAAATTAGATGCGTTTTTAAAATGGAGTGGTATAGCTTCATTAGGATCAGAAGCAAAAATATATATTCAAGATGGATTAGTAAAAGTTAATGGTGAAATTTGTTTACAAAGAGGAAAAAAGTTAAAAATTGGTGATATTATAGAATTTGAAAATCAAGAATTTGAAATAGTATAAATATTTAATTTTTAATAAATAAGCACTTGCTTTTTTATTATGATATAATTAATATAGGTGTATTTTTATGTATATTAAGACGATAATGCTAGCTAATTATAGAAATTATAAACAGCTAGAAATAAATTTAAGTAAAAATGTTAATGTGTTCATAGGTAATAATGCTCAAGGTAAAACTAATATCTTAGAAGCTATTTATTATTGTGCATTTTCCAAATCTCATAGAACTTCAAGAGATAAGGATTTAATAAGATGGGATAATAATGAGGCATATATAAGTTTGCTTATAGGAAAAAATAGATTAGATAAAAAAATAGATATAAAAATATTAAGAGATGGAAAAAAGGCCATAAAGGTAAATGCTATAAAAATAAATAAAATAGCAGAACTTTTTGGAACGTTTAATGTAGTTATGTTTTCTCCAGAAGATTTAAAAATTGTAAAGGAATCTCCAAGATTAAGAAGAAAATTTTTAGATATGGAATTATCTCAAATAAATAAAAAATATTATTTTAGTTTAGTTCAATATAATAAAATATTGAATGAAAGAAATATAATTTTAAAATCAAAAAACTTTAATCAAGATGTTTTGGAGATATATGATTTACAATTAGTAGAATATGCTGATTATATTATTAAAAAGAGGTTAGAATATATAGATAAAATAAACTATTATGGAAATGATATACATAGCGATATAACTTCTGGAAATGAAAAAATAAAATTTAAATATGATTCTGTAATCAAATATACAGATGATTTTAAAAATATTTTCTTACAAAAGTTAAAAAATAATCTTAAAAAAGATAGGGAAAAAGGTTTAACTTCAATAGGACCACATAGAGATGATTTTTATATTTTTATAAATGATGTAGATGTTAAAAGTTTTGGGTCGCAAGGACAACAAAGGACTGCTGTTTTAACAATGAAATTCTCTTCTCTTAAAATTATTAAAGAAATAACTGATGAATACCCTATTTTATTATTAGATGATGTTTTATCTGAACTTGATATAAATAGAAAAAGGTATATATTAAGTACTATTAATGATATACAAACCGTAATAACTTGCACTGGTATTAATGATTTGGAAGATTATTTAGATAATACATCTAAAATATTTGAGATATATAATGGAGAAATAGTTAATTAAAGGAGGCATGCTTAGTGTTTTTGCATTTAGGAGAAAATGTTGTAGTGCCGATAAAAGATATTATAGGAATATTTAATTTAGAAAATTCAATGTATAGTTCTGATACTATACAATTTTTAAGAATGGCAGAAGAGGATGGTTTTGTAGAAAGAATAACAAAGGAAAAACCTAAATCTTTTGTTATTGCGGAAGTTAATAAAATGAGTAAGATATACCTTTCACCAATATCATCAGCAACATTAACTAAAAGAACTGATATGGAATATAATTATTAAATAATAATATTATTAGTTTTAAATATTTATTAAATTTAGGAGGAGTCTGTTTTGGAACAAAATAATCAAAGATATGATGAAAATCAGATTCAAGTACTTGAGGGTCTAGAGGCTGTTAGAAAAAGACCAGGTATGTACATAGGTAGTACCAGCTCTAGAGGGTTACATCACTTAGTATATGAAATAGTTGATAATAGTATTGATGAGGCTCTAGCTGGATACTGCGAAAATATAGAAGTAAAAATTAATGAAGATAATTCTATTACAGTATGTGATGATGGTAGAGGTATGCCAGTAGGTATGCATCCTAAAATGCACAAATCAACAGTAGAAGTTATAATGACTGTACTTCATGCAGGAGGTAAATTTGGTGGTGGAGGATACAAAGTATCTGGAGGGTTACACGGAGTTGGAGCTTCTGTAGTTAATGCTCTTTCAGAAAAATGTATTGTTACAGTAAAAAGGGAAGGTAATATATGGAATCAAGAATACTCAAAAGGTAAAGTTATTTCTGAATTATCTAAAGTAGGAGAAACATCAGAAACAGGTACGCAAGTATACTTCAAACCAGATGAAGAAATATTTGATGAAGTTATATATGATTTTGAGGTATTATCTCAAAGATTAAGGGAATTATCCTTTTTAAATAAAGGAATTCATATAAAATTAATGGATGCGAGATATGATAAAGAGGAAAATTATCATTATGAAGGCGGAATTAAATCTTTTGTTTCATACTTAAATAGAAATAAAGTAAAACTACATGAAGAACCAATATATGTAGAAGGTATAAAAGATAAAATATCAGTTGAACTTGCTTTACAATATAATGATGGATATACAGAAAATATATTTTCATTTGCTAATAATATAGACACAATTGAAGGGGGAACCCATTTAGTTGGATTTAAAACAGCATTAACAAGAGTGTTTAACGATTATGTAAGACGATATGGATTTATTAAAGAGAACGATAAAAATCTTTCTGGTGATGATATAAGAGAAGGTCTTACAGCTGTAATATCAGTTAAAATTGAAGAACCACAATTTGAAGGCCAAACAAAGACAAAATTAGGAAATAGTGAAGTAAAAGGTATTGTTGATTCAATTGTTAGTGAATCAGTTGGAATATTTTTAGAAGAGAATCCTGCAATTAGTAAAATAATTATTGATAAAGCATTAATGGCTGCTAGAGCTAGAGATGCTGCTAGAAAAGCAAGAGAATTAACTAGAAAATCAGTTTTAGAAAGAACAACACTACCAGGGAAATTAGCAGATTGTTCATCAAAAGACCCAAAGGAATGTGAAATATATATAGTCGAAGGGGATTCAGCTGGTGGATCTGCAAAACAAGGAAGGAATAGAAAATTCCAAGCTATTTTACCTTTAAGGGGTAAAATAATGAATGTTGAAAAACAAAGATTAGATAAAATATTAAATTCAGACACTATAAGATCTATGATTACTGCATTTGGTGGAGGAATTGGTAAGGATTTTGACATTGAAAAGCTTAGATATCATAGAATTATAATTATGACAGATGCCGATGTTGATGGAGCTCATATAAGAACTCTATTATTAACATTTTTCTATAGATATATGAGAGATCTTGTAGAGCAAGGTCATGTATATATTGCTCAACCACCATTATTTAAAGTAAGCAAGAATAAAAAAGAATTTTATGCTTATTCTGATGAGGAATTAGAAGCAGTATTAAATGATATTGGTGGAAAAGATAATTCAGTAGATATTCAAAGATACAAAGGTCTTGGAGAAATGAATGCTACTCAATTATGGGATACAACAATGGATCCAGAAAAGAGAATACTATTAAAAGCTACAGTAGATGATGCTATGGCTGCAGATGAAATATTTACAATTCTTATGGGCGAAAAAGTTGAACCAAGAAGAGAATTTATAGAACGAAATGCTAAGAATGTTGTTAATTTAGATATTTAGTACTGAATATGAGGTGAAGTACATGGAATTCAATGAAGGAAAAATTATACCTGTAGATATAAAAAATGAAATGAAAAAATGCTACATAGATTATGCTATGAGTGTAATAGTAGGGCGTGCATTGCCAGATGTTAGAGATGGATTAAAGCCAGTACACAGAAGAATATTATATTCTATGCAAGTATTAGGTTTATCTCCAGAAAAAGGATATAGAAAATGTGCCAGAATAGTCGGTGATGTTCTAGGTAAATATCATCCACATGGAGATACTTCTGTTTATGATGCTTTAGTTAGAATGGCACAAGATTTTTCAATGAGATATATGTTAGTAGATGGCCATGGTAACTTTGGATCTGTAGATGGTGATAGCGCTGCTGCTATGAGATATACAGAAGCTAAAATGAATAAGATATCAGTTGAAATGTTAAGAGATATAAATAAGAATACAGTTGATTTTATGCCTAACTTTGACGGTGAAGAAGAAGAACCAACAGTATTACCATCTAGATTCCCAAATCTTTTAGTAAATGGATCATCTGGTATTGCAGTTGGTATGGCTACAAATATACCACCACATAATTTATGTGAAGTAATAGATGGTACTGTGATGCTTATTGATAATCCAGAAGCAACAGTATTAGAACTTATGACAAAAATTAAAGGACCAGATTTCCCTACTGGAGCTATAATTATGGGAAGTGCTGGTATAAGAGCTGCTTATGAAACTGGAAGAGGAAAAATTGTAGTTAGAGCTAAAACTGAAATAGAAGAAAGCAATGGAAGACATAAAATTATAGTTACTGAAATACCTTATCAAGTAAATAAAGCTAAACTTATAGAAAATATTGCTGATTTGGTAAAGGATAAAAAGATTACTGGAATATCTGATTTAAGAGATGAATCTGATAGAGACGGTATGAGAATAGTAATTGAAATAAAGAAAGATGTTAATCCTAATATAATATTAAACTTATTATATAAACATACAAAACTTCAAGATAGTTTTGGAGTAATTATGCTAGCATTAGTAAATAATGAAACAAAAGTATTAAATTTAAAGCAAGTATTAGTTCATTATATAGATTTCCAAAAGGAAGTTGTAACAAGAAGAACTACATTTGAATTAAATAAGGCAGAAGCAAGAGCTCATATATTAGAGGGATTAAGAATTGCATTAGACAATATAGACAGAGTAATCACTATAATTAGAAGTTCTGCTACAAGTGAAATTGCTAAAAATACATTGATGGAAGAATTTAATCTTACAGAGAAGCAATGTCAAGCAATTTTAGAAATGAGATTAAGAAGGTTAACTGGATTAGAAAGAGGAAAGATTGAAGAAGAATATGCTGAATTAATGAAGCAAATGGAATATTTAAAATCTATATTAGCTAGTGAAGAAAAGTTACTAGGAGTTATAAAAGATGAACTTTTAGAAATAAGGGCTAAATATGGAGATGAAAGAAGAAGCCAAATTGAAAAAGTTGTTAATGAAATAGATATTGAAGATCTTATACAAGAAGAAGATGTTGTTATTACATTAACTAATTCAGGATATATCAAAAGAATTTCAGCGGATGTTTATTCAGCCCAAAGAAGAGGGGGAAGAGGGATACAAGCAATGACAACTAAAGAAGATGACTTTGTTGATCATATAATGATAACCTCTACTCATTCTGATGTGTTATTCTTTACAAATAAGGGAAGAGTATATAAATTAAGAGCATATGAAATACCTGATGCAGGAAGACAGGCAAAAGGTACTAATATAATTAATTTAATACCTATTGAGCCTGATGAAAGAATACAAACAGTATTAACAGTAACTGATAAACGTAAAGATGGATTCTTATTTATGGGAACCAAACAGGGAATTGTTAAAAAGACACATCTAAGCGAATTTAAAAACTTAAGAAAAAATGGATTAATAGCAATAAATTTAAGAGATGGAGATGAGCTATTAAAAGTTAAGATAACTTATGGTGATGCAAATATAATGGTTGTTACTCAAAATGGATATGCAGTAAGATTTAACGAAAAAGACGTTAGACCTATGGGAAGAAGTGCATCAGGTGTTAAAGCAATTAACTTAAAAAATGATGATATAGCTGTATGTATGGATATAGCAGTTGATGGAGAAGATTTATTGGTAATTAGTGAAAATGGATTTGGAAAAAGGACTCCTATTAGTGAATATAAAATCCAAAACCGTGGTGGCGTTGGCTTAATAACATACAAAATCAGTGAAAAAACAGGTAAATTAGTTGCTGCAACAATTTGTAAGGTAGATGATGAATTAATGCTTATAAACACAAATGGAGTTGCAATTAGAATTAATGTATCTGATATATCTACAACAAGTAGAGCTGCAATGGGTGTAACCTTAATGAGAACTAATGAGGAAGAAAAGGTAGTAGCAATAGCAAAAATACTAAGTGAAGATAAAGAAAATGATTCTGAAGAAATTATAGAAAATGATATAAAACAAGAAAGTCTAGATAATAGCTTAGATGAATTAGTAAATAAAGCTACAGAAGATATTGATAATGAATCAGAATAAAATTAGTATCTCTCTATATATAAGATACTAAATAACAGAAAAAACCATGAAGACTTTATTAGTACTTCATGGTTTTTTTATATATTTTAATGATTAAATATTTCAAATTTTACATGTGATTAATTGTTTATGTTAGTATTTTAATAGCTTTTAAGATATTTTTTAATGTACTATGAACCAGGTGTATCATTATAAGTATTTAAGAGTATTTTATAGAAAATTAAAGAAATTATTAGATATATTTAATATAATAACATATAATTGAATAGAATATGTTTTAGATTATGTTAAGATAAAACACGTCGCTGAGGTAAATGTTCAGCAAGCAAGCAAACGAAACTTTTCAAAATGCAATTTGAAATTTTCAAAAAAACTTGTTGACAAAACAAAAGTCAAGTGATATACTAAGGAAGTCGCTTGAGGGTGACAACTTAAAACAAAAGCTGACAACGAGAGTTGAAGCGAAAGAAAATGGTCTTTGAAAATTGAACAGAATATATAAAATACATTTAAGTAAACCAGCAATTCTTTTTGAAAAGTAAGCTAAGATTAAACTTTTTTATGAGAGTTTGATCCTGGC
>NZ_BAAAAT010000015.1:0-53554 GCF_054768135.1 Clostridium sp. CTA-5 | reverse complement strand
TGATATTACTGATTACTATAGTGAGGAACTTATATAGAAAATATATTATATATATGCTTCTAACTAGACATTATTAATTAAAGATATAGTTTTCTATAAAAATTATATAAAAGATTATAAATGTAATAACTTAATTAGAACATATATATCTATTTAAAATTAAATTTTACATTAAAAAATTAACTAATATATTTGATAATTTAGGAGGAATTTAATATGTTTGGAATTTTTAAAAAAGAAGATACAAAAGTTATAAATGTAAATGATATAGACAATTTAATAGGGAAAATAGATTTGATTGATATTAGAGAAGAATATGAATATAAAAATGGAAGTATAAAAACTGCAAAAAATATTCCAATGGGAGAGTTGTTAAATGAACCTAGTAAATATTTAAAGAAAAATAAAGAGTATTACATAATGTGTCAATCAGGAGGAAGAAGTGCAAGAACTTGTAGTAATCTTGTAAAACAAGGATTTGATGTTATTAACGTTTCAGGCGGAGTTGGTTCATATTTAGGAACAAACAAAATTAAATAGTTTTTAGAAAGTTTTTAAGATTTTAAACTAAAAACATTTAATTATTATATCGACATTTTCAAGTAAAAAAGAATTGGTTAACTATTTTGTTATAGTACAGAAAAAATCTAGTTTAAGAATATTAAATTTAGTTAAGTATTTTATAATTTCATTAGGAGGATAATGATTGTGAAGAAAAAAATATTAATAGTAGGTGGAGTTGCAGGGGGAGCATCAGCAGCAGCTAGACTTAGAAGAAACAGTGAAGAAGATGAAATAATAATGTTTGAAAAAGGGCCACACGTATCTTTTTCAAATTGTGCTTTACCATATCATTTAAGTGGAAAAATAGATGAAGCAGATAAATTAGTATTAATGAGTCCAGAAAAGTTTTTAACTCAATATAAAATTGAAGCAAGAGTTAATAATGAAGTTATTTCAATAGATAGAGAAAATAAATATATAGACGTTAAAGATTTAGTAACAGAAGAAATTTATAAAGAAAAATATGATAAGCTGATTTTATCACCAGGGGCTAAACCTATTTTACCTAATATTCCAGGAATTGAAGATGTTAATGTATTTACAATAAGAAATGTTGTAGATATAGATAAATTAAATAGATTTATTAAATCTATAAATACTAAAGATATAGCTGTTATTGGTGGGGGATACATAGGTGTCGAAGTAGCTGAAAACTTAAGAGAAGCAGGATATAATGTATCATTAATAGAAGCAACTAATCAAATATTAAAACCATTTGATTATGATATGGTACAAATTTTTCATAAAGAAATATATGATAATGGAATAAATTTAATAGTTGGAGATAAGGTTGAAAAATTTGAAAAAGATAAGGTTGTTTTATCATCAGGGAAAAAGATAAATGCTAATGTTGTAGTTATGGCAATAGGTGTAACTCCGGAAATAAACTTAGCAAAAGAATCAGGATTAGAAATTGGAGAAACTGGAGCTATAAAAGTTGATAAAAATTATAAAACAAATGATGATGATATATATGCAGTAGGTGATGCAATAGAAGTTTATAATGAACTTACTCATTCTATGACTAAATTATCTCTAGCTGGACCAGCACAAAAAGCAGCAAGAACAGTAGCTGATAAGATAAATAATAAGCTTACATTAAATAAAGGGTATATAGGTTCATCTGCAATAAAAGTATTTGATTATAATGGAGCATCAACTGGTTTAAATGAATCTTTAATAAAGGCTAATAATATGAAAATTAATTATGATATTGTAAGAGTGATACTTAATGATAAAGTAGGGATTATGCCAGGTTCTTCACCAATGCATTTTAAATTATTGTATGAAGTTCCAACAGGAAAAATTTTAGGTGCTCAAGCTATTGGTAAAGGGGATGCGACAAAGAGAATAGATGTAATTGCAACTGCTATAAAATTTGGTGCAACTGTAGATGATTTAAAAGATTTAGAATTATGTTATGCACCACCATTTTCAACAGCAAAAGATGTTGTTAATTATGCAGGTTATGTTGGATCGAACCTTTTAAATAGAGATTTTAAACAAGTAAATATAGATAAGGTAAGAGAACTTGTAGAAAATAATTCTTATATAGTTGATGTTAGAGAAAGAGGAGAATATGCAAATGGACATATTAAAGGTGCTCAAAATATACCTTTAAGCGAACTAAGAGAAAGAATAAATGAAATTCCAAAAGATAAGCCAGTATATCTTCATTGCAGAACAGGACAAAGAAGTTATAATGCTGCTTTAGCACTTCAAAATTTAGGATTTAATAATGTGTGTAATATAACAGGAAGTTTTTTAGGAATATCATTATATGAATACTTTAATGATAAAACCATGAATAGAGAAAGTATAGTTACAGAATATAATTTCAGATAAATATTATAGAAAAGACTATATAATGTAATAACTTAATTAAAACATAAAATCTAAAGAATAAAAAGAAAATATATTCGCCTACCAGATTTTTCTCACATACGTTCGAAAACCTAGATGCGTAAAAAAAATCGACGGCTCCACAGTCGCTTTGGCGATTTTTTTATATAATAAATATAAATATTAAATAAAGTTTTAAAGAACTTTCTTATTTAAATATATTTTTGGAAGAAAGTAAGGATAAAGTTATATTAAAATATAAGGAATATGGAAGAAAATAAATTAAAAGATTCTAAAAGATGCAACATTTTCCCTATGCGAATTGTGTTATAAGTGAAGGAGGAAATAACAAAGCAGAAAATATTAAAGTAAATATATATAATTTAAATTAGGGAGATGATTTTAATGAAAGCAATAAAAAGAATTTTAGGGAGTATGTTGGCTTTAACAATAATTATGGGGGTACCGCAATATGTATCAGCTAATGAAATGATAACATCAAATCAAGAAATTATTCAAATACCAAAGTTTGTACAAGTATGGGGAAATGTTAAAGAAAAAGATGAGAATAGAATTCATATTAAAAATTCAAGTAATGTAAATAATGATATTATATTAAATATATCAGAAGAAACTAAAATAATTGATGCAGTTAGTGGACTACCAGTTAATATTAAAGATATAACAGGTAATGAAACTATTTATGCTTATATTAGTCCAGTAATGACATTAAGTTTACCACCTATGACTAATGCTAAAGTGATTATGGTAAATATACCTCAAGATTATGCAGTTCCTAGATATATAGAAGTTGAATCTGTAAATAAGAATGATGATGGAAGTGTAACAGTTACAAGCGAAGACGGATATCTACAAGCTACCTTAGATAAAGATACTAATATATTTCCTTATTTAACAAAGAATATTGTAACTATTGATAATATAAAACCAGGTTCAACTTTGGTTTTATGGGATAGAATAGAACAAGGTGGCATACAAACAATGCAACTTCCGGAAAGAGTTAAAATAGATAAATGTTTACTTATGCCTTATGAATATAGTGGATTAATCAAAGCTTCAACTAATAAGTTAAATATAAATGGAGATGATATTAATTTAAATTCAAATGAAACTCCATTCATGCAAGAAGATAAGTTAATGCTTCCTTTAAAAGTAATTGCAGAAAAACTTGGATATAATGTTAGTATAAATGAAAATACAGATGTGATTACAATTACAAAAGAAGGGGCAAAACCTTATACTGTGACTATTAATAATGATATGGTAAATATAGAAGATACTAATTATTATTTAAGCAGTAAAACTATATTAAAAGATGGAACTATTTTTGTGAGTTCAGATTTATTTAATTTAGCTCAAAATGCAAAAGTTATAGCAGAATAGAATTTATATAATAATTAATTAGAGGTATTAGTAAGTTTTTTATTAATACCTTTTATTATGTACTAAAATTAATATAAAAAGCTTAAAAATAAAAGTCGAAATTTAAAATATATATGTTTTTTACATAAAAAATGGTATAATTTTGTCGTAAAGTAAATTTTTTTATAAATAATGAAGTTTAAATAAAAAAGGAGAAGGAAAAATAAAATGAAATATTTTTTAAACTTAAGTGTAAAGAAAAAACTTATAGTATCATTTTTTGTGATTTGTATTTTTACAATTTTAATAGGAGTGGAAGGCGTATTAGGTTCAGCTAAAATAAGTAATGCTTCTAATAATATGTATAACAGTTATATAATAGCTATCAACGATTTAGAAGAAGTTAAAGTAAACTTGAATGAAATTAGATTTAATATAGGTTTAATGCTTTTTGAAAGAGAAAGATCAAATTTAAATGAACAAACAAAAATTATAGAGGATTTAACAAATGAAAATATAAGATTACAAAATGAATATTGTAATACACCAGTGGAATTAAATTCTGATATAGCAAAAGAAGAAGATAGAATTTATAATAATTTTTCTAATGAATTATCAAAGTATAGAGAAATACGTAATAAAATCATTGATCTTGTTAAGGAAGAAAACTATGATGAAGCAATAAAAATTACTAATTCAGATTTACAATCACTAAAGGCTACAATGTTTAATGAGTTAGATAAACTTATTTCTATGAATAAAGGATTAGCTAAGGAAGCTAATGAAAACAATCAATCTCAATTTAATAGAGTAATGTATTCAACAATATTTTATACATCTTTAATATTTGTCATAATACTTGTTATTGCATACATATTAAGTAAAAATATAATGAATCAGTTAAATAAAATAAAAGATTTTGGAAGCAGAATATCTTCTTATGATTTTTCTACTCCAATTACTATTATAAGTAAAGACGAATTTGGACAAACTGGTATAGCTTTAAATAATGCACAAGAAAATGTAAGTAATTTGGTAAAAGTAATTATGGAAAATTCTGAAGAGATAAGTGCATCTTCAGAGGAGCTTTCAGCAACAGTACAAGAATTATCTTCAAAGGCTATAACTATAGATGAAGCTGTAGATAATATTGCTTTAGAAATGCAAGAATCTAGTGATACATCACAGGAGATAAGTGCATCAGTTGAAGAGGTCGATTCAAGTATAAATATTCTTTCTTCTAAAGCAGTAGATGGAAGTAATAATGCAAATCAATCTAAAGAAAGAGCTATAAAAGTTAAAAATGACAGTCAAAATGCAATAAAAGAAACTCAAAAAGTATATGAAGAAAAACAAGATAAAATGTTAAAAGCTATTGAAGATGAAAAAGTAGTAGATAGTATAAAGGTAATGGCAGACACTATAGGAGGTATAGCGGAGCAAACAAATTTACTTGCATTAAATGCTGCAATAGAGGCTGCAAGGGCAGGGGAAGCAGGAAAAGGCTTTGCAGTGGTAGCAGAGGAAGTACGAAAACTTGCAGAACAATCATCACAAGCAGTAATAAATATTCAAGATACTATTATTAAAGTTCAGCAAGCCTTTAAAAGTAGTATTGATACAGGTAATGACATATTAGAATTTATAAATATACAAGTGTATGAACAATTTGATGAGTATGGAAAAACAGGGAATCAGTATTATGAGGATTCTGATTTTGTGAGCAAAATGTCTGATGAATTTGCTATTATGTCTAAGGAAATAACAAATACAGTTGGACAAGTAAGTAAAGCTATTGAAGATATGTCTCAGGCTTCACAAAAGTCAAATGAAGAGGCTGTTATAATAAAAGAGAGTATGGATGAAGTTACTAATTCTATAAAACAAGTAGCAGTAACCGCTCAAGGTCAAGCAGAACTTGCACAAAAACTTAATGGGATAGTTCAAAAATTTAAAATATAATAAAGACTAGTAAATATATTATATAGAATAGATTTTATTAACAAATACTATGTGACACATTTAATTATAGCCATAGAAGAAGGAGATAGTGTTATAAATATGAATAACTTTTGACAAATAAATTTCTTTGAATTATAATAATGTTTATTAATTAATAATTAACATGATATAACAACTATGCTCGACAAGAAAATTATTATGTCTATAATTATTTAGAAGAATTATTTATCATATAATAGTGCAAATAATGTTAGTAAAAGATATATTTTTATATAAAAAATAACAATATATTAGTAATATAATATATTAAATGTGATTAAGTCACTTAAATAATATGAAAATATAAGTATAATTAAAAATAAGAAACACAAATTAAAATATATACTAAAATATGAATTGGAGGATTAATGATGGCTAAAATTATAAATAGTAATGAATTTATTGAACAAGTAGATAATAATAAAGGTGTAGTTGTAGTAGACTTTTTTGCAACTTGGTGTGCTCCTTGTAAGATGTTAGCACCAATATTTGAGGAGGTAGGTAATGAATTTAACGAGAAAGCTAAATTTTTTAAGTTAGATGTAGATCAAAGTGGGGATATAGCTCAAAAGTATGGAGTTTTTTCGATACCAACTATAATTATATTTAAAGATGGAGAACCTGTAGAAAACTTAGCAGGTTTTATGCCAAAAGAAAATATAATAAATAAAATAGAGGCACATTTATAAGAATGTTTGAAGGATTAGTATCTTCAAATAATATAAGTTTTTTTCTAGTTTTTTTAGAAGGGATACTTTCATTTTTATCACCATGTGTTTTACCATTAATACCTATATATATAGGGTATTTAGCTGGAAATTCAAAGCAAGAAAATAATGATGGGACAATTGTTTATAAGAGAAAAAAGGTTTTGTTACACACAATATTTTTTGTATTAGGAATTTCAACTGCATTCTTTATATTAGGATTATCTTTTACTGCTATAGGAACATTTTTTAATAATAATAGAGTTACATTTAGTAAAATTGGTGGAATAATAATAATTGTTTTAGGCTTATTCCAGATTGGGATTTTTGAATTTAGATTTTTACAAAGAGAGCGTAAAATTAATTTAAATTTAAGAAAAAAGGAAATAAACCCATTAATGGCTTATTTAATGGGTTTTACATTTAGTTTTGCATGGACACCTTGTGTTGGACCAGCATTATCATCAGTTTTAATTCTTTCTTCAAGTGCTCAAAGTACTATTATAGGAAATATATTAGTTTTAATATATACTTTAGGTTTTGTAATACCATTTTTAATTCTTGGAATATTTACAACTCAGGCTTTAAATTTCATAAAGAAAAATAAAAAAATAATGAAATATACAATAAAAGCTGGTGGAATTATAATGATAATTATGGGAGTTATGACTTTTACAGGATTGTTAAATAATCTTACAGGATATTTAAATAGAGGATTAGAATCTAAAAATAATACAATATCTTCTGAAAACAAAGATAACAATATAGAAGAAAAATATGAATCAGAGCAAGAAAACTATAAAAATAATAATTCAAACAATAAGGAGCTTATAGATGCTTTAGATTTTAAATTAACAGATCAATATGGAAACATTCATAAGTTATCAGATTATAAAGGAAAAACAGTATTTTTGAATTTTTGGGCAACATGGTGTCCTCCATGTCGTATGGAAATGCCACATATAGAAGAATTATATAAAGAATTTAATTATAATAAAGATGATATTATAATTATAGGTTTAGCGCAGCCGGGTGGAGATGAAAAAGATATAAATGGAATTAAAAACTTCTTAAATGAACAAAAGTTCACATTCCCAGTTGTTTTTGATGAAAGTGGAAAAGTATTCAATGATTATCACATAAATTCATTGCCTACAACATTTATGATCAATAAAGAAGGAAAAATTTATGGCTATGTAAGTGGTGCTTTAAGTAAAGAGCAAATGGAAAGTATTATAGATCAAACACAACAAAATAACTATTAGTGTAAATGGAACCACTCAAGTATAAAAGCTTGGGTGGTTTTTTATTTTTAAAAAAATTATAAAAATTAAAATTTGTATATAACTTATATGAAAATGTGATTCATAAAGAGAGTAGATAACTTAAGGAATAAAAAATAATCATATGTTCACAATTAGTCCTGTACTAGCTTTGGAAATTAGTGAATTGATAAAAAATTTCATGTGATTAAGTTACATAAATATATAACAGATTAATTTATAATAAATATATAGAAACAAAGAAGTAACTAATATATAGAATTAAATTGAAAAAATAATGTTTTGAATTATCAATAAACAGATAAGATTAAATATAAATTTTAATGTCAAAAAACATTTTATATAAAATAGATTTTTAGGAGGAAATAACATATGAAAAATCTTTGTAATAATAGAACTAGCTACATCATTAGATGTTTTTTATGAGTGAGAAAGTTACAGATAAATATAAATTTATTTAATAAAATAAATAAAGATTAACTAATAAGATTTACAAAGGAACAAAAAAATTAATTTAAGATAATGTGTAAATTGGAGGAATTTTAATGGACAAGTTTTTAAAATTATGGAAAAAATATTCGTTTATAATGTTAATAGCTTTTATATTATTAGGTTTAATTGATTTAAGATTTGCTTTATTAGCTGTTGTATGTATGATTGCACCAATAATTGTTTCAATTTTTAAAGGAAGGTTCTGGTGCGGAAATTTATGTCCAAGAGGAAATTTTTATGATAATATAGTTTCTAAATTTAGTAATAAAAGAAAAGTACCTAAATTTTTAAAATCTTATTATTTTAGATCTATAGTAGTTGTAGTTATGATGTCTATGTTTGGTATGGGAATTAAACAAAACTTAGGAAACTTATATGGTATTGGTATGGTATTTTATAGAATGATTGTTGTAACAACTATAATTGGTATAGTATTATCTTTAGTTTATAATCATAGAACTTGGTGTCATTTTTGTCCTATGGGAACTATAGCATCAGTTATATCAAAGTTTAGAAAAAATAAAAAAGTATTACAAGTAGCATCTTCATGTGTATCTTGTAAAGTATGTGAAAAGCATTGTTCTTTAGGAATAGTCCCTTATGAATACAAAGGTGATATATTAAATCATCCTGATTGTATACAATGTGGTAAATGTGCAATAGCATGCCATAAAAAAGCAATAGGATATGATAAAATTACTTTAAAATAAGTATATGTTTTAAGTGAATATTTACATTGTAGTATAAAGAATATTTTAAATGATAGGATAAAATAAAGTAAGTAAAAAAGAGAAGGTTAAAATTTTGTAACCTTCTCTTTTATAAATTGTATATTGTAAAATGTTAAGTGAAATATGATGTTTTCACTTTTTTATATTATTATTTTAAACTTCAGGTTCAACTGATTTTTTTGGATATAATGTTGTACCCCATATTGAGATTTTTCTTTCTTTTACTAGTGGTATATTTTCAGCATCTATAACTTGTCTCCACCATTCCCATGCAAGGCCTGTACATTCCCAAGCTTTAACACAAATGTTTCTTGCATTTCCTTTTAAGTAGATTTCAGTATTAAAATGTGCTGTTCTATCTTTATCACTTCCAGACCAAACTTTATGTTCTATTATTTCATTCCCATTTTTGTCATAGTTTACTTCATCCCATGTAACTTCAAATTGAGCAACATAAGCTCCACTATGATCAAGAACTATTTTTCCACTAGTATATTCTGTAGCTGTTGTTTCTACATATTCTGTTTTGTTGTTTATAGATGCAATACTATTATCCTTTAAAAATGTACTTGTATATGAAATTGGATAACCAGGATTTTTAGGACTATATACTGAATTATCTTGTATAATGTTTCTAATTTCATTAAAGTCTTTAGAGATTACTTTTGTATGTTCTTTAGCTCCACCACCAAGAACAGTAGCTGTAAATGAACTTTGATCTAATATATCTTGATATTCAGCATTAGCTTTAATATCTTGATTAGAGATTAATGCTTTAAATGCAGATTTTACATTTGCACTTTTAGAAGTTGTTTCAAGTTTTACATAAATTGTTCTACCATATGCTACATTTGAAACATAAGCAGGTGGATTATTCTTATTTACTCCTTTTAATGATAATTCATTAAAAGTTACACCATCACCAAAGAAATCAGATGGATGTTCAGGTGCATCTACACTTACAGTATAAAAAATTTGTTTATAGGCAACTATCATAGCTTGTTTTTCACCTTTAAATATAGAGTCAAAATCTATATTTAATGATTTACCTAAAATATTAAAATTACATCCAAACATAGTAGATAATTGAGATTTACTATATACCATAGAATCAGAATAACTCATTCTTGTAGGGATAGTATATCTAGATGAATATTTAGTATTCCAAGTATCTAATAGAGAATTTATTGAAGCATTAACACTAGAATATGTTGGAGAATTAACAACTTTCTTGCCATCTTCCCCCATACCAGGTAAGTCAACACTTATTGTTACAGGTTTTCTTTTACAAGAAACTAAATTCGGTTTATTTTCTACAAGATTTCTATTTGCAAGTTGTATTGCACCAGGATATGTTCTATCATTTACTGAATCTATAATAGAAATATCAGAAGTAGAATCTGAAATATGTTTTTTTTCTCTTTTTACTACAATATATTTATTAGGATTTTCAAATCCCTCAGCTGGAACAAAACTTTCAACTGAATCTCCATTATATGATAAAATTTCATTTGGATCATAAGATAGACCATAAATATTTTTATCAATATCATTAAGATCATTTTCTAAAGTAGCTCTTATAATAGGAGTATTTTCTACAATAGGTTCTTCTATTGTTTCTACAGCTTGTACATTATCAGGATTTAATAAATTTTCGTCTATTTCTGTAGCTTCACTTACTACATTTTCTTCAGTAGTTTTTTCGGTTAAATTAGTAGCTTTTTTTTCTTCGTTTTTTATTTCAGCATTATTAGAGGTTAAGGTCTCATTATTAGGTGTTTCTACTGAAGTATTTTTTTCATTTGTATTTGCCAATAAAATATTATTTTTTGAATTACAATTAACAAATACATTCAGAAGCATAACAACTAATAATCCCTGTGCTAATGAGGCCAAAATTTTTTTAGTAGTTTTCATTTTATATTCCCCCCTATAACATTATATGTTCTGTTAATTATGTGAGATTTAAAAGTATTTAGTTTCAAATTAAAGCATTTTTTTACAAATTTCGCATAAACACTAGAACAGTTTAAATAATAATATATTTATTGGGATAAAGCAACTATTTACTTATATTTTCACATATACTAAAAAATATTCTAATAATACTAAAAATTTAATAGATACAATATATATATACAATTAAAAAAATAATCCTTAAGTTACTAATATTAGTACTATTTATAATAAAGTGTTATGCAAATATTAATAAGGAATGATGTAAAATAAGAAAACAAATAAGTAAAAAATAACATTAAAAATAGAACTATCAGATATAATCCAATAGTTCTATTTTGATGTTATAATTAAAGATAATCTTTAGCTAAAGCCAATATGTGATTATAAATTAAAAATATTGATTATTTCATATTTGCTAAAGTTTCTTCCATATTAGTAAAATCTTTATTAATAGATTCATCTGGTTTTTTGGTCATAAGACTAACAACTATAATAGAGATAAGAGATAGCAAAAATCCTGGAATCATCTCATATATATAGCCAGATAAACCTGAAACAATCCATATTATTACTGTTAATCCACCAACAATCATTCCAGATAAGGCACCCCATTTAGTCATTCTCTTCCAATAGAGGCTTAATAAAAGTACTGGACCAAAAGATGAACCAAAGCCAGCCCATGCCTGCCCAACTATATCAAGTATAGTTTTATTTGGTAAGTATGCAAGCACTGTTGCAAATGCTGAAACTATTAAGACTGATAATCTTCCTATGAACATTTGTTGTTTTTCAGAAGCTTTTTTATTAAAAAATGTTAAGTAAAAATCTTTTGTAATAGAACTTGAACAAACTAAAAGTTGAGATGAAATAGTGCTCATAATTGCAGCAAGTACTGCAGCAAGTATTATTCCTGTAATAAATGGATGAAATAGAATATCACCAAGACGTAGAAAAACTGTCTCAGGATCACTTAATGGACTTTTATGTTCAGTAAAGTATACAAGGCCAGTAAGACCACTTGCAACAGCACCTAAAAGACCTATAGCCATCCAACTAATACCTATTCTTCTTGCAGATTTTAATTCTTTTGGTGATTTAATTGCCATAAAACGGACGATAATATGTGGTTGACCAAAATATCCAAGTCCCCAAGCTAAAAAGCTGATAATAGTAGCTAAACTCGTTCCCTTAAATATATCAAACAATGATGGATCAATATCTTTTACTTTATTTACAAAAGTACCAGGATCTACCCCCAAGTTCATAAATGTTACAACAGGCACCATAATTAATGTAATAAACATTAGAGTTCCTTGGAAAAAATCTGTAAGACTTACAGCTAAAAAACCGCCAAAGTATGTATATAGGATAACCACCGCTAAGGTAACTACTACACCCATTGTATATGTTAAGCCAAAAGTATCTAAAAATAATTTACCACCAGCTACAATTCCTGAAGAAACATAAAGTACGAAAAAAACGAGTATTATTATACCTGATATAAGTCTAAGCATGTTAGAAGTATCTTTAAAACGGTTTTCTAGATAATCTGGAACTGTCAACGAATCATTTGCAACTTCTGTATAGACTCTAAACCTTGGAGCTAATAAAAAGTAGTTTAAATAAGCTCCAATTGTTAATCCTATTCCAAGCCAAAGACTAGAGATTCCAGTTAAATAAACTGCACCAGGAAGCCCCATAATCATCCAACCACTCATATCACTTGCACCAGCAGATAATGCTGTAACTACGGGGCCTAAACCTCTACCACCAAGCATATAATCAGAAATATTAGATGTTTTTTTGTAAGAATAATAACCTATCGAAAGCAATATAAATATGTATGCTGCAATAGCTATAACGGACCATAGTTCCATATAAAATTCTCCTTTCAAATGTTTTTAATAGTATTTTAAAAGAAAATATATAAGTTCTAATAAAGTTTGTTTATTAATTTAATTAGAAAATATATATTAAATTAATAGATTTCTTTTAAAAATGATAAGAATATATTAACATAATAATAAAAATGCTACAATTAATTAATTTTATCATAATATTTTACTAAAGGTTATTTATAATACAATAAAACATTAATTTAGTATCTAGTTGTATAAAAAAATAAAAATCATACAAAATAAATCTAGGAGGTGTTTATTTTGCAAATAGTTTTAACTCAAAAAGAAAGAATGTTATTACAGGATCAAAAAAGTCATGAACAAATTTGTATAGATAAGTATTCTAATTATGCAAATCAAGCAACAGATATGCAATTACAACAGATTTGTAAAACAAATGAACAAATTGAAAGGACTCATCTTAACACTATTAATCAATTGTTAAGTGGTACTATTCCTCAAATGAATCAACAACAAAATCAAAATTCTGGGCAAAATATGAATCAACAACAAAATCAAAATCCTGCTTCAACTATGAATAATGCTCAAGCAACACAAAATAATTTATCTGATAAGGATATATGCTCAGATTTATTAATGACAGAAAAATATGTTTCAGGTACTTATGATACTTCAGTTTTTGAATTTAGAGATACTCAAGTACGTGATATATTAAATCATATACAAAAAGAAGAACAAAAACATGGAGAATCTATCTTTAAGTATATGGAGAGCAAAGGAATGTATAATGTTCAATAATTCCTAAACTCTTGATAAAAACACAAAAGTATATTTTTTTACTTTTGTGTTTTTATTTTATGATTTAGAGTTCAGAAAACTACTTGCTAAGCGGGTGATTCTGACTTTTTTATAATATTTATTTATGTATGTAAGTATTATTAATTACTAAATAAGATATTATTAAATAGCAAATAATATTAACTAATTAAAACAAAAATTATGATAATGTGGAATTATATTAAAAATAAATTAATAAAAATTATAAAAAATGTTAAAATTTAAACAATTTTTGCAACAAAATCTAAGGATATGTAGGAAGTTTATATTAGATTGTCCAGTTATCAACTATATATTTTAGTAAAACTTTTAATTATAATAAGGTCATGAAGTTGAGAAACATAAAACAAGCAACAACTTCAAACCTTAAAATAATAAATAAAGTAATTTTAAGAATTACTAAATTTAAAGAAAAAGGAGAATTAATATGAATAGAAAGAAGTTTATGATAATTTTATCTATAGTTAGTACATTATTAATTGGAGGAACAGCAGCTTTTGCAGGTATTACAAATGCAAATACAGAAACAATAAATACAACAGCTGTACAAGCTACTAAAGATAATACAGAATCTCAAGATACAAATACAGAAACTAATCAAGTAGCTCCATCAAATAATGATCAAAAAGTAGAATCTACAGATGCATCAGTGCCACAAACGAATAATGAAGTAACTAAAGCAGATACAGAAGTTAACAACCCAAAAGTAGAAGCTAAGAGTGATAATAAAGCAACAGTAAATTCAAGTAAAAATGAAGTGAAATCTGAAAAGTCTAAGAATAATTCTGATAATTCTTGTACAAATGGATCATGTAATACAGATTGTACAAATGGATCATGCAATAGTAATTGTACAACTTCTTGCACAGACGGTTCATGCAACAGTAATTGTACAACCTCTTGTACAAATGGGTCATGTAATACTAATTGTACAAATTCAGAAAATAATTGTGCTAATGGCGGAAATCAATGTCCAAACGTTAAAGTTATAGAAAGCCAAAATGCATCTAACGTAAATGGAGCTTGTCAAGGGGCTTGCCCAACACAACAAACAATACAAAGTTGTCCAAATGCAAAATAAAATAATTAATTAAAAATACTTAAGTTAAACTCTCTGTTAAGTAGACGTAGTTAAAAAACTATGTTTACTTAACAGAGTTTTTTACTTTTTAGTAAATTATAATGAAGTAAAAATTGTGAATAACTGAAATTATATTTTATTTAAGGGTTAGGAAATAAAATATGAAAAATAAAAATAAAATATATTTTTATTAGTTTTTTATGTAAAATTTTAGTTATATATAATTATATCAAATATAAAAAAATTAAATTATGTAATTTATATTATATGAAGATAACTTTTAGAAATTAGTAATAAAGAAGTTTTTGTAGATGCTATAATAACATCTATAAATTATAGAATAATATGTTATAATAGGTTATATTTGTATTAAGTAGTATAGAAATTTATTGATATACATTTATAAGAATAAAAAAGATGTCTTTAACTTCAAAGATGTAATAATATAAAAAAAGGGATTTATAACAAAAACTATAAAATTACTTAATAATATTAATATTAAATGTTTTAATTAAGTTAATACATTTATAATCTTTTATATATCTTTAATTTTTGCCCCACATATTTTTGAAAAGGGTATTTTTATGAACATAATAAATTTTGACAAGATTAAGTTATATAAAAATAAATAAATTTTTATATTTTGATTAAGTAAACATAATATATGTACTAGGACATATATTTTTATTTAAATAAAAGACTATAATAAGAGGGGTGAGATTATGAAAACAATTGTTAATTCTGGAGTTATAGTACAAGCCTATAATAATAATATAGTTTCTATTAGAATGGATGGAAAAGAAAAAATATTGTTTTCTAGAGGTATTGGATTTGGTAAAAAGTTTGGAGATAAGATTAAAGCCGGAACTGAGGTAGAAAAAATATTTGTTATTGAAGATGAAGATAATTTAAGAAATTTTAAACAAGTAATTGAAAAAGTTGATGAGGACTTTTTAACTGTGTGTGAAAGAATAATAATTTTAATATCAGAAGAATTAAATGAGGAGTTAGATGAAAGAATTCATATAGGGTTAACAGATCATTTATATTATGCTATAAAAAGAATTAAAAATAATGAAATAATTGAAAATCCATTTCTTATGGAGATTAAAGTTCTTTATCAAAGAGAATATATTTTAGCTAAAAAAGCAGCTAAGATATTAAATAATGAAATGGATATAATGATACCAGATGATGAAATTGGAATGATAGCATTACATATTCATTCAGCAAGAAACTCAGGGAATTTATCCAATACTATAAAAAATGCTTATTTAATTAATATGATAATTGAATATGTAGAAAAAAAGTTAAAAATAAAAATAGATAAAAATTCTCTTGATTATGCGAGATTTGCTACTCATGTAAGGTTTGCAATTAGGAGAATGTTAGTGGATTCTCCGGCGAAAAATGATTTTATAAGGGAAATAAAATGTAAATATAGATTATCATATAGTATATCAAAAGATGTATCTAAGATATTAGAAAAAAGATTAGAAAAAAATGTGTCAGAAGATGAGATTGCTTATTTAGCAATGCATATAGAAAGATTTAGAGTATGTACTATTAAAAATACTTAAAATAGATTTATTGTATAAAAAAGTAATATAAAATAAAAAAAGTATTGATTACGATTACAAAATGTGGTATTATAAAAACATAGAAAAAATGATAAATATAGGAAACTATTATTGGCGTGTCACCGATTAAATTCGAGCATCAGCTGAAAAGGATAACTTTTGTTTGTTCTTTTCAGCTTTTTTTGTGTAAAAAATTAATTAGAATATTAAAAATGCATTTTTAAAATAAATTAAAAAATTAAAGGGGAATTTTATTATGATGAAGTATTTACAAAAATTAGGGAAATCTTTAATGCTTCCAGTAGCTATTTTACCAGTTGCAAGTATTTTGCTTGGTGTTGGTTATTGGATTGACCCTACTGGATGGGGAGCAAATAATTTAATAGCAGCTTTTTTGGTAAAAGCCGGTAGTGCAATAATTGATTCTAATCATATGGGATTATTATTTGCGATTGGTGTAGCAGTAGGTATGTCAGATGATAATGATGGTACTGCAGGGCTTGCAGGCCTTGTTGCATGGCTTATGATTACAGTTTTATTATCTCCAGCTGCCGTAGCAATGTTTAAACATATTGATGTGGCAACAGTGCCAGCAGCTTTTACTAAGATTGAGACACAATTTATAGGAATTTTATCAGGTTTAATTGGTGCCAATTGCTATAATAAGTTTAAAAATACTAGATTACCAGATGCTTTTGCATTTTTTAGTGGAAAAAGATGCGTTGCTATAGTAACAGCATTAGAATCAATTGTTGCAGCTATAATATTATTCTTTATATGGCCTTTTGTTTATGGAGCTTTAGTAGCTTTTGGTAAATCAATTATATCTACAGGTGCTATTGGCTCTGGTATATATGCCTTCTTTAATAGATTGTTAATACCAACAGGTCTTCACCATGCACTTAATTCTGTATTCTGGTTTGATGTAGCTGGAATTAATGATATTGGTAATTTCTGGGGAGGAACTGGAACAAAAGGAGTAACTGGTATGTATATGACTGGATTCTTCCCTGTAATGATGTTTGGTTTACCTGCAGGTGCTTTAGCTATGTATCATACAGCTAAAGACAATAAGAAAAAAGTAGTATATGGTTTATTATTAGCAGCAGGTTTTTCTTCTTTCTTTACAGGTGTAACAGAACCATTAGAATTTGCATTTATGTTTTTAGCACCAACATTATATTTAATTCACGCTGGATTGATGGGGATTTCTGTAGCTGTATGTACATTATTACCAGTAAGATCAGGATTTAATTTTAGTGGTGGATTCATAGATTGGGTATTAAGTTTCAAAGCTCCTATGGCTTTAAATCCGCTTTTAATAATTCCAATTGGTTTAGTATTCGCTATTATTTACTATGTAGTATTCCGTTTTGCAATTGTAAAATTTAATTTAAAGACACCTGGTAGAGAAGATGATGATGATGAAAATGAAGAATTAGATGCAATACTTTCAAACAATGATTTTACAGAAGTAGCTTCTATAATCTTAAAAGGTGTTGGAGGAAAAGAGAATGTAACATCTATTGACAATTGTGTTACTAGATTACGTTTAGAAATTAAAGATCAATCAAGAGTAAATGAAAAAGTTATTAAATCTGCAGGAATATCAGGAATAATTAGACCTGGTAAAACAAGCTTACAAGTTATTGTAGGTACACAAGTACAGTTCGTAGCAGATGAATTTAAAAAGTTATGTAGATAAAATAGTTTAATTAATACTTTATGAAATTATAAAAAGATTATTTATTAGGCACTTGCTAAATTAAATTTTAAAAGTATAAAAGAATTTAATTTAAGTAAGTGCTTTTTATATTTGTATAATTTCAATTGTTGGATCAGCAGCATTAATAACAGTATTATTTATTATAGCATTATGTGTTTTGGGTAAAAATTTTCTAGCTAAATAAAGTTATAATAAACACTTTAATTAAATTTATAAGATTTGTTGACAAATTTCGAGTATGTTAATATACTAAGATAGAAGATTATAATAATTGAATAAAATCGGTAGGTGAGGTTACCATAGGGATACGGGTTGCTGCCGCGGAGTAGTGGAGACACTATGAGAAGGTTAGCAGGATACGTCGAGCTTAAGGCGTATTCTAATGCAATTTCATTGCCCTATGAAGCTAAAGCTTGAACGGAAGATTTATTTATAACGTGTATTTTATATCCTCGTTCAGTTTTAGCTGAGCGAGGATTTTTTGTTATTTTTTAAGTGAGGTGATTATAAGTGGAACCAGGAAGTAGTATTGGGATAGACGGGGGTTATCCCAGAAAGAAATATTTTTTTGAAAAGATGAACAATGTAGAAAACAAAATTTACATTAAAATATTATTTCAATATTTATTAACTAGGTTCTACTTATTTTATAATTTCAGAATTATATTTCTTAAAGTAGATAATCTTTAGTAGAGATTAAAAGCCATAAATTTTTACTTATGTCTATTCCAATACCCTATAAAATCTAATTATACAGGGGGAATAGAAGATGAAGTTTATTAGAAATAAAGAGAATTTTAATAAATCAATTATAGAAAAAAATATTAATAAAGATAAAATATCTAACAAATTACTTCAATTTGGATTATTTGAAAAAAATGATATGTTAAAAAAACTTAATACTAGAATTGAGGGACTTACAGATGAAGAAGCTGAAAAAAGATTAGATGAATATGGTTATAATGAAATAAATCATGCTAATGAAGAAACTTTAATTAAAAAATTAATTAGTGCATTTATCAATCCATTTTCTGTAGTACTAATTTTACTTGCAATAGTTTCATTTATTACAGATTATGTCATTGCTTCTTCAGAAGATAGAAGCCTAAAAACAGTAATTATTATAGGAGCAATGGTTACAATAAGTGGAAGCCTTAGATTTATTCAAGAAGGTAGATCTAATAAGGCAGGGGAAAAATTAAAGGCTATGATTAAAACTACTGCAATGGTATTACGAAATGGAATTTCAAAAGAAATTTCTATATCTGAACTAGTTCCAGGAGATGTAATAAAACTTGCAGCAGGTGATATGATTCCAGCAGATGTAAGAATAATATATGCGAAAGATTTATTTGTTAGTCAATCTTCAATGACAGGAGAATCTGAACCAGTTGAAAAACATGGTGAAGTACATCAAGCTACAAAAAGAAAAAATGTATCAAGCCATTTAGAATTAGAAAATTTAGCTTATATGGGAACAAATGTTATTAGTGGAGCAGCTACAGCAATTATTATTTCAACAGGAAATAACACATGCCTTGGCACTATGGCAGATTCAATTACAGAAAAAAGAGAAGCTACAAGTTTTGATAAAGGTGTAAATTCTGTAAGTTGGGTATTAATTAGGTTTATGGCATGTATGGTACCAGTTGTATTTATAATAAATGGAATAACAAAAGGAGATTGGCTTCAAGCATTTTTATTTTCATTATCAGTAGCAGTTGGACTTACACCAGAAATGCTTCCAATGATCGTTACTACAAACCTTGCAAAAGGTGCGGTAATGATGTCAAAGCACAAAACAATAGTAAAAAACTTAAATTCAATTCAAAATTTTGGTGCAATGGATGTTTTATGTACAGATAAAACAGGAACTCTTACAGAGGATAAAATTATTTTAGAACGTCATCTTGATATTCATGGAAATGAAGATGTTAGAGTATTAAGACATGGATATTTGAATAGTTATTTTCAAACTGGACTTAAAAATTTACTTGATATAGCAATACTTGAACATGGAGATGAAGAGGGCTTTTCAAATTTAAAAACAATGTATAAGAAAGTAGATGAAATTCCATTTGATTTTGCACGTCGTAGAATGTCAGTAGTGCTAGAAGATAAAAATGGGAAAACTCAGCTAATTACTAAAGGCGCGGTAGAAGAAATGCTATCTATATGTACTTTTGCAGAATATAGAGGTGATGTAGTTGAGCTTACAGACGAGGTAAAATGTGAAATACTTGAAACTGTAGATGAACTTAATGCAAGTGGAATGAGAGTTGTTGCAGTAGCTCAAAAAACAAATCCTTCACCAGAAGGAGTATTCTCTATAAAAGATGAATCAGAAATGGTTCTAATGGGTTATATTGGATTCTTAGATCCACCAAAGGAATCATCAACTGAGGCAATAAAGGCTTTGCATGAATATGGAGTAGAGGTTAAAGTACTAACAGGAGATAATGAAAAAGTAACAAAATATGTTTGTAATAAAGTTGGTATTCCTACAAATGAGATACTTTTAGGGTCAGATATTGAGAGCATGACTGACTTACAGTTAAAAGAAGCTGTTGAGAAAATTAATATATTTGCTAAATTATCTCCACAACAAAAATCTAGAGTAGTGTCAATTTTAAGAGATAATGGACATGTTGTAGGCTTCATGGGAGATGGAATTAATGATGCACCTGCAATGAGAAAAGCTGATGTTGGAATTTCAGTGGATACTGCTGTTGATATAGCAAAAGAATCAGCAGATATTATTCTTCTTGAGAAAGATTTAATGGTACTTGAAAGTGGTGTGATTGAAGGTCGTAGAACCTTTGCTAATATTATTAAATATATTAAAATGACTGCAAGCTCTAATTTCGGAAATATGTTTAGTGTACTAGTTGCTTGTGCCTTTTTACCTTTTTTACCAATGCTACCTGTTCAAATTTTAGTGTTAAATCTTATTTATGATATTTCATGTATATCAATTCCATGGGATAATGTAGATTCAGATTATCTAAAAAAACCACGTAAATGGGATGCATCTTCAATTGGAAGCTTTATGCGCTGGATAGGACCAACAAGTTCAGTATTTGATATTACAACTTACATTCTTATGTTTTTTGTAATATGTCCAGCAGTTTGTGGTGGAAGCTATGGTTCATCAGGGGTGGATAATGTAATGTTTATGGCATTATTTAATGCTGGATGGTTTGTTGAATCATTATGGTCACAAACTCTTGTAATTCATATGATAAGAACTCCTAAAATCCCATTTATTCAAAGTAGAGCGTCTTTACCAATATTAATTCTTACAACAATTGCTATTTTAGTAGGAACAATAATTCCTTATACCAATTTTGGAAGAATGATTGGAATGTCACCTATGCCTGCAGTATACTTTTTATGGTTAGGAAGTATTATATTTGCCTATATGATTTTGGTAACAATACTAAAAAAATTATATATAAGAAGGTATGGTGAATTTTTATAGAATATAGGAAATTAAATATGTTTATATTTTTAGTTTAAGAATATAAAAGCTATTATATTAGGCACTTACTAAGTTGAATTTTTTGCACTATGTTAAATTGGCAGAAAATTAAATTAAAGTAAGTGCCTTTTTATTGTCTACTATACAAATTAATTAATATTACTTATAAATTCCGAAAAACTATAATATTAATTATATAATGCTGTTTAAAACATAGATTAAAATTAAAGATATTAAGTAATTAATTTTAAAATGCCGATTTTTTAAGTGAAATTACATTAATTCAAATAGTAAATAATATTTGAAATTATATTTCATTAAAATGTAAAAATATTGACACTATATTCCAAGAAGTATATACTGGAATTATAAGGGAATGGGAGGGATTTTAATGGACAAGATTAATCTTGAAAGTTTAATTACCGAAAGCATTAATGTCAACACAGTTAATATAGACAAGGTATCAACTTTTGAAATATTAAAAATGATTAATGAAGAAGATAAAAAGGTTGCTAGTGCAGTTGAAAAAGAAATACCACAAATAGAAATAGCAGTTGATAAAATAACAGAAGCTTTAAAAAAAGGTGGAAGGCTAATATATATAGGTGCTGGAACTAGTGGCAGATTAGGAGTTTTAGATGCAGTAGAATGTTTGCCAACGTATGGAGTATCTGATGAAATGGTACATGCTATCATGGCTGGTGGAAAAGATGCTATGTTTAAGGCAAAAGAAGGTATAGAAGATAGTAAAGAAGAATGTAAAAATGATTTAAAAGCCATAAGTTTTTCAAATAAAGACGTATTAGTTGGAATAGCAGCAAGTGGAAGAACACCATATGTTATAGGTGGAATTGAGTATGCAAAGAAGTTAGGAGCAGTATCGATAGCAGTTACATGTAATAAAGATTCAGATTTATCGAAGTATGCAGATATTGTGATAGAAGCAGTTACAGGCCCAGAAGTTGTAACGGGATCTACTAGAATGAAGGCAGGAAGCGCTCAAAAAATGATATTAAATATGTTATCTACTGCATCAATGATAAAAATTGGAAAAGTTTATAATAATCTAATGGTTGATGTAAAAGCATCAAATCTTAAACTTGTTGAAAGAGCTAAAAGAATAGTTATGATGGCTACAAATGTTTCTAGAGATGTAGCAGAACAATATTTAAAAGAAACTGATTATGATGTTAAATTGTCTATTTTCATGATTGAAAGTGGTTTGGATAAAGTCTCAGCTAAGGAATTATTAAATAAAAATCAAGGGTATATATATAAAGCTTTAGAAAACGTTTAAATTATAAATTCTTAAGGGTTAATAAATAAAATAATATATATAAATAATGGAGGGTAATTTTATGAAAGTTTTAATGGTATGTTCAGGTGGAATGTCTAGTGCAATAGTGGTAGAGGCAATTAAAAAAGAAGCGGATAAAGAAGGTTTTGCTTTAGAAATTAAAGCTGTTGGTACAGGTGAATTTTATGATGAAATCAAAGATGGAAATTATGATCTAGCATTAGTGGCTCCTCAAGTAAGACATAGATTGAGTACATTTAAAGAACAAGCAGCTGAATTTGATTTAGCTATAGATACTATTGTTCCAATGGGATACACTCCACTAGGTGGTGCAAAAGTTCTTGCACAAATAAAAAAATATGCTAAGTAAAATAAAAATAATTATCTGCCGCACCATTATTCCTGCACTACGTTTGGAAAGGGTGTATGGCTAAAAAAATCGACGCTCCACAGTCGCTTAGCGATTTTTTTATTCGTTAGGAATTTATGTTTTTAAGAATTTTATGTGTAAGGTAAATTATAATTTTGTTTAAAGTTAAGAAATTATATTAACTAGGAGGAATATTAAATGAATAAATTTTTTGACTGGTTAGAAAAATACTTAGTACCACCAATGACAAAGGTGTCAGAACAAAGACATCTGAAAGCTATTAGAGATGGTATCGTATCTACTATACCTTTAATAATTGTAGGTAGTTTCTTTTTAGTAATTGCAGTACCACCAAATGCTTGGTTAAAAGAAGTAGTAAAGCCATATGTTAATCAAATAATGTTTCCTTATAGATTAAGTATGGGGATAATGTCAGTATATGCATCGTTTGGTATAGCTTATAATTTAGCAAAATCTTATAAATTAGATCCATTGTCAGGTGGAAGTCTTGGACTAGCAGCATTTTTGCTTACAAGTATACCATTAAATTTTGATCCAGAAGGTTGGGTATTGCCTTTATCTAATCTAGGTGGAGCAGGCATGTTTGTAGCAATTTTAATGTCAATTTTTGCAGTAGAAACTTTAAGATTCTGTAAAGAAAGAAATCTTACTATTAAAATGCCAAAAGAAGTACCCACATCTGTTGCTAATTCTTTTGCAGCATTAATACCAGCTACATTTATAATTATACCAATTTGGATAATCAGAGATATGTTGAATTTTGATATTCAAGGAAATATCTTAAAGATTTTTATGCCTTTAGTAACAGCGGGAAATTCATTACCTGGTGTGTTAGTACCAGTATTACTTATTACACTTTTATGGGGTTGTGGTATACATGGAGATTCTGTTGTTGGTACAGTTGCAAGACCGATATGGCTAACTATGCTTGATGCAAATGCTGCAGCACAAGCATCAGGACAAGCAATACCTAATATTGCACCAGAACCATTTTTTCAATGGTTTATATGGATTGGAGGTTCAGGAGCAACAATAGGATTAGTATTTTTAATGTTATTCTCAAAATCACAATATTTAAAAGACGTTGGACGAGTTAGTTTAATACCAGGAATTTGTAATATTAATGAACCAATAATATTTGGTGCTCCAATTATGTTAAATCCGTTATTAGTTATTCCATTTATTGTTGGACCTTTAATTACTGGATGTATAAGCTATTTTGCAATGGCACTTAATTTGGTAGCAAAACCAGTTGTAATGGCACCTTGGACATTACCAGCACCGATAGGAGCTTATCTTGCAACTGGTGGAGATTGGAGAGCAATAGTTTTAGTTTTAATAAATATAGCAATTGTAACGGTAATATACTTTCCATTCTTTAAAGCATATGAAAAGAAATTAATTCAAGAAGGATTACAAAGTAATGAATAAAAAATAACATTAAAAAATACAGAAACATTTTAAGTGATACTGTATTTAGATATTGGAGGAATATTTTATGGAAGGATTAAAGATTGCAATAATAGGAGGAGGAAGCAGTTATACTCCAGAGATCATAGAAGGTTTTATAAAGAGAAAGTCAGAATTACCAGTAAGTGAAATTTATTTGGTCGACATAAAAGAAGGGGAAGAAAAACTTAATATAGTCGGAAATTTAGCAAAAAGAATGGTAAAAAAAGCAGGATTAAATATTAAAATTATACTTACTTTAGATAGAAAAGAGGCATTAAAAAATGCAGATTTTGTAACAACTCAGTTCAGAGTTGGTGGATTAAAAGCGAGAGCAAGAGATGAAAGATTTCCACTAAAGTATAATGTTTTGGGACAAGAAACAGTAGGTCCAGGTGGTTTTGCAAAAGCTTTAAGAACAATTCCTGTAATTTTGGATATATGTAAAGATATGAAAGAACTTTGTCCTGATGCATGGCTTGTTAATTTTACAAATCCATCAGGGCTTGTAACAGAAGCAGTATCAAAATATACAGACATAAAGTGTATAGGACTATGCAATGTTCCTATTCATATGAAAATGGATGTAGCTTCAATGCTAGAAGTAAAAAGTAATGAGTTATTTATAGAATTTGTAGGTCTTAACCATTTAGTCTGGGGAAGAAGAGTATGGCATAAATGTAAAGATGTAACTGAAAAAGTTATACAAAATCTGCAAGATGGTGCATCACTTACAATGAAAAATATATCAGATTTAAAATGGCCATCAGAATTTTTAAATGCATTAGGAATGATACCATGTCCTTATCATAGATATTATTATATGACAGATAGACTTTTAAAAGAAGAAAAAGAGTCAGCAGAAACTAATGGAAAAGGAACAAGAGCAGAACAAGTACAAGAAATTGAAAAGAAATTATTTGAACTTTATAAAGATGAAAACCTAAATGTAAAACCAGTTGAACTAGAAAAAAGAGGAGGAGCATATTATTCAGATGCAGCAGTGTCTCTTATAAGTGCTATTTATAATGATAAAAAAGAGATTCATACAGTAAATGTAAAAAATAATGGTGTAATAAAGGGTATTCCAAATGATTCATTAATTGAAACTAATTGTATAGTAGACAGTAGAGGGGCAACAGCATTAACTCTTACTGGTGAATTAGAAGAATCAATATTAGGACTTATACAAAGTGTTAAATCATATGAAATTTTAGCAGTTGAAGCAGCTGTTACTGGAGATAAGAATAAAGCAATAATGGCATTAACCAATAATCCATTAATTCCATCAATAGATATAGCAATCAAATTATTTAATGAATTATTAGATATTAACAAAGAATATTTACCACAATTTAAATAAAGGCTTTAAGTACAATGGGAGGAATTTATATGGAACAAGATATATTTGAAATAATATCACATGCAGGAGATTCTAGAGGATATACATTTGAGGCCCTTACTGAAGCAAGAAAAAATAATATTGAAGAAGCAGAAAAATTGTTAACTAAGGCAAAAGAAGAATTAAGATTAGCGCATAATACTCAAACTAAATTAATTCAGCAAGAGATAAATGGACAAAATGTAAAGATATCATTACTTATGGTCCATGCTCAAGATCAACTAATGAATGCAATGTCTGAAAATAATTTAGTTGAAGAAATGATTGAAATGTATAAAGTTATTCATACTAAATAAATTTTAAGAGAGGTTAAAATATGAAGATACTAATATGGGGAGTATATATAATTTCAATTATATTGTTTGTATTAGGATCTATATATTTATCAAGAAAATTAATAAATAAATTTAAGATGAATAGGTGGGTTATTGCTTTTGCAGCCCCACTTATTCTTATTATCCCTAGAATTTTCTTTGAAAATATAAATCCTATAATATGGGCAATGTTAGTTTTTATATTTATGGTTTTATGTGTTTTGTTTTTTGAACTTAATAATGGAATATATAAAGAAAAACAAATAAAAAAAGCTCTACTTATAGAAAAATTAGATAAGACACATTCAAAAAAATAAATCCAATAATATTAATGTTATTTTCTTAAATGTGACTAAATGAAAATTTAAAGTGGCAAAGGAATGATTAAAGTGAAGTATATATTGGGTGTTGATGGTGGTGGGACAAAAACAGAAGCAGTTGCCTATGATTTGGAGGGAAATATATTATCAAGAGGAGTTTCAGGCTTTGGGAATGTGTTAATTAATAATGAAAAAGCTTTAGATAATATAAATGAAGCGATTAATAACTGCACTAAAGCTCTAAATATCAATGAATGTATTCATGTGTATTTAGGTCTTGCAGGAGTTAGTGCGGGAGATGGCAAGGAAAAGACAACAAAATATATTGTAGAAACTTTTAACTTAAAAACAACAGTTGTAAATGATGCAGAATTAGCACTTTCTGCACTTTTAAAAGGTAAAGATGGTTTACTTACTATTGCAGGAACTGGATCTATATGTATAGGTAAATATAATAATAAAAAAGTAAGGGTAGGTGGATGGGGACATATCCTAGGAGATCAAGGAAGTGGATATTATATTGCTATTGAAGCTTTAAAGCAAATTCTATTGGAAAAAGATATTGGATATGAAAGATCTAATTTCACACAAGAAATATTAAATGAATTAGGATTTTCTGATGAATTTGATATTATTAATTTTGTATATAATTCAGATAAAGGGAAAATAGCATCAATAGTTCCTATAATAGTAGAACTTTCTAATAAAAGTAATGTTATAGCGAAAGATATATTAAAAGATGCGGGAAGAAAATTAGGAATAATGACTTTAAGGGCAATAAATAAAATTAAAACAAATGATACTGTAAATATTGGTATAATGGGAAGTATTTTAATTAATATAGATTTAGTTAAACAAAGTTTTATAGAAACATTAAAAGAAGGAATAAAAAATTTCAAAATATATGATGAAAAAGTTTCACCCACAATAGGTGCATATTATGAAGTGGTTAAATATATAAAGCTATAACTATAATAAAGAAGAATTATAGAACTTTCTTATAAGGAAAGTAAAAATAGATTAGGTCATTATTTAAAGGGAGAAGGAAAAAATGAGAAGATTAGGTATATCTATTTATCCAATGCATAATTCTGCTAATGAAATTAAAGAATATATACATTTAGCAGCGAAATATAATTTTAAAAGAATATTTACATGCCTTTTATCAGTAGAAGGTAAAAAAGAACAAACATTAAAGGAATTCAAAGAAATCATAGAATATGCAAATAAATATGATATGGATGTTATTGCAGATATAAATCCTGAAGTTTTTAAGGATCTTGAAATCAGCTATAGAGATCTAAGTGATTTAAAAAAACTTGGGATTTATGGAATAAGATTAGATCAAGGTTTTAGCGGACTTGAAGAATCTATAATGACATTTAATAAAGAAGGTTTAAAAATAGAATTAAATATGAGCAGTGGTACAAAATATATATATAATATTTTATCGTATAAACCTAATATAGATAATATTCTGGCATGTCATAATTTTTATCCACATAGATATACAGGATTAAATTATGATCATTTTATAAAAACTAGTAAGCAATTTAAAGATTTAGGGATTAAGACAGCAGCATTTATATCATCTTCAAATGCTAAATATGGACCATGGCCAGTAAGTGAAGGATTATGTACACTTGAAATGCATAGAGAATTACCTATAACATCACAAGCAAAGCATCTGTGGGCAACGAATTTAATTGATGATATAATTATAGCTAATAGTTTTGCATCAGAAGAAGAATTAAAAAATTTAAGCGAAATAGATCCTTATTGCTTGACATTAAAATGTGAGTTAGATGAAAGAGTTCCGGAACTTGAAAGAAAAATAGTATTCGAAGAGTTTCACTTTAATAGAGGCGACGTCTCAGATTATGTAATTAGATCAACTCAAAGTAGAGTTAAATATAAGGAACATGATTTTAAAGTTTTTAATACTCCAGATATTAAAAGAGGGGACATCATAATTGAAAGTTCTCTTTATGGACATTATGCAGGAGAGATGCAAATAGCAAAACTTGATATGAAAAATTCGGGTAAATCTAATGTAGTTGGAAATATAGTTGAAGATGAAATATTCCTATTAGATTATATAGAACCGTGGCAAAAGTTTAGACTATGTTTTAAGTAAAATATTGATATTGTATTATAAGTTTCAAAGTTAGTTTTGCATTTAGATTAAAATATCAACACTATTTTAAAACATGGATTAAATTTAATATTATATAGTAGATAGAAAATTTGAATACAAATAATAAAGGAGTAATATATGAATTGTTCACTTTTGATAAAACAAATTTATAATACAATGACAGAATCTGAAAAAAAGATAGCAGAATATTTATTTAACGATTCTAGTGAAGTATATAAATTTTCAGCAAGTCAATTAGCTAAAATTACTGGAACAAGTGCTGCAAGTGTTGTACGATTTTCAAGAAAATTAGGTTTTAAGGGTTTTCAAGAATTTAAGATTGCTTTAGCTAAAGATGAGAGTATATCTAATGAAGTGGTAGAGTATGACTATATAGATACAAATGATACTATAAAGGAAGTAATGCTAAAAATAAGTAATAAAAATGTACAGAGTATAAATGATACGGTTGCATTACTTGATGAAAAAAATATTGAAGAGGCTGTAAAGATTATTCAAAATGCTAAAA
Organism: Clostridium sp. CTA-5; assembly: GCF_054768135.1. NCBI lineage: Bacteria > Bacillati > Bacillota > Clostridia > Eubacteriales > Clostridiaceae > Clostridium > Clostridium sp. CTA-5. The sequence goes on along the minus strand of NZ_BAAAAT010000015.1, from coordinate 24,189 downwards.
ACATATATATTTTTGGCGTTGGACAATCAGCATTAATAGGCATGGATTTACAATATAAATTAATTAGAATACATAAGAATGTAATGATGAGTTTAGATAGTCACACACAAATTTCAATGTCGGCAAATATGTCAGAGTGTGATGTTGCTATAGGAATTTCTTATTCAGGGAAAACAAAAGAAGTATATAATTCACTTATTAAAGCGAAAGAAAAAGGGGCAAAGTGTGTTACAATAACTAAGTTTGGGAATAATCCTATTGCTTCATTAGGTGATATAAAAATACAAGTACCAAGTGTAGAAAAAGATTTAAGAGTTGGAGCTATATCATCTAGAATAGCACAACTTACAGTTATTGATATATTATTTATAGGTGTTGCAAAAGACAATTTTTCTACTGTAGATAAATATTTAAAAGAAACGAGAAGTATGGTAGGAGAACTTAAACTGAAGTAATTAATTAAAACTTTATTACATTATATATATAGCAAAAAAAGTATCTATAATTTAAGTTATAGGTACTTTTTTAATATATATAATTGATTTTAAGTATGTGGTTTTTATTGAGTTTTTAATGTTACTTTTAATAAAATATCATTTAAATAGAAAGACAATTGAATAAAGGGTAAATGCTAATCTAAATTATTTTCAATACTATTAAGTATTATAGGAATATTTTTAGTGATTTGTTTTTCATTTACTTCGCTAATAGTAATTCTAAAATAGTTATCACACATATATTCTTTGAGGAAACATTCACGTGTATCAAGTATTTTTATATTTTTATGATAAAGTGAAGTGATTATTTTATCATAATTTAAAGGAGTATCTACATAAATACAGCCAAAGTACCCGGATTCAGGGATATTATGTGTTATTCTTGGATGCTTATATACTAATAAAGTATCTTTTAAAGAGTCTATACGATTAGTATATAAATTAACTAATTGCTTCATATGAGAATCAAACATTCCGTTCTTTATGTATATTTCTAAAGCTCCTTGAGATAATATAGGACTGCTTATGTCAGTCCATCTTTTATATTCTAAAAATTTATTAATCAATAATTCAGGCATTATAAGGGCTGCAACCCTTAAGCCAGGCATAAGTACTTTTGAATAACTTTTAAGATATATAACTCTCGAATAAGTATCGTATGAAAACATAGGATCATTTTTTTTATTCATATCTAAATCGGCAGCAATATCATCTTCAACAACATATACGTCATATTTATTTGCTAGTCTAATAATTTCCTGTTTTTCAAGTTTATTATATGAAGTTCCAGTTGGATTATGAAATCTTGGAATACTATAAAAAAATTTTATATTACCATATTTAAATAACTTTTCTAATTCGTCTAAATTTATTCCACTAAAGTCTCTATTTATGCCGAGAGTAGGGATGTTATTAAGTTCTAAAAATTTTATCATTCCGTAATATGTAGGTTGTTCAACAAGAATATTAGATTTACCATTTGGAAACGGCATATTTGATAGTATATTTAGCGCTTGTTGAGAACTTGATGTAATTATTATGTTATCCGGTTTTGTGAAGATTTGATAGTTTTGAATATGATTTTTTAATACATTAATTAAAGAGTCTAATCCTCTAGGATCAGAATAAGCAAAAAGTTTTTCTTTGTATAGGTCTATTGCCTGATTTAAGCAATGTTGAAAATTTTTATATGGAAAAGCTTCGCAATTTAAGTTTACAGCTGAAAAATCAATTATTTGATGTTTTGATAAACTTTTATTATGAAAATCATTAATTATATAGTATCCACTTTTAGGAATAGAATAAATAATATGATCTTGTTCAAGCTTTGTATATGCTTTTAAAACTGTACCGGCGCTACAATGAAACAGATTTTGAATAAATCTTATAGAAGGCAATTTTTTTGGATGATTTAATTTCTCAGTTTTTATACTGTTTTTAATATATTCTATAATCTCTTCGTATTTAAGCAAAATGAATCACTCCTTAAGTACTGTACTAGCACAGATTTGAATTTTATTTGTTGATATATAGGTTACACTATAATACCATGATTGTATAGTAATTATTAGTTTAGCACATAAAAAAGCAAGTCAGTATATAGCTTTTCAAATAATATATAAGGAGGAAGTAGTTATGGCAGAAAATAATAATTTTAAAGAAAATGAAATTTTAGTAAGATTATTTCTAAAAAGACTTGGATATAATGAAGAAATTATTGATAAAGTATGTAAAATTATTAGATAAGTCAAAAGTTTTAATTAGCTCATAAAGAAGAAAATAGTTTTAAATATACAAAAACTATATTAGAAAATGCAGTAAGTTCAAGGACTAAAGCAATTTTAATAAATAATCCTAATAACCCAACAGGGGCAGTTTATACTAATTGTGGAGTGTAGGAAGAATGTAGAGTATATGCAGTAGAAATTGAGGAAAAAAATACTTAGTCACTTGTATGTATTACAAAAAAGGAGGATATAATTATGGCAAAACAATACCCAAAATTCATAGGAGCTGCCGTTCAAGCTGCACCAGTATATTTAGATTTAGATGCAACGGTTGAGAAATCTTGTAAATTAATTGATGAAGCTGCATCAAATGGAGCAAAATTAGTTGCATTTCCGGAAGCATTTCTTCCTGGTTATCCTTGGTTTGCATTTATTGGACATCCAGAATATACAAGAAAATTTTATCATGAATTATATAAAAATGCAGTTGAAATTCCAAGTTTAGCAATTCAAAAAATAAGTGAAGCAGCTAAAAAAAATAAAACTTATGTATGTATTTCTTGTAGTGAGAAAGATAATGGTTCTTTATATCTAACACAATTATGGTTTAATCCAGATGGAGATTTAATTGGAAAGCATAGAAAGATGAGAGCTTCTGTTGCAGAAAGATTAATATGGGGAGATGGAAGCGGAAGCTTAATGCCAGTATTTGAAACAGAAATCGGTAATTTAGGTGGCTGTATGTGTTGGGAGCACCAAGTGCCATTAGATCTTTTAGCTATGAATTCACAAAATGAACAAGTTCATGTAGCTTCGTGGCCAGGATATTTTGATGATGAAATATCAAGCAGATACTATGCAATTTCTACTCAAACATTTGTATTAATGACTTCATCAATTTATTCAAAAGAAATGAAAGATATGATTTGTTTAACATCGGAACAAAGAGAATACTTTGATACATTTAAGAGTGGACATACTTGCATTTATGGACCAGATGGAGAACCAATCAGTAATATGATTCCAGCAGAAACAGAAGGAATAGCTTATGCAGAAATAGACGTAGAAAAAACAATAGACTTTAAATACTATATTGATCCAGCAGGTCATTATTCAAACCAAAGCTTAAGCATGAATTTTAATCAAAATCCTACACCAGTTGTTAGAAAATTTGGGGATAGTAAAAATATGGTTATAACATATGAAGAAATTAATTTATCAGTAGGAGGCGAAGAATAAAAAAACACTTATATATAAAAAAACAAAAGGCGCATAGTTGCGCCTTTTATATATGATAATTAAATTTTAGGAGGAAATCTTATAAATATGAATATAAAACTAATTGAAAAAGCTGAGAAAAGTCATAATCTAAATAGAAAAGAGATAATATCTATACTTAAAGATAGTAGTATAGATAATAGACTTTTTGAAGTGGCAGATAGGGTTAGAAAGAAATATATGGGCGATGAGGTACATTTACGTGGGATTATTGAATTTTCCAATATATGCAGACAAGACTGTTTATATTGTGGTTTAAGAAGGTCAAATGAAAATATTAAAAGGTATAGATTGATGCCTAATGAAATAATTGATTTAGCAAGAAAAGCAGTAAGCTATGGATATAAGAGCATAGTTTTACAATCAGGAGAAGATTCTTATTACACAGTAGATATTATTTGTAGAATAATAACAAATATAAAAAAATTAGGAGTAGCAGTTACTTTAAGTTTAGGTGAAAAGAGTTTTGAAGAATATAAAGATTATAGGGAAGCAGGAGCGGATAGATATTTACTTAGAATAGAGACTACTGATAAAAAAATATATGAAGATTTAGATCCAGGAATGATTCATGAGGAGAGAAAAAGATGTCTTAGTAATTTAAAATCCTTAGGTTATGAAGTTGGAACAGGCAATTTAGTAGGTTTGCCTAATCAAACTATAGAATCTATAGCTGATGATATACTGTTTTTTAAAGAGATAGATGCAGACATGATTGGCTTAGGTCCATTTATTCCGAATGAAGACACGCCATTAAGAGATTTTAAAGCAGATAATTTCACAATGAGCTTAAAAGTAATGGCTTTAGTTAGATTACTACTTCCAGATTCTAATGTACCTGCAACAACTGCAATGGAAAGTTTAAATAGAAATGGCAGAATAATTGCCCTTTCAAGTGGAGCAAACGTTGTTATGCCAAATATTACAGAAGGAGAATATAGAAAGTTATATGCTATTTATCCAGGAAAGATATGCATAAATGATACACCAAATAAATGTTGGAATTGCATTAATGGGAAAATAGCCTCTATAGGAAGAATGGTATCAAAAGAACTTGGGTCTAGAAAAAAGGTGATTGAAGGATAATGTATTTTTGGTAATATTATAAATTTTGTTTGATGAAATATTCTTGTAACTAAAAATTTTGGACGTGTACTATACATTAAGGGCAGAGCAACTTGTGTTGGTTCAATAATTTAAACTTATAAACCTAATATACATTTTACTAAAGGAGAGGAAAAGAGGCATTTTAAATTTGGAGGATCTACAATTATAATGATGTTACAAAAAGGTAGGGCTAAGATAGATATTGATATAATATATCAAACTAAGAAAGGCTTTGAAACTAAGGTGATTATTGGAGAAAAAGTTGGTTGTAAAATTTAGTGAGTTAATTATAATTCTCTATCTGTACTAGCACAGATAGAGAATTTATTTGTTGATATAAAATTCATACTATAATAATATGAATACAAAGATAAAAGCTTGCAAGATGTGGATGGCCATTATTCAAAGCCAGATGTATTTAAATTATCAGCACAAGAATAACAGCTTATATCAAAATTTTAAATACATAAAGAAAGGCTGAAAGAGACGTGTATGGTAAGAACAAGAATTCAAGGTGGATGTATAACGGTAGAACAATTAAAGGCAATAAGTGAAATAGCAAAAAAGTATGGGGAGAGTAAGATACGTTTTACAACAAGGCAGGATGTTCAATTCCATTCTGTAAAAATAGAAGATTTAAATAATGTTTTAGATGGGTTAATAAAAGCTAAATTAACTACAAAAGCAGAAGGTGGAGATAGAATGAGAAACCATATATGAGTTTAAGAAGACCAACTGTTTATTCAAAAATTATTAGCAATAGTACAAAGATTTTTAAGTATGAGGAGAATTAATTATGTATAAACCAGAACTTTTAGCACCAGCGGGAAATTTAGAGAAACTTAAAACTGCTATAGATTTTGGTGCTGATGCAGTATATCTTGGGGGCGATAAATTAAACTTAAGGGCGGCCTCAGATAATTTTACAATAGAAGAATTAAAAGAAGGACTTGAATATGCACATTCGAGAGGACGAAAAGTACATGTTACATTAAATGTAATTCCACATAATGACGATTTAATAGGTATTGAAGATTACATTACTGAATTATATGAAATAGGTATTGATGCTGTACTTATTGCTGATCCAGGGATTTTTAGTATAGCTCGTGAAGTAGCTTCAGATCTTGAAATACATTTAAGCACTCAGGCAAGTAATTTAAACTACAAATCTGCACTCTTTTGGCATAAGGTTGGGGTTAAAAGGATTGTAGCTGCAAGAGAAATGAGTCTTGAAGAGTTAAAGACAATGAGAAAAGAACTACCAGAAACATGTGAGGTAGAAGCTTTTGTTCATGGAGCAATGTGTATGGGGTATTCCGGTAAATGTTTATTATCAAATTATATAACTGGAAGGGATTCTAATAGGGGATCTTGTACACAGCCTTGTAGATTTAAGTACCAACTATATGAAGAGAAGGAGTTTGGAGAATATTATAAAATCACTGAGGGTGATAATGGAATTAATTTTATGAGTTCAAAAGATTTATGTATGATAGAACATATTCCTGAACTTATTGAAGCGGGTATAAATTCTCTTAAAATCGAAGGAAGAATGAAAAGTTCATATTATGTGGCATCCGTAGTAAAAGTTTATAGAGAGGCCATTGATAAATTTATAGATGATCCTAAAAATTATAAATTTAATTCTAAATGGATAGAAGAGCTTGAAAAACCTAGTCATAGACCATATACAACAGGTTTTTACTTTGATGAAGAATTAAGACAAATTTATGAAAGTTCAGCATATATTCAAAATTATGATATGGTAGGTATTGTGAAATATTATAATAGAGATATCAATCTTGTAAAGATACAGCAAAGAAATAAAGTTTATAATGGTGATTTTGTTGAAGTTTTAGCCATAAAAGGAGATAACAAGATTATAAAACTTGAAGATATGAGAAAAGAAAATGGTGAAGTTATAGAAAGTGCAAATTGTCCACAAATGATTTTTACTGTAAGATGCCAACATGAGCTGAAGGTCGGAGATATACTTATTAGAAAAAAGATTAGTGATAATTAAATACTAACTTTTGTAAAGTGGTATTTTCAGGCTATAAATATTAAAAAAAATATTACATTATATATAGCAAAAAAAGTATCTATAATTTAAGTTATAGGTACTTTTTTAATATATATAATTGATTTTAAGTATGTGATTTTTATTAGGTTTTTAATTTGATTAAGGATAGTAGATGACTTTGTGTAAAAAACAAAATTATCTACTGTTTTTTTTTATGATAATATTTCTATTTACGCAATAGACATAAAATTTTAAGTCATTGAATAGTTTATAAAGTAGTTTGATTAAATGTTATAAGTTAAAAACATATTATATTAAAATAAAAATGTTTAAAAATTAGGGGGGGATTTTTATGATACCATTTTTAGGGATTAGTTCTATTATCGGTTTTTTTATTTGTTTAATAATGTTGATTATTTTTAAAGCAACAAAAAGTGAAAAAACTAAATATTGGCTTATTGGGCTTGGTGCTTGCTTTATAATATTTATTATATGTATATTAGCTAGTCCAACTACAACAAACAACTCAAGTAGTTTAAATTCAAATAATCAAGTTGAAAAAACTAAAAATACTGAAGATATTAAAGCATTACAAGACAAATATAAAATTTTATTAGAAAGTAATAATATTTATGAAACTATGAATGATGAAGAAAGAAAAACTGCTGATGAGTTAATTTTTAAGTGGGATAAACTTGAACAAGAATTCCAAACTTCATATCAAGCACAAAAAGATTCTATATTAAATAGTAAAACAGAATATACTAATAGATTGAAAGCGGAAGAAGAAGCTAAAAAAGCTGAAGAAGCTAAAAAGGCTGAAGAAGATAGAAAGGTAGCAGAAGCCAAAAAGGCAGAAGAAGAAAAAGCTTCATATAATACAGGAATAACTTATGAACAATTAGCAAGAACACCTGAGGATTACAAAGGTAAAAAGGCTAAATTTACAGGAAAAGTTATTCAAGTTGTAGAAGATAAAAAGGAAATAGATTTAAGAATAGCAATTAATAATAATTATGATACTATATTATTTGTAGGATATGATCCAAGTATTACAAGTGTAAGAATTTTAGAAAATGATTATGTTACTATATCTGGTAAGTCTTTAGGCATATACACTTATGAATCAACATTAGGAGGAAATATAAGTGTTCCTGCAATGTGGGCAAATAATGTAGAATTAAATCAATAGAGAATATGATATAAAACAAAAACCCCTTTGGAATACAAAAACATAGTAGTTTCAGTATCTCAAGGGGGATATTCTTATGCAGTTAATTTATAGATGTTAGGTATAAGAGCTGTAACTAAGTAGTAAAAATAATAAGTGTAGCTAATTTAAATTGTTATTTGTATGCCAGTAATTTTTTGAATTGTCATTATTCCATTCTGTATGAGTGGGGAAACAAAATTTTCAAATTCTTTATTTCTTGTTTCATTAAGATTCTCACCAGTTTTTAATGAAATCATGACATTAATTAGCCATCTTAAAGTTGAAAACACTTTAAAATATTCAAAATTATTAATATTTCCATTTTTTAGATCTTTATATTTTTGTAATACATTTTTGCTAAAGTCTTTAAATCCGCTTCTTTCCATTAGTGTATACGTCCATGCTAAATCAAATCTATAGTCTCCAATTCCCCACAGTAAATCAATTACATAGAGTTCTTCATTATTATCAACTATTACATTCCAAGGATGATAATCTCTATGAATTATAGATAATTTCTCACCTATAATATTTACTTTTTCTTTCTTTAACCAATCTATTATTTGAGTAAAATATTCTAAGTTATTTTCTTCTACTAATTTTTTAATCTCATTAATCTCTTTTTCAATAAAAGAGAGTGTAGAATTTTTTACAAGGTTCTTGTCTACTATGGAGACATCTAATTCATGAAGTTCAAAAAAAACCTTTGCAAATTTTTCTAATAATTGTTCTTTATCTTCTTTGGATACAGTCTGATAACAGTCCCATAAATTTTTTCCTTGAATTTTTTCCATAACTATATAAGGTTTTTCATTTATAAAGTTACTCATTATTGGCTTTGGAACTGGATAATTTGCATTATAAAGTATGTTTAGTCCTGTCCATTCTTGTTTTATATTTTCAAGTCCATTTTTACTACTATTATAGGTCTTAATTACATATTTTTGAGTATTGTCTTTAAATTCTAATGAGATAATTTCTCCTGCCCATCCTGATTTTAAAACTTTAACTTCTTTTATTTTAATACCCAATCTATTTTCAATATCTTTATACATAGCTTTATCTCCTTTCTAATTATAAACAGAAAAAATTTTAGCATCATATGACTCATATTTTGAAATAATCATATTTATTCAGACATCACTTTCTTAATAGAATAAAACTAATTTGAAATAATTTACTATTTATGAATTTATTATAACATATATTGGAAAAATATTTATAAATCTAATATCAAATGGGTGGGTAACGGCTCTTTATTTTATAGATTAAATTAGAAATAAAGAGTGCAGGAACAATATAGTTATTCTTTAATCCTTAAAACTTTCATGGATTAAGAATGGCAAAATTGTAAATATATTTTTATCTTTTCTAAATGTATGATCAAAATATATAGAGTGAGTACTACATATATAATAATTAAATATTCTAATTTGTTTGAAGTTCTAAACATTAATTAGAATTATTCTTTTTAATACGCTAAATCATTTTATCTATAATAAAGTCCTTTTCTTTTTTCTTCCCATAAATTCTCACCTCTTAATTAATTTTAAAAGATATTATATGTTTTAGCTTCTAAAAATCTAAAATTCTAAAAAAGAAAAGAATAAAAAAAGAAAAAAATTTTAGAAGTTTAGAATTTAAGAACTTAAGAATTTAAGAATTTGCTTGTATAATGCGCTTTAAGAAGATTTTTAATTTATAACCTTACTATTTTTTAATTAATTTTAAACATAAAAAAACATATATTTATAATTAATTAAACTATAATGCCAGCTTTACTAATAGAGTGTGCTTTTTGTGATAGTGAAAGTGATATGAATGGTTATAATCCTGAAAAAATGGCAGGAGCTATATTTAGTGGTATATGTAATATATTTGATATTGAAAATGAGTTATCAGGTTCATTTAATGAAAATCAAATTTATTATAATGTGATTAAAGGAGATACTCTATATAAAATTGCTAAAAAGTTTAATACTACAGTTGAAAGTTTAGTAGAACTTAATGGAATTAAAGATAAGAATATGATTTATATAGGAGAGGATCTTAGAATAAAATAAAATTTATTTTAATAAAAATAGAATTTTTTATTACACTTACTTAATTAATTTTAGTAGGTGTTTTTTATTTTGAGTAAAAATTTTATTATTTAAATGTATTTTAAACTATAAAAATGAATAAAGATTCATTTAGAATTAATACATAAAAATGCAATAAAGATAAATATATCTATATAAGTTGATTAATAGATATTAAAAAAATTCAATAAAAAATAAAGTTATTTACGGTAGCGCCAACGTAGCGCCAAAACGCATAAAATCAAAACCCCTTGAAATAATGAAACTTAGTAATTTCAATACTTCAAGGGGTTTTCTCTTTTAAAATGGTGCCGATAGTGGGACTCGAACCCACATGGTTTCCCGCATGATTTTGAGTCATGTGCGTCTGCCAGTTCCGCCATATCGGCTTGTTACCGAACAATAGTTATTCTAGCATAATATGAAAAATAATTCAAGAAATATTTTTTTAGGTACTTTTCTTCAAAATTTTTAAATAAAGGTTGTTACAAATTAAATCATTTGCTAGAATATATATGGGTGTAATATCCCACTGGGATGTTTTTTAGCCCAGTACAGTATTAAGAAAGTAATTATTATACGATTTTAATATTAGTATTATCTATTAATTAGGGAGGAGCAAAATTATATGATGTATTCAAAAGAAGTTGAAGAAATGTGTGTAGTTGCTAAAGGTCCTAATCACGGACCAGCACCAATTCCTGCAGAAGGAAAATGGGTACAATCAAAAGAAGTAACTGATATATCAGGATTAACTCACGGAATAGGTTGGTGTGCACCACAACAAGGAGCTTGTAAATTAACTTTAAATGTTAAGGATGGTATAATCCAAGAAGCATTAGTAGAAACAATTGGATGTTCAGGAATGACTCATTCAGCTGCTATGGCTTCAGAAATATTACCAGGAAAGACTATATTAGAAGCATTAAACACAGACTTAGTTTGTGACGCTATAAACACAGCTATGAGAGAATTATTCTTACAAATCGTTTATGGAAGAACTCAAACTGCATTCTCAGAAGGTGGACTACCAATAGGAGCAGGTCTTGAAGATTTAGGTAAGGGATTAAGATCTCAAGTTGGTACTATGTACGGAACTCTTGCAAAAGGACCTAGATACTTAGAAATGGCTGAAGGATATGTTACAGATGTAGCATTAGATTCAGATAAAGAAATCATTGGATATAAGTTTGTTAACTTAGGAAAAATGATGGAAAACATAGGCAAGGGAATGGATGCTAATACAGCATTAGAAGAAGCTAAAGGTCAATACGGAAGAGTTGCAGATGCGGCTGAATTAATAGACCCAAGACATAAATAATTATTTGTAAAGGAGGATTTTTATTATGGCATTATTTGAAAGTTATGAAAGAAGAATTAATCAAATCACTCCAGTACTAGAAAAGTACGGAATGAAAACTATGGAAGATGCTAAGGAAGTTTGTGCAGAAATCGGAATCGATCCATACACAATAGCTAAAGAAACTCAACCAATAGCATTTGAAAACGCTGGATGGGCTTACACTTTAGGTGCTGCTATAGCTATAAAGAAAGGTTGCAAGAAGGCTGCTGAAGCTGCTGAAGCAATCGGAGAAGGTCTACAAGCATTCTGTATCCCAGGATCAGTTGCTGATGACAGAAAAGTTGGTTTAGGACACGGAAACTTAGGAGCTATGCTTTTAAGAGAAGAAACTAAATGTTTCGCATTCTTAGCAGGACACGAAAGTTTCGCTGCTGCTGAAGGTGCTATTAAAATAGCTGAAAAAGCTAACAAAGTAAGAAAAGAACCATTAAGAGTTATATTAAACGGTCTTGGAAAAGATGCTGCATTCGTAATCTCAAGAATTAATGGATTTACTTATGTTCAAACTCAATTTGACTACTATACTGGAGAAGTTAAAGTAGTTAAAGAAAAAGCTTACTCAAACGGAGAAAGAGCTAAAGTTAGATGCTTTGGTTGTGACGATGTTAGAGAAGGTGTTGCTATAATGCACATGGAAGGTGTTGACGTATCAATCACTGGTAACTCAACTAACCCAACTAGATTCCAACATCCAGTTGCAGGAACATACAAGAAAGAATGTATCGAACAAGGTAAGAAATACTTCTCAGTAGCATCAGGTGGTGGTACAGGAAGAACTCTTCACCCAGATAACATGGCTGCAGGTCCAGCTTCTTACGGTATGACTGATACTATGGGAAGAATGCATTCAGATGCACAATTCGCAGGATCATCATCAGTTCCAGCTCACGTTGAAATGATGGGATTAATTGGTATGGGTAACAACCCAATGGTAGGAGCTACTGTTGCAGTTGCTGTTGCTGTTGAAGAAGGTATGAACAAATAGTAATACCAACTATCCAACAACAATAAAGTCATGTCACAGTTAATAAACTTGTGTTACTGATAATAAAGTTGTGTTAAAAGTTGTGTAAATAATGAAGGAGAAATCCTCTGTTATTTCACAACTTTTTTTGTTATACAGAAAAGAAAATAGAAGAGAAAAAGAATAGAAAAACCTCTTCAAGCCTCTGATTTGAAGGGGTAAGGTTATAGGGGAATGGAAAGGTTTGAAGAATGAATGGATAAAAGAATGGAAAATAAATGGACCTAAAGTCCATCTTCCCTTACTACTTACCCCTAATGCACCCCTAAGAATTCCCTCACCTCTGACACGACTTTATTAACTTTTATTGATACCCAATTTGATATATAAATGGAAAAGAAAGTGGAAATCATCTAGTATTAATACATAGATGAGTACACAAACCTTTTCTAATTTTGAAGTTTGGAATGAAAGTTCTGGGTTTGCTAAAGAAGTAGCAATAGCATTTTATAATGACTTTAAAAATATAAAAAATCATAGACAAAATAGTATTTTATTTTGTGGTCAAGTAGGAAGTGGAAAAACGCATCTTTCAGTAGCTCTTGGAATTAATTTTCTTGATAAAGAAATTAAGGTTGTATATATGTCATATAGAGATGTTTTAACAAAGATAAAAAGAAATATGCTTGATGATGAATACTATACAAAAATGATTTCAAAATACCAAACCTGTGATGTTTTACTTATTGATGATTTATTCAAAGGAAAAGTTAATGAGAGTGATATTAACATAATGTTTGAAATAATAAATTATAGATACCTAAATCATTTACCAGTTATAATAAGCACTGAATTTACAGTAGATAGATTGCTTTACTTTGCTGAGGGGATAGGTTCTAGACTTTATGAAATGTGTAAAGATTATGTGGTGGAAATAGAGAAGAGGCAAGAGAATAATTATAGACTTAGGTGAAGATTAGTTAGTATTTGGAAGAGGATATTTAATAAAATAGTGATATATTTAGGAACTGCTGTGTATGACTTTTAGAAGTTTTATGTGGTGGGTTTTATTTTTTGGGGAAGAAGTTGATGTGCTAATTAAAGGGAAATTTATTGGAAGTTTAGTAGTAAGAAGTTAGATTAATATGGTATAATATGCAATAAAATGTAAAAATAAAAGTAAAATTATATACAGATAATGTCTATAATGGGAAGTTTAAAAATAAGTATTTACATAATATGTAATGTGTAAAGTTGTAAAATACAGGAATTGCTTAAACTGAAAAATAACAGCTAGGATTATTCTATACTTCCAATGAAATATACTGTATATTAGCGTCTAGCGAGAAATTTAACTTAAAAATGATTTCATTGGGTACTATGGCTGTTATTGCAGTTGTTGGCATTGTGGAAATCATTCTTGGTGGTGATACTAACATCAAGTTGTCAAAACAAAGCTGTAGAATGAAGGTGAAAGATGAAAATTGAAAGAAATGATCCATGCCCTTGTGGTAGTGGGAAAAAATATAAAAAATGTTGTATTAATAAATTAATTGAAAAAAAGATAGAAGAATTGTATCTTAAACAATTGAAGTTGGCAAAAGGACCTAAGGATGAGAAAAATTGCTATGTAATATTAGAAATTGGGGAGAGGATTATATCAAATAATACAAGAAGTGTTTGTATAACTGGTACATATGTAAATATGGCTTTGGCAAAACGAGTACTTTATTATTTGAACCATAATATATCCGATTTGAACGATGCCAAAATATACTGTAATAAGGCGCTTGAATTAAAAAAGACTAATCAAGCTGCCTTAAAAAACAAGTATGGAATATGTCTGGAATTAAAAGAATACCAAGAAGCCTGTTTAGCGTTAGAAAAATATGAGGAGACGAATATTTTTAGTCCGATGAGTATACAAATTATTATAGAATATCAGAATACAATTGAGTATGCAAATAGAAATAAGTACTCTGAAACAGTAAAAGAAGGACTAGATAAGATAACAGACACGTTGTTCAATAAATTTGGTATGAATGCAGGTCTATGTGGAGTAGCTATTATGTATTATCTTGGCATTGGAAATGACACGTTAAGAGCATACGAATTGGGAAAAAGAAGCATTGAAGAATGGCCGAATTCATCAACATATAATAACTTAGGATGGATATGTCTGAATTCAGAAATGAACAGAAAAGAAGATGCATTAACATATTTCCTTAAAGCTATAGAACTTTCAGATGATGATAATCAAAAAACTCAAATGAATGGTAATTATTTTGTTGCATTAATGGAGAACGAACATTTTGATAAAGCGGAGAAATTAATATTGGATTTAATTAAAAGAAATCCATGTAATCAAAACTTTTCTAATTATGCAGAGTTATTGAAACGTCAGGGGCGTTATGAAGAAGCTCTGCATTGGGGAAACAAGGCACTTTTCTTAATAGAAGATGATACAACATTATTGGTGGTTGCCGATATTTATAAAAGGATGAAAAAATATGAAGATGCAGTTGAAATGTATCAATTGTGTCTTGGACATATAAATGCTAGAGAAAATGTTTATAAGTTTGATGATGCTAACAAATATACAATGTATTCCATGGCATCCAACAATAGTTTGGACTTAATATTATATGAAATACTAAAAGGTATAATATCATCTTTTAATTTGCAGAAAGATTATGAGAATGCAAAAGCTTATTTGGAAATGGCAAAAGAAAAACTTCCCCAAAAGAGCGATTGGGAGATATGGGATCAAACATTGCCAGAGATTGAGGTCACCGTAGAAAAACACAAAGAAATTGAAAAGAAACTTTCGGAAACAGAGAGGTGTATTGGTGCTCAAAAAAATTTTATTAGAAATTGGGCATTTAAACTTATGCAACTTCAGAATAATTCGGAGCAATTAAATCTAGATGAAGATGATGACTGGACAGAGTATGAAAATGAAATGGAAAACATACTTAATGAGATGTCGCAGATAATTAATAAGGAAAGTAGTGTTTATAGAAATTCAGAGACCTTTGTTAATTCAACATTCGCACATTTAAATAATGTCGCAAAAGAATTTTTAATTACTGCTGAAACGCTGTATGAGATTCATAAATCTAGCATTATTGATTTTGCACCTATTGTTGTAGAATATTGTAAAGTTGTAGAAAAGCAATTAAGAGTGCTTTTAGGGTCTAAGGTTCCAAGTGATGCAAAAACATTAGGTGGTGTGCTTTATACAATCAGCAACAATAGAGTTAGTCCGTATAATCAATATTTAACTGATTTATATAGTATCAATAGATTAAGAAGAAGTGGTGCACATACAGGTAATTTAAGAAAAAATGATGTGGATACAATAAGAAATATATTTTATACAAATCATTTGCTAAGTAGGCTTATATAACATTTTCAATTCAAGTACAGAAATTTTAATTAGATGATTGAATGTTACATGAACGAAAGTGGACCGAATTGACATTATATAAGTCACCTTGAGTCAGCCAGTATAAGGGAATATTTCAATGTATGAGTACACATATTAGCAGAAAGCTAATACAATTTAACAATATTACAATTATTAATTCTATTTGAAAATATAGTAAAAATTATCAATATTATAGTTATTAGAGAATACTATTATCATACTGGATAACTTTTCGTTATCTAAATACTCATTAGGCTAATAATTGGATGTTTATATAGAAAGAATCTGTGACAAGCTATGCCGTAAAATTTTAGATTTATCAAGTAATTTCAATCTGTATGAAGTTGCCTTGTGATAGTAATATATTCAATAAATTTTACATAAAAGTAAATTTAAGGCATGAGTTATTTTTATATTTATTGTGAGGGATGTCATGAATTTTGAAAAAGATTTAAGAGAACAAATGATTCAATTATTAAGTGAAGGTAAAATAAGATTCAATGAACAAGATTCAACATTTAGATTATTAATAAGTTATTTAAATGTCATAAATAGAACAATTAAACCTATACCAAGAAAGGTTTTTTTATCTGATAATATTGAAAAGAGTATTAAGCAAAATCAACTTGAAAAGAAATATATAGATGCTTTATTAAAATTCAAGTTTAATTTTGAAAAAGGGATAGATATGAATGGTCATTTAAGTGCAAATATATATTACTCTGACATGTCTATAAAAGATAAAAGAAGTCCTATTTATAGAAATTCAAGAGATTATTTATTGGACGATTGGGGAATTTATCATATCCATTTAAATGAAAAAGAGGCTAAGACTGAACAAGAAATGCGTAGTGATAAAACTAACAAAGAAAAAGGAAATAGATCTAAATATTTATTATTTATCAAAATAATAAATAATGAAATATATTTTATAGACATATATCATCATAATACAAAAAATGTATTTTCAAATCAAGAATTATTAGAAACTCTAGATAGAAATTGGCATTTTATATTAGAAAAATATTTAGCTAAAGGAGTAGCTTCAGTAAATAGGTTAACAAATAAGGAAATCCAAGAAGCAAGAAAAAATGGTTCTTTTATGCTATATTCAATCAATAATAAAGTATATTTCCCTATCGGTGGAGGATTAAATAGTGTAGGGACAAGTATTATACATACAAATAATGCAGATAATATTTTAGAAGATATAAGATTAATTGAAGAAGATGTAAGAAGTAACTATACAAGTATAAAAAATCAATTTGAATCTATAAATAAAATAGAAAACTATAACAAAGAGCTAGAATTTAAATTTAGTTTAGAGGAAAGGGGATATGTTGTTATAGAAGTTAATACAAGCTTTGCAATATTATATTCTCCAGAGGGAAATATCTTTAGAAAACAATATGGAAAAATTAATGATAAAAAAGAATAAAGAAGTATTAAAGATAAGATTTAATTAAATATATCTAACTTCTAATTATTCATAAAATATAAAGTTTAACTTTAAATAATAGTATAGTAGATATAATTTTTAGATATTAAGATGAAAGAAAATTAAATAATAAACATAAAACACCCATGTATAAATCTTAACTTATACATGGGTGTTTTATTATGAAAGAAATATTATTTTAAATCAAATTTTGTGATAGCTCTGTTTGTTAATTGAGCAGAATCAATTACTTTTAATAATCCACCATTAACGAAAAATACTTCTTTTTCGATTATAAGGTTCATTAATGCTTTAACTTTATCTGCATCAATATCTTCTTTAACTCCATTTATAGTTATTGAAGTTTTTTACCTGTTTGTGTTAAAAATGACATTGTTAAAATATGATCCATTTAGTATAACCCCCTTATTTATTAATTATTGCTTATTGTTTTTAAGCTTTCATTAGCTTAGATGATACAGTGATGAAAGTAGATCTAGTTTCACCATCCAGAATGTCTTTAATAGCTTGAGCTACATCATAGACATTTTCTTCAGATACATCTTCTTTTACACTGGAAAAGTTCTTTTTTGTAAATACTGGATCACCATTCTTATCAACACTTCTTTGAATTTCAATGCTCATAATAGTGTCCTTTACAAGTTTGTTTATAGACATTAGTTTAACACCCTTTAATTTGATTTCATATAGGATATATGTTTTAGAATTAAAAAATACAAGGTTAGAAGAAAAAAAGTTATAAGTATTTCTATAATATGTAAAGTTGTAGTCATTAGTAGAATTCTCTTAAAAAATTTTCAAGGATGTATTTACAAAATATGATATAATTAACCAATAGATAAATAGTAATTTATCAGATAATTTCTTAAGTTAAGACTATATTAAAAAATAGGAGGATAATAAAAATGAAAAAACTAGCGAAAATTAGCCTTTGCGTGGCTCTGCTAATAACAATATTTACTGGGTGTAGCTCCACGCCGACAAGCTCGGGCAATGGCGGTAATACCCCTGAAAAGCAAATACCTGACTTGACTGGTGAATGGAAACAAGAAAATAGCAAATCTGATAAGTCTTATCAAGCTGCAACAATAATTGGTGATACGATTACAATTTACTGGGTAAGTGATAACGGAGATACAAAATCACTTTATTGGGCTGGCTCTTTTGTCGCTCCAACAACTGCTGACGAACCTTATTCATGGACTTCGGAAAATGATCATAGTAAAACTGAGAGTGCTTTGCTCGCTTCAAGTGATGATACTAAAACTATCAAATACCAAAATGGTGTATTAAGCTATGAAGCTTCCGCTATGGGCACGACTACAACGGTTAAACTCAAAAAGCAACAATAATGGAAACAAGAAGAGCGGAGGGCTTTCATGCATAATCTCACCAAATAAGTATAATGCAACAGTTAAATTTAAAATTTTTTGTTGATGAAATATTTATTTTCTTATAAATGTTAAGACAAGTTGATTAAAGGAAGATTTTTTTCAATAATCTTTTTAAATAAAAATCATATTATATAAAGGCAAGTCTACTTCCGGCAAACAAGACGTTATCCCGTAAATGATACAAGCCTAAACAGGCTAGTACACTTCGGGAAACTTTGTTTACCTAAATAGACATGCCTATATTTTTTAATAAAATAGATATTCTTTAAGATAAAAAAATCCTAATTTTTAAACTTAGTTAATTCATAGATAATATTCTGGAAGAGGAATAAAACAACCAGGAGATAGAACATCCAAGCCACTCCTACTTCATTTATGGCTATTCTATCTCCAAATTGTTATATTCCTATGTAGCTAATTTATAGATGTTAGGTATAAGAGCTGCAGCTAAAGCAGTAGGAATTTTAAGAACAGCTCCTATACTTATTGCAGATATTCTGAAATTTATTCGATAAAGCATGATTAATCTTGATGCACAACATTAACCATCCTTTAACGAATACAGATGGTCTTAAAATTTTTACCACCACTTATTATATTGTAAATTTAGATATTTTAAGTTTATAAATACTCTTTTAAAATAACACTCTAAAAAATTCGATAAATTGATAGCACTAAATTTAACGAATTTTTAGAGTGTTTATATATTCTAAACATACCCCGACCACCACCCCTTATTTAATATATTATTTTCTATATATCTGTAGTTTGAAAAGCAAAATTATATCATAAAAAAAGTTAATAATGTCAAGGAGCTAGGACTATGAAGCAGATTGACATTATTAATTTTTTATAATACTTTTGTAGCTAGGTCAAACATACTTAAGGCTTGTCTACAAAAATGGTAATAGGTTTAAAAATGATTAAATTAGAGTTTTTATGTATAAGAAATTTAAGAATGTTGTGTATATGTAGAAGGATAGTAATAGTTATATTGTATAAATAAAATTTAAATAAATTTTATTTGGCTGATACTATGTTCATTCCAAGTTGCAAATCCTTCTGAATACTTTTTTTCAAAAAACATAGGCAATCTCTCTTTAAATCCATCTGCAAGATTAAGTTTTAACAAATCCTCTTTATTCACCCAAAAGACATTACCTTCAGCAGTTTTTTCTAATAGTTCACCACTAAATATTTCTGTTTTATAATTAAATACAAAATATCTATCATTAGTTTCAGTATTATACCAAGAAATAATTCCACATGGTTCTAAATTTGATATAGTTAAACCAGTTTCTTCTTTTATTTCTCTTATTGTTGATTCTACTATACTTTCACCATCTTCTATATGTCCTCCAGGAAATGAAATTCCTTTCCAAGATTTAATTCTATCTTGAACTAAAACTCTATTAGTTTCCTTATCATAAACCATACACATATTGGTTAATTCTACTTTAGCCATTATTATTTCACCTCATTTAACATAAATAATTTTAATATGTTTACTTATTATACCATATTATTTTATATTTCTTTTATCATATGTATAGTAACTACTTAAATTGGAAATACTTTTAATAGGGCAAAATATTAAAAGGGGATAAATTTTATTTATGGTAGAAAGGGTGTATCAAAAAATGAGATTTAATTTAGAAACATCAAAATTATTGTATGAGGTGAGGTATAGAAATTTAACTTCAAAAGAAAATTATACATATGAACAATTATATAGAGATAAAAATGGAGAATATTTTATGCATTTTCTAGGTGGTAAATATAGTGAATATGCTGTTAAAACTTCTTATACAGGATTTGTTGGAAGAGATGGAAACTATTTTATAACTGAAACTGAAATTGATTTATGGAAGAGAATTTCAAAACGCATGAAAGAAGAATACTCAAATGAATATTCAATAATAGATTGGGAAAAGGAAGAGAAAGAAGCTATAGTATAGGAGGAATATATACCATTAGAAGAGTTACCATTCTAGTACATATAATATAAAGATAAAACTAAACAAAATAAAAATAATTACTATTAAATTTTAGAATAGTTATTAATAGTGTACATAGACAATGACCTTTAAGAGCGATAGCTCTTAGGGGTCTGTATTAGGTAAACTATAAAATTACTACAATAGTTAAAAAACAAATAAAACTTAAGAACAAGCCTAAAGGCATGATTTTGACTACCACTTGTGCATAACATAAAATAAAAATATTCAAACTACTTAAAAGCTTTGACCTCTTGAATATTATTATTTTTAGGTGATAAAATCTTTGTAACCAAATACACATTTTGATAGTATGGTGTATTAAAAAAATCGCAAATCCAACTTTTTTGAATAATGCGATTTTACAATTTGCTATTTATTTTTAGTAATTGAACCTATTAATTATTTGGTGTAATAACTATTTTACCATCCTTGTCCAAAAGCGGGGTTATTCCTCCTGAATATCCATCCCAATTAGACAAATAATTTACTCCTGTTTCCTTGTCTACTATTATTTTAAACCCAGATACAGTACCTTGTTTATAAATAACATCAAATCTTTTTGAATCTTGACCAAACATTTTTCATTTCCTCCTTAAAGTAATTTCAGTCATTATATCTTGCTATAATGACTCAATTATAGCACAAATTGTAAGCACCATGTAATTCAATTTTCAAAGAACATTTTTCAAATTACTACGTGAAATCTACAAAGTATGTATTTTAAAAGTAAAAAGCATATCATAAATCCAATATTAAATAATTAATAAAATCAAATGGGTTGGTAATAGCTCCTTATTTTGTCCTGTATATATAAAATTTTCTTTTAAAACGAAGTGCTAAAGGTAAATTTTATAGATTAAAGGGTAAATAAGGAGCGTTGAAACATCTAAGTCATTCTTTAATCCTTAGAACTTTCATAGATTTCTTATTGGATGGACAATAGGTACTATATGAAATGTTGAAGGATTGAGAATGACGCAATTGTAAATACATCTAGGTCTCTTCTAAATATATAATCAAACTAAATAGGGTGGGCATTACATCTATAATAAACAATATAATGATTAAAGATTCTAATTTATATAATAAAAATTAAAAGCAATAAACATTAAATTCAAAATGTTTATTGCTTTTAATTATGCAACATTATTTTTATCATTAGCATCAATAACAACTCCAAGTTTAGTTGATATTATTGTATTAAGTTTATTAATTGAATTTGATAGATTATTCATTTGCTTTTCTAATCTTATAAGTAAATATGCACTTAATGCTACAGGAAAACCAACATTACCAATAAGACTTATTAATTCATTAATATCCATAAAGATCACCTCCTACATAGAGAATATATGTTTATAAGGTGATTATTTTATAGGTTATAATTGAAGTAACAACAAATTTATGATATATATGCTTCTAACTAGATATTGTTAATTAAAGATATAATTTTATATAAAAATTATATAAAAAGTATAAATGTAATAACTTAATTAGAACATATATATTAAAAGTGTTATATGCTAGGAATATTATTTTATAGCTAAAGGGGTGAAGTGATGAGAGCTACTAATTACGAAGATATGATAAAAGGAAGCCCGATTCACATACGTTCACTGGGTAAGTTCGAAGAACAAAATCATAGATTTTGATTCTCACTTAAAGAGAGCTATGGATATATTTGCAGAAGATGGATTAAAGTTCTTTGGAATAGATAAAAAAGTTAAGGATACAGGATCTACTGAGATTGTTGTTCTTGAAATTAAGAATATGTTTATGGACTATACATTCTTAATGGAAGATGATACGTATATACATTTTGAGTTCCAAACAACTAATAAAGGTGTTACTGATTTAAGAAGATTTAGAACATATGAAGCATTATTAAATATGCAAACTGGAAAAGATGTTATAACTTATGTAGTTTACTCAGGAGATATTAAAAATCCCTTAAGTGGATATGAAAGTGGAATTAATTCATATAGAGTTAATGCTATTTCAATGGCTAATAAAGATGGAGATAAAATCTTTAATGATATAATAGATAAAATGAAATCAGGAGAAGAACTTAGTAAGCAAGATATTATAGCATTAACTTTTACGCCTATAATGGGTGGAAAGCTTAGTAAAGGTGATAAGATAGTAAATGCAATAAGAGTTGTTAAGGATATTGATAAGGCTTATAGATATGATGTTGAGTCAATTCTGTATGCTTTTGCAAATAAGTTTTTAAGCGGTAAAGATTTAGATAAAGTAAGGGAGGAGATTAAGATGACAGAATTAGGTAAGAGCTTAATTGAAGAAGGAATTGAAAAAGGTAAATCAGAAGGAAAACAAGAAAATGCAATAGAAACTGCAAAAAGAGCTATTAAAAAGGGTATGAGTAATGAAGTAATAAGTGAATTGACAGAGTTATCTATTGAGGATATAGAGATAATAAGAAAGGCAATTACTCATAATTAATTATGTTAATATTAATTAAAATTAGAGATTAAAATGACTGAACTAGGAAGAAGTTTAATTCAAGAAGGAATTGAAAAAGGTAGAGAATTAGGAATTCTTCAAGGGAGAAAGAATAAGAGTATTGAAGTTACTAAAAAAGCTATTAAAAAGGAAATAAGTAATAAACTTATAAATGAATTAACTGAGTTACCTATTGCGGAAATAGAAGAAATAAGAATGTCTATGGAACTGTAAATAATTTTGTGTAATTTATATATTTGCTATTAAATATTACTGGAAAGGAAAATTTCCAGTAATATTTTTTTATATAATAAAAGTAGGACTATTATATAAAAGATTTATTTAAAGCCACCTTTATTTACTATGCGATTATGATAATAGGATATAGCAATATCAACGAGTGTACTAACACATATATTTATATCTGGGTGTATACTTTTAAGTTCATTTATTTTTCTAACAGTAGAACTGCGAAGAGTATAACTTCTTTTTATATTAGCATCTTCTCCATCAATTGGAGGGGCAGCTCCATTAGCTAGAGGAGTTTTTCTATTATCAAATAAGGTGGTATTTGATGAAATAGGAGTATTATTATTTGAGTTATTAAAAAGCATATTACTATTAATGTTTTCATTACTAGTATTATTATTTAATAGTAGATTAGCAGAACTATTATTAGATTTTCTTTGAGGTTCTGAAAGTTCATTAGAATTATTATTAGCAGCTAAATCTGCTAAAGTATTATCATTTTTATTAGGAGCATTATTAACATCTAAATTTATTGTATTATTATTTTCTTCATTAGAAGCTGCTACTGGATCATTATTAAATGAAAACAGAGTTATAGAATCTTTATCAGGTGGTACATAGTCAGTAAAACAACATTCCTCTTCCTCTTCTTGATATGCTAAATCATTTTTATCTATAATAAAGTCCTTTTTTCTTACCATTGTAGGGCAGTCTCTCCTTTTAATTTATTTGGCCTTATTTTAAAATAATGTGTAAATATGAATGATTTAAAGAATATTCAATAATAAAATTATTGTTTATTTTCTTTGATATTTTTATTAATAATGATTTCTGCTACAATTAAAATTTTATATAAAGCTTCACATACTAACTTTATTAAACAAACTCCTAATATAGGTGTAGCTAATGTTTTAATTAAGTATATATAACTGCTAAAT
>NZ_BAAAAT010000014.1:0-76111 GCF_054768135.1 Clostridium sp. CTA-5 | reverse complement strand
TACTAATAGGTCGAGGGCTTGACCAATAATAATTAAGTATATACAAAATATGTGCAATTTTGAAAGAACAAATCTTTCAAAGTAAATCTGGTGATGATGGCATAGAAGTAACACTCCTACCCATTCCGAACAGGATAGTTAAGATCTATAGCGCCGAAGGTACTGCATGGGAGACTGTGTGGGAGATTAGGACGTTGCCAGGTAAGTGTAAAAGAGATAGTTAGTGTGACTGTCTCTTTTTTAGTGTAAAAAATAATTAGCTATGTATAGAAATAAAAAGATTATCTATACGTAGCTTTTTTATTTAGGTTATATTTTAAAATAATTATTAGTAGTAGATTTAATATAATCTACTTTATAAAATTAAAATTCATCTTTCTATATTCACTAGGAGTACAGTTTTTAAATTCTTTAAACTTTTTAATAAAATAACTAAAATTATCAAACCCTACATTGAAACATATATCCATAACTGTGTAATCTTTAGTTTGAAGTAATTTAGCAGCTTTTTCTATTCTATAGTGATTAATATATAATATTGGACTTTTGCCAGTTATAGATTTAAAAAATCTACAAAAATATTGAGTATTCATATTAGCTTGTTTTGCTAAATCATCAATATATATTTTATTTCTATAATTTTTATATATATAATCAAGAACTAATTTTACTCTTTCGACTTTATAGTTATTTGAACTCGAAGTTATAGAGGTGTTTTTAATAAATTTATTGTCTTGAGCTATAAGTGAAATAATTTTTAATAAACTTGCTTTTACTCCTAATTCCCATCCATTGAATTTTGTATAATATATATTTATCAATTCTTGTATTTCTGATAAAATTTTTTGACTGCAAGTAAATGAATTATTAATTAACGATGGAAAACTTAAAGTATTATTTAATAAGGGATCAATATATTTATTTTGACAATAGTCATATAATGAGCTACTTAATATGTTCATATCAAAAACTATGGCATGATGTACTGAACGGTTATTATTTAATGCATTAGCAGAGTGTAATGTATGACTATTTATAAATAAACATTGATTGGAAGAAAGATTTATTGGTTTCATATCTATGTTAAAGGTGATTTCACCTTCTTCTACAAAAATAATTTCTACTTCTTCATGCCAATGATATGGTAAAGAGTAGTTACCTTCAAAGTCAGTATTACGATATATTTTTAATGGAAACATAGCATCTCCATGAATTGCATTTTCTTTAAGTGTATTTGTTTTCATATTTGCCTCCATATATATAATAAAAAGTAAAAATAATGTTATTTATAGACAAAATCATACAACATAATAGTTACATAAGTAGATATAATGTTATTGTAAGATTAAAATAATATAAATTCAAGTATAATATCAGGAGGTTAAGATATGTTTGGTAAAATTGTTTCATATGTGAAAGATAGAAACAAATTAAATATAGAATTTGAAAATAGAAGAGGTATTATAGAAATAATAACTAAAGATATAGTAAATGTTTTTTCTCCATTTAAGTATAAAGATCATTTTTCTAGAGCGATAGAAAATCTTGAAATAAAAGAATGTGATTACAATGTAAAAAAAGAAGAAGAGTTTTTAGAGGTATCTACTGGAAGCTTAATAATTAGAGTATATGACGATTTTAAAGTAGATTTTTATAATAAAAATTTAGAATTATTATGTTCTGATTACAAAGCAGAAAGAAAACCTTTTCTAAGACGTGGGGAAAGTCAATTATCAGCCTTAGAAGGTCATAAACTTGTAGATTCTAATAATAATTTTAAAATACAAGTTGTAAAAAAACTTAATGGTGATGAAAAGTTTTATGGACTTGGAGATAAAACAGGTTATTTAAATAAAAGAGGATATGAATACGAAATGTGGAATACAGATGACCCTACTCCACATGTAGAATCATTTAAATCATTATATAAATCCATTCCATTTTTTATAACTTTAACAGGAAATAATACATTTGGTATATTCTTTGATAATAATTTTAAAACATATTTTGATATGGGAAAAGAAAATGAAGATTATTATTATTTTGCTTCAGATGATGGAAATTTAGATTATTATTTTATAAATGGAGACAATATGTGTGATGTTGTTAATGGATACACATATTTAACAGGAAAAACACCATTACCACAAATGTGGACATTAGGATATCAACAATCAAGATGGTCTTACTATCCAGAAAGTAGAATTAAAGAATTAGAAAAAAACTTTAGGGAAAATGATATACCATGTGATGCTATACATCTAGATATTGATTATATGGATAATTATAAGGTATTTACATGGGATAATAAAAAATTTAATAATCCTAATAAATTTTTATCTGATCTTAAAGATAATGGATTTAAGATAGTGACAATAATAGATCCTGGTGTGAAAAAAGAAAAAGGTTATAACATATATGATGAAGGTATGAAAAACAAATATTTTGCGACAGATAAAGATGATGTAACTTATGTAAACAAAGTATGGCCAGGAGATGCAGTGTACCCTGATTTTTCAAATAGTGAAGTAAGAAAGTGGTGGGCTAATAATCAAAAAATAATGATGGATACTGGAGTAAGTGGTATATGGAATGATATGAATGAACCAGCAAGCTTTAATGGTCCTTTACCAGATGATGTTCAGTTTAATAACGAAGGGCGTGGAGGGGACCATAGAGAAGTTCATAATGTATATGGTCATTTAATGAGTAAAGCTACTTATGAAGGTATAAAGGAGTATACAAAGAAACGTCCATTTGTAATAACAAGAGCATGTTATGCAGGATCACAAAAATATTCTACAGTGTGGACAGGCGATAACCAAAGTTTTTGGGAACATTTAAGAATGTCAATTCCTATGTTATGTAATTTAGGACTTAGTGGATTAAGTTTTGCTGGTGTAGATGTAGGTGGTTTTAGTTTTGATTGTACAAAGGAATTATTATCTAGATGGGTTCAAGTAGGATGTTTTTCAACTTTATTTAGAAATCATTCTGCCTTATCTACAAGAGATCAAGAACCTTGGGCATTTGAGCAAGAAACATTAGATATTAATAGAAAATATATAAAATTAAGATATAAATTAATTCCTTATTTATATGATCTTTTATGGCAAGGGGAAACTACTGGTTTACCTGTTATGAGACCTCTAGTATTACATTATAGTAATGATGAGAATGTATATGAGATAAATGATCAATTTTTAGTTGGAGAAAATATATTAGTGTCTCCTGTTGTTGAACAAGGTAAAAGAGTAAAAGCAGTATATTTACCAGAAGGTACATGGATAGATTATTGGACTAAAGAAGAAATAGAAGGACAAAAATTAATATTGAGAGAAGCACCGTTAGATTTATGTCCTATATATATTAAAAAGGGAAGTATTATTCCTAATTATCCAGAACAAAATTATATTGGGGAAAAGGATATTAAAGAATTAACACTTGATATATATCCTGGAAATGGAAAGTATACACATTACTTAGATGATGCAGAAAGTTTTGCATACAAACAAGGTGAATATAACTTATATAGCTTTAATATGAGTGAAAATAATAATGAAGTAGATATAGAAATAAAATTTCCACATTTAAAATATAAAAAGAAATATGATAATTTTAAGATAGTTATTAATTCTGAAAATATATCACAAGTTAAATTTAATAATATTAGTGTAAATTATGAGAAATGTGGTAAACAAATTATTATATTATTACCAGTAGTAGAAGGTATATTAAAAATATATAAGTAACAATAAAGTTTGTTCATTAATATAAAGCAAATTAAAATGATAGTTTGAGATTACTATACTATATTAACATTGACTTAAAAGATACCGTAGTATTTTAGTTTAAATATATAATTTTTATTAAAATGTAACTGAAAAAACAGTTGATTTAAATTATTTCTAATTTAAATCAACTGTTTTTTTATTTTTTAAAGATAATTCTAAGGATAAATTATATTAAAATATAAATTTGTAGTGTTAATTTATTGATGTTTAAATAAATTAAATTAATTCATAATAAAATTAGATGCATTTTAAAAATTATTTATTTTAAATATCTATTAAATAAATTGCTTAATAGATTATAATTATAATAATAAAATTAATTTTCATATAAAAGTTATGTTTTAAAATTTTATTTATAATAGAATATAAACATTTATTAAAAATATAATATATAAAATATAGGAGAAAAAAGAATGAATAATAAACCTCAAAGCAATAAATATAAAAATTTTAAATTTATTATTAATAATATATTAGGAATATTTAATTCATTGTTTATCATTGCATTATCAGTAGTTATTACATTAAATTTAACTCCTATTTATAGAATAGTAATTAATAAATATAGGTTATCTGAGAAAAATGGAATAATGCCAGAAGAGATTATGAATGATTATAGAGGATTAATTAATTATTTGCAGAATCCATTTATTAAAAAATTAGAATTTCATAATTTTTCTATGAGTACTCAAGGAGAAGTTCACTTTCAAGATGTAAAAAGAATATTTTTATTGATTTATATTTACATGTTTATATTTATTATAATATTAATTTTATATTTCTTTTTAAAAAATAGAAGAGATAAATTTATATGTCAGGAGTTTATAAATAAATATAAAATCTTAAATATTAGTGCAAATTATTTAATTATATTTTTTATATTATTAATCACAGCAATTTTAGTAGATTTTAAAAAGTATTTTACTTTGTTTCATAGAATATTTTTTAGAAATGACTATTGGTTATTTGATCCAAGGTTAGATCCAATTATTAATGTTTTACCAGAAGAATTTTTTATGATTTTAGGAATAATTATTTTGAGTTTGATAATTTTACAAGTTATTTATATCAAAATTTCTTATTATAAAAATAAATATTAATATTCTAATAAGAGTGAGTTTATATAAAAATTTATTATTATATAAACTTTATCAAATTTATAGTACCGTGTAGAAAACATATTTTTATATTCATAAAATAAAGAGTTCTAAGTAATAGATAAATTCTAACTGTATCTATATACTTAGAACATTTTTATTATGCTTATAACTCAATAACTTCTAGATCATTAGGAACATGAATTATACCATTAAATTCTTCTTTACCTTCTTTAGTATAGAGTTCCTTTCTTTTTTCTAAATTTTTATCTTCGGTATGATATAAAATTATAGATTTTACATTTAAAATATTAGCATTTTTACAAGCATCTTTAACAGTAGCATGATGTTTTTCATATGGTTTAAATATATCTTTTTGAGAATATAAACAAAATGCTTCATGGAACAAATAGTCTACATTTTCACAATATATTTTTAGATTTTCTCTAAAAGGTTCATCACCTAAAAAAGTTAAACTCTTATTATTTAATAAAGTAGTTTTAAACCCAAATTGTAGTTGTTTAGTGCTATTTATATCAAAAAAAGTTGTTTTTCTTCCTAAGATTTCAAACTTACAGTTATTTTCAATTTCAATAAATATAATTCTATCATCAAATAATTTTAAGAATTTTTTTTGAAGCACAAAAGAACATATTGCTTTAATTGCAGTAATAGAAGTTTTATGACAATAAATATTAAAACTTCCAGTGTATTTATCATTTAATATTCCTTGAGCTACAGAACGGATTACCCATATGCTTCCTAGGATATGATCATTATGATTATGTGATATAAACATATTATGTATTTGATTAATTGATATATTTGCTTTTTCAAGATTTGATAATATTGTATTTCCACCACCTGCATCGACAAGAAAATGCTCATTATTATTTGATAGAGTAAAACAAGTATTATAACATTTCGTTACCATAGCAGATCCAGTACCAAGTATATTTAAATTTTCCATTTTTATCTCCTTTAATCATTTATAGAGGGCTATTTCAGAAAATTTATTATGAATTTGAAAGATTTTTGTTTGTTTACTATAATAAATACATTATCTTAAAATATATTATATTTATTTTGAAATAGTCCTTTATGTATTGAAATTAAGTATATTATAAAATTTATAATTCATAAGGACAAGCCTAAACATATAAATCTTATTGTAAGTACTTTACAATTTTATAAGTAAATGATACAATAGATAAAAATAAATACGAAGACCTATGGTAGAGGAGCTAATTATAAATAGTACTTATTAGGAGTTGGCAAGCGTTGATTAATAAGGAAAGGTATAATGGCCGAAGAAATATGTTATGCAAAAATTTATTTCTGGGTATACATAAAATATATGTATAACTGT
This sequence comes from Clostridium sp. CTA-5, assembly GCF_054768135.1. Lineage (NCBI taxonomy): Bacteria > Bacillati > Bacillota > Clostridia > Eubacteriales > Clostridiaceae > Clostridium > Clostridium sp. CTA-5. The sequence continues at coordinate 69,851 of NZ_BAAAAT010000014.1, read as the reverse complement.
CACGGAAGTGGAGTGCTACAAGGATTTTATCAGATATTATTAATATAATATCTTTATAAGCTTTAGCAAAAATGAACTCTACCCGTTGTAGTTATAACTACAACGGTTTTTCTTATGTAAAAATTAGTTAGGGGGATTAATAATGAAAATTCAAGGAATAATAGTTCCACTTATAACACCATTTAAAGATGGTATGGTAGATTTCAAATCATATGAAAATTTAGTAAATCATTATGTAAATGAAGGGGTAGATGGAATCATACCACTAGGAACTACAGGAGAAAGTCCAACAATATCAAATGAGGAATATGAAGAAATATTAGCTAAAACAATGGAATATAATAATGGTAGGGTAAAAGTTTATACTGGTTTAGGTGGAAATAATACTATTGAAGTAATTAAAAAGTTAAAGATAGCTGAAAGCAATAAAGTAGATGGAATACTATCTGTATCACCTTATTATTCAAGACCTAATCAAAGAGGCATTTATGAACATTTTAAAAAAATATCTGAATCAACAGATTTAAATATTATAATATATAATATTCCTTATAGAACAGGTTCTAATATTGAAAATGATACTATATTTAAATTAGCAGAACTAGAAAATATAGTAGGTATAAAAGATTGTTCAGGGAGTATGAAACAAACGTCAGAATTAATTTTAAATGCACCAAATGATTTTTCGGTATTAACTGGCGAGGATGCTCTTTTTTATACAACACTTGCGCTTGGTGGTCATGGAGGTATTTTAGCTTCAGCTAGTTTAAGAACTAGAGATTTTATTAAAGTATATAATTATATAAAAGAAAATGATCACCAATCAGCGCTTAAAATATGGAAGGAGTTGGATAGTTTTATTCCAATGTTATTTGAGCAACCAAATCCTACACCATTAAAATATTGTTTAAAGAAAAAAGGATTAATTGAAAGTGATGAAGTAAGATTACCACTTACAAATATAACAAAAGAATTAGAAAAAAAATTAGAAAATATGTTATTATTATAAATAACTTATTTATATATGGGGCAAAATAAAATGCAATAGTAAAAGCAATAAGAAATAAGGGCTATTTCGGATAGATAAAATTAAAAAGAATTATTAAATTCTTTTTAATTTTATCTTTTTTATTTTTTTAGAATTTATAATACAGCCAAATTTGTGAATAACTTTAGGAGCATAATAAAATTTATAGTTCCAAGAAGTTAAATTTTATTATGTTTTAGTGTAAAAAAACTATCTACGAAGTGGGTACTCTTGATTCCTATTTTTTAGTTAATAAGGATCTATAAGATTAAAGAGATTTAAATGATGTGTAAAATCTATTATAGCTTATATAAATTATGTTTAAATATATAAAAATTTATTTAAATTATAATTTATTTTTTATATAATTTTCTTTTTGTTATTTATAGTGTAATTTAATTGAATTTAAGTATTATAATGTTTTATTTATAAAACATTATATAAAATATAAAATTTTTGACGATTAAAACTTTTAGGAGTAATATATAATGGGTTAAATTCGCACATATGAAATAAAGTAATGTACTAATAAGGATGAAAACCCTTTATATAGAGAATTTATACTATAATATTATACTTAGATTAAAATATATTTAATTAAATAATAAGAATATTTATATTGTTTAATTAATAATGAGTTGAATAAAAAATTAGTGTATTATTTTTTTTCATATGTAACAAAAAAGGAGTTGTTAAGAAATGATGCCTAAACTATTTAAAATGATTAAAGGTAAAGAAATTACTAAACAACAATTATTAAAAGATATTATATCAGGAATTATTGTTGCAATAATAGCATTACCTTTATCTATAGCATTAGCAATATCGTCGGGAGTTTCACCAGAAAAAGGACTTATAACAGCAATTTTTGCTGGATTTATAATTTCTTTTTTAGGAGGAAGTAAAGTACAAATTGGGGGTCCAACAGGAGCATTCGTAATAATAATATATTCAATTATTCAGCAATATGGATTAAATGGATTAATTACGGCTTCAATAATGGCAGGTATTATGTTAGTTATAATGGGACTTTTAAAATTTGGATCATTAATTAAGTACATACCTCAAACAATAACAGTAGGTTTTACAAGTGGTATAGCAATAACATTATTATCAACGCAAGTTAAAGATTTTTTTGGATTAAAGATTGATAAGGTACCAGCAGAATTTGTTCCTAAATGGCAAAGTTATATTTCTAATATGAACACATTAAGTATATGGACACTAGTTATAGGGATTATTTGTGTGTTAATCATAGTTTTTTGGCCAAAGGTTAATAAAACTATACCAGGTTCATTGATTGCATTAATTGTTGCTACCTTAATGGTGAAATTTTTGAATTTACCAGTAGAAACTATAGGTGATAGATTCCAACAATTATCATCAGCTATTCCAATGCCTGTTATGCCTAGCATAAGTATAAGTACTATAAATCAATTATTTGCACCAGCTATGACTATAGCTATTTTAGCAGGTTTAGAATCGTTATTATCAGCAGTTGTTGCAGATGGAATGATCGGTGATACACATGATTCAAATATGGAATTAGTGGCACAAGGATTAGGAAATATAGTTTCAGGATTATTTGGAGGTATACCTGCAACAGGAGCAATAGCTAGAACAGCAGCTAATGTAAAGAATGGTGGTAAGAGTCCAATATCAGGAATGGTGCATGCTATAACATTGTTAATTATAATGTTAGCTTTAATGCCAATTGCAAAGTTAATACCAATGACATCATTAGCAGCAATATTAGCAATTGTATCTTATAATATGAGCGAATGGAGAACATTTAAATCATTATTAAAAGCACCTAAAAGTGATTTATTGGTATTATTAGTTACTTTCTTTTGTACTATAATCTTTGATTTAGTAGTTGCGATTGGTTTTGGAATGATTATGACAATGTTCTTATTTATGAAAAGAGTCTCTGAAACTACAGCAATTAGAGATTTAGTAGATGAAAAAGTATTTGATGATGATGTATTAGATATGTTAAGAAAGTCAGATGGTAAAATTTCAGTATATCAAGTAGATGGACCTTTATTTTTTGGAATAGTACAAGATTTTTTAATAAAAGTAAATTCAGTAAAACCATCAACAGAAGTACTTATACTAGATATGAGACATAGTTATGCAATAGATGCATCTGCAATAAATGCATTGAAACAAATAGTTGGTTATTGTAAAAAACAAAAAATAAAACTTTTAATAACCCATGTACAAGAACAACCAATGCATGTTTTGGGTAATATGGGAATTGCAGATATTATTGGAGAAGAAAATATATATGAAACTAAAAGAGAAGCTATAGAAATATCAAGTAGTTACATAACTAAAATAAGAAATTTTATGAATGATGCTTCATAAAATAAAAAACATATTAATAATAATCTTAAGATAATATTTTTAGGAAGATATTAATACATATTTAAAATATAGATAAATAATATAAAGTTGATTCAAAATAATTAATTTATAATTTTGAATCAACTTTTTTATATTAATGGATATAATGGCTTTTACTAAATATTTTAATTAATGCTATCTTAAAGAATCTATCAATTTAATTAAATTATCTTTTATAGAATCAATTTTGCTAAAATCTATTGCAGAAACATAAATTTTTTCTAAATCATCATGATAGGATTTTGCTTTTGCAAGATAAGCTATTCCTTTAGAATTTAATTCTTTATATTTACTAGTTATACTAGATAAGGTGTTAGCATATTTTTCATCAGTATTTTCTGTTATTAATTCTTTATACATATCTAATACTTCATCATTTTCTCTTGAAGGGAAATACTCATGAGGTGCTGTTGAATCAAATATACATAAGCCTAATTCTCTCATTACTACCATATCTAAGCTATCAGGATCAAAACCACAATGATAAACTTCAGCATCAATTCCTTTAAGCTTACATTCCTTAACGAGTTTTTTTAGAAGTGTAGATTTACCAGAACCAGGTCTTCCTTTTATAAAATATCTTTTTGGAACATCAATAGTTAAATTTTCAACGAAATCAACAGGTCCTTTAGGAGTAGCACCACCGAAAAAACGATGTTTAATATTAGCTTTTTTATTAAACTTAGAAGTTCCAACTAATGTATTAATGGTATCTTTAGCAATAGTATCGGCTTTTTTAAAGTTCATATTTTCAATATAAATTTTTTCCCAATCATCATGTGTTACAAGAGCTTTTGCAAACAGTTTGTAAGCATTCTCATAGCATGTAGAGATGTGTTCTTTAATTTTAATAATTTCACTTGTATGTTCTTTTAATTTATCACTATTCCAAGCTACCCCTAGATTTACATATTCCTCTATTGCACCTGGTGCATTTGGCTCGATAACATGAGGGGCTGTTCCATCAACTATAGCTACTTTGAGTTTTGGAATAATTACTCCATCAAGAGATCCATTATCAGAAGAACAGTGGATAAATTCTATATCATAATTTTTTTCATTCCAATAGTTGCCTATTGATCTTATGAGTGTAGATTTACCTGTGCCAGGACCGCCTTTTAGTATAAATATTTTATCTAATCCTTCTAAATTGGATGGAAATAAATTGCAAAAACCTTTGGATGTATTAGCGCATGCATAATAATTTAAAATTTTCCCAGACAAGATTATCACTCCTTAATTTATAAAAAATATTACTAACAATAAATAATATATGCTTAAAAGAAATATATGTGTAAATTAAAAAAATTTTAATTTAAAGTTTTTATATAAATTTAATTATAAATTTTTAAAAGTAGTATAAATAGTAGCTTTGAAGTTAGCATAAGTAAATAGGAAAAGAGAAGATAAAGGTTAAAAAACTAATATTTCAACAATAAGTTAATTAATTATAAAAGGTAATTAAGAGTATAAATTTATTTATAAAGTACATAATAATTTTGAAGTAAACTTTAGGGAGTGATTATAATGGAAAGAAATCCAAGTATAAGATGTTCAATTAGAAATTGTAAACATCATAACCACAATGAAAATTATTGTACTTTACAAGAAATTAGCGTAGGAACACATGAATCAAATCCTAGCAAGATAGAATGTACAGATTGTGAATCATTTGTGCTAAATAGTTAATAACAAATATATAGCTATTTATAAGACTGATTTATAAAAAAAGGGGTTTAAAGAAAAATATTTTTTCTTTAAACCCTTTTTTATAGGAAACATCTATTGACGATAGTCCTTAAAAAGTTTAGGCTAATCTAAGGCACATTCAAAAAATAATAGACCAGTATACTCGTTTATTTTGTGTCATACTTCGTCGCAAAGTCTCACTAATAGCTCACTATTAGCAAGACTTAGCTCCTCGTCTGACACAAAATATACATCGCATCTTTGATTTATTATTTTATTTCATGTGCCTTAGTTTGAAATTTTTTATGATTTTATGGAGGATAAATAAGTGGAATATAATTGGGAAAGATCACTTCCATTTTTAAATATAGATTTACATACAGCAAATAAACTTCTTAAGGAGATATTAGAAGATAATACAATTGAAAATATAATTCCAATCAATGAAGGATGTAGAACTAGTAATTATATTTTAAAAATTACTAATTCAAATAAAAAATATATATTAAAAATTTTTCCAGAGTTAAATTGTGATTATAAAAAAGAAAATAATTTATTAAAGTTACTTAAAGATAAAGTACAAGTACAAAATATATATTATATTTCAAAGAGTTATATTATCAATAATAGAACATTTGCACTTTATGAGTATATAGAAGGTAAAACATTAGGGCAAGCTATAAAAGATGGTTACATTATTGATGAAAATTTCATAAAAGAAGTAGCTAAAGCATTAGCCATGATTCATAAATTTAAATTTAATAGTATAGGTGAATTTAATGAAAAATTAGAAGTAGTAAATAAATTACCGCCATTATATACATGGTATGCTAACTTTATGGATATAAACTTTAAAAATAGATTAGGACAGGATGTTATTGATAGAATTAATACTATAGTACAAAACAATCTTCAAGCTTTAATAGAGTTAGATAAAGATATTTCATTAGTACATGGAGATTTTCAGGGAACTAATATACTAATTAATAATAAAAAACTAGCAGGGATTATAGATTGGGAATTTTCAATGGCGGGACACGCATTAGCAGATATAGGTCAGTTATTTAGGTATGAAAATTATTTTGATGAAAATTTAATTAATATATTTGAAAAAGAATATAATAAGCATTCAGATAAAAAACTTATTAAAGGCTGGTATAAGATAGCTAAACTTAGAGATTTAGTTAATTTAATTCAACTTATAAGTGCAAAAGAAGAAATGCCTAATAAATATAAAGAGATTAAAGGAATTATAATGAAAACATTAAATATATTTCAATAGGATGTAATAAATATAATATTGACAGTAGTTATTAATTATATTAATATTATCAATATAATAAACAAAGGCGTTTAGAGCATAGGCTTTAAGCGTCTTTTATTTTATATTTTTATGGGGGGGATATATATGAACGTTAATTTAGCAGATAGCGCATTTATGCTGATATGTACGGCATTTGTGTTCTTAATGACACCGGGATTAGCATTCTTTTACGGAGGTATGGTACGTAGAAAGAATATATTAAACACTATTATGTCTTCATTTTTTATATGTGGATTAGCATCTGTATTATGGGTAGTAATAGGATATTCTTTATCATTTGGGGAAAATATAGGAGGAATAGTTGGTGGATTTAATTACATAGGCTTTATAGGTGTTGGAGCAGATCCTAACCCTATTTATGCTAATAATATACCTCACATTCTCTTTGCAACATTTCAAATGATGTTTGCTATAATAACGCCAGCATTAATAACAGGATCATTGGTAGATAGAATAAAATTTTCATCATTATTTATATTTGTAGGAATATGGTCAGTTTTTGTTTATTATCCACTTGCGCATATGGTATGGGGAGATGGTGGAATTATAAAAAATTTAGGAGCATTAGATTTTGCTGGTGGAAGTGTAGTTCATATAAGTTCAGGCGTTTCAGGACTCGTTGCATGTATAATTTTAGGTCCTAGAAAAGGGTATGGTAAAATGAAATACAATCCACATAACATACCATTTGTATTTCTTGGAGCTGCATTACTTTGGTTTGGATGGTTTGGATTTAATGCAGGAAGTGCATTAAGTTCAGGAGAACTTGCAGTACATGCATTTTTAACAACTAATACATCTGCGGCAGCAGGGATGCTTTCATGGATGTTAATAGAAAAAATAAAACATGGTAATCCTACTATTTTAGGAACTATAACAGGTGCTGTAATAGGTTTAGTATCTATAACACCTGGAGCAGGGTTTGTACCTGTTTATGCATCAATAATAATAGGAGCAATAGGATCTCCTATATGCTTTTTCTTCATGAATTATATTAAGCCTAAGTTTAATTATGATGATGCACTTGATGTATTTGGATGTCATGGTGTAGGTGGTATTTGGGGAGCAATAGCAACAGGTATTTTTACAGAGAAATCTATTAATTCAGCAGCACAATGGAATGGATTGATTTTTGGGGAATTTAAGTTATTTGAAGCACAAATTATTAGTATTATTATAACCATAGCATTTGCAGGTATTAGTACGTTTATAATTATAAAAGTTATGCAAAAATTTGTGGATATTAGAGTTACAAGTTCAGAAGAGTTTGATGGACTTGATATCTCACAACACAGTGAGATCGCTTATCCATCCTTTACAGGACTTGATTAGAAAGGATATGATTGTTTATGAAAAGAATTGAAGCTATTATAAGACCATCAAAATTAGAAGCTATTAAATTAGCTCTTAAAGAAGCAAAAATCAGTGGAGTAACAATTAGTCAAGTTATGGGTTGTGGAAAACAACATGGTTGGGTGGAATCTTATGAAGATGAAGATGATATAATGAATATCATGCCTAAAATAGAACTTAAGGTGGTTGTAGAGGATAATAAATTAGAAGAGATAATTGAAATAATTACTTCAATTGCTAGGACTGGAGAAGTTGGGGACGGAAAAATATTTATTACTGATATCAGTGATTGTATAAGAATTAGAACTGGTGAAAGAGGTATAACAGCATTATCATGAACATTTTAAATACAGTTTGAATAAAATATAGTAATTTATAAAATATTTTATTTATTAAAAAAGCTCTGTTAAGTTATAGATTTATAATTTTAACAGAGCTTTAGTTGTATTAAAAAAATAATGACTATTAAATTTGTATATTTTTAATCTATTATTTTCTTTTAGACACTTTATTATAATACCATAGGTTTTTGGAATAATAATATTAACAATGTTTTAAAACATTATTAATTAAAATATTATAGTAGGAGAAAAAATGATATGAATGATATAGATATATTTTTAAACATAGAAAAACATTTAATTAATGATGATAAGCCATCTATATTTTTAGAAAAGGAATTAAGTGATGGAATATTTAATAAATATCCATTTTCAATGATTGGTGAATTAAAAGAGGTCCCTCAAAATCCTAAATTTCATCCAGAAGGAGATGTATTTATACATACAATGATGGTAGTGGATGAAGGAGCTAAAAATAGGAATAAAAGCAGAGATAAACGAGTATTTATGTGGACACTTTTATTACATGATATAGGTAAAAAACCAACTACTAAAATGAGAAAGGGAAGATTAACATCTTATGACCATGACAAAGTAGGTGCAGAAATGGCAGAAGAATTTTTAAAATATTTTAATCAAAGTGAAGAATTTATATTACAAGTAAAATATTTAATAAGATGGCATATGCAAAGTTTATTTGTAACTAAAGATTTTAAATTTAAAGATATTACTGGATTATTAAAAGATGTTGATATAGATGATATCTCATTAATTTCACTTAGTGATAGACTTGGAAGAGGTGGATTAAATTCTTTAGATATAAAGGATACAGAAAGAGATATAAATAAATTTAAAGAAATACTTATTAGTAATATGGAAACAAACAATAAGTAAAAGATGCAACGAATATTTTGTGTTAGACAAGGAAGTAACTTCTTGTTAGTTGGGTTATCAGGGGATTCTGCGTATGTAAAATAGACTAGCATACATTGAATAATACTATCTAGTTAGAAGTATATATATCATAAATTTCTTATATAAGTTCCTCACTAGAATGGTTAGTCAGAACATTTATAAATATTCTAAGATTTATCTTAATGAACAAACTTTATTAGAACTTATATATATTAAGTTTAACATTTAAGAAGTTTTATAATAATATAAATTATAGCAATTTGTATTAGAGGTATATTGTGTTTAGAATATTTCCTTTTAAATTTGGAGGGACTATTGATTTAAATAGAGTAGGAAGTATTATAGGGGATTTTTTAGAAAATATTGATATATCAATTTTTACAGAAGAGTATAATATGGGAGACGAGAGTTATAGAATAAAGAATAAAGAAGATAAACAAGAAGAAAAAGCTGAATTTATTAATTTAGAGGAATATGATGATATGTATGTTTTAAGTATAGAATTAAAAGGAGTTGATTTAAGACAAACAAGTATAAGGTATGATCCAGGAAAAATTTCTATTAATCTAAATAAGTTTGAGATGAATAAAGCTAATAATGGAATGTTTACATCTAACTATATGGTTAAAAAGAATTATATAAAAGAATTTGATAATATTGAAGCAATTGAAGAAACTAAATTAATAAAAACTATGGAAAATGGTATACTTAGAATATCAATGCCTAAAAAGTATATTTTGGATGCAAAATCAAAGATAGTAGATGTAAATGATTATATTGAAGATTAAATAAAAAGGGAGGATATTAATTTAGGATTTCCCTAATATAAATCTTCCCTAATATTACATAAAAGCTAAATATTATTTTTTACGCTTATTTGCAATCTCAACATTAACTCTTTTTTTGTTAATCTTACCGCCAGGACATTTGTTTAATATTTTTGAAGAAACGCCTTCTTCAACAGTTACAAATGAGAAGTTTTCCATAAGATCTATTTGACCAATTGCTGAAGCACTAATTTTAGTCATATCTTTAATATAGTTTATTAGAACTTTTGGAGTTAAACCATCTCTTTTACCTACAGAGAAGAATAAACGAACGTCTTCTTTTTTGCTAGGTGATTCTAATTTATTTGAACTATATTCAAAAACACTTTCATTTTCAAATTTCACTTTTATTAAAGCTGCAATTATAGATATAGAATCATAGTTTTCATTTAATTCTATTGCACTAGGAATAAATTTAGCAAAATCTCCTTCATCAATAGTTGATTTAATTTCTGATACCATATTATTAAATTTCTTATTATGAATCTCTTCTGCAGTTGGAATAGCTTTTTGAGTTATAGTACTTTTAGTTACTTTTTGAATTTGCTTAAGCATTGAAAAATCTTTTGGAGTTACTAATGAATAAGCAGTACCAGTTCTGTTAGCTCTACCAGTTCTTCCTATTCTATGAACATAAGATTCTACATCTTGTGGTAAATCGTAATTTATTACGTGAGTAACACCATCAACGTCAATTCCTCTAGCAGCAACATCAGTAGCAATTAATAGATTTAAAGAACCTTCTTTAAATTTCTTTAATGTAGTTAATCTATGAACTTGAGTCATATCACCGTGCATTCCTTCAACTACATATCCTTTAGATTGTAATTCTTCAACTAATTCATCAACACCTCTTTTTGTACGGCAGAATATTATAGCAGAAGATGGATTATCTAAGTCTAATAATCTACAAAGAGCTTCTAGTCTATGTTTATTATTAATCATAAAATAATTTTGTTCAATTTTAGAAACTGTAAGAGAACTTTTTTTAATAGCAACATGCTTAACATCAGCTTTCATATAATTTTTAGCAAGCTTTGCTATTGGTTGTGGCATTGTAGCAGAAAATAGTAATGTTTGTCTTTCTTCAGGAGTATGATTTATAATAGTTTCGATATCATCAATAAATCCCATATTAAGCATTTCATCTGCTTCATCTAATACTAAACATTCTATAGTATCTAATTTAAGAATTTTTCTTTTAGTAAGATCAAGTACTCTACCAGGAGTTCCTACAACTATTTCTACATTATTTCTTTTAAGAGCTTTTATTTGTCTATCAATTGATTCTCCACCATAAACAGGTAATACAACAGTTTTTTCATATTTTGAAAGTTTATTAAGCTCATCATTAACTTGAACGGCAAGTTCTCTTGTTGGTGCTAAAATAAGAGCTTTAATTCCTTCAGATTTAGTAATTTTGCTAAGTATAGGACATCCATAAGCCGCAGTTTTTCCAGTACCAGTTTGTGCTTGCCCTATTAAGTCAAATCCTTGAAGTGTTACAGGTATACTTTCTTCTTGTATTTGTGAAGGTTTCGTAAAACCTAGGTCATCTATTGCTTTTACAATAGTGTCTTTAAGACCTAAAATAGAAAATTGATTATTGTTCATTAAATATCCTCGTTTCTTTATTTAAAATTGATTGATTTTTTACTTTAGATAATGTTTTTTTAAAATTAAGTTTTTCATCTATAAGCCAAATAAAATAAGTTTAACAGAGTAATAGGCATCATGTCAAAAAAAATATTACCTTATAATATATTTAATAACATTTTATATTCTAAAAATACAATTAATAGTTAAAAGAAATAAAAAACAAAATTTATCTATTAAAGTGATTAATGTTTTCATTAACAGTTTGTTAATTTATTCGGGTGAAAATTTAATAAAGTACTAAATTTTAATAATTTTATTGCAAAGTTTGAAAAGAACCTATAAATTTGAAACTTATTCAAATCTATAAGTTCTTACTAATCTAAATTATTTTCTTTAATTACCTAATACTAAGAAATATGTTTATATTTACTAACTATTATTGATTGGACTTTACTTGGTAAATTATCTTCTTCTTCCTTAGTTAAATCTTTTGTAGATATAGGTTCATGTATAAAAATTTCTATATCTGCTGGTCTAATAATATTTTTATTTTGTTCTAATAATTTATAAGTACCATTTATAGTTATTGGAACTATTAAACATTTAGATTTTATAGCAAGTTTAAAACTTCCAGATTTAAATTCAGCAATTTCTTTTCCTTTACTTCTAGTTCCCTCAGGGAATATAACCATAGAATATCCACTTTTTAATAATTTAATACCTTCAACTATTGACTGAGCGGATTTTCTTAAATTTTTTCTATCCATAAATATACAATTTAAATATTTCATCCAAGTACTAATAAATGGCCAAGATTCTAATTCCTTCTTTGCAATAAAGCCTTTTGGAACGTCAATAGATGACATTAATAATGGAATATCAAAATTGCTTTGATGATTAGATACAAACAATACTGTTTGATTCTTTGGTATATTTTCTATTCCAATTATATTAACTCGTGCACCACTTAATTTCATAACAAATTTAGCCCATCTAGTGGTTGTCTTATGAATAAATTCAGCTCTTTTTTTAGTATCACCTTTTTTTTCTAAGAATTTAATTTCTATTCCGAATAAGGAAAGAAATAATAGACTTATAATAACACTAAAATAGAATATTATAGTTCTTATCATATAATTACACATCCTTAATTTTAATGACTTATAAAAATAGTATATTATAAAAATGTATTATTTAAAAGATAGTGGGCAAATACTTAATAAAATGAGAAATAAAAACATAGCCAAATTAAACATTATGTTTTAAGTGAATGTTGATATTGTAGTATAAAGCTCATGGACAGATGAATTCACTTTAAGAACTCTAAAATAAAGCTTAGTCCAATTAACGCATGCTCCCAATCAAAGATTCATGACAAGCAATTAATTGTACAAATCTTTATTAAGAGTTCTAAAAAGCAAATTCCAATGCCAGTTCGCCCTTATACTACAATATCAATGCTGTTTTAAAATATTTCAAATTAAAACAAAGATTTTTAAACATTTTTTTAAAATTTAAAATTAATTTAAGGAAAAGTATAATAAAAAAATATATAATTAATATTAACTTAAGAATTTTGTTGTAAAATTTATATGTTAAAAATAAAAACATAATTTAGTTAATATGTGGAGTGATTAAATGGAAAATATTGAACTAGAGAATACGATAATAAATAGAGACATAATAGGGCTTCGTGATGAAGAAGTAAGAGAAAGAATTAAATCCGGCAAAGTAAATTACATACCAAAAGTACCTTCTAGAACTTTATGGCAAATAATTAGAGCAAATTTATTTACTAGTTTTAATGCAATAAATATTATATTAGCTATTGTAGTTGTAATAGCAGGTTCACCCAAAAATGCAATATTTGCAGGGGTAATATTAGTTAATACTTTAATAGGTATAGTACAGGAACTTAGAGCAAAACAAACATTGGAGAAATTATCAGTTATAAGTGAACCGTATGCTAATGTAATTAGAAATGGAACTTTAAAAAAGATCCCATTAGAAAATATTGTTTTAGATGACATATTATATTTAGAAACTGGTTCTCAGATATTGGCAGATGCAAAGATTATATCTCAATCCGGATTAGAAGTAGATGAATCCATGCTTACAGGGGAATCTGATTCTATTGTAAAGAATGATAATGATAAACTACTATCTGGAAGTTTTGTTGTGGCTGGAGATGCATATGCACAGGTAACTAGTGTTGGTAAAGAAACTTATGCAGCAAAACTTGCTGATGAAGCTAGAAAATTTAAGTTAATAAACTCAGAACTACAAAATTCTATAAATAAAATCTTTAGAGTTATAATATGGATAATAATTCCTTTATCTATTTTATTAACAGTAACTCAACTTATGGTAAAGGATATAACATGGCAAGAGGCAGCAATAGGTACTGTTTCAGGAATTATAGGTATGGTACCAGAAGGCTTAGTGTTATTAACTAGTGCTACCTTTATAGTAGCAATAATAAAGTTATCTAAATATGATACTTTAGTTCAAGAATTATGTGCTACTGAAGTTTTAGCAAGAGTTGATGTTTTATGCTTAGATAAAACAGGAACTTTAACAGAGGGAAATTTAAATTTAGTAGATGTTAAAAGTATTGGAGATATAGATGCAGATGAAATTAATAATATATTATCTGCATTAGCACATAATCTCCCAAGTAAAAATGCTACTCAAAAAGCTATATTAGAAAAATATAAAGAGAATCCTTCAGATTTAAAATGTTTAAAGAGCATAGCATTTTCTTCTAAAAGGAAATGGGGAGGAATAACTTTTGATAAGGCAGGGAGTTGGGTACTTGGAGCGCCTGAAATAATATTAAATGATTCATATAATGAAATAAAAGAAATTGTAGATAATGAAGCCAAAAAAGGAAGAAGAGTTTTGCTTTTAGCAAAGCTTGAAAATAATGAATTGAGTGAAAAGTTATCAGGTAAGATAACTGCAGCAGCATTAGTTTTAATAGAAGATATAATAAGAGAACAGGCACCAAAGGTTTTAAAATATTTCCATGAACAAGATGTAGAAGTTAAAATAATATCAGGAGATAATCCAGTAACAGTATCAACAGTTGCACAAAGAGCTGGTGTTCATGGATGGGATAAAACTATAGATGCTAGAACTTTACCTGAAAATGAAGAAGAATTTACAAAAGTTATTGAAGAAAACACTGTATTTGGAAGAGTAACACCACATCAAAAAAGAAGAATAGTAAAGGCATTACAAAAAATGGACCATACAGTTGCTATGACTGGTGATGGTGTTAATGATGTACTTGCATTAAAAGAATCAGATTGTGGTATAGCTATGGCAAATGGATCTGACGCTACAAAGGCAGTAGCACAACTAGTATTATTAAAATCGGACTTCTCAGCATTACCTAAGGTCGTTGAAGAAGGAAGAAAACAAATTAATAATTTAGAAATAGTTGCAGAATTATTTTTATCAAAAACAGTATATTCAATAATTTTAGCTTTTGTATTTTCAATACTTTTCTTACCATTCCCAGTTTTACCAATACAAATGTCATTAGTGGGAAGTTGTGCAATAGGTATTCCAGCATTCTTTTTAGCTTTACTACCTAGTCGTGGTGCTGTTAAAAGAGGGTTTTTACAAAGAATATTAACAGTAAGTATTCCAAATGGAATATTTTTAGCATTATTTACAACACTGACATTTATGATTTCACGTAAGATTGGAGCTTCTATAGAATATAGCAGAACATTAGCATTGTTAATGCTTGCTGGAACTAGTATGGTTATTTTACTTAAGGTTTCTAGACCATTAACAAAGTTTAAATTAGGGTTAGGTATAGTTATGTTTGGAATAGTAACATTAGCATTCATAACTCCTATAGGAAGATGGATATTTACATTAGAAGTAATTAAATTAAGACATTGGGTTATTTCTTTAGCTGTAATAGTGGCATCAGGGCCATTAATAACTAAAATAGTGGATTTTGTAAGAAAAAAGATTAATAATAAATTTAAGCATAGGTATAAGATAATTTGTAGGGGTGATAAGGGTGTTAAAAAATGATTATATGAAAGAAATGGAGCATAGCTTAGATTTAGTAAAAGAAGAGGTAAATAAGGAAATTTTAAATCATGACTTTGAAAGTGCTAAACATGTAATAAATAAGCAATTAAAAACTTTAGTAGGATTAGAAATAGACACTATAGATACATTATCATTTAACAGTATTAAAGACATAATAAGTAGAGATAGCTATTTTAATGTTTGGAAATATATAGCGCTAGGAGAATTATTGCAACTTCAAGGGATTGTTTGCTCAAAAGAAAAAGATGATAATAAGATGGTAATCTACTATCAAAAGTCATTACAAGCATTTTATCAAGCTTATGAAGAAGAAGACATTGAAACTAAAAAATATAATGAAGATATTTTAATGCTTTTAGATGTATTGAGTAATTATGACCTTCCTTTAGAAGATGATAAGAGAGTAATAAAACTTTATGAGTTAATTGAAAAATTCGATAAGGCAGAAGATATGATATTTTATATGGTTGAAAAAAGTAATAATGATAAAAATATCATACAAGAAGGAATAGAGTTTTATACTAGACTTAAACAAAAGAGTAGAGAGATTTTAATAAAAGGAAATCTTCCAATAGAAGAAGTAGAAGATAGTTATTTAGAACTTAAAAAGTTATTAGATAATAGGAATGTTTTAAAATAGTGTTGATATTATGATATAACGCTTATGGACAGAGGAATTTACTTTAAGAACTCTAAAATAAAGTTTAGTCCAATTAATGCATGTTCCCAATCAAAGATTGATGACAAGCAAGTAATTGTAAGACTAAAAGGAAACTCGACTCATATACATTCACTGAGTAAGTTCAAGTAACAAAATATAAAATTTTGACTTTCACTTAAGAGTTCTAAAAAGCAAATTCCAATGCCACTTGGCTTTTATACATAATATCAACATTTACTGAAAACATAGTGTTAAATAGATAAGGACATGGTTTACTTGACAATAAATAGCAAGTATAATACAATTTATTATGTAATTTCAACAAACATGTGTCCTCATAGTTAAATGGATAGAACAGTCCCCTCCTAAGGGACAGATGTAGGTTCGATTCCTACTGGGGATACCAATAAAGCCACAATTATTGATTATAATAATTGTGGCTTTATTGTATTTTTATTGTCTAAATATTCAATACGCTATATTTTAAATAATAAATATAATGTAAAAATCTTAAATGTAATATATTTATTATAGAATTAGAATATAAGAGAATGGTTTAATTAAAATTTATAATGAAATTTTTAGATAAATCAATTAAAATAGAATTGTAAAAAAAAGTTTATGTTATACAAATTTAGTAATAATTAGATTTTAATATGAGGTAAGATTTTTTTTGATTTTAAATTAAAAGATAATTATTAAAATATTAGCTATATACAACTTAAAAAATAAGAATATTATTAATACTGTTTATTAGTATTTAGAATATTTTGGTAAATAAAGAGTAATATAACATAAAGATAAAAAGGGTTGGGAAAGGAAGGATTTTATATGGATATATTTGCAGAACAGTTTATTCCCTCAAATAAATCATATAAAGCTAGTGAGGTTGCTAAAAAAGTTTCTATAGTTGTTTTTATACTAGCATTGTTTATGATATTTATTTCTATACTTATAACAGTAGCGTTAATAATTTTAGGAATAGCGTTATTTTTAATAAGCATGTTTAGTTATGTTGATTATGAATATGAATTTTTTGATAGAACATTAAGTGTAACTAGAATTTTTAATATGAGTAGAAGAAAGATTGCTATAAAAATAGACAAGCATTGTTTAAGACAAGCTTATATGGTAAGAGGTGGAGAATCAAATAATAAAAGAATAAGAAAATTTTATAATACTAGTATAGATAATTTACAAAAGTATAATTTCGAATTAAATAATGGTAAGATAGTTCAATTAGCATTAAATGATGAATTGTCAAAGTTAGTGAATATATATTTTGTTAAATAAGAGATTTTTTTATTATTTCAGTTAATTTTAAAAAGTGATAAAAAACATCAATAATATTAATTTAGAGTAATTATAAGTATTCTAATTAATATTACTGATGTTTTTTAGATTAAGATAATATATTTCTTTTAATAAGAATATGTTATAATGTTAAGTAAAATATTAGTGGATTTGGAATCAAAATTAAATTTGATTAGCACTTAGAATTTTCAAGTATTAAAAACAAAAAATATTTAATAAGTCATTAGGAGAGTGATTTTTTTTGGACCCTAGTTATACGTGGGAGATAGTAATATTAATAATACTACTTATGCTTTCAGCATTTTTTTCAATGTCTGAAACAGCATTAATGTCATTAAACAAAATTAGAATAAGGCATATGATTGAGGAAGGGGTACCAGGAGCTAAATTAGTGGAAAAGCTTACTGAGGATCCTAATAAATTATTAGGAACAATATTAATTGGAAATAATATTGCAAATATCGCGGCATCAGCTCTTGCTACTGTGCTTGCAACTCATATATTTGGACCAACTGGAGTTGGTGTAGCTACAGCAATTATGACTATATTAGTTTTAATATTTGGTGAAATAACTCCAAAGTCTATTGCAAAGCAAAGAGCAGAACATGTTGCTTTAAAGGTTAGTAAGCCAGTAAAGCTTGTAGTAATGATATTTAAACCTTTTGTTTTTATGTTTAGCGCTATTTCTTCATTTTTTATAAAGATTTTAGGTGGAGATCCTAAGGCAAGTGAACCATTTATTACAGAAGAAGAATTAAAGACAATGGTAGGTGTAAGTGAAGAAGAGGGTGTCTTAGAAGATGTTGAAAAAGAAATGATTTTTAATGTTTTTGATTTTGCTGATCTTCAAGTAAAAGATGTTATGGTTCAAAGAGTTGATGTTGTTGCAGTTGATTCTGAAGCAACTTATTATGATGTATTAAAAGTTATAAAAGAAGAACAATTTTCAAGAATACCGGTATATAATCAAACGATAGATGATGTTATTGGAGTGTTAAATGTCAAGGATCTTGTAATGATTGAAAATCCTAAAGAGGACTTTAATATTACTAAATATATAAGAGAACCTTTTTATACATTTGAGTTTAAAAAGATTATAGAACTATTTAAAGAAATGAAAAAGACAAGAAATCATATTGCAGTTGTATTAGATGAATATGGTGGAACCGTTGGAATAGTTACAATAGAGGACTTGGTAGAAGAAATTGTTGGAGAGATTGAGGATGAATATGATGAAGAAAAAAGGTCAATTGAAGTAATTAAAGATAATGAATATATAGTAGATGGCAGTGTAAGACTTCATGATATTGGTGATTTAATAGGCATAGATATGGAATCAGAAGAATTTGATTCTGTTGGAGGTTTGGTTATTGGTGAACTTGGAAGGATGCCAGAAGAAAAAGAAGAGATAAAAGTTAACAATATGAAATTTATTGTTGAAGATATAGATAAAAATAGAATAAAGAAAGTTAGAATATTTACAAAAGAAGTATCTTAACTTTAATATACAAAGGTTGTTCAAAAATAAAAATTAAATTTTGATTTTTGGACAACCTATTCTTTATATATGAATGAGTTTTAAATTATGGACTTTTATAAAATATGAAGAGTTTATTTATAAGAATCTGCATTGTAGTGTATAATTATAAAAAGTAATTTTCTTAATTTTTTATTATGATAGGTGAAAAATAAAAAGTTAGATATATGACTTTTTTAGTGTATTTAATTTACTAGATATGAAAGGAGCAATGCAATGGAGTTTTTAGAAGTTGCTAAACAAGAGGCCAAATTGGCAATGTCTAAGGGTGAGGTACCAGTGGGTGCAGTTATTGTAATGGATGGAATTGTTATAGCTAAGGCTCATAATTTAAAAGAAAACTTAAAAGACATAACGGCACATGCAGAAATTTTAGCAATTAAACAAGCTTCTCAATATATAGGGGATTGGAGATTAACAGGATGTGAAATGTATGTTACCTTAGAACCTTGTCCTATGTGTGCTAGTGCAATTGCTCAAAGTAGAATTTCTAAACTGCATATAGGTACATTTAATAAAGATATGGGAGCATGTGGCTCAGTAGTAAATCTCATAGATAGTGTCTCATTAAATTATTTTGTGAGTGTTAATTGGCTTTATGATAAAGAGTGTTCTGAATTACTAACTAAATTTTTTGATCAAAAGAGGAATACTATTAAATTTTAAATGTAGGTTGGATTTTAAATCTATATTAAGAATTTTTAGTATAAATAAATTTTAATTTAAGATATATATCTGGAGTTCAAACAAATATTTAGAAATGTTTATTTTTAATAGTAAGCAAAATATATTGGATAAGGAGGCTTGCATGCAATTTATTCAAGCATTTGATGATAGAATATTAAATTTTATACAGGAGAATTTACGTAATCCTATAATGGATAAGATAATTCCTGCTATAACGTCACTCGGGAATGGTGGACTTGTGTGGATTATAATAGCAATAATATTTATAATAACCAAGAAGTATAGAAAATATGGCTTAATAATGATACCAACACTAATTATATGTGCATTAATAGGTGATATTACTATAAAACCTTTAGTTGCTAGAGAAAGACCCTTTAATATTACTGAAGGAATAGAATTACTTATAAAAGCGCCAACAGGTTTTTCATTTCCATCTGGGCATACGATGTCTTCTTTTGCAGCAGCAACAATAATTAGTAAAGCGAATAAGAAATTTGGGATTGCAGCTTTTATATTAGCAGCATTAATAGGTTTTTCAAGAATGTATTTATATGTACATTATCCTTCAGATGTGTTAGTTGGATGTGTATTAGGAATAATTTTTAGTTCTATTATCTATAAAATAGTTAATAGAAAATTAGAAAGTTATTAAAACATATGCTATATTTTAAAATAACATTTATATAGTGCTATAAAGCTTATGGACAGATGTATTTGTGTCACTTAAAATATAGCAAAAAAATAGGTCTTATATAGAGGAAAATTTACTCTATATAAGACTAAAATTTTTAATAAATCAATTGCTATTATTTTATTAAATCATTATACATTTGAGTGTGCATTGGCCATCCGTTTTTAACATCATCTCCACTACAGTCCCAAACTATTAAACCACCATAATTATTATCATTTATATAATTAATTCTTTCTTTCAATGATGTTTTATCTTCATATGTTAAAAATTGTTTAGTGTTAGCATTGTATAAATAAGGAGTTTTGGCTATAGGATCTCTATATTTTACCCAACCTTGAGCATTTTCTATATTTTTTATATCATACCAAGAATATTGACCACCATCTCCTAAATTTCCTTTAAAATTTGAATCTCCAGGTTGAAATAAGCCATCTCCATTAGGTCCAGGTTGAACGTTTGCCCATCCCCTTGAATATAAAGGAGAACCTGCTAAAAGTTTGTTACTTGGAACATTATAAGTATCCCTAAATAGTTTCATCGCATCATCCATATCAAAGTTTGGTCTTGTAGTATCATTAGGATTAAGATATAAACAAGCAAGGTGTCCTGTAACCTTGTCCCATCCACCAGCAAAATCATAAGTCATTACTCCAATATAATCTACATATTGAGCATACTGGTCTGGTTCAGTATTTTTTATTTTTGAAGCACCAGCTGATACAGCTACTGTTAAAAGTTTATCTTTCATATTATTTTCATTAAATGTTTCTCTAATAGTTTTTAATAATAGAGTAAAATTATGCTTATCCTCTGGGCCACCAACGCAACCTCTATCATATTGGTCTTCAGAAGCTCTAGTTTCTGTTGGATATTCCCAATCTACATCTATTCCATCGATAAATGGATATTGTTTCATAACATCTACCATACTATTAGCCAATGTCTTTCTATTTTGTTCTGTAGAGGCTGCTTCATGGAACATGTTACTTCTTGTCCATCCTCCAACAGATATTAAAATTTTTACATTTGGATATTTTGATTTATAATATTTGTATTCACCAAAGTGACCAAATACTGTACCTTCTGGATATCCTGTGTTTGGATACTTATTCCAATCGGCTTTTGGTGCATGAGGGAAATTAGTATTTTCAAAGTCAGCATAACTGTCAGTAGTTTGAATTTTAAAATCACTAGTTATTTCAAAAAATGCATGGTTAACATGTGTAACCTTGTCCCATGGAATTTTATCAACAGTAATATGCTGTTGTCCTGCTTGATATACTCCCCAGCTTGGAAAATAAGTAACTACTCTTTTACTAGAATTACTAGAAGCGTTAGCTATTACAGTATTTGAAGTAATACAACCTGCTATAAGTAGTAGAGAAAGTAAAATACTTAAAGTTTTTTTCATGTTTACCACCCCTTAATATTTTATATTTTTACTTAAGTAAAAATATGTACTAATTTATGAATAGCCTCTGTAGCTTTATGTCGTTTTACTATCTTTATTTAATGATAACATATACAGTTAAATAAGGAAATATATGTAAAGAAACTTTACATATCTGTTATGTTAAAGAGATAAGTGTTGCTTAATCTGTATTTTTATAGCAGTGGTTTTCATGAAATGTTAACGATAAATTATTTTAATTTAGAAAAATAGTATTTATTATTGATATTTTAGTTTAGAGCAGTATCAATCATTAAAATACAATATCAGTAATATTTAATAAGAAATTATTAATTCAAAATAGTTATGTTACATAGATAAAAGAAAAAGGGTTAAACATTGAGTTGAATTAAAGATTTTTATATGATATTATAAAAAAGCATTATGTAATGCTTTTATGGAGAAATGTCCGAGAGGTCGAAGGAGCACGCCTGGAAAGCGTGTATAGGGGCAACTCTATCAGGGGTTCAAATCCCCTTTTCTCCGCCAGAATATTAATTGATTAATACAGTGATTCTTATAAGAATTCTTAACATGTTTGTGATCGGAATAAATTGCAGACGTGTTTTTTTGTTCTTAAATATATAAGAAAAATCTAATATGTTTTAAATAAATATTAATATTTTAGAATATAGTGTAAAATTAAAATTTATTATTTAATTAAAAATATAATTTATAGAATTAGAAACACAATTAAAGAATAAAATTTATATTACTTAAATTAATTTGTGATTAAAATTAAAAAATTATCCACATAATTTAAAGATATAATAAAAGTTATCAACAGATTTATTAAAAAACTTTTCAAAACTGTTGATAAAATTATTAATATATAAGATCGAATAAATTTATTTATTAAATTTAATTGTTATAAAAAATTTTTAATATATTTTTGTAAATGAGTAGAGTCTAGTATATTTATAATTTTTTATATAAATTAAACAAAAAAATCTAATTAAATAATTCAATTAGAATATATATATTTTAGTTGTATAAATAATAGTATATATGTAAATAAAAACGTGATAATCCAAATAAACTTTTATTTTATAAAATCTTATTATTAGAATAGCCTTGAATTTGAAAAGCTTATATGTTATTATTTAAAAGTATCTAAAATGTGTAATGATTTAATATGGTTTGACGTCTAAGGGAGACGTAAGTTTTTCTTTGGTTATAAAGAAAAATATTTATTGAGGTTCGAATCCTCTTCATACCACCATTGCCGTGCTAGATGGGGAGTCAGCGGTGCCCTGTAACCTGCAATCCGCTATAGCAGGATTGAATTCCTCGCTTAGGTATTAATTCTTTATAGTCTGACCTTTGTAAGTGGTGTTGATGACTGGGTCCCACGCAATGTAAGCGCATGAACCTCGTCAGATCCGGAAGGAAGCAGCGATAAGTGCACACTGCATGTGCCGTGGATCAATCTGGTCTGAGCTAACTGCAGAGGTAACGTATAGGGGATTTTTATCAACGTGAGGTGCACGGTTTATTTATAAACCTTCACAATGAAGGATTTTTTTTTGATTATTAAATGGGTTACTCTTCAATAGGATTAACGATATAGGACAAAAACAATAGGATAAGAAAATGAGGAAATTTTATTAATAAAATTTCCTCATTTTCTTATTTCGTAATATAAATAGTCTATGTTTTAAGTAAGAGTTGATATTATAGTATAAAACTCATGGACAGAGTTGAAATAGGAAACTTGACTCATGTACATTCGTCCAGTAAGTTCGAGAAACAAAATATAAAATTTTGACTCTCACTTAAGAACTCTAAAATAAAGATTAGTCCAATTAATGCATGTTCCCAATCAAAGATTGTTGACAAGCAATTAATTGGACAAATCTTCATTAAGAGTTCTAAAAAGCAAATTCCAATGCCAGTTCGCTTATACTATAATATCAATATTATTTTAAAACATAGACTATTATTTATATCCTTTTTAAATTTATAAAAGTATATTCTAAGTTACTTTTTTCATCAAGTAAAGTGTCAGATTTATATTCTACTTCAAAATCATCTTCATTAAATTCAGGAAAGTAAGTATCTCCAGAAAAATCTTTGTTTATTTTAGTTAAATATAATTTATCTGCATATGGTAGCATTTGTTTGTATATTTCTCCACCACCAATTACAAATACTTCTTCTTCACATTTAGAATACTTTTCTATTAAATCATTAAAATCATTAAAAACTGTTACTGAATCAGAGTTAACATTAAAATTTTTATCTCTGGTTAAAATTACATGTTTTCTATTCGGTAAGATTCCAGGAAGAGATTCAAAAGTTTTTCTTCCCATAATCATTGTTTTCCCAGTAGTAATCTCTTTAAATCTTTTTAAATCATCTGAAATATGCCATATTAATTTATTATCATTTCCAATAATATTATTTTTAGCTATTGCTACAATTAAAGATATCATATTTATATCTCTCCTTTTTTAAACTGATACAGGCATTTTTATTGATGGATGATAATTATAATCTTCTAATTTAATATCATCAGGAGTAAAATCATAAAAATCTTTTACTTTAGGGTTTATCCAAAGTTTTGGTGCATCATAAGCTTCATTTTTTCTTGATAATTGAAGTTTCATTCCTTCAATTTGATTTTCATAAATATGTGCATTATTTATTACATGAGTAAATAAACCAGGTTTTAATCCTGTAACTTGTGCTATTAAATGTGTTAATACTGCATATTGAGTAGTATTAAATGGAACTCCAAGTGGTAGATCGCCAGAACGTTGAATTAACATACAATTAAGTCTGCCGTCTGTAACATCCCACATGCTTAAGAAACAACATGGAGCTAGGTTCATTTCAGGTAGGTCTTCCCAGTTCCATATATTGACCATCATCCTTCTATCTTGTGGGTTTTCTTTTAGTGATTTTATAAGATTATCAATTTGGTGATATTTTTTTACTTGATATCCATAAGCTTTACCTATAGAACCATCTTCATTAGCCCATTCATCCCAAATATGTCCATCTAAATCTTTAATATTATTACTTTGTTTTTGCATTATCCACAAGATTTCTTTTATAGAAGTTTTAAAAGCAACAAACTTTGTTGTTAATATAGGAAATTCTTTTTCTAAATTAAATTGCATTATTTGATGAGGTAATTTATAAGTTGATACCCCAGTTCTATTATTATCGTAATATCCATTTTCAAGAATATCACTAGCTATAGCTAAATATTTATCATCATATAAACTCATAAAAAATTTTTTCCTCCTATTTGTATTTTAGGCATCTCTAAATAAATAACTAGTCAGTGTTCTTGTTTTTGTGTACTATACTGTGTCACCCAATATAGCTAATAGCAGTAACTGCATTTACTTCCTTGACTAGTTCAAAAAATACTACGAATTTTTGAGTAATTATTTGTTTTACGATGCTTTAATATTTCTTAAATATTTTATCATAGATAAACATTTATTATAAGCTTACATATTTATAAAAAGATCAATTAATAATATCTAGTTAGAAGTATATATATTATAAATTTTCTATATAAGTCCCTCACTATAGTGGTCAGTAATATTATTTATAAATACTTTAATGTTTATATTAATGAACAAACTTTATTGGAATTTATATATATGTTCTAATTAACATAATATATTTATAAGTTTTTATTTAATTTTTATAGAAAATAAATAAAAAAGTTTAATTGAAGCTATATATTTAGTGTTAGCATAGATAATTTTTTAATTTTGTAAAACTTTATTGTTCATATTATATAATTATTTTTATAATTTATTTAATTAGTTATTAGTGTATAATAAATATAAGACTTAGGCACATTCAAAAAAATAATAGACCAGTATGCTCGTTTATTTGATCTATTATTTTAGTTCATTTGCCTTAAGGGAAAATAGAAAGGTGGAGAAAGCCTTTGGGATATACAGCTTTATATAGAGAATGGAGACCAAAGACATTTAGTGATGTGGTTGGGCAAGAACATATTACCACAACATTAAAAAATGAAATTTTAAATGATAGAATTGCACATGCATATCTTTTTTGTGGAACAAGAGGAACAGGAAAAACATCAACAGCTAAAGTAATGGCAAAAGCATTAAATTGCCTTGATTCAAAAGATGGAGAGCCTTGTAATGAATGTGAAATGTGTAAAAAAATAAATGATGGGTTAGCAATTGATGTTACAGAATTAGATGCTGCATCTAATAATGGTATAGATAGAATTAGGGATATTATAGATGATACTAAATATCCACCTCAAGAGGGAAAATATAAAATATATATACTAGATGAGGTTCATATGTTATCGGCGGGGGCTGTTAATGCATTTTTAAAGACATTAGAAGAACCCCCAAGCAATGTAATATTTATATTAGCGACAACAGATCCTCAAAAGCTTCCTATAACTATATTATCTAGGTGTCAACGATTTGATTTTAAGAGGATAAATCAACAAGAAATTTCAGCTAGATTAAGAAAAATAACAAAGGCTCAAGGAGTACTTGTTGATGATAAGAGTTTAGACTTAATTGCTAGAGTTGCAGACGGGGCGATGAGAGATTCTTTGAGTATACTAGATCAAGCAATTGCAATGGGAGATAATGATATTAAATATGAAGATTTAATAAGTATACTTGGCCTTGTGACTAATCAATATTTATTTGATATAACTAATGCAGTGATAGATAAAGATATTGAAAAATCTATGGTTATAGTTGATAAGCTTGTTTATTCAGGCAAAGATATGTATTTATTTATTAAAGATTTAATAGAACATTTTAGAAATTTATTAATGGTTAAGGTTTCAAACAAACCAGAAGAAATTTTAGATATGTCTTTAGAAAATATTGATATGATTAAAGAACAAGGAAAAAGAATTAGAGTTGAAGAAATAATGAGAGCAATCAGAATTCTTCAGGAAAGCGAAACTAATGCAAAAGTAAGTAAACAAAGCAGATTATACTTAGAGCTTAGTATAATAAAAATGTGTAAAATAGAGTATGATACTTCAAGTGAAGTAATGCTTGCAAGAATAAATAAATTAGAAGAAAATTTAAAAAGTGGAAAGATTAAAGTAGCCTCTCAAACAGAATCAGTAACAAAAGAAGAAAATTTAGAATATAAAGCTTCTATTAAAGAGAAAGTAAAAGAGGAGAATAAATCTGAAGAAGAGGATATTGAAGTAAATAGTGGATCAACATTAACAATAGACAATATTAAAAGAGCTTGGTCAGAAATTTTAGAAGCATTTAAGGCAAGGAGAGCTATGGTCGTTTATGCATCAATTGTAACTGCAAAACCATGTAAATTTGAAAATGGAATTGTTACATTAATGTATGAAGAATCTTATGCATTTAATAAAAATAGATTAGAAAAACAAGAATACAAAAAACTTGTTAATCAAGTATTTTCTGATGTATTAAAAGACAAAATAGTAGTGAGATATGATATTAAAAATTCTAAATCTACTAATTTAAGTAAAGAAGATATGTTAAAACAGAGATTAGATGGAGTACCGTTTGAAGTATTAGATGAATAGAATTTAATATATTCTTAAATTCTAGTAGACTTACTTATGTAAAAGGAGGATATTTTAGATAATTATAACTATCTTTTATATAAGTAGTATATTTTATATAGTAAACAGTAAGAAAATGTTTTATAATAAAGATTAGAAATTTATTAAGAGGAGGATTTGTATGGCAAGAGGAGGATTCCCTGGTGGTTTCGGGGGAGGAAATATGAATAATCTTATGAAACAAGCGCAAAAGCTTCAAAAACAAATGGAAGATATGCAAAAAGAGCTTGAAGTAAAAGAATTTGAATCATCAGTTGGTGGTGGTGCTGTTTCAGTAACTGTTACTGGTAAAAAAGAAGTGAAATCAATTAATATAAAGCCTGAAGTTGTAGATCCAGATGATGTAGAAATGCTTGAAGATTTAGTACTTACTGCAATTAATGAAGCATTAAGAAAAGCAGAAGAAGAAACTAGTAGCAAAATGGGCAAATTAACAGGCGGAATGCCAGGTGGATTATTTTAATAAATAAAGCCTAAGCAATTTAAAGCATACAGAACAGAGGGAGACTCCTTCGAGCTGTATGCTTTTAACTTTAGAAATTATATAAAAAATAATAATGTAGTTAATCAAAAATTTATATAAACGAATAAAATTTATTTGAACTTATATATTATTTATGTTTTTAGTGAGTGTTGATATTTTAGTTCAAATTATTTGATTTAAGGAGTAATGTGAAATGGAATTTTATCCCGTAGCAATAGAAAAGTTGATAGAAGAATTTGCAAAGTTGCCAAGCATAGGAAAAAAGACTGCTCAAAGATTAACTCTACATATTTTAAATCTCCCAGATGATGAAGTAAGGGAATTTGCAACTGCTTTGGTTAAAGCAAAAGGAACAATTAAATACTGCTCAGTATGTGGGAATTTTACTGATTCTGATCCTTGTCCAGTCTGTTCAAATCCTAGTAGAGATAAAGGAATAATATGTGTAGTAGAACAACCTAAAGATATTATGACGATGGAAAAGGTTAAGGAATATAATGGATTATATCATGTGTTACATGGAAATATATCTCCTATGCAAGGAAGAGGCCCGCAAGATATTAAGATAAGAGAACTTGTTGCAAGAATGAGCGCAGATATAAAAGAAGTAATTTTAGCAACTAATCCTAACATAGAGGGAGAAGCAACTGCTATGTATATAGCAAAAGTTTTAAAACCTCTTGATGTAAAAGTAACTAGAATTGCAGCAGGAATTCCAGTTGGTGGAGATTTAGAATATGCTGATGAAGTAACATTGTCCAAAGCAATGGAAGGCAGAAAAGAAATATAAGGCACATTCAAAAAATGATTTTCTAAAGAATAAAAAAGGAACCCAATGTATGTAACTGGGTTCCTGAAAAAGGTGTTATATAGATGGGAGTTAGAACTTTTTTTGTTTGATATGAGTGAAAAGCTTCTTATGATAATAATATATGAGGTCAATAAAAAAGTGTTACCACTTATAAGGCACATTCAAAAAAATAATATACCAGTATGTTTGTCTATTTTATGTCATACTTCGTCATTAAGTCTCACTTAATAGCGCACTATTATAAAGCCTTAGCTTCTAGTCTGACACAAAATATACATCGCATCTTTGATTTATTATTTTTTTCATATGCTTAAAATAAAAACATAAAACATAAAATAAGTATACTCAACCCAATATATGGATATTAATATAGTAGGATGTTTGGAGGTGAGTATATGAATAAAATAAAAATATTGGAATATTTGATGAAAAATATAGATGGCGAAGATTTAAATTATAAACTTATTGAACAGATGGAAGAGGCAAAATCAGAAATGGATGCTGCTAGAAGTATGTTTAATAATGTTAATGATTCTAAATTGGTTGAAGTAGCAATTTTTGCAGAAGAGGTAGCTAAAAAAAGATATGAATATTTATTATGTCTAGCAAAAGCAAGAGGACTCAGTGTAAGCCATAATTATATATTACAAAAAAATATTTCAGAAAAATAATTATGAGACGGGGGACTAAATGTGAGTGAACAATATTTAATATATGGATTAATAGGAATAGTATTATTATTTCTAATAGTTAAATTATTAAAATGGCCATTAAAAGTGATTCTAAATGGAATTCTAGGAGTTGTCATATTGTATGTAGTAAATTTAGTTGGAGTAAATTTTAATTTTACTTTGCCTATTAATCCAATTACAGCTTTGATTGCAGGTTTTTTAGGAATACCAGGAGTGATAGCTTTGGCTATAATACAAGTGTTTTTATAAGTGTATAAATTATAAATATATATTTATAATTTAGTATGAAATATATAATTTAATAATTAATATAAATAGAGTCTGATATTTAAGATAACTTATTTAAAGTTATTTAATAGTACAGGCTCTATTTTATTTACATTTTAAAATATGTAATATATTTTGAAAAATTTACAATGTAGTATAAAAATCTAAAAGGATTTTCAATAAAATATATTTTAAAAATCTTGTAGAGCTCTATATCTTAATTCTCCATTAAGCGTGATGTAGCCACTTTTTTATCTTATTTAAATTTATTAAATAAGATTAGTTTTTGTATAAAAATTAAGAATAATTAATAAATTTTAAGAATTTATATAATTATTTATTAAGTTATTATGGTTATACTTTATTCATAGTTAAACACATTGAAAAAATAATAGTTTAGTATTGCTTATCTATTATTTTCTTTCGTGTGTATTAAGTTTAGGAGGAAGAGCTATGAATGTTTTAGAAATAAAAAATGTACACAAAACATTGGGGAAGAGAGCGATAATAAAGGGTATAGATCTTTCAGTAAAGGAAGGTGAAATATTTGGATTTCTAGGCCCGAATGGAGCAGGAAAAACAACTACTATAAGGATGTTAGTTGGGCTTATAACTCAAACACGTGGAGATATAGTAATATGTGGACACAATTTAATTAAAGAAAGAGAAAAAGCGTTAAAAGATGTTGGAGCAGTAGTTGAAAATCCAGAACTTTATAAATATTTATCAGGAAAAGAAAATTTAGTTCAAATTGCAAGAATTAGAAAGGCATCAATTAAGCAAGTAAATGAATTAGTAAAACTGGTTGGTCTTGAAGAAAGAATTAATGACAAGGTAGGTAAATATTCATTAGGTATGAAACAAAGGCTTGGACTTGCAGCAGCATTAATAGGGAATCCTAAATTACTTATATTAGATGAGCCAACTAATGGACTTGATCCATCGGGAATATTAGAGTTTAGAGCAGTAATAAAAAAAGCTGCTAAAGAAAAAGGCATGGCTGTTTTTATATCTTCTCATATTTTAAGTGAAGTACAAAATTTATGTGATAGAGTTGCATTTATAAATAATGGTCTTATACAATCAATAGAAGAAATAAAAGGACAAAACATTAGTACAGATAAAGATAGTGTAACATTAATTAGTAGTACAGATAAAGATATGGTACTTAAAGTGATTAAAAATATACCATATGTAATTGAAAGTAAATTAGAAGGCAAAGAAATAAATATATTATTAGAAAAAAGTATGTCCTCTAAGTTAATTAAAAAGTTAGTAAGCGAAAATATCGATATATGTGAGTTTTATAAAAATAGACAGGGATTGGAAGAAAGATATATGGAGCTTATGGAAGGAGGAATTAAATAATGTTATTTTTATTAATAAAGAATGAACTTATAAAAATTTTAAAAAGAACTAAAACATGGATTGTATTTGGATTATTTGTTTTATTTATTGGTGTGGGTATGTATGGTCTTTACAGTAGAGAAAAGGATATGGAAAAATATAATTCGCCACAATATAGATTAGAACAAGTTGATCAAAATATTAAACATGCAAAAGAATCTATTAAAAATCTTGAAGAAAGTACAAAACCTGAAGATAAAGCAGATTTAATTAATTTTAAAGAAAGTTTAAAAGCTTATGAAGAGGAAGAAGTTAAATATAAAGATCAAATAAAAAATGGTGTAAGTGCTGATCAATGGAAGATAGATTTAGATGAAAGTATTAAATCTTATGAAGAATCATTAAATAATAAAAATCTTTCAGAATCAAATAAATCAGCAATTACAGAACAATTAAATGAACTTAAATATTTAAAGGAAAATAATATTAAGCCTTTACATGGATATGAATTTAATGCTTACAATTATATGGATACAATAATTGGAATTTTAGGTGCAGTTTTATTGGTAGTTGGAATATCTGTATTTATGAGTGATATTGTATCAGGGGAATGTACACCACCAACATTAAAATTCTTATTAGTACAACCTATATCAAGAGGAAAAGTATTATTATCTAAATTTATAGCAGTTACTATTACGGTAGTTACAATGATTATGTCAGTTGAATGTTTAGCATTTTTAGGAATGGGACTTGTAAAAGGATTTGATGCAGGAAATTATCCTAAAACTCTTGGCGTTAGATATGCATTAGATTTTTCTAATGCAGCAAGCAGAGGTGGCAATCCAGACTTAATGCATGTGGCTGGAAGTGGACACTTTGCTACATTTAATGATTTTGTAATTAAATCATTATTATTACAAATATTATTTATGATAACTTGTTGTGCATTTATATTTTTAATATCTACATTATTCAAGAGCAGTACTGTATCAACAACTATAGCAATTATAGTTGCAGTAGCTGGAACAGTAGCATTTCAAATGTTTGCATTTTTAAAGAAATTTGCGCACTTTGTTTTCTTAAATTATGGTCAAGTAAATTCAGTAATTACTGGGGATATAGCATATAGCTATAATAATGTAAATTTAACCCCTGTAAATGCAATTATAGTAATGTGTGTTACTACAATAATTAGTTATATCATTGCACATGTTGTATTTAAAAAGAAAGATATACTTATTTAATAAATCTATTTTTAAAGTTGGATATTAAGTATTTTTAGGTTTGTAACAATGTTTGTACTGCTATATAATAAAAGTTATTAATATAGATTTAAAAAATATAAAAAAGTATTTAAAATAAGTATTGTATTTAATAATCAATATAAAGCAGTAGAAAGGAAATGATTTTATGCCAGCTGGAAATGGAGTTAATTGTAGTGATTGTCCGGAAGCAAAGAATGGAAAATGTGATTCAAAAGATTTGACATGTTTATGCTATAGATGTCCAAGAAAATTAGCACAATGTATTTGTGTTAAATATTGTAGAGAAACAGAATCAGTATTGTATTTTGATGAGGAATATGAGAGAGATTAAATTAGAATCGTTATTTTTATTCATATTCTTAGTAAAGTTCCCTCATAATATTTATATAAAATATTATGGGGGAATTTTTATATAAGGTACATTCAAAAAAATAATAGACCAGTATGATCATCTATTTTGTGTGATACTGAGTTAGCAAATTTAACCAATGGATCGCTATTATTAAATTTATCTCTTTGTTTAACACAAAATATACAACACCTCTTTGATCTATTATTTTGTTTTCTGTGCCTAAATAAGTATGTGAAAGAAAATAGATAATAAGAACATTATAGATTTTTAGAGAATATTATAGTTTTATGAAGTGAATTTTAAAATATATAATATATGTTTAAAGAAGAAATATGTAAAGGTTATATTATATTAATATAAAAATATAATATTTTAATGTAATTTATTAATAAAAAGAATAATAAAATATAAAATCAATAAAAAAAATTCTAATTTAATACAATAAAGTATTGAATTACAATAAGATAAGTAGTAAAATGTACAATAACTTATAAGTAAAAAAGTTATGTTTTAAGTAAAAGTTTATATCTTAGTATATATATCAATATTGTCTTAAAACATAACCAAAAAGTAAGCAATAGGCAATAAGTATTAAATAATGGGGGGATTTTTTAAATGCATAAAAAATTATTTATTCCAGGACCGGTTGAGGTACGTGAAGATGTACTTGAAAAAATGGCTACGCCAATGATAGGGCATAGAAGCAAAGATGCTTCAGCTTTGCAAAGAAGAATAAGTGATAATTTAAGAAAGTTATTTTATACAAAGAATGAAATATTACTTTCTACAACTTCAGGAAGTGGGCTTATGGAAGGGGCAATACGATCTTGCACAGCTAAGAGGGCAGCTGTATTTTCGGTTGGGGCATTCGGAAAAAGATGGTATGAAATGGCTATTAGCAATAATGTACAAGCTGATTTATTTGAAGTAGAAATGGGAAAAGCTATAGATCCAGAAGAAGTAGATAAAGCTTTAAAAACTGGTAAATATGATTTGGTTGCAGTAACTCATAATGAAACTTCAACAGGAGTAATGAATCCAGTTGATAGAATTGGTGAAGTAGTAAAAAAGTATCCAGATGTTGTATTTATAGTTGATACAGTAAGTTCAGCAGCTGGAACTAAAATAGAAGTTGATAAATGGGGAATCGACATTTGTATTACATCATCACAAAAAGCACTTGGTTTACCTCCAGGATTATCAGTATGTACTTTCTCAGAGAAAGCAAAAGAAAGAGCAGAAAAAGTACCTAATAGAGGATATTATTTAGATTTATTACAATTATATAAGTATATTCAAAAGAAAGATTATCAATATCCATCAACTCCGTCACTTTCACATATGTTTGCACTAGATTATCAACTTGATAATATAATCAATAAAGAGGGCTTAGAAAATAGATTTGCTAGACATATTGAAATGGCTAAGATTGTTAGAGAATGGGCTAAAAAATATTTTGATATTTTTCCAGATGAAAATTATTTATCAAACACTCTAACAACTATATCAAATACAAGAGGGATTGATGTTGGGGAACTAAACAAAGAACTCGGTAAGAGAGGATTTCAATTATCTAATGGATATGGTAGTTTAAAGGATAAAACATTTAGAATAGCTCATATGGCAGATTGTACTGTAGAAGATGTAAATGAGCTACTTAAAAATATAGAGGATATTTTGGGGCTATAGTATATTTTAAGATATAATTGATATTATAGTATAAAGCTCATGGATAGGATTGAATTCTAATGCCAATTCGCTCTTATACTATAATCTTAATATTGATTTGAATATTCTGTAAAGGAAAGCAATTTTAATTTTTTATGATAAGAAATAGCAATAAGTAATTTAAGGGGGCTTTTTTATATATGATTAGGGTATTAACAAACGATGGTTTGCAAAAGAAATCAATAGATGCTTTAGAAAATTTGGGGATAGAGATTGTTAATGAACATTTTCAACAAGAAATATTAGGGGAAAAATTAAAGGAATTTGATGCATTAGTTATTAGATCAGCAACTAAGGTTACAGCTGAGGTTATTGATGCAGAAAAAGGCGGAAATTTAAAGTTAATTATAAGAGCAGGGGTTGGTATAGATAATATAGATGTACCTTATGCGATGAATAATGGATTATCTATAAATAATACACCATCAGCTAGTTCAGATTCAGTTGCAGAACTTGCTTTAGCTCATATGTTTAGTCTAGCAAGATTTATAGGAATATCTAATTTCACTATGAGAAATAATGAGTGGAATAAGAAAAAATATGAAGGTATCGAGTTATCAGGAAAAACTCTTGGAATTGTTGGAATGGGTAGAATAGGACAATCTTTAGCTAAAAAGGCAACAGCTTTAGGCATGAATGTAATATATTATACAATAGAAGGAAAACATGATGACTTAGACTATAAATTTTTAGATCTAGATGAAGTGCTTAAGGAATCTGATTTTTTATCTTTACATGTTCCATATGATAAAGAAAATGGTTCATTAATAGGAATAAGAGAATTAAAATTAATGAAAAATACATCATATATAATTAACTGCGCAAGAGGCAAGGTTGTTGATGAAGCTGCATTATTAGAAGCACTTGATAATGGGGTTATTGCAGGAGCTGGAATTGATGTATTTGAAGAAGAACCAACTAAAAATGAGAAGTTAATTAATCATCCAAATGTTAGTGTAACACCACATATAGGGGCAGCAACTAAAGAAGCACAAAGCAGAATTGGTGATGAAGTGGTTGAAATTATTAAAGATTTCTTTAAGTTATAAAAGAACAATTAAAGTTTAAAGAATGATTTAAAGAAAAAGTAAATTATTGTTTTAAGACTATTAATTGTAAAAAATTAGTATTATAATAAATTTATATATCAAATCAGTGGAAGTAAAATCTTTCACTGATTTTTAATACATTAAAACATAATTAAAGTATATTAGGTGCATATTCAAATTATTATTTTTATGCACTTTAAAATATATAACATATAAGAATAATAAATTAATTTTTAGGGGGAATAGTGATGGCTGTAGTTAGACCTTTTAAGGGGATCAGACCAGTTAAAGAATTAGCGTCAAAAATAGCAGCTCTTCCTTATGATGTTATGGATAGTGAAGAAGCAAGAGTGATGGTAGAGGGAAATAAATATTCTTTTTTACATGTTGATAGAGCAGAAGTAGATTTAGATCCTTCAATAGATATACACGACAAAATGGTTTATGAAAAGGCTAAGGAAAATCTTAATAGGATGATTAAAGATAAAGAATATATTCAAGATGAAAAACCATATCTTTATATTTATAGACAAATAATGAATGGCAGAGCTCAAACAGGAATAGTATTTTGTGCATCAATTGATGATTATTTAAACAATATAATAAAAAAGCATGAATTTACTAGAGCAGACAAAGAAAAAGATAGAATAAATCATGTTGATTATTGTGACGCAAATACTGGACCGATTTTTTTAACCTATAAAGAAAATAATATAGCATCAGAAGTAATAAAAGCATGGACACAAAAAGACCCAGTATATAATTTTATGGCTGATGATGGAATAACTCACATTGTCTGGGTTATAGATAATGAAATAATTATTAATGAAATAGTTGAATTATTTAAAGAAGTAAAGAATTTTTATATTGCAGATGGACATCATAGATCAGCATCTGCTGTAAAGGTTGGATTAAAAAGAAGAGAAAGTAATCCAAATTATACAGGAGAAGAAGAGTTTAATTATTTTTTAGCAGTTGCTTTTCCAGACAATGATTTAATGGTAATGGACTATAATAGAGTGGTTAGGGATTTAAATGGATTAAGTATGGGTGAATTAATAGAAAAAATTCAGGAGAGATTTATTATATCTGAATCACCAAATAATGAAATAATCAAGCCTAATAAAAAGCATACATTTGGAATGTATTTAGAAAATAAATGGTACCTGTTGGAGGCAAAAGAGGGTATATATAATGCTGATGATCCAATAGATAGTCTTGATGTAGCAATACTCCAAAATAATATATTAACACCTATTTTGGGAATAGAGGATGTTAGAACATCTGATAGAATTGATTTTATAGGTGGAATTAGGGGAATTAAAGAGCTTGAAAGAAGAGTAAATAAAGATATGAAAGTGGCCTTTTCTATGTATCCAACTGAAGTATGTGATATTATGGATGTTGCAGATATTGGAGAAGTAATGCCACCAAAATCAACTTGGTTTGAACCAAAATTAAGAAGTGGTTTGTTTGTGCATAAATTAAGATAAGTGTCCTCCCATAAAAATCTTTGACTACATTATAAAAAAGATTGAAGATTTTAAGGCATAAGAACAAGAAAAAAGAATCGAGAAGTTTGATTTTTATATTGGAATTTAAATAGAAAAATAATTATAGGGATAAGATAGAGTATTTATTTTCAATGCTTGAGAGAGTATTGAAATAGGATATTGATAAATCTTATTCCTTTTCATATGACCTTTTTTAATAGATTTAACTATGATACACTCTTTAACTAGTTGTATTAATAAAACCATAGACATTGCTTAATATATCTTAAAAAGTATTGTTTATTTAGGTTGGATGTCACTAAGCTATTGGTGAAGCATAAAATAATAGGATAGAATAAGCATTTTGGGGGAATTATTTAATGATTATAACACCAGATATTCCTGATTTAAATTATAAGGAGATAAATGGAGTTAAATATTTTGAACTTGTAGCGGAAGAGGTGGAAAGAGAACTTCTTCCTGGATTATTTATTAAGGCTTGGGGGTATAACGGAACTACACCAGGGCCAACTATCAAGGTTTTTCCAGGCGACTATGTGAATTTTAGGGTATATAATAAATTACCTGAACCAACTAGTGTTCACTGGCATGGGTTAGATATACCAAATGTAATGGATGGAGTACCAGATGTTCAACCATCACCTAAGATTGAACCAGGTAGTTTTTTTGATTATAGATTTAAAATAACCAATCCACCAGGAACTCATATGTATCATACCCATTATATTTCCCATAAGCAACAAATGATGGGATTAGAGGGTGGATTGATAATTCAAAATCCTTATGATTTAAATATAGATAAAGACTACTTTATAATGCTTCAGGAATTTAAAGTTGAAGGATTACCAATGGGAGAGGTAAAACCAGGTAAATATAAAATAGATCCGAATGAACATAATTTTAACTTTTTTACGATGAATGGTAGATGTTTTCCTTTTACAATTCCATTGGAGGTAAAATGCGGTGAAGTAGTTAAGATAAGATTAGCTAATTCCATGAATGATGGTCATCCTATTCATATTCATGGTCATCAATTTGTGGTATCTGCTGTTGACGGTAACATGATACATCCACAAAATAGAATGAAAAGAAACACTATTAATGTAGCATCTGGGGAGACTTGGGATGTTGAGTTTTTGGCTAATAATCCAGGAATATGGCCATTTCATTGTCATATTCCACATCATATGAGTAATAATATGACAAAATATACTGGTGGTATGTTTACAACTATCATTTACAGATAGGTTAAATTCTTATTAATATTATTAATTTATATAAATTACTTTTAGGTTTTTAAATACAATATACAGGTTTTCTATTAAGATAAATTAATAAGCAGTTAGAAATAGTAATATATTCTTAACTGCTTGTTTTTTTTATTATTACATACTATAAATATTAAATAAGAAATGAAAAAGTTGAATATATATTTTATAAATTTAAGGAGAAAGTCCAGTAAATAAATTCTTTATATGTAAATAAATGTTTTAAAAATTAAAGATTTTATGTTATAGTTTATTCATAAAGTTAAGGAGGTACTGACTGCTAATGGATAATTATGTAACAGTAATAGGCGGATTGAATTTAGATATAGTAGGATTAGCTAAAGATATATATCGGGAAAAAGATTCAAACATTGGAGATATTCAAATGACCGTTGGTGGAGTGGGACATAATATTGCTCAAAACTTAGCTAAGTTAGATGTCCCTACATACTTAATAACCGTTTATGGGGATGATTATTTTGGAAAATTTATATCATCAGAATGTAATAAGCATGATATTCACTTAGATTATGCTCAATGTATTTTTAATACAAAAAGTTCAACTTATTTATATATAACAGATGACCAAGGAGAGATGGTTACAGCAGTTAATGATATGAAAATTATAGAAAATATTACTCCAGAATTCTTAAAGAGACGTATAAATTTTATTAACAAAGCATCTATTTGTGTGATTGATGGAAATATTCCTAAAGAGTCTATTGAGTGGCTTGCAAATAATTGTACTGTACCAATTTTTGCAGATCCAGTCTCTATTGCTAAAGTAAATAGATTTGAAAACGTTCTAAACAAGATTAATACTTTTAAACCCAATAAATTAGAAGCAAGTGCCTTATCAGGAATAAAAATTGTTGATGCTGAAAGTGCTAAAGAAGCAGCTAAAGTTTTATTGAAGAAAGGAATAAAAAATGTTTTTATATCTTTAGGTGCAAAGGGAATCTTGTGTTCAAGAGAAGGAGAAGAGGAGTGTATTCCAACTTTAACTTCACATATAGTGAGTGTAAATGGAGCTGGTGATTGCAGTATGGCAACTATAATATGGGCAAGCTTTCAGTATAAAAATACAATATCATTAAGAAAAGTAGGAATTTTTACTCAGGCAGCAGCTAGTTTAACTGTAGAAGTTGCTCAGTCAGTATCTTCAAATTTAAATAGTAAAAATGTAATAGAAAGATCAAAGAAATTTTTAAAAGGGGTGTAAAGATATGAAAAAACAAATTTATTCTTTAGTAAACTACAATGAAAGTGTTGCAACTATGGATGCAGGTGCAGACCATATTGGTTTAGTACCTATGCAAAGTGGAGGTGTGCCAGCTCACCGTGTTCCATTTGATGTTGTAGACCGTATTTTCAATGAGGCAAAAAAACGTGGTGTCAAATGTGTAGCTATTATGTTAAATAAAGACCCAGATGAAATGATTTTTGTTGCAAATAGAGTAAAACCCGATATTCTGCATATTGCAGGCATGGAATATACAGCCGATGCAGCTTTTGCTGAAAGATTACATAAAGAATGTCCAGGTGTTGAATTGATGCAGGCTATTCTTGTAGATGGACCTGAAGCTGTAGAACGTGCAAAAGAATATGCAAATTTCTGTGATTATATATTAACAGATTCAGGTCTTGCAGCAGATACAGGTATTGGAGCAAGTGGCATGACTCATGATTGGAACATTGATGCTGAGATTGTAAGATCAGTAAATATACCTGTGATTATTGCTGGTGGATTAGGACCAGATAATGTAGAAGAATGTATCAAAGAGGTTAGACCTTATGGTGTAGACTCTTTAACTAAGACAAGCTATAAATACAATGATGGTGTAATGGAAAAAGATATTCCAAAAGTAAAAGAATTTTGTGAAAGAGCAGATAAGGTTGCTGAAGAATTAGGATTATAGAATGTGATATTTTACGACGTATAGAATTAAAAATATAGAAGAAAAATAGAAAAGAAGATAGAGCATAAAAGTGAGATAATAGAACTTTTAAAGAGTTTTTAGATCTCGGTTTTATGCTCTTTTTATGTTTAAAACCCATGAATAGTATAAGAAACTATAAATATAAAATTAGCTAACAGAATCTTGTTCTCTATAATTTGCCCAGTTAAATGACTTTAAGTTCATATATTTAAATCCATAAAACATTAATATTCCACCTACTAAAGTAAATAGTATACATTTAATTATTATATTAATAGGAATTAAATTAAGCACATCTAATGGAAATACCAATAGGTTATTACAAAAGTGAGCGAATATAGTCAAGTAGATGGATTTAGTTTTTATATAAATATAACCAAAAAATAAACCTAATATAAAAGCATTAATTCCTTGTTGAAAATTTAAATGCATTATAGCAAATATTAAAGCTGAAATGATTAAAGCTACTTTATTTGAGTATTTTTTTAGTAATCCATTAAGTATTATTCCTCTATTTAGAAATTCTTCCTGTAAAGGAGCTATTATTATAACTGCGAAGGCCATATATATTGGATCAAGATTAAAAGATTCTTCAAAATCTTTTAAAAATTCCGGTTCAGGAATTAAATCTATTAAGTAAGATAAGTTACCATCAAAAAATATTCTATATCCTAAAATTAATAAAGCTATAAATATAAAATTTCTTTTTGAAAATTTATATTTATTATTTTGTGTGTTAGTGGGATAAGAAAATATTTTATTCATTATAAGTATTGATATTGATGTAACTACTATAGATAAAATTATTTTTATTAATGAATAAATACCGCCGTTAAGTTCATCTAACATAAATACAGGGATAGAAATTATACCGTTTATTATAAAGAAGAAAAGTACAATTAATAGACCTTTGAAAAAGCCAGATTTATAAAAAGAAATTTTATCGTATTCTAAATTGGTTATTGGTTTAAAGAAATTAAGCTTTGAAAAGTTCATAGTTATTCTCCTAATTTTAATAGTTTATTTAATATTATACATTTAATAAAACTATGTTTAAATAGAATTAAATTTAAAAATTTATTAAAAATAAATCTAAGAATGCAATATTAGGCGCATGAAATAAAATAATAGATGAGCATACTGGTCTATTATTTTTTTGAATATGCCTTAATATTAAAAAATTAAATTATGCTGTAAACAATCAAATAGTAAAACAAGAATTTTTTTACCATTTGAGTTAGTTACAGCATATGTAATAAGAATTAAATTAACATATAGTTAGAAGATTATTTTTTAGGTGTTGCACATTCAGTTGCATTTCCTGTTAGTATATCAATACCATGAGGAATAGCATCTAAAATTACTTCTAAATTTTCAGTAGCACCTTTAGGACTACCAGGTAAATTGATAATTAATGTTTCATTTCTTATACCAGAAATACCTCTTGATAACATAGCTTTAGGTGTTATTTTTAAAGAGGCAGCTCTCATTGCTTCACCAAATCCAGGAACTAATTTTTCAGATACTTTCAATGTTGCTTCAGGGGTTACATCTCTTTTAGAAAATCCAGTACCTCCATTTGTAAGAATTAAGTTAACTTTTAAATCATCACAAAGATAAATTAACTCTTTACTTATCAAATCTATATCATCGGGTAGTACCTTGTAATAAGTTATAGAATATTTATCTTTTGGAAGAATATTTTCAATAGTTGGACCTGTAATATCTTTACGTTCACCAACATGTCCTTTATCACTCATAGTAAGTATAGCCGTTTTTATCATAATCGCATCTCCTATCAAAAATTTTATTAAATATTTAATATATATGTTCTAATTAAGTTGATACATTTATAATCTTTTATATAATTTTTATAGAAAATTATATCTTTAAATTAATACTATCTAGTTAGCAGCATATATATCATAAATTTTCTATATAAGTTCTTCACTAAACTAGCGAATGGATCTGTTATTTTTTGATTCTACCTTAATGAACAAACTTTATTGGAACTTATATATAACTTATAACTATTTTACAACTAAAGAAGTCATAAATTAAACATTAAATTGAAAAAATGTATAATAAGAAGAATTTATGGAACTAAATAGAAGGAATTCAATAAAATAGATTGAATATTATACATATAAGAAATTATATAGCGATATGTGTATTATAAATAAGTATTAAGTAGATAAATAGCTTATTAAGAAATATAATTTTATTTTTTAATATTTATAAGAAAGGAATTTCAAATGATTAGTATAGAAGATGCACTAAATATAATTAATAAAGAAACAAAAATACTTGGAGTAGAAAATAGAGAGTTACTAGATAGTGTTAATAGAGTTTTAGCAGAAGATATATACTCTAAGGATAATTTACCACCATTTAATAAATCATCAAAGGATGGATATGCTATAAAAAGTAGTGAAACATCTAACTGTAGCAGAGAAAATATCTGCAAACTTAAGATAAAAGGTGTTATAAAAGCAGGAGATTTTATTGAAGATACTTTAAAAAATGGAGAAGCTTATAAAATAATGACTGGGACACCAGTACCTAAAGGAGCAGATGCAGTTGTAAAAATTGAAGATGTTGAAATTGAAGATAATAATCTTTTAATTTTTGAAGAAATAGAAAAGGATAACAATATAATTAAATTTGGTGAAGAAATTAAAATAGGTGATTTAGCAATTAAAAAAAATTGTGTTATAAGACCAGTAGAAATAGGAGCATTAGCATCGCTTGGATACAGTGGTGTTAACGTATACAAAAGTCCAACTGTGGCATTAATTATTACTGGAGATGAACTTGTTGATATAAATTCAAATATTGAAAAGGGACAAATAAGAAATAGTAATGAATATTCATTAAAAGCATTAGTAACAGGTTTAAATGCAGAAGTTTTATCTTTAGGTATTGTTTCTGATGATAAAGAAACTTTAAAAGAAAAAATGAAGTATGCTTTAGAAAATGCAGATATTGTTATTACCTCAGGAGGAGCATCTGTTGGGGATTATGATTTTGTTAAAGATATTTTAAAAGAAATAGAGGCTGATATTAAGTTTTCTAAGATCGCAATTAAGCCAGGAAAACCAGTAACATTCGCTACTTTTAAAGAAAAACTATTTTTTGCACTTCCAGGAAATCCATCATCATTAATAACAACGTTTCAAAAACTTGTAAAACCAAGTATTGAAAAAATGATGGGAAAAGATAATTCTGATTCAGAAGAATTCCCTGTTAAATTAATGTATGATTTTCATGATGAAGTGGGTAGAGAGAAATATGTTTATGTTGAAATAAAAAAGGTAGATAGAAATTATTGTGCATATAAAGTAGGATCACAGTGCTCTAATCATCTAATGACTATGAGTAGAGCTAATGGCGTGGTTATTGTCCCTAAAGAAATTGGAGAAGTGAAAGCGGGACAAGTACTTAATGGGAAATTTATATTTAGAAAATAATAAAGAGGTATTGTCTCAAAATTAATGTAGTATATTAAAAAGTTTATATTAGGTATAAACGCCTCTTTGATCTATTATTTTATTTCATGTGCCTAAATATTTTGAGACAGCTATTTTACAGCAGAGGGGTAATGCTAGATGATGGATTCATATGGAAGAAGGATAAATTATTTAAGAATATCTGTTACTGAACTTTGTAATTTGAGATGTAAATATTGTATGCCTGAAAAAGGAATAAATAAGTGTAATCATAAGGATATTTTGAGAATAGAAGAATTTCTTAAAATAGCTGAATCTTTTGTAAATAAGGGAATAGATAAGATTCGTATAACAGGGGGAGAACCTCTGGTTAGAAAAGGGGTATTAAGTTTAATAAAAGGAATATCTAAAATTCAAGGTGTAAAAGATTTAGCAATGACAACTAATGGTCTACTTTTAAAGGAATATGCGAAAAATTTAAAAGAAGCTGGACTTAATAGAGTTAATATAAGTTTAGATACACTGAATGAAAGCAAGTATAGAGAAATAACAAATGGTGGAGAGCTTAATAAAGTTTTAGAAGGAATAGAGGAAGCCAAAAAGGCAGGACTTACTCCTATAAAGTTAAATGTAGTTTTAATTAAAGATTTTAATGAAGATGAGATTGAGGATTTTATTAATTTAACTAAGAATAATGAAATAGATGTTAGATTTATAGAACT
This sequence comes from Clostridium sp. CTA-5, assembly GCF_054768135.1. NCBI lineage: Bacteria > Bacillati > Bacillota > Clostridia > Eubacteriales > Clostridiaceae > Clostridium > Clostridium sp. CTA-5. Next base: position 25,472 of record NZ_BAAAAT010000014.1, on the reverse strand, counting down.
GATGCCTATAGGAGAGCTTAAATATTGGGCGTTAAATAGATACTTATCAAATGATATTGTTTTGGAAAAGAATAAAGAATTGATAAAAATAGAGAATGAGGATAAGTCATCACCAGCAAAATATTATAAGTTACCTAATGGAAAAGGAAGAGTTGGAATTATAAATCCTATTTCATGTAAGTTTTGTGAGAATTGCAATAGGCTTAGATTAACTGCAGATGGAAAAGTTAAAACTTGTCTTCACTCAGATGATGAGATAGATATAGGAAAAGTTTTAAGAAATGGTGAGAATATAGATAATGCAATTGTTGAAATAGTAAAAAATAAACCTAAAGAACATAATTTAGAACAAGGTAATTATATAAATAGAACTATGACAGCTATAGGAGGGTAATTATGGAATTTACACATTTTAATGAAGATGGACGAGCTCACATGGTAAATGTTAATGAAAAGAATAACACAAATAGAGTTGCGATAGCAACAGGCAGTATAAAACTCAAAAAAGAAACTGTAGATTTAATAAAAAATGGGAAAATTAAAAAGGGTGATGTACTATCAGTTGCTCAAGTAGCAGGGATTATGGGGGTTAAAAGAACTTCAGACTTAATACCTATGTGCCATAACATTTTTATAACTGGAGCTGACATTAAATTTGAAGTCTTAGAAGATGAAATTAAAATACAAGCAGAAGTATCAACTGTAGGTAAAACAGGAGTTGAAATGGAAGCGCTAACAGCAGTTTCTACAGCAGCACTCACAATATATGATATGTGTAAAGCTGTAGATAAGGGAATGGAAATAGGTAATATAACTCTTATAAAAAAGACTGGTGGAAAAAGTGGGGATTATATTAAGAAATAATAAAATTTTTACTAATAAGGATATGTTTTAGAATATCAGTAACATTGTAGTATGAAGCTCATGGACAGATGAATAAAACATAGCTATCAATAAAAAGTTTAATGAACTTAAGGGGGAGTAATTTTATGAGTATAGTGGGGAAAGTTGTTGCTGTTAATATCAGTAGTACAAAAGGTGTTATAAAGAAACCTATAGAAAAGGGGGTATTTATAGAGGATTTTGGATTAGAAAATGATGCACATGCAGGAAAATGGCATAGACAAGTAAGCTTGTTAGCAAAAGAAAGCATAGAAAAAATGAATAGTTTAGGAGCGAAAGATCTTACATATGGAAATTTTGCGGAGAATATAACTACAGAAGGAATAGTACTTTTTGAATTACCTGTTGGAACAAGGTTGAAAATAGGGGAAACGTTGCAAGAGGTAACACAGATAGGAAAAGAGTGTCACAAAGGATGCCAAATAAAAAAACTAGTTGGTGATTGTGTTATGCCAAGAGAAGGGATATTTACAAAAATAATTAAGGGTGGAATAATAAAGCCAGGGGATAAAATAGTAGTTTTATAATATTTTAAATGAATATTAATATTATAGTATAAAGCTCATGGACAGAGGAATTTGTTTTCATAACTCCAAAAATAAATATTAGTCCAATTAATGCATGTTCCCAATCAAAGATTGCTGACAAGCAATTAATTGTACAAATATTCATTAGGAGATTATAGAAAACAAATTCCAATGCCAGTTCACCCTTATACGATAATATTAATGTTATGTTAAAACATAGTTATATATATTAGGTAGGGGGAATAATAGATGAATAAAATAGTAACAAAGAAAAGTATAAAAAATATATGTATTTGTATGATGATTGGTATGTTTTCATTTGGTTTAAATGGATGTGGTGCTCAAAAACCTAAGGAAAAATCAGTAACTGTATTTGCAGCAGCGAGTCTTACAGAATGTTTTAATGAAGTAGGAAAAGAAATAAAGAGTGATAAAAATATCGATGCTGTATTTAATTTTGCTGGAAGTCAATCATTAGTTACATCAATTGAACAAGGAACTAAAGCTGATGTATTTGCATCTGCTAATACTAAGTATATGGACAAGCTAAAAGAAGGGGACTATGTTTCAGAAAGTGTTATATTTGCAGAAAACAATCTTGTATTATGTAAGAATAAGAAGAGTAATGTTGTTATAGATAAATTTGAAGATTTATCTAAACCTGAGGTTAAAATAATAGCTGGAGATAAATCTGTACCAGTAGGTAATTATTTTCATAAAGCTTTAGATAATCAATTATCAGATAAAAAAATAAGTCAAGATACTTATACAAATATAATGAATAATATAAAAAGCCATGAATTAGATGTAAAGAGTGTTGTAAGTAAGGTTGCTTTAGGTGAAGGCGATATAGGTATAGTTTATAAAACTGACATAAATGAAAATAATAAACAAGACTTAGATATTATAGAGTTAAAGGAATTTGAAAATTTAAAAGTACAATATCCTATAGGTTCAATTAATAAATCTGAAAATAGTGAAGCTGCTAAAGAATTTATTGATTATTTAACAAGCGATAAGGGTAAAGAAATATTAAAAAAATATGGATTTAAAGTGGATTAACAAATTAACTATGTTTTTAATGAATGTTAATATATATAATATCAATACTATTTTAAAACATAGACGATAGATTTTAATGCATTAGATAGAGTTAAGTTTAGGAAAGAAAATAACAAGTTAAGCTACATATACAAATGTACTAGTATATTAACTTGTTATTTTTTGACTTATATTATATTTAGGAGAAATTTATGATAGAAAGCAATTGTAGAGAAAGATATATTGTAGAAAAACAAAAGTGTAAAATATTTAAAAATCTGAAAATCTCAAATTATATATTTTTAATATTAATATTTTTATATGTATGTTTCTTAATAGTGCCTGTAATAGGGTTAATTAAATATTCAGGAATAACAAAATTATTAGAAACTATTAGAAATGTAGATAATATTTATTGTTTAAAGCTAAGTATGAAAACTTCATCAATATCAGTATTATTAACATTTGTGTTTGGAACGCCTACAGCTTTTTATTTATCTAAAGTATCTAAAAATAAAATTACTAAAATTGTAGATATTTTAGTTGAACTTCCAATAGTGTTACCACCAGCAGTAGTAGGTATAGGGTTACTTTTAGCATTTGGAGACAATGGATTTATAGGCAAAATATTTTCAAGATTAGGATATAGTATTACATTTACACCAATAGCAGTAATAATATCTCAACTATTTGTATCTTCTTCACTTTATATAAAGTTTTTAAAAAATTCTATAGAGGATGTACCTAAAGAAATTTTTGAAGTAAGCTATGTACTGGGTGCAAGTAAAATCAGAACTAATATAAAGATAATAATACCTATGCTGAAAAAAACGATAATATCTGCACTTATACTATGTTGGGTAAGAGCATTAGGAGAATTTGGTGCTACTTTAATGTTTGCAGGAAATGTTATGAATAAAACAAGAACCATTCCACTTCAAATATATACATATATGCAAACAGATATTAGAATGGCAACAGCATTTGCAGGTATTTTATATGTTTTATCTTTCATTATGATTTTAATTATTAGAATTTTATTGAGAGATAAAGATTGATTTAATTAGTATATATTTTTAATAAAAAAGTGTAATAAATTCACTAATATACATTAGAAGATTATATCTTATGATAAATAAAAAGAAGAAATAAAATGAAATTCCATTTTATTTCTTCTTTTTTTGTAATTATATAAATATTTAAATTCAAAGTATATTAGTATTTTATTTAAATTAAATCAATCTAGTTTAGAGAATATTAATTATCATATATTATATTTAATTATTTTACAAAAAATAACAAGGATTAATGTTAAATAGATGAATTGTTTAAAAGTTCTAAATAAAGATTTTAATTACATATATTGTATGGTAAACTATAATATGTAAAAGTAAATATTTTACAAGTGGTGGGAGGGGAAATAATGATAAAGAAAAACAAAAAAATAATTGCTTTACTAATTTCGGTGTCAGTTTTGAGTACTTCAGTTGTATTACCTAGTCAAAGTACATTTGCTTTAGACAATATAGTAGATTCTATGCTAAATGATGGTAAACAAGATGAAAGTAAACAGGATATAACTACTGATAGTACTACTGTTGTTAAAAATGAAACCGTTAACACAGAGGAAGTTAACGCGGGTAAAGAGGAAATAGTAAATAAAGAAGAGTCTAAAAATGATACGACAATAAAAGATGAAACTAAAGTAGACGGAAAAAATGATACCAATGTAACTTCGAATGAAAATGACAACAAAGATAATTCAGAGAAAAAAGTTGAAAATTTAGAAAGACCAAAAGACAATATATCAGAAGAAAAACCTGTAGGTGATATAACAGAAAAACCAATTGAGGTTCCAGAAGATAAGACTAATGAAGATATAGAACAAGAGGTTAAGGAAGAAGTTAAAGATGCAGTTAGTGATGCTATAAGCATTGAGGATGCAAGAGGTTTAGATGTTGGTAAAGAAGCTACAGTGTGTGGTGTTATTTCTTTTAATGATAGAGGTTTTACATTGCATATTCAAGATGAAACAGGTGGAATAGCAATTTCAAATAAAACTAGTAAAGTCCCTTTAAATGATATAAAGAAGGGGGATTTAGTTAAAGTTACAGGTACAAGAGATTCATTTAATAATTTAGAACAATTACAGGTAACTAAAGTAGAAGTCATTAAACAAAATCAAGAACTTGAACCAGAAGTTTTAACAATCGCTCAGTTAAATACAGGTAAGTATGCATCTAAGTACGTTAAGATAGAAAATGCAGTTATAAATATAAGTGAAACAACAGAAAATGGAAAGAAAAAAACAGTAGTAAAACTATCACAAGAAAATAATAATTTAGATATATATTATTTACCTAAAAATACCGGATTAAATACAGGAGATACTGTAACTGTAGAAGGTACAATGGGACAATATAAGGATACTGCACAAATATATGGTGCATCATGTAAGTTTATTAAAGAAGAGCCAACAGAATTTTCAATTAGTCATAGGGGTATTGATAAAGCCAATAAGAACGAAGATTTAGTAATAAAGGCAGAAACTGTTGCAGGTGAAGCTAGTAACATAGAATTAAATTATAGAGTTAAAGGTTCAGAAGGATTTACCAAATTAGATATGCTTAAGGGGGAAGATGGAAAATATATAGCTACTATAGCTAAAGAAAAGTTGGATTTAAAAGGAATTGAATATTATATATCGGCTAACTGTGGAGAAAAGGAAGCAAAAACACCTACTTATTCTGTAGAAGTTACAGATAAAGTTATTAGTGAAATAAACATAAAAGATGCAAGAAGCTTAGATGTTGGTAAGGAAGCTACAGTGTGTGGAGTTGTTTCCTTTAATGATAGAGGTTTTACATTGCATATTCAAGATGAAACAGGTGGAATAGCAATTTCAAATAAAGTTAGTAAAGTCCCATTTAAAGATATAAAGAAAGGGGATTTAGTTAAGGTTACAGGTACAAGAGATTCATTTAATAATTTAGAACAATTACAAGTAACTAAAGTAGAAGTTATTAAACAAAATGAAAAACTTGAACCAGAAGTTTTGACAATCACTGAGTTAAATACAGGTAAGTATGCATCTAAGTACGTTAAGATAGAAAATGCAGTTATAAATATAAGTGAAACAACAGAAAATGGAAAGAAAAAAACAGTAGTAAAACTATCACAAGAAAATAATGATTTAGATATATATTATTTACCCAAAAATACCGGATTAAATACAGGAGATACTGTAACTGTAGAAGGTACAATGGGACAATATAAGGATACTGCACAAATATATGGAGGATCATGTAGTTTTACAAAGGCACCTGAATTTTCAATTAATCATAAGGCAATTGAAATGACAGATAAGAATAAAGATTTAGTAATAGAAGCAGAAACAGTTGCAGGTGAAGCTAATAATATGGAATTAAATTATAGAGTTAAAGGTGCAGAAGCATTCACTAAGTTAGAGATGACTAAAGGGGAAAATGGAAAATATACAGCTACTATAGTTAAAGAAAAATTAGATCTACAAGGACTAGAATATTATATATCAGCTAAGTCTGGAGAGAAGGAAGCTAAGACAGATATTTATTCTATAAGAGTTGTTAATGGTGACTTTAAACCTATAGACTTTTATGATTTACAACCAGCAGAAAATTCTAGAGTTGATATGGAAACGCTTACTCCGATAAAAGTTTCATTTAAATCAGAAGGAAGTATAAATAAAGATTCTATTAAAGTATTTGTAGATGACAAAGATGTAACCTCAAATTCAAAAATAACAGAAACATCTGTTGAATACACCCCAACTGAAAAATTAAAATCTGGCGCTCATAAAGTAAAAGTAGAAGTCAGTGACAACTTAGGTAATATAACAACTAAAGAATGGTCATTTAGAGTAGCAGCCAGTGGAGATATGAAACATTTATTTGGACAACTTCATGCACATACTGATATTTCAGATGGAAAAGGTTCATTAGATGAGGCTTATAAATGGGTAAAGAAAAATGGCGCGGATTATTATGCAGTAACAGACCACTCAAACTGGTTTGATAATGATACATCAGCAAATCTTGCAGATGGTTCAAAAAGTGAAAAATGGGTAAATGCTCATAAAATAGCTGATGAATATGATAAAGATGAAAATTTTACTGCTATTTATGGATATGAAATGACATGGTCAGGTTCTACTGGTGGTTGGGGTCATATAAATACTTTTAATACGCCAGGATTTGAGACAAGAACTAACAAAGCGATGGATTTAGCAAATTACTATAAAACTATCCAAACGCAACCTCAATCAATATCTCAATTAAATCACCCAGGTAAGACTTTTGGTGATTTTGCTGACTTTGGTTTTTATAGTGAAGGTGCAGATAAATATGTAAACTTAATCGAAGTAGGAAATGGTGAAGGTCCAATAAGAGGGTCAGGATATTTCCCAAGTTATGAATACTATACTAGAGCATTAGATAAGGGATGGCATATTGCTCCAACTAATAACCAAGACAACCATAAAGGTAATTGGTATACATCTAATAATGCAAGAACTGTAATTATTGCTGATGATAATTCAAGAGAATCTATATATGATGCTCTTAGAGAAAAGAGAGTATATGCTTCAGAAGATACTGATATGACAATAGATTATACAATAAATGATGAAGTTATGGGAAGTTCTCTAGGAAATGTTGATAAACTTAACTTTAAAATAAATGCAAATGATCCTACTGATAAGATAAAGAAAGTTTCAATAATAGCTAATGGTGGAGTAGAAGTTGATTCTAAAACTTTTAATTCTAATGATGTTAATTGGGAATTTACTTTAAATCCAGAGTATAGCTATTATTATGTTAAGGTTGTAGAAGAAGATAAAGATATAGCAGTTACTGCACCAGTTTGGGTTGGAGATGCTATAAATGTTGGTTTATCAAATGCAACAGTAGATACTGATATGACCTTACCAGGTGAAAATGTAGAATTCAATGTTGGATTCTTTAACAATAGCGAAAATGAAGTTAAAGATATTAAATTTGAATTCTTTAAAAATGAGATAAATGATTCTAATAAAATAGGTGAAAAAGTTGTTGAAAATGTAGCAAGTACTAAAACAGAAAATGTTAAGTTTAATTGGAAAGCAGAACAAGAAGGTGAATATACTTTATACGCAAAAGCAAGTGTTAAATTAGAGAAAGGAGAAAAATCATTTACTACTAGTGCTAAAGTAAAGATTGTAAATCCTGAAAAAGTTCAAAAGATATTAATTGATGGATATCATTATAATCAATATATAACAGGAGATTATGCTGGAAAGTATACAGCATTTAAGAGTTTATTAACAGAGAAAAATGGATTAACAATAGTAAATAAAGATAAAATAACTGATGAAACTTTAAAAGATGTTAAGATACTAGTTCTTACAAATCCACAAAGCAAGGACAATAATACTGCAGGATTGAAGGCAAGTAAATTTGAAGATAGTGAAATACAAGCTATAAAGAGATATGTAGAAAATGGTGGAAATGTAATAGTATCAACTAGAGCAGACTATAAAGATGGAAAAGGTGAATACAGCAATAATATTCAAATGAATTCTGTATTAGAAGCTATAGGAACTAAGTTAAGAGTAAATGATGATGAAGTAATTGATAATACTAATAATGGTGGACAAGAATATAGATTATATTTAACTAATTATGATTCACCAAATTATAAATTAACTAATGGTGTTGAAAATGGTAAGGACCAATATAGTTTTTATAATGGGGCTTCAATAATTCTTGCAAAAGGTGCAAATCAAGAGGGTGTTGACTTCTTAGTAAAGGGATTTGAGACTACTGAAACCAAAGATGCAGATGGTGATGGAGATAATGTACCAGTTCCTAAAGGGGAGGTAAATACACTTGGTGTGGAACAATTAAGCAATGGTGCAAAAATAGTTGTTTCAGGAAATACTTTCTTCTCCGATTTTGAGATTGATGGTACTAATGGAGAAAAATATTCTAATATAAAAATTACAAACAATATTGTTAATTGGATGATGCCATCTGAAGAAGTTAAAGTAGTTAAATTAGGGGATATTAGAAAAGATAGTAATAAAGATGGAAAACCAGATTTATACGGACAAACAGTTACAGTTGAAGGATATGTAACTTCTCAGTCTGAAGCAGTAGAACCTAAAAATTCATTCTTTGAAGTTGTTTATATTCAAGATGAAACTGGAGGAGCTTGTATATTTGGTGTATCTAGCACTAAATTAAAAGTTGGTCAAAAAGTTAGAATAACAGGAACAATTGATGATTATCAAGGAGAATTAGAGCTTGCATTAGCAGATAGAAATTCAGGAACTAAAGTGAATAATATTGAAGCTAAGAATGTTAAATTAATAGATGAAGATATTACAAAAGTAGAACCAACTAAACTTTTAACAGGAGACAGTATGTTACCTATTAATGGTGGAAAACTTGTTAAGGTACAAGGTAAAGTTGTAGATATGAACGATCAAAACTTATATATTGATGACGGTACAGGCATATCAAGAGTATATGTTGAAGGATATATATGGGATGGAATTAATGAAAAAGTTAAAGGAAAATGGGATTCAAAAATTAAAGTTGGAGATGAAGTATCAGCAATTGGATTAGCATCATGGGATCCAGAAGGCGGAAGATTAAGAGTTAGAAATACTGGTGAAATAAGATTAGCATCAGAAGAAAAAGCTGAAGAAGACAAGACAGTAACTAAGCATTGGGAAAATACTAACTGGACAAGAAAGAGATAGATTTTTTAATACACACTGATTTAAGGAATTAGTTATATCAATTATAACTAAAGAATTAAGAAATATACTATGACATAAAGGATATCTAATAATAAGTCCATTTTCTGAAAACGTATTAATATCATAGCGTAAAGTTTAGTGTAATATTAGTTAGATTTTAACTAAATTTCAATATAAATAGTTAATTAAAATATATTAATGATAAAGATATGTTTTGGGATATCCTTTATGTAAAAATAAGGAGCGTTTGCTGTGGAGATTAAAAAGTATAAAAGTGATATTGGATTTATAGTAGTTACAATACTTTTAGGATTAATAATTATATTCTCATCAAAGTTAATATTTAATGGTGGTTTTGTAGAGGATAAATTAAATCGAGGAGTAAAGTATTATAAAGCAGAAGTAGTAGGAATAGATAAAGAAAAACTTCAAAAGGACAAGTATATAGATGATATAGAATTAGGATATCAACAGATAAAGTTAAAGGTTTTAGACGGTCCCTATAAAAATAAGGAGTTTAATGTAACTAATAATATAAGCAGATTGTATAATACAAAAGTCAAACAAGATAGCAAGGTTATTGTAGCATTCTATCTTAAAGACGGAGAAATAAACGATATTTCAATATCTAGCTTTAAAAGAAGTCAAGTAATTATAACAATGGGAGTGTTATTTTTAATGACAATACTTTTTGTTGGAGGATTTAGAGGTTTAAAGGCAATAGTATCGTTAATTTTTACAATAGTTTGCGTTATATATTTAATGTTACCTCTTATGCTAAGGGGAATAAGTCCTATATGGGCATCAATTATAGTAGTAGCTATAAGTACGGCAATTACATTAATTTTAGTTGCGGGAATAAATAAAAAAAGTCTTTCAGCGATATTTGGAACTTTAATAGGGGTAATAATATCTGGAATTCTTGCTTATGCATTTGGAATTTGGGGAAACCTTTCAGGAATAAATATGTCAGATGCAGAAAGCATAATGTATATATCTGAAAATACTGGTCTTAAAGTAAAAGGAATAATGTTTGCAGGAATATTAATATCAGCTTTAGGTGCTGTAATGGATGTAGCTATGTCAATATCTTCATCAATATTTGAAATACATTTATTAAATGAAAATATGTCTAAAAGCGATTTATTTAAAAGTGGAATGAATATAGGTAAAGATATAATAGGAACAATGGCGAATACATTGATTTTAGCTTTTGCAGGAGGCTCATTAAATATATTAATATTAATCTACTGTTCTAATATGAGTGCAAATAGGTTACTTAATTTAGATATAGTAGGAACAGAATTAATACAAGGTTTAGCAGGAACTACAGGAATCATATTAACAGTACCTGTGACTGCTTTAATTGCTTCATATTTAAGTAAACGTAAAAATGAAGGGAGTAGATTTTATAATGAAAAGCGTTAAGTTAAAGAAAATTGCAGCAACAGTTGTGGCAATGGCTGTGATTATTTCTACATCACCAATGGGTGTATCAGCAGCATGGAAACAAGATTCAAATAATAATTGGAGATATGAAGAAGGTGATAGCTTAGCTACTGGGTGGAAAGTGATTGATGGAAAATGGTATAAGTTTAATGAATCAGGAAATATGCAAACAGGCTGGATAAATGATAATGGAAAATGGTATTATACAACACCAAGTGGGGAGATGAAAACAGGTTGGATAAATGATAATGGAAAATGGTATTACTCATCTGAAAATGGAGAGATGAAGACAGGCTGGGTAAATGACAATGGGACTTGGTACTACACATCGTCAAGCGGAGAAATGACAACAGGATGGGTAAATGATAACGGAACTTGGTACTATACAGCTTCAAATGGAGCAATGCAAACAGGTGTTGTTGAAGTTGAAAATAAAGTATATTCATTATCAGAAACTGGATCAATGCAAACAGGAAATGTTATGATTAATGGAGAGGTTTATAATTTCTCACCAACTGGTGAATGTGTTGGGGATAAAACACCAACTCCTACTAAATCATTTACTCAATCAGGAGAAGCAATAAATAAACCAGAAAATAATAATGGAGATGCAAAAGACAATATAAAATCTACGGATACTGATAGTTCTAAATCATCTTCATCAAGTGGTTCAAAAAAACATCATAATAACTCAGGTTCATCAGAGTCAAAAGAAGTTATGTCTAAGTTAAATATAAAAAATAATGATATTTCATTTGATTATAATATAGATACTAATACTGAATATAATATCAATTGTGAAATATATAATGAAAATAATAAAATAATAGATATTATAAAATGGGACAAGGTTGATAGTAAAAATGGTTCACAATGTAGTATTCGTATAACAGATATATTAGGAGAAATGAACGAAAATAATTATATTATTTCAAAAATTACTCCTAAAAAAGGAAATTCAGCAAAAATAACATCTCCTAAAATGCAAGTTTTAAGTAATAAAGAGATGAATTTAGATTTAGCTAATATTAATGCAAAGGTTGAAAATGTAAATAATTCTTATAAATTAACCTTAACAAATAATGAAGATTTCTTACCAGGAACTTATGTAGTATATGGACATGAAAGTAAAGATAGTGCATATGTAGCAACTACTTATTGCCCGGGAAATATAAAAACATTAGAATTCAATGGATTAAATTATAGATGGGCAAATGGAGAAGTTTCAAAATTAAAACTTGTAAGAATTCATGAAGCAAAACAAAATAGTGACGGAACAGGTTCTTGCGAAGTTGAATTTACCAATAATTTTGATTTAAGAAAATAATTATATATAAAGTAGAGTTGACTATTGTATATAAAATTATTTTAATACCAATTCTCTCATATTGATACAATATCAACATTTACTTAAAAGATTAAAAAAATAGAGGGCTATCTAAAATTTATAAAAAGATTTTAGATAATCCTCTATTTTTAAAAAGAATTATAGAATTTCAATCATTTTATTTAATATTCTAGTTGAATTTTTAACTGCAATAGGAATAAATTTTTCATAATCTATATGAGCTCCATTGTTAGCATTATCAGATATAGATCTAATAACAACAAAAGGAATTGAATTTAAGTAACATACTTGAGCAATACTAGCTCCTTCCATTTCACAAGAAATAGCTCCAAATTCCTTTTCAAGCCATTGTATTTTTTCTAAATTTGCAACAAACTGATCTCCAGAAACAATTCTTCCTGTAAAGCTATTTAATTCAGTGATTTCTTCACAAGCTTTTTTTGCAGCAGCAACCATATCTTTATCACATTTGAAATCAAATGTATCAAGTCTTGGAATTTGACCAATTTTATCTCCAAATACTGAAGTATCCATATCATGTTGTACTAAATTTTCAGCAACAACAATATCACCAGGGTATATATCTTTACCTATTCCACCAGCAACACCAACATTTATTATTTTATCAACACCGTATTCAGAGATTAATATTTGTGTACATACAGCTGAATTTACTTTACCAATACCACAAACAACAGCTACAACATTCTTACCGGCTAAACTTCCTTTATGAAAAGTCATGTTAGCCTTTGTCTTTTTTTCTTCAAGTGATAAATCTTTTAATAATATTTCTAATTCTTCTGCCATAGCAGCAATTATTCCAATAGTCATGATCTTAAAAATCCTCCTAAGTAAAATTTGATATTATATTTACGCTATATTTTTAATATTATCCTAATGATAGTTTTAGATACATTAAAGAAAAGATTAGTTTAAAATACAGAATAAATTCAATATATAAATATAATTAATATTATAAATTAATGTTTATAATATTAATAGTCTCTTTAGGTACATTCACAAAAATAATAAGTTAATATACATCTCATCTTAAACTTGTTATTTTCTTTTATGTATCTTATAATGTTGATAAAAAAACTATGATATAATAATTTGAAATAAGCTTATGTTTTAAAAAGTTTAATTAAAATATAGATAAAATAATATACATATATATAGGAGGGAATTTTATATGCTACAACATTCCTTATCAAGAACAGAACTTTTAATTGGTAAAGATGGATTAGATAAATTAAGAAAAAGTAAGGTAGTTATTTTTGGTGTTGGTGGAGTAGGAAGTTTTACTGTTGAAGCATTAGCTAGAGCAGGTGTTGGGAACTTAGTATTAATAGATGATGATACTGTATGTTTAACTAATTTGAATAGACAAATACATGCTACGTACAATACTATAAGCAAATCTAAGGTTGAGGTAATGAAGGAAAGGATTCTTTCTATAAATAAGAATTGTAATGTAATTACTCATCAAGTATTTGTAACATTAGATAATATTAAAGAATTGATTCCAGATGATACTGATTATGTCGTTGATGCAATAGATACTGTTACTGCAAAGTTAGGTCTTGTGGAACATTGTTATAAGAATAATATAAAAATAATGAGTTCTATGGGTACTGGTAATAAATTAGATCCAACACAATTTAAAGTAACAGATGTATTTAAAACAAAAGTATGTCCTTTAGCAAAAGTTATGAGACATGAACTTCGTAAAAGGGGAATAGATAAATTAAAGGTAGTATATTCAGAAGAAATACCTAGAAAACCTCAAGTTGAAGATGTTGTTACTTGTAAAACTGGTTGTGTATGCACTGGAGGAACTAAAAAGTGTGCAGAAAAAAGACAAATACCAGGAAGTATCTCATTCGTACCACCAGTAGCTGGAATGATAATTGGTGGAGAAGTAATTAGAGACATTTTAGAGATTAAATAAATTATATTGATATTTAGATAAAGCTCACTGGACAGAATTGAAATAGGAAACTCGACTCATATACATTCGCTGAGTAAGTTCGAAAAACCAAATGTGAAATGCACTCTGTGAAAGTTCAAATAACCAAATATAAAATTTGGATTTTCACTTTTGCATTCTCACTTAATAACTCCAAAAATAAAGATTAGTCCAATTAATGCATGCTCCCAATCAAAGATTGATGACAAGCAATTAATTGTACAAATCTTCATTAGGAGATTATAAAAAACAAATTCCAATGCCAGTACGCACTTATCATAAATATCAATATATATAATATTTTCTCTATAAAAGTTTGAAGAATCAAATATAAAATTTGGATTCTCACTTTCGAATTCTAATTTGAGAAATTAAGGAACTTTAAGCAAAAAAATAGAGCTTGTATTACAAAAAAGTCTAGATATAGAGAATATTTTACAAAACATAGTATAAATATTCGGCTGAAACTGAGAAAATCCACAATATATTGAGGAGATATAAAAGTTATCCACAATATGTTGTGGATTTTGTGCATAAGTATAAATTGTTGTAGTTACTAAGTTTTCAATTAGAATTTTATTGAAAATTAACATAAATATGCTATAATTAGTAGTGAAAATTATATTTTATATAAAATTTTTACAAAAATATATATTTATGCTCTTACTTAGTAAAAAATTAAAAAAATTTTTAATTAACTATAAAGTAAATAATTGTTGTTACGATAATAAAAACATAGGATAATTCAGGAAGAATTTTATAGTCTCAGGAAGAGGCTTGTCTTTAAAAATAACAGGATGTTATTTTACTTTAAATATTAGCTTAAAAATTGTAAAGAATACAATAATAAAGCACTCAGGAGGAGCAAAAACCTTATTTAATTAGCAGGAAGCTAAGAAGGAATAAGGGATTGTTTCTCCTTTTTTTTATTTATATGACAAGCGTTAGGGGGACTGCTACGTGTTAGTATTAGGACGTAAACCAGGAGAATATATTGTAATAGACGATAAGATTAAGGTTGCAGTAATAAGAAGTGAAGAAGGAAATTTAAGACTTGCTATTGATGCACCAAGAGAAATTAAAGTTGTAAGAGGCGAAGTATACGAAAGTATAAATAAATAATGCTTTTCTATTTTATATAAAATTTAATAATTGTACAAGCTCAGGAGGAGCGATTTTCTTTAGAGATTAGCAGGAGGCTAATGTTCTAAAGAAAGTCGCTCCTTTTTTATTACAAAAAAATAAAAATAATCAGTTCCCCTAGTCTGAACTGAGTTAGCAATCCGTAAGGATTTCTATAAATACAAAAAATTAAATTACGGTGGAAAAGGATGTCCACTTTAAAATTCAAGGAGGTATTTTATTATGATAATCAATCACAATATGAACGCAATGAATGCTCACAGAATGATGATGGGAAATGTGACTAAATCAGGAAAGGCTATGGAAAAGTTATCTTCAGGTTTAAGAATTAATAGAGCTGGAGATGATGCAGCAGGTCTTGCAATCTCAGAAAAAATGAGAGGTCAAATTAGAGGATTAGACCAAGCTACAAGAAACTCACAAGATGGAATTTCTATGTTACAAACAGCTGAAGGTTCTTTAAATGAAACTCACTCAATTCTTCAAAGAATGAAAGAATTAGCAACTCAAGCATCTAATGATACAAATGTTGGAGTTGATAGAAAAGAAATACAAAAAGAAATGAACCAATTATCATCAGAAATAAACAGAATCGGTAATACTACTGAATTCAATACTAAGTCATTATTAAAAGGTGACGGACAAACTAATCTTAATAATACAGGATTAGTTACAGCTGGAAAATTAGCAAACGGAACAGATGCAACAACAACTGAAGCAGTTCAAAAGTCTACAATAGCAACAGCTGCAGTAGATAATGATACTTTAGCGTATACAATTAATGGACAAACTTTAACAATGACATTTTCAAAAAATACTACTATAGGAACTACTACTTCTAAACTAGATGCTTCAACAGTTACAGCTAATGCCGCTACTATTGGAACCAACTCAGGATCAGCAACTTCAGATGCAGCTGCTATTATTGATGCTATGAATGCAATGATAGAAAAAAATACTACTTTAAAGGGTAATTTTAAAGTAGTAGCTGGAGCAGCTGCAGGTGATTTCGAAATACAAGCTTTAAGTACAGGTGATTTTAAAGGTGCTGCAGGTAATATTTCAGCAGGAACAGCAGGAGCAACATCAGGAACAGCAACATTAAAAGTAACTGGAGCTGCTGATACAGGAGCTAATAATCCAGCAGGAGCTGCTAGTAAGGTAGTAAGTTTTAAAAATTTAACAGGTGCTGCAGGAGCTGACACAGATGTCAATATTAAAAAATTAGTTGGAACTGGAATGACTATTAATGGGCAACAAATTGAATTCTATAATTCAAATGATGGGGCTTATACAGGAAATGCTATAGGAGTTAATATAAGCACTGCTTTAGCAACAACTCAAACATCAGGTAAGGATGAAAAAGTTGAAGAACTTGTTAAAAATATAGCTCAACAAGTAGGTTCAAAAATTGATGGAGTTACATTACAACAAGGTGGTGCAACACACTTAAATGAGTTAAATATTAACGCTTCAGTAGCAGGAGCTGCAGGAAATAATATAGAAGTTTCAGATGGTGGAATACAAAAATCATTTGAAGCAACTCTACAAGTTGGAGCTAATCAAGGACAAGGATTCAAGATAGACATAAATGATATGAGAGCTGCAGCTTTATCAGTAACAGGAGTAGCAGGAAAAGATGCTACTGAAGGAGCTAAGTTTACAACTACAAATACTGTAACAAACGGAACAGATAGTACAACAAGAGAAGCTGCACTTGACGTTTCAGATTACAAGAATGCAACAGCAGCAATAAAAGTTATAAATAACGCAATTGAAAATGTATCAAGTGAAAGATCAAAACTTGGTGCATTCCAAAACAGATTAGAGCATACAATTAACAATTTAGGAACTTCATCAGAAAACTTACAATCAGCAGAATCAAGAGTTAGAGACGTAGATATGGCTAAAGAAATGATGAACTTCTCAAAGAACAACATACTTAGCCAAGCTTCACAAGCTATGCTTGCGCAAGCTAAATCACAACCAGAAGGAGTTCTTCAATTATTAAGATAAGCAGAGAGCCTAAATCTTTGATTTAGTGCGAATCGCTTACTCAGCGAGCAAAGCGAGTCGAGTTTCATTTTAAAGATTAAATTTTTAATTTAGTATTCGAACTTACTCAATGACCGTAGGAAGTCGAGTTTTATTTAAAATGATTTTAGTTTTAACTAAAATTGTGTGAGTCGCTTACTCAGTCAACTGAGTTTCCTTATAAAAACAGGCAAGGATTAATTGATAAACTTATTTTATTGAAATATTAATTAAGGAGTCAGGGTTAAAATCTCTGGCTTCTTTTTATAATATAGGAAAAATTGATAAAAAAATTATCACAATAACTCAATTCATTAAAATGATTATATTTCATTAAATTGGTTAATACTAACAATTAAAGTACTTAAATTATTAAATGGAGTTGTATAGCTATGGAAAAGAAAAAACTAACTTTGTACTCAGGACTAATATATCATTTAACAAGTAAATTCAACCGTAAAAATGATAGTTTTAGAGAAAAAGAGGAGATAAAACAAGAATTAAAGCAGGAACTTATGTGGGTGAAGTACAGACAGAGGATGTTAGATATCATAGAGGAAAAGCTATTTCAAATGAAACAACTAGCAGAGAAAGCTAAGGGAAAAAATATTAGTTCAGATGAATTGGAAGAACTGAATACCAAACTAAATAATTTAGCAGAACAGGTTAAAGCACTAGATGAAGAAAGTAGAAGAATAGAGGATATAAGAATATTAGAATAAGCATTCATGGCTAAATTAGTAGCTATGGGTGCTTTTTTATACTTTCTTAGAATATTGGTTTCTAAGAAAGTATAAATTATTTAGAAACTTAAGATACATAACTTATATAAAGAAGCGTATTAATTTATAAATAAAAATTAATGTATATGATAAAAAATTAGAAGGGATGTTTTCAATATGTCAGAAAGAAAAATTGTTAGGAAAATTTTGAAATAGATTAAAGAAATTATATTATTGAATAGTTCATTAGTAGCTTAGTGTTTGTAGCACTAGGCTTTTTTTATGTAAAAATTTCCATTAAGAGTTCTAAAAAGCAAATTCCAATGTAAGTTTGCTCTTATACTAAAATATCAACATTCAGTTAATACATAGTGGATTTTTAAAGTTTGAAAGGATGATAAAATCTAAGTTACGTAGATATTTTTTAATATAAATCCGCCCATAGCTGAATATATTTATAGTAACGATATATAAGGCACATTTCAAAAATAATAGATCTGTATGCTCGTATATTTTGCATCATACTGTGTCAGCAAATTTAGCTAATAGTTTTTTATTAAATGAACTTGTTTTCTTGTTAGACACATAATATACAACGCCTCTTTGGTTTACTATTTTATTTCATGTGCCTAAATATATATTGAGTTATCAGGGAAAAGGGGTTGCTTTACTATGAAAAAAATACTAGTACCAATTGATGGATCAGAAAGAAGTATGAAGTCTTTAGAATTTATAAAAGAACTATTTCCAAAGGATACAGTTGAAATAACAATAATGCATGTACAAGAATTAGTTTTTATGAATGGAATGATGATAATCAATGAATTTGAAAATGCTAAACAATTGGGGGAGAGAATAGTAGATATAGCATCAAAGCGAATGAAAGAATATTCACCTAAAACTTATTTGAGTTTTGGATATGCTGGAGAAGAAATTATAAAGAAATCGAGAGATGATGATACTGATATTATAGTAATGACAAAATCAACTAAAAGAGGATTAACTAAAATGATAGGATCAGTAGCAACTTTTGTTGTAAAGCATACTAAATGTATTGTTATGATTGTGCCTGAGTAATACTAAAATTATATAGTTTTTTAATTTATTGGATAATTATTATTGCAACATATAATAAAGATAAATTAACAAACAAGCTATTATTTATAAAGAAGATTACAATAGAAAAGTAGTTATAGGAATAAAAAATTTAGAAGAAGTAATAATTTGAAGTATTAGATTTTATATTAAAATAGTGAATATTAACAATGGAAAAGATTGTATAAAAATATTATAATAAATATATGATAGCACTTTCATTAATATGATGTAAGTGCTATTTTATATAGGAATAATCTCTACTTTATTTTGAATGAATAGTTTAGGCATAATCAAAAAAATAACAAGTCTATCTGACAAGCCTATTTTCCATTATAGGAAGCTCGACTCGCATAAGCTCGCTGAGTAAGCGATTCACACAAAATCATAGATTTTGGTTCTCTGCTCATCAGTAGATTTGCCTAATAGGCGAGCTATAAGATTAATCTATTTCTTTGCCTAATGGAAAAATAATTAGGGCATTTTGGACTCGTTATTTTCGTTTATATGCCTTATAATAAGTAATATTATATGAATTAGGAGAAACGATTGATGGAATCTAATTTTAAGGTAAAAATAGAAGCAAATAAATTATCACAAACAGAGTATATAATAAAAGATAAATCTGATATAACAATAGGAAGATTTTATATACTAGAGTTAGATAATTTAATTAAGAAATGTGATATAAAACTTAAATTTTATAAAACATATGAATATGAGCTACTTAAAGAATCATTAAATCTTATTCTTAAAGCTGTATTTAAGGATTTAAATATATTTAAGATTAATGTTAAAGCCACAGAGGGGATAGATGTTAATCCATTTCTAGATTTAGGTTTTACTTTAGAAGGTGTTTTTAGTCAAAATGAATATTATAATGGTGAATACTTAGATGAGCTATCATTTGGAATAACACGTATAGAATATAATAACAAGACTAAATTTTCATTTATAGAGTTACAAGGAGATAATATAGTATTAAGAAATTTAACTCCTGGTAATGCAGAAGACTTATTAGATTATTATATAAGGAATAAAGAGCATTTAGCACCATTTGAACCTACTAGGGATAATAATTTTTATACACTAGAATGTCAGAGAAACCTTTTAAATGAAAGCTATAGACAATTTTTAAATGGTTCTTGTATTGAAGTTGGGATTTTTAAAGACGATAAATTCATTGGAAAGTTAAAATTATCTAGTATAGTATGCGGGATTTTTAAAAGTGGTATTTTAGGCTATTCAATTGATAAAGCTGAAGAGGGTAAAGGGTATATGAAAGAGGCAGTGAATATGTTTCTTAAATATATTTTTGATGAGGAAGGACTTCATAGAATTGAAGCATCTGCATTAGTAGATAATGAAAGATCTAAGGGCGTGTTAAAGAAAAGTGGCTTCAAAGAATTGGGATTAAATGAAAAATACTTGCTAATAGATGGAAAATGGAAGGATCATTTAACGTATTATATTCTAAAAGAAGGATTTTATAGAAAATAACTTTGATTATGGCATATACAAGTCTTGTGTAAGTATGATAGAATTTTTATATGTGAAGAAATACTTATATTATTATAGATAATACAAATAATAATATGAGTGGTAGTATAAATAATGTTAACTTTAAGCTTATTATCGAATAACTAAAAACTTTATTTATAATTTAAAATAAATATATAGTTTGTATTAATTTAGAAATCATAATAAACTGTATAGATATTAGAAGGAGAAAAAAGGATGACGGTAATACTTAATAAAAATGAAGTAGTATCAAAGGTATTTAATAATAATATAGTTTTAGTTAATTCATCTGGAAAAGAAAAGATACTTTTTGCTAAAGGTATAGGCTTTGGTAAGAAAGCTGATGTAATTATACCTAAGGGTACAGAAGTAGATAAAGTATTTACTATAGAAAACAAACAAAATATAGAAAATCTTAACAATATAGTTAAAAAAATTAATGATGATTTCTTTGCAGTTTGTGAAGAAGCTATTTATGAAATATCTAAACAATTAGATGATGAATTAAATGAACACATACATGTTGGACTTATAGATCACTTATATTTTTCAGTTGAAAGATTAAAAAATAAAGAAGTAATTGAAAATCCATTTTTAGTTGAAACAGAAACTTTGTATCCTAAAGAGTTTGCATTAGCTAGAATAGTTGCTCAAAGAGTAGGAGAATATTCAAATGTAGAGATACCTGATGGTGAAGTAGCATTTATCGCACTTCATATACATTCGGCTCTAAATGATGGAAAGATTTCTAATACAATTAAAAATACATTTTTAAGCAGTACTATAGCTGAACATGTTGAAGATAGATTAGGCATAAAGATAGATAAAAAATCTTTAGATTATGCAAGATTTTGTACTCATATTAAATTTGCTATACAAAGAATAATGGATAATTCATGTATTCATAATGACTTATCTAAAGTAATTAAAAAGACGTATAGACATTCATATTCTATAGCAGAAGAAGTTTGTGAAATTATTGAAAATGAACTTAAGGTAAAAGTTAAGAGTGATGAGGTAGCATTTTTAACAATTCATATTGAAAGATTTAAAGGAACCACAAAATAAGAAATTAAACCTTTACAAATAGATGTTTTTATGTTATTATAAAACCATAAAATTAAGGTGTAACTGGTAATGCAGGCAAGACTTAATATAGGCAAAGAAAAATTTATTATTTATACAGGATTAATAATAAATTTTTCTGGGCTTATATCTAAGTCTTTTTTATTTTGAAATTTTTAAGTTGGCCGACTTAAATTAAATTAATTCCATTTATATTTTGGTTATTTATAAAGTAGGAGGAATAAGTTTATGCTTAAATATTTACAAAGAATAGGTAAAGCTATAATGTTACCAATTGCAGCATTACCTATAGCAGGAATATTACTTGGTCTTGGTGGTGCATTATTAGGAATAAAAGGATTAAGCAATCCACCATCTGTTTATCAACCATTAATAGCATTTATTAGTATACCATTTGTTACAGCACTATTAACTGTAATGAAAAATATAGGAGATATTATTTTTGGTAACTTACCATTATTATTTGCAGTAGGAGTTGCAGTAGGATTAGCTAACAAAGATAAAGGTACTGCAGCACTAGCATCAGTATTTGGATTTTTAGTAATGAATAAAGTTGTTTCAACATTACTTGGTTTAGGTGTAACTCAATTAGGAGTTCTTACACCAGATAACATTGGAAATTATGCAACTTATGTTACAACTAATTTAGGTATATTTACATTAAACATGTCAGTATTCGGCGGTATTATAACAGGTATAGTTACAGCAATATTACATAATAAATATCATGAAATTCAATTACCACAAATTATAGGATTCTTCTCAGGAGCAAGATTTGTTCCAATTATTACTTCAGTAGTAATGGCATTAGTGGGTGGCGTTTTAGCATTCGCATGGCCAGTTGTTCAAAATGGTATTGGACATATAGCAAACTTTGTTAGAGATGCAGGTCCTTTAGGAACATTCTTATTTGGAGTAATTGAAAGATCATTAATACCATTTGGTTTACACCATGTATTCTATACTCCATTCTGGTTTGGATCATTTGTTGATGCTCATGTATTAGTTAATGGATCATGGCAATCAATAGCAGGAGCTAATACTGGTTACTTTGCACAATTATCAAGTATGTCAGATTTAGTAGGTGCTTCACCAGAAACTATGTCTACAGTAGTTTCAGGTACAACAAGATTTATGGCAGGTAAATTCCCATTCATGATGTTTGGTTTACCAGCGGCAGCACTTGCAATGTATAAAACAGCAGCACCTAGTAAGAAAAAAGTTGTTGGATCATTATTATTCTCAGCAGCTGTTACAGCATTATTGACAGGTATAACTGAACCATTAGAATTTACATTCTTATTTGTTGCACCAGTTTTATATGGAATACACTGTTTATTAGCAGGTTTATCATTCTTCTTAATGGATATATTAAATGTATTCATAGGTATGACTTTCTCTGGTGGATTAATAGACTTCACATTATTTGGATTACTTCCAGCAGGAGCAGGAGTTCCAACTAACTGGATAAAACTTATAATTGTTGGAATAATCTATGCAGTTGTTTACTACTTCGTATTCTTATTTGTTATTAAGAAGTTCAACTTAAAAACACCTGGTAGAGACGAAGATGAAGAAGAAACTAAATTATACACTAAGGCTGATTTCCAAGCAAAAGGTGGCGCAAAAGGTGAAATAGCTGAAAAAGCACCAGCTGTACTTGAAGCTTTAGGTGGAGAAACAAATATAGTAAGTGTTGATGCTTGTATAACAAGACTTAGAGTTGAAGTTAAAGACAAATCTAAGGTAAATAAACCAGAATTAAAAGCATTAGGTGCTTCTGGTGTTATGGAAGTAGGTAACGGAATACAAGCTATATTCGGTGTTAAAGCAGACGGATATAAAAATGCAATTAACGATATCTTAGGTAATAAATAAAGATTTATAAAAAATTTAGAAAAAAGTGAGCTATTTGTAGCTCACTTTTTTTGTTTATTCAAGATAGCTCATGTAAAAATAGAATCATTAAAGTTATATATATTGCTGTAATATGATTTCTACAATCAAATATAAAATTTAAATAAATGTAGAATTTAAATTGCAATATATACAGCATATAAAAAATAATGATTCTATAGTAAGTAACTTTATATATCTTTATCTTACTTAATAAATGTTTGTGACTTTTTTAATTTTAGTCTTGTGTATGAATCGTATTTAAATAGATAGTATTTATAATAGTTCTATATTCATGGATAATAATTTCTAAGTAAAGAGTTAAAAATAAGTGTTATCTATTACCAAGAAGGTTGTTTATTTAAAACATGTCTAAAAAATAAAATGACTCAAAATGATATTAATATCATTTTGAGCCACATCACATATACTAATCGTCTATATATTAGATTGTATATTCTAATACTGTAGTATCTCCAGCTGTAGTATCTATATTTTCCACAGGTTTGATTGAAGAAAGTATATCAGGGTTTGTTATTAAAACAGGAGTTGTTAAAGAAAGACCTTTTCCAGTAATAAAATCTCTATTAATTTTAATTATAGGAGTTCCAGCCTTAACCTTAGTTCCTTGTTCCGCTAATTGTTCAAATCCTTCTCCACCTAGTGAAACAGTATCAATACCTATATGAACTAAAAGTTCT
Source organism: Clostridium sp. CTA-5 (assembly GCF_054768135.1). Lineage (NCBI taxonomy): Bacteria > Bacillati > Bacillota > Clostridia > Eubacteriales > Clostridiaceae > Clostridium > Clostridium sp. CTA-5. Next base: position 1,256 of record NZ_BAAAAT010000014.1, on the reverse strand, counting down.
ACACCATTTTCTAATGTAAGTGCAAAAGCATGTTTTGTATTAAATACTAAAGTTAATTCTCCATCAGCAGGTGCAACAACAATATCATCAGTAGGGTTAATTGCTAGGCCATCACCAGCCATTTTTTGAGCAAAAACAGGATCTGGTACTTCAGATAGAGGTATTGTTTTACCAGTTATAGGTGCTATTAATTTACAATCATTATTTTTAGGTTCAACTTTTTTCTTTTTTAAAAATCCAAACATAGTTTATATCCTGTCTAAACAGGATAATTCACATCCTTTCTTTCTATATACAAATTATTAAGTTGTTTACTGATCTTAAATCAAAAACTTTAAGAATAGTTTCTATTCTAAAATATAAAAAAAGGCATAAGCTTTTCAAATAAAACTTATGCCTGATTTAACAGTAACACGTATAACAATATTATATAGTCGATATATTTCGCTGTCAATAATGTTATAGCAGTTATTTAATTGTTATCATAAATAAAATGAAAATTTTCAATCAAGCTGACGCCTATAATCAATATATTATGAAAAAATAGTGGGTATTAATTATATTTTCAACTAAATTTTTAATATAGTCAGTATCAATTATAGTTTAGGAGTTTTGATTTTAGACATATTCAAAAAATAATAGACCAGTATTCTCGTCCATTTTGTGTTATACTGCGTCAGCAAATTTAGATAATAGTTCGCTATTAATTGAATAACTTGTTTCCTTGTCTAATATAGAATATATAATTTCTCTTTGGTATATTATTTGATTTCATGCATCTTATTTAAGATAAAGGGTAAGTTAAAAGTTAGAATTTTAGTATTCAATATAGTGTTTTTGAAGAGAAATTTAAAAATATAATTGCCTTTATAAGTTATAAACCGGTAATTATAAAGGATACTAAGCCTAGTGTATCAATAGCAATATTATCAAGGAAAAAAGAGGAAAATATAGAATTTAGAGTTTAAACTTAAAAAATCATATAAAAATAAAGAATTATAAGTTAAGTATATGATAAGATAAAACACGTCGCTGAGACAGAAATAACTTAGAAAAAACTTCTGAAAAACAGAGTTTAAAATTTCTTAAAAAAAGTTGTTGACACTGAAAAAAACAAGTGATATACTGAGTAAGTCGCTTGAGGGCGACAAGTTAAAACAAAAGCTGACAACGAGAGTTGAAGCGAAAGAAAATGGTCTTTGAAAATTGAACAGAATATATAAAATACATTTAAGTAAACCAGCAATTCTTTTTGA
>NZ_BAAAAT010000013.1:0-85554 GCF_054768135.1 Clostridium sp. CTA-5 | reverse complement strand
TGATATTACTGATTACTATAGTGAGGAACTTATATAGAAAATATATTATATATATGCTTCTAACTAGACATTATTAATTAAAGATATAGTTTTCTATAAAAATTATATAAAAGATTATAAATGTAATAACTTAATTAGAACATATATATTAAAAAGTTCTAGTTACTATTATTAAGCATAATTTATTTATATAAGTTAAAATAGGAGTTTATATCTTAAGAAATTTATAATATTTATTAAGATCTTTAGTATATACCATTTGAAATAATTATTTTACATAATCATATTAAAAAAGGAGGTTGAATTAATGGATTTTATGCAATATATAACAGAAAATGCTTTAATATTAATTCCAGCATTATATATAGTTGGATTAGTTATAAAAAATACAGAAAGTATTTCAGACAAATATATACCACTTATTTTATTATTTTTAGGAGTAATAGGAGCAATGCTATTAATGGGTTTTAATGTACAAGCTGCAATTCAAGGAATTCTAGTTACAGGGGCAACGGTATACACGAATCAATTATTTAAGCAGTCCAAAAAAGACAGTTAATATGGAGATGAGTTCTAAAGTCCAGATAAAAACAAGCTTAATCTGAAACTAAGAACTCTGTTTATATAATTATATTCTTTTAGTTATTATGGTAAAATGGTTTTATGATTAGTTATTATGAATATAGGTTAATAATTAATATATATAAATTCAAATAAAGTTTGTTCATTAATATAAATTTTAGAATACTTATAAATAGTATTGCTTATTAGCATGGTGGGGAACTTAGATAGAAAAATTTATTATATATATGCTTCTAACTAGATATTGTTAATTAAAGATATAATTTTATATAAAAGATTACAAATGTAATAACCTAATTAGAACATATATATAGATTAAAAAATTAAGGAGAATATATTTAAATGAAAAGTAAAGAACTAGAGATTTTAGAGAAATATTATGGATATAAATCTTTTAGAAAAGGGCAGGAAAATATAATTTTAAAAATAGTAGATGGAAATGATGTATTAGCTATCATGCCAACTGGTGGTGGTAAATCAATATGTTATCAAATCCCTGCGCTTATATTTGAAGGATTGACAATAGTTGTTTCTCCTCTTATTTCTTTAATGAAAGATCAGGTAGATGCATTGAAAGACATGGGAATAGAAGGAGAATTTATAAATAGTTCTATAAATGCATCTGAAGAGTTAAAGGTTATAAATGATATAAAAGAAGGAAAGTGTAAGATATTATATATAGCACCAGAAAGATTAGAGTCACATAACTTTTTAAATGTTATATCTAATTGTAATATATCTCAAATAGCTATAGATGAAGCACATTGTATTTCTCAATGGGGACATGATTTTAGAACAAGTTATACAAAGATAGCGGGATTTATTAGATTACTAAAAAAACGCCCTATAATTACTGCCTTTACGGCAACAGCATCAGAAGAAGTCAGAGAAGATATTGTAAAGTTATTAAATTTAGATAATCCTAAAATTTTTATTACTGGATTTGATAGAGAAAATTTATTTATAAATGTAATAAAATCTGGAGATAAGAAGGCATATCTGCATAATTATATGACTAATAATAAAGATTCTTCTGGAATAATTTATGCAGCAACTAGAAAAGAAGTTGATCATATATATGAAGAATTATTATCTAATGGTTATTCAGTTACTAAATATCATGCAGGACTTTCAGAGAATATTAGAAAGCAAAATCAAGAGGATTTTATATATGACAGAACTAATATTATGGTAGCAACTAATGCATTTGGTATGGGGATAGATAAGCCTAATATAAGATTTGTAATACATTATAATATGCCTAAGAATATAGAAGGTTATTATCAAGAAATAGGTAGAGCAGGAAGAGATGGAGAAAAAAGTGAGTGTATTTTATTGTTTTCTCCTCAAGACGTTCAAATACAAAAGTATTTAATAGAACAATCAATTGAAAATTTTGAAAGAAAGAATAATCAATATAAAAAACTTAATGAAATGACTGATTTTGTTTATAGCAATGAATGTTATAGGAAATATATATTAGATTGTTTTGGAGAAGTTTATGATCATGATTGTGATAATTGTAGTAACTGTTTAAATGAAGGAGAAATAGTAGATAAGACAATAGATGCTCAAAAAGTACTTTCCTGTATATATAGAATGAAAAATAAATTTGGATCAGGTATGCTTGTTGATGTTCTTAGAGGGTCAAAAAATAAAAAAGTTATTCAATTTAAATTCAATGAACTTTCAACTTATGGAATAATGAAGAATTACTCAAGTGAAGAACTTAAAAATTTTATAAATACTTTAATTTCCCATAGATATATTTCTGTTGTTAATGGAACATATCCTGTTTTAGGTTTAAATCAAAGATCAATGAAAGTATTAAAATCAGAAGAAAAGGTTGAATTTAAAGAATTTAAGCTAGAGAAGAAAGTTAGAGAAGATAATCAATTGTTTGAAATTCTTAAAGAGATAAGAAAAGAGATTTCAGTGCAAAATGGAGTACCTCCTTATGTGGTTTTTGGAGATGCAACACTAAAAGAAATGACAATAAAATATCCAATAAATAAAGAACAAATGCTTAATATATCTGGAGTGGGAGAAGTAAAGTATAAAAAATATGGAGAAGCTTTTGAGAATGCAATAAAGGACTTTGTAGAAGAAAATAATATTAAATTATCTAATGAGATGACAGAAAAAGAAGAAGCGATAATAGAAAGTATTCATTTAGATATAACTACTAATAAAGAACTATTCGATAAATTAAATGAGATTAGATGTAAATTAGCTAAAAAGGAAAATACAATTCCTAAAATGATAATATCTAAAACTTCACTTAAAGAAATAAGCGGAAGATATCCTGTTAATATAGAACAATTAAAAGATATAAGTGGAATTGGTCCAAAGAAAATTTCATCATATGGAGAAAAATTAATCTCAATAGTTAATGACTACATTTTAGAAAATAATATAGAAGTAAATTGGGTTGATAAGAAAAAAAGAAAAGTTATTATAGATGGAGAAGACAGAGAAATTAATCAAATTGCTTTAGATATGCTTAAAGAAGGTAAAGATTTAGAAGAAATATGTGATGAGATAGAGGTATCAATTTCTACTATTTTAGGATATATAACAGATTATATTAAAGAGTTTGGAGAATATGGTTTTAATATAAATTTAGAAGAGTTTTATAATGAGGAAGAGGAAAAATTGATAAGTGAAGTATGTGAAAAAGTGGGATATGATAAAGTAAGTGTAATAAAGAAGAATCTTCCACCATATATAAAATATGAAGCAATAAGAGCAGTTATTTTAAATAAATATTTTTTAGGAAAATAAAGCAATAAGGTGGAATTTATTATGAAAATTTTTAGTAAGCTATTATATTTAACTATGTTAAAACTTTCAGGAAAAATAGAAAAAGAGTTTAAATATAATACTAGTAATGCAAAACAAGTAAATACAGATTTATTATTAAAAATTTTAAATAATAACGCAAATACTAAATTTGGAGAAAAACATAAATTTAGTAAAATAAAATCTATAGAAGAATATAAACAAAATGTTCCACTTTGTACTTATGATTATTATAAAGAATATATAAAAGAAGTGGCAAATGGTAAAAAGAATATTTTAACAATAGAGGACGTATCTTATTTAGCGCGTACTTCAGGAACTACGGGAACTCAAAAGCTAATACCAATAACTAATTCAGGAAAGTCGGTTGCTTCAAAATACAATGGATTATTACCTCAAAAATTTGTATACAATAATTTAAAATATAAATGGAATTATGGAAAAGGAGTTATGATTACAGATATAATTGTAGCAAATCATACTGAAGCAGGTATTCCAATAAGTGCAGCTTCTTCTGGAGGTATGAAATCACTTAAAAATATAATTCCATTTATCTGGACATCACCTGTTGAAGTAATGGAATTAAAAGATAAGGAGTCAGCTTTTTATTTACATGCATTATTTGCATTAGCTGATAAAAACTTAATGTATATAAGTGGATTATTTGTATCCACTATTTTGGATTTTTTCAGATTTATAGAAGAAAAGCATGAATTATTAATTCAAGATATAAGAAGTGGAAAAATAAATAAAAATATAATTCTTGATGATGATATTAGAAAAAAACTTAATAAAAAGTTACATGCATCTAAAAAAAGAGCAGATGAATTAGAAAAAGAATTTAATAACGGGTTTAATGGAATAGCTAAAAGAATTTGGCCATCAATAGCTTATATTGCATGTGTAACTGGAGCAAATTTTTCAGTATATAATGATAATGTTGAATTTTATATAGACAAGCTACCTATTTATTCAAGTGCATATGGTGCAAGTGAAGGAATGATAGGAATTAATCCTTATATTAATAAAGTAGAATATGTACTGTTACCAGATTCATGTTATTTTGAGTTTATAGACGTAAAGAATATAGATAAAAAGAATCCGCCTACAAGTAATATTGATGAAATTACTATAGGCAAAAGTTATGAGATAGTTGTAACTAATTTAAATGGATTATATAGATATAGGCTTGGTGATGTTGTTAAAGTTGTAGGACTTTATAATAAATCTCCCAAAATAGAATTTTTATATAGAAAAAATCAGTTATTAAATATGGTGTCTGAAAAAACTACAGAAGAGCATTTAAAGTCTGCAATAGATAAAACTGTTAGTGAACTAAATTTAAAGCTAGTTGATTATACTACTTATCCAGATAAGGATAATACTCCAGGAAGATATATCATATATTTAGAACTTAAGAATTTTAATAATGAATGTGATATTATAGAAATTGAGAAAAAATTAGATTTTGAACTTAAAAATGCTAATTTAGCATATGGAAGATTTAGAGATAATAATAGACTTAATCAATTAAAGGTGGTTATTGTAGAAGAAGGAACATTCAATAATTTAAAGGACAAGTTTGTAAAAAAAGGAGCAGCAAGAGCACAATTAAAGGTTCCACGAGTTATTTCTAAAGATTATATAAAAGATGATATGTTGTTAAAAGTATAGATAAAATTATAAATGAGGGATTGTTTCAAAAAAAATCAGGTTTTTGAAATAGTCCTTTATTTATTTACTTAAAATTAAAGCAAACTATTTAAGTAATAATATGAATATTAATAAATATATTTATTATAGAGTAATAATAAATATTAGAGGAGTGTTAATAATTTGGATCCCTATAAAATTTTAGGTGTAAATGAAAATGCATCAGAAGAAGAAATTAGAGATAAATATAGAAAGATAGTAGAAGAATGTACTGTGATTGAGGGAGATGAATATTCTAAATCTATACTTAAAGACGCGAATATAGCATATGATGTACTTATTAATGGGAATTTGTATAAGGAGGTTAGAGGATTAATTGAAAAAAATAATTTTTTAGCTGCTGAAGCTAAATTAAATGTTGCAGATAATAGAAGTTCAGCAGAATGGAATTATCTTCAAGGTTTTATAGCAGTACAAAAAGGTTGGTTTGATACTGCTTTATCTTATCTAAAAACAGCAACTGAAATAGAGCCGAATAATATGGAATATTTAAATAGTCTGAATAGACTTCAATCAAAAGTTATGGAATTTGCAGCTAATTATGCAAGAAAAAATACAGGTAATAAAAATAATTTTAATAACAATAATAATATGAATGCATGCGGAGGAGGTGGAGGAAACGGAGGAATGTGTTAATTAAAAAATTAAATAATATAGTTTACTATTGCTATTAAACAATAATTATGTTATTCTAAATAAGCAGTTGGTACGTAAAGTGCTAATTATGGAGCTTAGAGTGTCCTTCGCCGGTCTCTAAGCTCCTTTTGACATATAAAATGTTTTGCTTAAGTAATCTAGACTATATTTTAAGAGTATATCAACACTATTTTAAAATATAGCTATAATCTGAAAAGATTTGATTATTTAAGCTTATTTAAGGTGGGTGAGAATTTTGAAGATATCAGATTTAGAATTAAAATTGCTTAAAAATATATCTAGAGTGAGTTTGATAAATGGAACAAAGATTTTAGAGAGTAATAGAATAATTAGAGTAAGTGGAAAAAATATTAATGGACTTTATAACTTATATGGAAAAATAAAAGGTGATAATACTATTATTAATTATAATCCACACATAAGGATAGATTTAAAAAATGGGGAAATTTTATTAACTAAATGTGAATGTCATAATTTTGAATCAGAGAATACTTATAATAGTATATTTATTTGTGAACATTTAGCTGCAATAATTATAAAATTTTTTGATAAAGCTAAAAAGCAAATTAAAGTTAAAAATACATATGTTAAAGAACAAAGCAGAAAAGATTTAAGCAATAATTTAATTAATTATATAATAAATAAAAATATAGATAAGAAACAATTAGAGATAGATGTAGCTTTAAGAGAAGTAAAAGACAAAAGTGGAGATTATTTTGAAGCTAGTTTTTTTGTTGGAAATACAACTAAGCATTTAATAAATATTAAAGAATTTATAGAGAACATTGTAGGTGGAAAAGACTTTTATATAGGAAAAGGTCTTATTTATAGTCCAAAAAATTATTGTTTTAATGAACAGGATGAAAGTCTAATTAATTTTATAGAAGAATATTTATCAATTTGTAAAAATGACTTTAAAGGAGAGACTATAAAAATATTTCCTGAAAATTTAAGGAGTTTTTTAAGTATTATAAGTGAAAAGAAAATTAAGTTTAAATATGATTATCAAAGTTATTTATGTGATATAAAAAAGAGTAAGTTACCAATAAGTTTTACATTAAAGAAAATAAAAGATGATTATGTTTTAACAACTAAAAAAGTATTTCCAATATCACTTAATAATAAAATGAATGTGTTTTTATATGATAGGGAAATATATATTTCGCCTATAAATCACCTTAAAGCGTACGGTAAACTTTATAAAGAACTTAAAGAGAATAAAGAAATTAGAATTTATAATGAGGTTGGTATAGAAAAACTTAATGATTTAATTTTGTTATTAGATAAAATATCAACTGAATTTAACATTGAGCAGGATATTATTAATGATTTAGATAACTTAATAGATTTTAAGTTTAACTTTTCAAAAAAATTAGATGAAAAAATTTGTGAAGTTAAGATAATAAAAAATAAAGAGGAGATAGACTATAGTGATAAAAGATTAGCTTCTGATAGAATATTAAAAATGTCTAGAAAAATTAGAAATATTGAAAGTGAATTCAATAAATATAGATTTTACTGTGTAGATAAAAAGTTTATATTTCAGGGAAATGATGATGAATATTATGAATTTCTAAAATATGGAATAAATCATATAAAGAAAATAGGAGAAATTAATTATTTAAAAGAAAAGAATAATTTTAAGTTATATAGGAGTTCGGATATTAAATATTTTTTAAACAAAGATAAAGAAGATAATATTAAATTTTCATTTTCATTAGATGATTTAAGTAAAAGTGATTTACATACAATGTATAATGCTTGGAAAGAAAAGAAAACTTATATTAAATTAGATGATGGGAGCTTTGTTAATCTAGAAGATGAGAAAGTATTAAATTTTTTAAGATTAATAGAAAACTTAAATATAGATTTAATTAAAGAAGATGATTCATATTTAATTGATGAAAATAAATTATATTATTTAAATAAAAGATTAAATAAAGAAGAATTTAATATTATAGGAAGAGAAGTTCTTAATGAAATTTCAAATAAGTTAGATTATATAAATAAAGAAGAATTTAAAGTGCCTAAAACTCTTAAAGCCTCTTTAAGAGAGTATCAAATAAATGGATATAAGTGGCTTAAAAGTTTAAGTTATTTAGGATTTGGAGGAATACTTAGCGATGAAATGGGACTTGGTAAGACTATACAAATAATTTCATTTTTACTTTCAGAGTCAAACAAAAAGTCTTTAGTTATAACGCCAACTTCTTTAATATATAATTGGTATGAAGAATTTAGAAAATTTGCACCAAGTTTAAAGATAGGAATTGTACATGGAGAGTTAAAAAATAGAACTAAGGTATTAGAGGATATTAAAAAATATGATGTTTTAATTACAACGTACGGAACCCTAAGAAATGACTGCTTAAAATACGAAAATATAAAATTTGATAATTTAATTATAGATGAAGCTCAAAATATAAATAATCCTAAATCTAAGGTAACAGAATCAGTTAAAAGTATAAATGCCAAAATAAAATTCGCGTTAACAGGGACCCCTATAGAAAATAACTTAATTGATTTATGGTCTTTATTCGACTTTATAATGCCAGGATATATTTTTAGCAAAGAGGTATTTTCTAAAAGATTTATTAATAAAGACGAAAAATCTAAGCAAGAGTTAAGAATAATGATAAAGCCTTATATATTAAGACGGCTAAAAAGAGATGTTATAAAAGAACTACCAGATAAAATAGAAAATAAATTTTTTGTGGAAATGACAACAGATCAAAAGAAAATATATAAAACTTATATTAAGGATATACAAAATAAATTAAAACAAATAGAAAATAGTAATAATAGAATAACTATTTTCTCATATTTAACTAGACTTAGACAACTTTGTTTAGATCCATCGCTTATTGTAGAAGAATATGAAGGTGGAAGTGGAAAAATTAATATAGCAAAAGAATTAATAAAAAAATCAATAGAAAATAATCATAAAATTCTACTATTTTCTCAATTTACATCTGTATTATATAAAGTTTGTAATGAACTTAAAAATGAAAAGATTGAGTATCTTTATTTAGATGGTTCAACACCTTCGAAAGAAAGAATTAGGCTTGTAGAAGAATTTAATAATAATAAAGAATTAAAGATATTTTTAATTTCTTTAAAAGCTGGAGGGACAGGTCTTAATTTAACATCAGCAGATATGGTAATACATTTTGACCCATGGTGGAATCCAGCGATAGAAGAACAAGCTACTGATAGAGCTCATAGAATAGGGCAGAAAAATGTAGTTCAAGTAATAAAATTAATAACTAAAGAAAGTATAGAAGAAAAGATATTATTACTTCAAGAAGATAAGAAATCTTTAATAGAAGATATTATAACAGGTGAATTAAAAGAAGATGGATTGTTAAATAAGTTAAATAAAGATGAACTATTAGAGCTATTTAAGATATAATATTAAAACTAAAAGTTTATATTTATAATATTAGTATTTACTTAAAATAATACTTAATAAAAAGATCTAAAGTAATAGAATATTCAAATTACTTTAGATCTTTTTTGTTTATAAACAAGATTTAATAAATTTATATTATTTTAAAGTTATATTTGCATTATAATCTAGGCTTGTATTAACATAAAGTGCTTGTTTATCATCCATAAATTCATATTCTTGTCCAGTATATTCAATATAAGCTAGATTATCACTATTAAGAGTCAAATTATCAGCTTGATTTATCTTACTAGATGTGAAAGATAATAATGTGTCGTCAGTTCTTTTCTTAATATTAAAGTTAATACTTGAATCACTTGAATTAGTATTTGCAGCATTTGCGGCAAGTTTAGTATTATCAGCATCAGATTTAGCAGTAATAGCGGCTGTAGCAGTAGTTACTGAAGTATCTGCAGCAGTTGTGTAGTTAGTAGTAGTAGCATTATTAGTTATAATTACCATCAATATAAGCGTATTTATGAGCAGAATCAAAAGTTCCATTTGCGAATTTAAACGTAATTCTTGTAGCATTAGCTGACAAAGAAAATGATTTGATATTTAAAGGTGTAAGAGTACTAGGGTCAGTAATAATTAAATTACTTACTTTAATTACAAAATGAATTGAAGATAAAGTATAGAACTCATTATGATAATCATTTCCTGTAATTGTAGTTTTATCAGTATAAGTGTATTTAAGTTCACTATCAGAAGTTATTTCTACGATACCATGTCTTAAATCTATTAAAGGAACAGTCGCAGTTATTTTTTCAAATCGCAAAGTGGATAGATATTTCCTCAAGTATTACGAACATTTCTAATATCATCAAGTTCAGTGTATCCAATATATATACTATAATTAGTATTGGTATTTCCATTAAAAGTTGTTTTATTTTAAGAATGAATAATTAGTTGTCATACTGGTAAACAATACAAATATTATCAATTTATCATCTTTTAAATCTGGAGTAGTAGCATCAGGAAGAGGACCATCTATTGGAGGTGTTACAAGATTAGCAACGGTTTTTACAACTTTATTGTCAGTACCAACAAATTCTGCAGATTTAATTTCTTCAGAGTTTCTGTTATTATCAACTAAAGTATTCAAAGATCCGTTACCAGTAGCAGAAGGATTCATTAAATTTGAAAAAGTTAAATTTATTACTGTATTATTTGTATAAATAATATCTTTATCTTGTATTGAACTTAGTAATACAGGTGGAATACTACCAACAGTAAAACTTAAATTTGTTCTAGGAGGCAAGTAACAACAGGCATCTGTTAAATCGCAACACCTTCTGAAATTTCTCCGATTCCAAGGGTGATAGGAGATGCTGGCAAAGGATTAGAAGAATCTAATTCAAAAATTAATGTTTTAAAATCATTGTAAGGTCTTGTTATTTTAGATAGTGTTAATGGAGTTCTATCATTTTTAAATAATATCTTTGCAGTAGCTACAGAACTATTTAGAGGTTTCATAACAGGTTTATCAAAAGTTATAGTAACTTTTATTTTTAACAGGAGCACCTGCATTTATAGGAATTGCAGGTGATGATGAAACACTTGTGATAAATGTAGCTTCTTTTTATGGAATTATTTTTCCTTCTTTGCTATAGTCAGTTAAAACTTTAGTTTTATTTTCATAATCTAAATGATATTTTCCTTTATTTAGGGCTATTTTATGTAGATATAATAAAATTGCAAATCGATCACTTTCATTTTCATTATTAATAGTTTTAATTAGATCTTTAACATTTTTAATCATATTAAAATTGCCCACCTTAAAATAGTTATACTAATTAAATATATTCATAAAATTTTCTATATATGAAACAGATTAATAATATAAGTACGTGTTATTTTCTAAATTAATTAAGATTAGCCAATTATGTCGGGATTTATTACTTTATTCTCTGAAATATGGTAAGATATAAAAGTATACAAAATAAAATTATAATTAATTTATAAATTTTCAAGAAAATTTTAGTTATATTATAGTAAAAAGTACCCAAACTATTATTATTTTTTGTATATAATAATGATGAGTCAGAAGGGAGCGCAAATATGCTTGAATGTGTTTTAGAGGATTTAAATGTTGGACAAGACTTAGATATTAATGAACTTATAGACCAACATATGCCTTTTATAATTAAAAGCATATCAGATGTTACAGGAAGGTATGTATCCTGCGAAAATGACGAAGAGTTAAGTGTTGCATTACTTGCATTTAGTGAAGCAGTTGAAAGATATGATAAAGATAAAGGATACTTTTTACCCTTTGCTAAGCTTGTTATATCAAGTAGAATTAAAAATTATTTAAAAAGTGAAAATAAACACTCGTGTTCATCACTTGATGAGTTAGCAGAAAAGGGAATAAATATTGAACAAGAATATATAGAAGAAGAGGATAACACTTTTTTAATTGAAGATATAAATAAATTAAAAAGTGAAATAAACTCTTTTGGATTTACTTTAGAAGATTTAGTAAATGAAGCTCCTAAGCAAAAAGCAACAAGAGAAAACGCAATTCAATTAGCAGAATCTATAAATGAAGTAGAAGAATTTACTGCTTTTATGGAGATAAAAAAGAGATTGCCAATTAAAAAAATTGTATTAAGATTTAGGGTTACTGAAAAAGTAATAAAAAGAAGTAAAAAGTTTATTATATCAGTAGTAATAATACTTAATAAAAATCTTAGAACTTTAAAAAGTTGGATTAGAAAGTAGGTGAGTATAGTGAATAAAGGAATTTTAATGGAAATTAAAAAAGATTATGCAATAGTAATGAATGAATTAGGTCTTATGGATAGCATAAAACTTAAAGATGGAATGATAATAGGACAAAAAATATTTTATTTTCAAGAAGATATTGTTAATCTTAATGCAAATAAAAGTATAAATAAATTAAGTTTATTTAAGACATTCGGTACATTTGCAGCACTATTTTTACTTATATTTACTTTTTTTCAACCGTTCGCTTATCAAAAAGCGTATGCTGTAGTTAGTTTAGATATTAATCCAAGTATTCAAATAGAAGTAAATAATAAGAAAAAGATAGTAAAAGTTGAAGGTATTAATGCAGATGGAAAGAATATTGATCTTTCAAGCGTTAATGGTCTTGATATAAATGATGGAATTGAAAATATAAAATCTATTTTAGTAGAAAAAAATTATTTAAATAAAGACGGTGAAGTTTTAGTTGGATTTGCATTATTAGATGGCAAAGAGGATGAAACATATGAAAATACGATTAAAGATGTTATTCAAACTACCTTTAAGAGTGAGAATGTAACATATGTTAAGGCAAATAAAGATGCTGTAGAAGAAGCTAAAACAAAAGGTATTAGTTTAGGCAGATATGAAGCCACTCGTTCATTAAATGAAGATGTTAAATCAGACATAGAAGATATACCTGTTAAAGAAATAACTTCTTTAATAAAAGATAAGGGGAATTATATTCATTGGGAAGCTGATGACGTAATTGAAATACCTAAAATAGAAGAGAATATGCCTAAAATAGAAGATATAGATAAGGCTATAGATAAACCTATAGATAAACTAAATGATGATGTAACATCTAATAAAGATAAAAATAATCAGCCTATAAAGGAAATTGCGCCACCAGTAGAAAAGCCAAATAGTACTGATGAAAGTATTGAAATTAAACAGGAACCAGGAATAGTTCCAGAAACAAAACCAGAAGTAGAAATACCTTCTATAGAAATACCTAAACCAGAAGAAGATAATAAAAATTCTAATTTAAACAATCAAGATAATAAGGATATTTCAAATGAAGATAATTCTAAAATAAATGATACAATTAATAAAAAGTAATTTTTATTAAAAAAGTACCTAAAAAATAATTTAGATTTGTACTATATAATAAGTAAATAGATTTTATACTTGGAAAGAATTTAATAAAAAGAATAAAATAACTCAAATACATTAAAAACCCCTATGTTTGTTTATTGGGAAAGAACAGACATAGGGGTTTTTAATTAGTACTTTATATTATGTTTAAGTTAATGTCGATATTATTTTAAAATATAACTAAATTATTAAATTAAAAAATATGAAATATATAAATATAATGGTTAAAAAAGAAATTATTTAAAATATTAATTTTTAAAATAATTGGTTTATTAAATAAGCAATGTAAACATTAACATAAAGAGAAAAAATGTAGAAAAATAGTAATTTTATATATGTTATAATGAAAATGCGAATTAACAAACTATTTAAATAATATATTTAATAATATATTATTAAGATACAACTTAGGGGGGATTATTTTGAATAAAAACAATAATATGAAAAATAATAGTGAAGAACAAATAAGTCCAGTTTTTGCTATAGAAGAGTCTTCAAGATGTTTGTTGTGCCATGATGCACCATGTTCACAAGCATGTCCAGTCGGTACAAATCCAGCCAAATTTATTCGCTCACTTCGTTTTAGAAATCTAAAGGGAGCAGTAGAAACAATAAGAGAGAACAACATACTTGGAGGAATTTGTGCAAGAGTATGCCCAACTAAAAAATATTGTGAAGGTGCTTGTAGTAGAAGTGGTATAGATAAACCAATAGAAATTGGAAAACTTCAAAGATATTTAACTGATTATGAAAACGTATTAGGCTTAGAAATATTAAAACCTGTAGAACTTAAAAAAGAAAAAGTAGCTATAATTGGTTCAGGCCCAAGTGGATTAGCTGCTGCAACTAAATTAGTACAATTAGGTTACAAAGTTACAGTATTTGAAAAGAGAGAAAAATTAGGTGGATGGTTAACATATGGAATACCTGAACAAAGATTACCACAAGCTGTTGTAGATAATGAAATTGGATATATAAAAAAATTAGGTGTAGAATTTAAAACAAACGTTAATATAGGCAATGACATTACAATAGATTCATTAAGTAAAGAAGGATATAAAGCTTTCTTAATTGCATGTGGAATGCAAAAGAGTAAAGATGTAAATATAAAGGGAAATGAATTAGAAGGGGTTATAGGTGGTACAGACTTTTTAGCAGAGGTAAAATCAAATGGAAATTATAAATTAGGAGATAAGGTTGTAGTTATTGGTGGTGGAGATGTTGCAATAGATTGTGCAATGACTGCTAAAAATCTTGGAGCTGCAGATGTTAAAATAGTTTATAGAAGAACTATAGATAAAATGCCAGCAGAAAGAAAGAGCATTCAAGAAGTCATAGATTTAAATATTCCAATTTTTACAGGTATTAAACCAGAAGAAATCATTGGAGAAAATAATAAAGTATCAAGATTCAAAGGTATTGGTATGTTTGATGATTCAACTTTAGATATGGGTACAGTAAACGTTATCTTTGCAATTGGACAAGAACAAGATGACATAATTTCTATAGCTGATGTAGAAGTTAACGATAAGGGGATACTTCTAACAGATAATTATAAAACTAATATTGAAAATGTATTTGCTTGTGGAGATATAGTTGAAGGGGACAAAACAGTTGTTTATGCACTTAAATTAGGAAAAGAAGCAGCAGAAAAAATTGATGAGTATTTAAACTGGAAGGAAGGTGCTAGATAATGAGCGTTATTAAGGATTTATCAATAGAATTTTGTGGAGTAAAATGTGAAAATCCATTTTTCCTATCATCATCACCAGTAGGAAATTGTTATGAAATGTGTGCAAAAGCTTTTGAAGTAGGTTGGGCAGGTGTAATGTTTAAAACAATAGGATTCTTTGTACCAAATGAAGTTTCTCCACGTTTTGATAATTTAAAAAAGGAAGCAACTTCATTTATCGGTTTTAAAAATATGGAGCAAATATCAGATCACCCATTAGAACAAAATTTAGATGATTTAAGAAGATTAAAAGAAAACTATCCTACTAAAGTAGTGGTAGCTTCAATAATGGGTCAAAATGAAAAAGAATGGGAAGACCTTGCAAAACTTGTAACTGAAGCAGGGGCAGATATGATTGAATGTAATTTTTCATGTCCTCAGATGACAAGTCATGATATGGGATCAGATGTAGGACAAAGTCCAGAACTTGTTAAAAAGTATTGTGAAGCAACAAGAAGGGGCACACATCTTCCTATATTAGCAAAAATGACTCCTAATATAGGAGATATGACAATACCAGCTATTTCTTCTATTGAAGGTGGAGCAACAGGACTCGCAACTATTAATACTATAAAGAGTATAACTGGTATTGATATAAATTCAATGACTGCTAAGCCAGTAGTTAATGCTAAATCATCTGTTTCAGGATATTCAGGAAAAGCAGTAAAACCAATAGCATTAAGATTTATTTATGAACTTGTTAAGAATGAAAAATTAAAAGGTGTTCCAATAAGTGGAATAGGAGGAATTGAAACTTGGGAAGATGCATTAGAATTTATTCTTTTAGGATCAAGTAATCTTCAAGTAACTACATCAGTAATGCAATATGGATATAGAATAGTAGAAGATATGATAAGTGGATTATCTCATTTCATGGAAGAAAAAGGCTTTGAAAAATTAGAGGATATGGTTGGGATAGCTATAGATAATATTATTCCAGCTGAAGATTTAGATAGGGACTATATAGTGTATCCTGATGTTGATAAAGATAAATGTTTAGGATGTGGAAGATGTTATATTTCATGTTATGATGGTGCACATCAAGCCATAACTTGGAATGATAAAGAGAGAAAACCTGAGATAAATAAAGAAAGATGTGTTGGATGTCATTTATGTGCACATGTATGTCCAGTTACAGCTATAGGTAAAGGAGAAATAAAATTAAAAAATAATTCAAAAGAAAGAAAAATAATTCTATAAATTTTTCTATTATTCATTTATAATAATAGCTGTGTTTGACAATAAAATTATTAAACACAGCTATTTTTGTGGTAAATATTATCATATTAATAATATGTTGAAAATGTTAAAGAAATATACATTAGACATAATTAAGGAAACAATAAGTACCTTTATCTGATGAAAATATTCATTGCAACTTTGGAATTGGTATTTACTTCATGTGCCTTAAATGAAAATAATTTTATAATTAAATTAAATGGAGGGAACAGGAATGAGCTATTTATTTGCATTATCCTTAACTACTGCAATACTTTGTGGAGGATGGATAATAGGATGTGATCTTACTGGTTTAATAGGTTGGGCAGGATTTGCAGGATGTACCACTTTTTTTGCAGCAGGAGGGAAAAAGGATGGTTTTAAGAGTGCCATATTTACAAATATGAGTGGCGTATTTTGGGCAATGTTAAGCATAAAGATATCAGCTTTATTAGGCTTTCCATTATCAGGGGCACTGATGACAGTTGTGATAACATTTTTCTTATGCATACAATCTAAGATTAAATTACTAGCATTTATACCTGGCGCGTTTGTAGGATCTTTTTCAACATTTGCAGCTAATGGTGATTGGACAAGATTACTTCCATCATTGTTATTAGGAGCAGTATTAGGCTTTTTATGTGAGTGGACTGGAATATGGTTATATGAAAAGGCAGGTAAAAAAGAGGAAGTTTAATTAAATACGTTTATACATATTGTTTATTAATAATAAAGCTATATCTATTATTACAGGTATAGCTTTTTGTCTTTGGTGTATAAAACAGAAAATTGTTGATTAAATTATATGTAAATAGCATTGATTATAATTTATATTAAAAGTTTGAATTAAGATACATATAGTATAAAGTATTTATGTAAAGATTAAATAATAAGATTGACAAATCATGAGAAGTTGATAAAATTACAATGTTAAATATAATTTTTAAAATTACAATTTTATTCCAGACATTAGGAGGAAAAAATGGAAAATAACAATATGAAGAAAGAAATCAGTCTATTTATGGCCACTATGCTTGTATGTGGAAATATGATTGGTTCTGGGGTATTTATGTTGCCGGCCACACTTGCCCAAGTTTCAGGTCCATTAGCAACAATAATAGCTTGGGTTATAACAACAATAGGTTCAATATTAATAGCAATATCTTTTGCAAATTTAGGATCAAAGTACCCATCTACAGGAGGGGCATATCAATATACCAAAGAGGCTTTTGGAGAGTTTACAGGTTTTCTAAGTGCTTGGTTATATTGGAATGGATCATGGATTGGAAATGCGGCAATAATAGTAGCTTTATCTAGTTATAGTAAAGCATTTATACCACAGCTTCAAAATCCAATAGTTTCAATAATATATACTAGTGCAATTTTATGGATATTTACCATATTAAATATAATTGGAGTTAAAGAAGCTGGAAAGTTTCAAACTTTTGCAACAATATTTAAAATAGTTTTTTTTGGTGTATTTATAATAGCAGCATTTTTAAATTTTGATAAAATAAATTTAATGCCTCTTATACCAGAAGGAAAAGGCCTAGGAACAATTCCATTAGCTGCAACATCAACATTGTGGGCATTTGTAGGATTAGAGAGTTCTACAGTAACAGCAGGAGAGATAAAAGATCCTGAAAAAAATGTAAGAAAGAGCACAATATATGGAATGATAATAGCTTCCGTTATATATATTTTAATAAGTATTGGATGTATGGGTGCTATGTCAAATTCAGAACTTGCCATAAGTACAGCACCGCTTACAGATATATTAACAAATATATTGGGAAATTCAGTTGGGAAATTTTTAACAATTGCAGTTGTAGTATGTATTTTAGGAACAACAATTGGATGGTTATTATCAACAGCTAGAGTTTCATATGCAGCAGGAGAAGATGGAGTATTTCCTAAATTTTTTGGAAAATTACACCCTAAATATGGGACACCAGTAAATTCATTAATAATAGGTTCTGTATTAGTAAATATATTACTTATAATGAATTATCAAAAAAGTATGGTATCTGCATTTACATTTATAACAATATTAGCTACATTATCATTTTTACCAGTATATTTATTAACTGTATCAGCAGAAATGATGCTTATGTTTAAGGGAAAAACAGATTTTAGTTTTAAAATGTTTATAAAAAAATCAATAATTCCTCTTTTAGCATTTATATATTCTATATGGACTATATATGGTTCTGGAGCAGAAACTGTAATGTGGGGATTTGTATTAATGCTTATCGGAATACCTTTTTATATTTACAATTACCATAAAAATAAACAAGTTTAGTTTTAGATAAATATTTAATTATGAAATTTTAATTAATAAAAGATTTATATAGATGAACAAGTTTTATTAAAATATTTATAACAACCATATTAGTTAAAAAATGTAAGCTAAGAAATAAAGGCGTATTAAAGTGAGTTAAACTTTGCTTTATGCCTTTATTTTTGTATATTAGTAAATACTTAAAGTTTAGTAATTTTATTTTATTTAGTTATATGTATATAATGGATATAAGATTGATTGTGAAATATTCATTATGATATATAATTTATATTTCATTTATATATCATAAAAACATGAATAAATAGGAGTATTAGAAATGAATAGTAATTTAGATATTATAGGAAAGAACGATTTTGATGATTTTTTTAAGATATTAGATGCTTCATTTCCTGATGAGGAAAGAAGAAATTATAATGATCAAATAAAACTTTTAGATGAAATGATGTATAAGATTTATGCATATAAAGATCAAGAAAAAAACATAAATGCTTTTATTGCGAGTTGGAATTTTGATAAATTTAATTTTATTGAACATTTTGCTGTAAATCCTAATATTAGAGGAAATGGTCTTGGAACGAAAATGTTAAATAATTATATGAAAGAATGTAAAAAAACTATATTTTTAGAAGTTGAACCTCCTAAGACAGATATAGCTAGAAGACGAATAAATTTTTATAAAAGATTAGGATTTTATTTAAATGATTATGATTATGTACAATTACCATTGCAAAAGCAACATAAACCACTTCCTTTGATGGTAATGACATATCCAAGAAAAGTAAATAAAGATGAATTTGAAAATTATAAAAGAAAAGTGTACAAGCATGTGTATAAAGCTAAAATTTAATTGATTTTTATATAAAGTTAAAAAGCATATGCTGAAATATCGCATATGCTTTTTTATATTGAGAAGATTGTTAGGATATTTAAAGTATTGACTTTTAAATTATTTTTTATTCATTTATTTATAGATAGAGATTAAATTATAATTCACTATTATAAAAATAAATTGAAAAATAACATAATAAATTGTAATATTATACATATAGGGAAAATAAGGTAAATTTAAAAGATACTTATTAAAAGGAAATTTTAGTTTTTAAACATGTCATAATATAAGGGGGAACATAAAATGATAAAAAAATTAATTATTAGTTTATTAATTACAACATCAATTATAGGGGTAACTGCTACTTCAGCATCAGCAAAATGGAAAGTAAACTCTAATGGTACAAAGAGTTGGGAAGAAAATTCAGTAAATGTTACAGGATGGCATAAAATAGATGGTGAGTGGTATAACTTTGGAAATAATGGTTTTATGCAAACTGGTTGGATGAAGGATAATGGAAATTGGTATTATTGTTGGTCAAATGGGATGATGGCTAATAGATCTTGGATGTCAAATGGGGGATATTGGTACTATTTTGATAAAGATGGTAAGATGGTAACTGATAAAGTAAGGATAGAGGATAATATATATGATTTTAATTTTCCAACAAATATTTATTCAGAAAATGTAAATAAATCTAACCAAAATAAATAAATAAAATTTACTTAAAACATAATAAATAGAGGCCTGTCTTAAAACATAAACAAAATGTGTTTTTGAGATAGGCTTTTTTATTCTTTAGGAGATTATATTTTTTAAAATCGGTGAATAACTTAGATTATATTTTTGCTTAAAGATTAAGAAATAAAACCTAAAGAATAAAAAATAATCATATGCCGCACCATTATTCCTGCACTACGTTTGGAAAGGGTGTATGGCTAAAAAAAATCGACAGCTCCACAGTCGCATTGACGATTTTTTTACATTCTTGAATAATATTGAAAAATAATACTAAAAATATTTATATAAAAGGACATAGTCAAGATGTGTTAAGAAATATTTTTATGTATTTAATATAACATTTTATTTATTAATTGTCTTTTTAAATAGCACGATTAAGGAAGGGGAAAACTATGTTTGTTCCAAAAAGAATTTTGTTTGAGAAAGATTCTTTAAATTATGAAATAGGAAAGAATATTTATAATAAGTTTAAGGATAATTCAAATGTTGAGATAGTAAATTTAAGTTCAAATAAAGTGAAACAGCATATTCCAGGAGTAAAGTTATATGATTTTTATAGAGAAGGGAAGAATACGTTAGTTGTTGGTGTTAAAAAGGGCGTTAAATTTCAGTCTTGTAAACCATCAGCACATTATCAATTACCTTTAATATCTGGATGTATTGGACATTGTCAATATTGTTACTTAAATACTAATTTAGGTGATAAACCTTATATAAAGGTTAATGTAAATATAGAGGATATACTTAATCAAGCACAGAAGTATATAGATGAACGTTTACCTGAGATTACTATATTCGAGGGAGCTGCTACATCAGATCCCATTCCTATAGAACCATATACTAATTGTTTAAAAAGAACTATAGAATTTTTTGCTAATAATAAAAATGGTAGATTTAGGTTTGTTACGAAGTTTAATGATGTTGATAATTTGCTTAATATTAAACATAATGGTCATACAGAAATAAGATTTACATTAAACACTTCAAAAGTAATAAATAATTATGAGAATAGAACGAGCTCATTTGATATGAGATTAGAAAGTTGTGAAAAGGTTGCAAAAGCTGAATATCCATTAGGATTTATAATAGCGCCTGTATTCTTATATGAAGGATGGAAAGAGGATTATAGAGATTTACTTTGTAAATTAAGAAAAAAGTTACCAAAAAATTTAAAATACCCTCTTACGTTTGAAGTCATTTCACATAGATACACATCAAGAGCCAAAAATATAATAATGGAGGTGTTTCCTGATAATGCACTTCCAATGAAAGATGAAGAAAGAAAATTTAAGTATGGTCAATTCGGATATGGAAAATACGTTTATACAAAAGAACAATTAGTAGAAATGAAAGAGTTTTTTCATCAGGAAATAAAAGAGGTATTTCCTGATGGAGAAATAAAATATATTATATAAGTTTATGTTATAAAACAAAGGTTAATTTCTGAGAGTTCTATATTACAATATTAATATTGAATTAAAACGCAATGAAATAAAAAACTATATAAAAAAAGAAGATACCTGTATTTAAAATTTTAGATATCTTCTTTTTATTTGTTTATTTTATAAAATATAACCTTTTATTTAAGCGAATTTTAGTATATATTTTAAAAATATATTAATCTCTATTTTCTATTTTCTTTATATAATCTGAATACCAATTATTAAATAATACTTTTAATGCAGCAGTAAGTGGTACAGCAAGTAACATTCCAAGTAATCCGCCTACATTACCACCTATTAAAATAGCAAGCATTATAAAAACTGGATGTAAACCAACACTATCCCCAACAATTTTAGGTGCCAATAAATTGTTATCAATTTGTTGAACAACAAGCATAGAAACTATAGCATAAATTATTTTTATAGGTATACCACTAAGTAGTCCCATTATAGCAGCAAGAATTGTACCAACTATTGGTCCAACATAAGGAATCATATTACAGATCCCCGCAATGATACCAATTACAAATGCATAATCTATACCAACGATTGAAAGTGCAATCGCTGAAAGTATTCCAACAAAAAAAGCTTCTAATAATTGTCCACGAAGAAATTTTCCAAATACTTCATGTATAGTTATAAATACATAATTAAGTTTATTTCCTAATTTGCTTTTCCTAAAGATAAGATAATAAACTTTATGCCATAAACTCATAAAATACTCATAGTCTTTCAATAGATATATACTTATAATTAATGCAATGAAAAAAGTGGCAAGGCTACTTCCAATAGACATTATAAAGACTGCCATATTTCCAATATTATTTGCTATATAATTTTGAGTATAAGTAACTACGTCTACTATATGGGGTTTTAATGTATCTATAAAGGGTATATTTAAGTTTTGTAAAGTAGAATTAATTGAATCTACTGAAAATGAATGAGTAGTTATGTAGATAGAAATATATTCTACTATATTAGTAATGCTAGTATTTTTTGATAACTGTCCACCAATCATAAAATATATTCCACAAAGTAATGATAAAATAATTCCTATTATTAAAAGATAGGAAAAAACAATACTTAAAATACGTCTATTTGATGGCTTTTTAATTTTATATAGTTTATTATTACCTAAAAAATTTTCAATAAATTTAGTAAGTGGAAATAATAAATATGTAATTACAATTGCAATAAGCAATGGTTTAATCAAACTTAATGATTTGTCTATAATATTAAATATGGTTCCTATAAGTGTACCGATGTTAAAAAGAAGCAAAAATGCTATATATATAGCAATTGCTGTAAAAGTTAAGTATATACCATATTTAACTAATTTTTTATCTAATTCAATTTTCATGTTTTTAATTCCCTTTCTTAAGTTTTTAGTATAATAAGATATAGTTTAACATAAAATTCTAGGAAAAAAATAAAAAATAAATAAATTTTTTAAAATTAAGGTTACAGTAAGACATAGAATTATAAATAGTAATTTATGTTGTATAAATATAAATTTTAAATATTAAAAAGTATTAGATAATAGTAAATTAATTTCAATAAATGAACTTAATTTACTTAATTATACAAAATAAATAAAATTTGGTTGATAAACTTTTTGTATTCTTATATAGTATAAATATAGATTAAACAATTATCGTTACATGTATTATTGGGGGAGGAAAAAATTTATGTTAAACGAAGAGGAATTGAAAAAATTAGATGAAATTTTGATTAAGCATAATTATAACAAAGCATCGGTTATTTCAATTATGCAAGAAGTACAAAAACAATATCGATATTTACCACAAGATGCATTAATTTATATTGCAAAAGCACTTAAAATTAGTGAAGCAAAGATATATAGTGTGGCAACATTTTATGAAAATTTTTCATTACAACCAAAAGGAAAATATGTAATAAAAATTTGTAATGGAACAGCATGTCATGTGAGAAAGTCTGTTCCTATATTAGAAGAATTTAGGAATATATTGGGTCTTTCAGAAACAAAATGTAGTACGGATGATATGATATTTACTGTAGAAACAGTATCATGTTTAGGTGCATGTGGACTAGCACCTGTATGTACTGTAAACGATGTAGTATATCCAAGCATGACACCGGAAAAAGCAAAAAAATTAATTGAGGAGCTAAAGGAGGGAACAGCCAATGAAAATTAACAACAGAGAAGAATTAGATGCAATAAGAGAAAAATATAAAGTTGCTTTAGCCAGCCAATATAAACAAATTTTAATCTGTGCAGGAACTGGTTGTGTAGCCGGTGGATCCTTAAATATATATAAAAGACTTCAAGAATTAATAGAAGAAAGAGGACTTAGTATTCAACTTAAACTGGAAGAAGAACCACATGATAATAGTATAGGTTTAAAAAAGAGTGGATGTCATGGCTTTTGTGAAATGGGTCCTTTATTAAGAATAGAACCAATGGGTTGGTTATATATAAAAGTAAAGGTTAGTGATTGTGAAGAAATTATTGAAAAAAGTATAATTGGAGATGAAGTTGTAGAACGTTTAATTTATAATGATGGCAAGCAAAGTTATAGTAAGCAAGAAGAAATTCCATTTTATAAAAAACAAACACGTGTTGCTTTAGAACATTGTGGTCATATTAATGCAGAATCTATTGAGGAATATTTAGCGTCAGATGGATATACTGCCATGGAGAAAGCTCTTTTTGATATGACATCAGAAGAAATAGTAAATGAAATTTTGGAATCTTCTCTTCGTGGGAGAGGCGGTGGAGGATTTCTAACAGGAAGAAAGTGGTCTCAAGTACTAAATCAAAGCGAAAAAGAAAAGTTTATTGTATGTAATGGTGATGAAGGTGACCCAGGTGCATTTATGGATAGAAGTATGATGGAAGGGGACCCTCATAGAGTAATAGAAGGAATGATTGTTGCTGGTATTGCAACAAAAGCTAATAATGGATATATATATGTTCGTGCAGAATATCCTCTTGCAGTTAAGAGATTACAAATTGCTATTGAACAAGCCATGGAAAAAGGACTTCTAGGCGAAAATATTTTAAACTCAGGTTTTGATTTTCACCTACATATTAGTCAAGGCGCAGGAGCTTTTGTATGTGGTGAAGGAAGTGCTTTAACAGCATCTATAGAAGGTAATCGTGGCATGCCAAGAGTAAAACCACCAAGAACAGTTGAACAAGGATTATTTGGCAAACCAACAGTATTAAATAATGTTGAAACATTTTGTAATGTTCCACCTATCATAAATAAAGGCTCAAGTTGGTATAAAACTATGGGACCTAATGGCAATCATGGAACAAAAGCATTTGCACTTACAGGTAATGTAAAAAACACTGGTTTGATAGAAGTTCCTATGGGAATAAAATTAAAGGATGTTGTATTTGATATTGGTGGAGGAGTTAAAGATGGAGAATTAAAAGCAGTTCAAATAGGAGGCCCATCAGGAGGATGTCTTTGTCTCCATGCTAATCATCTTGATTTAAATTTAGATTTTGATTCATTAAAGAAAGTTGGAGCAATGATTGGTAGTGGCGGATTAGTTGTAATGAATGATAAGAGCTGTATGGTAGAAGTGGCTCGTTTCTTTATGAATTTCACACAAAATGAATCATGTGGTAAATGTATACCTTGCAGAGAAGGTACTAAGAGGATGCTAGAGATACTTACAGATATAGTTGAAGGAAGAGGTACATTAGAGCATATAGACATGCTTGAAGAATTAGCTGAAACTATTTCATCAACAGCACTTTGTGGACTTGGAAAGAGTGCAGCATTACCAGTTATAAGTACATTAAAATATTTTAGAGATGAATATGTAGCTCATGTTGTAGATAAAAAGTGTGAGGCAGGAGTATGTAAAGCATTAATGTCTTATGAAATAAATAAGGATAAATGTAAAGGATGTTCTAAATGTGCTAGGTTATGTCCAGCTAAAGCTATTTCAGGAGAATTAAAGAAACCTTATACCATTGATAAATCAAAATGTATTAAATGTGGTGCTTGTATGGAAGGATGTGCTTTCAAGGCAGTTGAACTGGTTTAATAAAATAAGAGATATAAAATATGGAAAGGATGATAAAAAACTATGTCAAAATATATGATAATTGATGGTAATAAGGTAGAATTTGATAAAGAAAAAAATATTTTGGATTTGGTTAGAAAAGCAGGGATTGATTTACCTACATTTTGTTATTATTCAGAGTTATCAATTTATGGAGCATGTAGAATGTGTGTGGTTGAGGATGAGAGGGGTGGGATTATAGCTTCCTGTTCTACACCACCAAAAGATAAAATGTCAATTAAAACTAAGAGCCCTAAATTATATAAACATCGTAAGATGATTTTAGAGTTATTATTAGCAGCACACTGTAGAGATTGTACTATATGTGAAAAGAATGGAAAATGTAAGCTTCAAGAACTAGCACTTCGTTTTGGTTTAAAGAATATAAGATTTAAAGATAATAATATTAAGCAGGAATTAGATACTTCTTCTAAATCAATCATACGTGATCCAAGTAAATGTATTTTATGTGGAGATTGCGTTAGAATGTGTAATGAGGTGCAAAATGTAGGCGCAATAGATTTTGCACATAGAGGATCTAAGATGGTAGTAAGTACTGCATTTGATAGATGTTTAGCAGAAACAGAGTGCGTAAATTGTGGACAATGTGCTACTGTATGTCCAACAGGTGCAATTGTTGTAAAGAATGACTTTAAAGAAATTTGGAAAGCACTTTATGATTCTAATAAGAGAGTTGTTGCACAAGTAGCACCAGCAGTACGTGTAGCATTAGGTGAAGAATTTGGGATAAAACCTGGTGAGAATGTAATGGATAAAATTTCAGCAGCAATGAGAAGAATAGGTTTTGATGAAATTTATGATACTTCATTAAGTGCTGACCTTACAATAATGGAAGAATCTAAAGAATTTTTAGAAAAATTAGAATCAGGAAATAACAAGTTTCCACTATTTACTTCATGTTGCCCAGCTTGGGTTAGATATGTAGAAACAAAACATCCAGATATTATGAAGTATGTGTCAACTTGTAAATCACCAATGCAAATGTTTGGCGCTGTTATTAAAGAATATTTTAAAGAAAAGGATGCATCAGAGCAAAAAGAAACAATATCTGTAGCAGTTATGCCATGTACAGCAAAAAAGGCAGAAGCTGCTAGAGAAGAGTTTATAAGAGATGGCATTAAAGAAGTTGACTATGTAATTACTACAACAGAATTAAGTTCAATGATTAAAGAAACAGGATTAAGATTTAATGAGATAGAAGGAGAGTCACCTGATATGCCATTTGCTTTATATTCAGGCGCGGGTGTAATATTCGGTGTTACCGGAGGTGTAACAGAGGCAGTTATTCGAGGAGTAGCTCAAGATAAAACTCCTAAAGCATTAAAAGATATAGAATTTATTGGTGTAAGAGGTATGGAAGGGGTAAAGGTATGTGAACTTCCAATTGAAGATAATATCCTTCGTATAGCGGTAGTTAGTGGACTGGGTAATGCAGAAATTTTAATTCAAAAAATTGAGTCTGGAGAAGAACATTTTGACTTTGTAGAAGTTATGGCTTGTCCAGGAGGATGCATATGTGGAGCAGGACAACCTTTTAGTTTAAAAGCTGGTAAAAAAGAAAGAGCAAAGGGATTATATAAAGCAGACAAGGTTGCTCAAATTAAAAGAAGTGAAGAAAATCCTATGATGGTATCTTTATATAATGAAATATTAAAGGATAAGTCTAAAGAGTTACTTCATGTTCATTATGAAAATAGGAAACATTAAAGTATTTTCTGGGAAATATTGTATTGAAAAATAAGTTTTCTATATTAATAGAATAAAATTTTTATCTAAAAATAGATATCTTAAATCAAAGGTTTGAATTAAGATATCTATTTTTTATTAAAATCTTTATTAAATTAGAAATAAGTGGTATAGTAATTTAATAAAATTCTAAAATAATAAAGAAGTATATATTGATAGATAATACTTTAATGCGACTTAATTATAATAAAATTAAGCTATATTTTATAAATATGTTTATACTAAATATAAATATTTATTTAAATGTAGTGTAAAAATCAAAGTAAATTATGTTAAGTATAAAAGTGTAGGAGGGGATATTGTGAGAATTGGTATTATAAGACATTTCAAGGTTAATTATAAAAAGAAGCTTTTTATGACATCGAAAGAATTTAAAGGTTGGGAAGAATCTTATAATAATAGTAAAGTTACTCGAAATGATGTGAAATTACATAATATAAATTGGGATAAATGTTATTCAAGTACATTAAGTAGGGCAATAACAACAGCAGAAGATGTTTATTCAGGAAAAATAGTTAAAAGTGATTTTATTAGAGAAGTTCCTATAAGTCCCTTATTTAAGACAAATTTAAAACTTCCATATTGTTTTTGGGCAATAAGTTCTAGATTAGCTTGGTATTTTAACTTTGGTCCAGAAGAAGAAAAAAGAAAAATTACTGAGACAAAAGCTAAAAAATTTATTGATTTTCTTGAAAATGAAGCTAAAAAAGAGAAGTCAGAAAATATTTTAATAGTTACTCATGGCTTTTTCATGTATACTCTTCAAAAAGAACTTAAAAAAAGAGGATTTAAAGGGAAAACAGTTTATATGCCTAAAAACGGAATATTATACTTATATAAGAAATTTTAATACATAAGTTTTTCCTTGATTAATATATATAAGCAATGTAATATAAAACATGTAAACTTTGTTAAAGTTTACATGTTTTGTTTTTTTGTTAGAATTTATTAAATAATTAGCATTAATAGTACATATGATTCTACAAGTAATAAATAGTAGTTGAATGTTTTAGGATAATTATTTCTAAATTTTAAGGAATTTTAAATTACAAAGAATAGGGAATATATTATTATAAATACTATGTTTTAAAGCAGTGTTGATATTGTAATATCGATATTAACTTAAAACAATCACATTACAAAAGAGGGGGAAAGAAAAATGAGTAGTGCAAACATAATAGATAAAAGAACATCTTTATTTAGGCTTACATGGCCTATTTTTATTGAACTTATTTTACAAATGCTTGTAAGCAATGTGGATCAGCTAATGTTGAGTAGGGTTTCAGAAAATTCAGTGGCAGCTGTTGGAAATGTAAATCAGATTATGAATTTTTTACTTATAACTTTTAGTGTAATTACAATGGCAACTACAATATTGGTATCACAATATCTCGGAGCAAAAAATTACGAAAAAGTATCAGAAGTATATTCAGTATCTGTATTTTCTAATCTAGCTTTTAGTGTTTTTATAAGTTTAATATTATTATGTTTTAATGAGGTGTTTTTTAAATGTTTAAGAATGCCTAACGAATTATTAAGTGACGCTAAAATGTATATAAGTATAATAGGTGGAGGTATATTTCTTCAAGCAATATTAATGACATATTCAGCTATACTTAGAAGTAATGGACTTATGAAACAGGGAATGTATGTTTCAGCAATAGTAAATGTTATCAATATAATTGGAAATTCTATTTTTATAACAGGCTCATTTGGTGTACCAAAGCTTGGTGTTGAAGGGGTTGCTATATCAAGTGTGCTAAGTAGATTAATTGGTGTTATGGTAATAATTTTTATATTTAAAAAAAATGTTAAAGGAAAAGTATCTTTGAGTTATTTAAAGCCATTTCCAAAACAAACATTTAAAAGACTAATGATGATTGGCCTTCCAGCTGGAGGAGAATCAGTTTCTTATAATTTTTCTCAAATGGTTATATTGACTTTTGTTAACATGATGGGGACAAGTTCAGTTGCAACAAAGGCTTATGTAAATATATTGGTTTGGTTTTCATTTATATATGGTGCAGCAGTGTCACAAGCCAATCAAATTAGGGTTGGATATCTTATTGGTGCTAAAAATGAAGATGAAGCTTATAACAAAGTGCTTCAAACTTTGAGACCAGCTGCTATGATTTCAGTGAGTGCATCAATAATTTTATTTATACTTAGTAATCAGCTTTTAGGTATATTTACTTCAAATATTGAAATTTTAAATTTAGGTAAAAAATTATTATTTATAGATATTTTATTAGAACTTGGAAGAGCTTTTAATATGGTTATAATAAAAGGAATGCAGGCGGCAGGGGATATTAAATACCCTATATTTATAGGAGTTTTATCAATGTGGAGTGTTGCAACTGGGCTTGCATATGTTTTTGGAATAAAACTCGGATGGGGACTTCAGGGAGTATGGATTGCAATGATGTGTGATGAATGTTTAAGAGGATGTATCTTTTATATAAGATGGAGAAGAGGAACATGGAGAAATAAGAGTGTGTTTGCATGATAAATATATTAAAGTGATAGAGTAACGACTAACCTAGTGTTTCATATAATAAAATGTGGTATAACATTTTAAAGGAGTCATTATGTATAAAAAAGGAGATTTTCATGTTCATTCTACATGTTCAGATGGAAGTTATACCCCAAGGCAAGTCGTTGATTTAGCTAAAAAAAGAGAGGTAGATATAATATCTTTAACTGACCATAATATTACTTCAGGTATAGATGAAGCTATTACTGCTGGAGAAGAACTTGGTGTTAAGGTTATACCTGGTGTTGAACTTTCTACAAGATATAATAATAGTAGAGTACATGTCTTAGGATATTTTAAGGATGATAGTTATAAAGATGATCTTCTTATTGAAGTATTAAAATGTATAAAAAATAAAAAAATAACTATGGTAAAAAAATTATTAGGAAGCCTTATAAATTTTTATGATAGTAAAGAAAGAATATGTGTTGAAAGTGGAATAGAATTGTTAAAATTTTTTGGGGCTACAGTTATATTAGCGCATCCAGTTTTGCTTAATAGGAAAGATTTTAAAAAAATTATAAAACTAAATTTTGATGGATTAGAAGCAAAATATGTTAGTAATACTGAAGAAGATACAGAATATTTTTTAAATGTGGCAAGAGAGAAAAATCTTATTTATACTGCAGGATCGGATTTTCATGATTGTAATAGATTTTACAGGACTCATGGAATAATTGGTGATGTCTATCTAACAGAAAAAGAAATTTATGATTTTTTAACAAAAGGAGAATTGTACCCATACATTTGACTATATTTACTTTAATTACTATTATAGAGTAAATAATACAATAGTGTTTTTAGTATATGTTTTAAAGCGTATACTAAATTAATTTTATAGAATGTTTAGGGGGCAGATAAAATGAAGTTTTCAACAAGAAGAATGGTGTTAATAGGAGTAATGGCTGCAATATGTTTTGTAGGGACTTATCTTCATGTTCCATTAGCATTAGGAGGATCTACAACTATGATACATTTAGGAACTACTGCAATTTTTATTGCGGCTGTTTTGATTGGGCCAGATGCAGGATTGTCAGCAGGAATAGGATGTGCACTATATGATGCATTAGATCCTACATTTGCAGCTTGGATAATTCCAACATTAATAGTTAAAGGATTAACAGGTTATGTTGCAGGAAAGATATGTTTTATGAATAATAAGAATGGTGAAAATTCAATTCAAAATATAATAGGATTTGTAGCTGGCGGAATAGTTTCACTAATTGGATATTTTATATTTAATTGGTTGGTTTTTGTGGGACTAGCTTCAGCAACAATAAAATTGTTGGCATCTATAGGAACAACAGCGTTAGGTCTTGCAATAGCAATTCCTTTATCAATTGCAATAAAGAAAGCAACAACACATATTATAGGAGCTATTAATTAGATAATTATAAATTTAATATATAAATAAAAAAGAGTTTCCATTTGTAATAAGATTTTGGAAATTCTTTTATATTTTTATTCATATTTTATTTTGTTTTTAGTCAATATTTATATTAAAGTGTAAATATTGATTTAAAATATAAGTTTATTTTTAATTATTGAAGCAAAATATGTTACAATTTAGTTGATTGAGCAAAATATAGTTAGAAATAATACGTTGAAAGGTAATAGGAAGTATGAAAAAACCTATAAAAAAAGTAGCTGTGATACATGATATATGTGGAGTTGGAAAGGCAGCATTAACAAATGTTATACCTGTACTCTCAACATTAGGAGTAGAAGCATGTCCAATACCAACAATGGTTTTAAGCACTCATACAGGGGGATTTGGAAACCCTAAGATAGTTAAACTTAAAAGGTATGTGGAAGATGCGTTTGAACATTATAAAGAATTTAATATTGATTTTGAAGGAATTTTTATTGGATATTTAGGAACTATTGATAATATAAAAGAAACTTATGAATTTATAAAAGAAGTAAATAAGGATACTACGTTAGTGTGTTTTGATCCTATCTTTGGGGATCATGGGAATTATTATTCTAATTTTGATGAGAATTATTCTGAAAAGTTAAAAAAACTACTAAAGTATTCAGATATAATAACACCTAATTTTACTGAAGCATGTATTTTAGCTAATGAAAAAATAACAGAATATGTATCAGAGGAACAGCTTTTAAATATTTCCAGAAAATTATTTGATTTTGGATGTAAAAATATTATAATTACAAGTGTTCCTGTTAAAGATAAAAGTAAAATTGCAACATCAATATATTTAGGAAGAACCGATTCAATTGATATAATTATTTCTGATAAGTTAAAAAAATCATATCCAGGAACAGGAGATATATTTACATCGGTATTGATAGGAAAATATTTAAAAGGGATTTCATTATTGGATAGTGTTAAAGATTCATGTAAATTTGTAGAGAGATGTATTAGAGAAAGCAGCAAGCATGATTATGATACTAAAGAAGGTGTGCTTCTTGAATCATCATTAAAATATTTAAATGACTTAAAATAATTAAAATATTTTATATATTTCAAGCACCAAACTAGTTAATGTGGTGCTTTATTTATTTGTATTTATATTTAATAAATAAGATAATAATATAATGTTTATGATTTATTTTGAATGATTATGAATGAAAAAGTTAATCTAAAAAGGTAAATAATAGTAAAAAAATAATAAAATATGATTAAAACTATTTAAAAATGATTATTTTTGAAATATTTTGACTGAAAATGATTGATTTTTATTAAAAAATAGTTTATTATAAAGATGCGGAGTGGTGATAATGTTTACAGAAGAAAGATATAATATAATCCTTCAGGAATTAAATTCAAAGGGGATAATTGCAGTTGCAGATTTAGTTAAAATATTAAATGCATCTGAATCAACAATAAGAAGAGATTTAAATACTCTTCATAATAAAGGCTTTTTAAAGAAAATCCATGGTGGAGCAATTTTAAATGGCGAGAGAGCTTCAAAACACGATTATATGGTTAATATTAGAAAATCACTTAATATAAATGAAAAATTTGAAATTGCTAAATATGCTGCATCATTAATTAAAAATGGAGATATGATTTATTTAGATGCAGGAACTACAACAGGAGAATTAATAGAATTTATAAAAGAGAGGGAAATAACAGTTGTCACTAATGCGATAGTTCATGCAAAGAAGCTTTTAGAAAAGAATATAAAAACTCTTATATTAGGGGGGGAATTAAAAGCGACAACAGAAGCAGTTGTAGGTCCAATAACAGTTGAAGATCTTAAAAAATATAATTTTTCAAAAGGATTTTTTGGAACAAATGGTATAAGTAATGAAAAAGGATATACAACTCCAGATGTAAATGAGGCAATGGTAAAAGCAGAAGCGATAAAAAGATGTAATGAAGCTTTTATTTTAGCAGATGAATCAAAATTAGAGCAAGTAAGTTTTATAACTTTTGGAGAAATAAAAGATGCAGTAATAATAACTAATAAAATAAATAGGAATATTAAATATGATACTAATGTAGTAGAGGTGATTAAAAATGATTAATACAATAACTCTTAATCCATCTTTGGATTACATATTAAAAGTTGATAATTTTAATATAAATTCATTAAATAGAAGTGAAAGAGAACAAATATATGCTGGAGGAAAAGGGATTAATGTTTCTATAGTACTAAATAACTTAGGAGTAGAGAATACAGCATTAGGATATGTTGCAGGTTTTACTGGTGATGAAATAGCAAAACAAGTAAAAGAACATGGAGTAAATTGTGATTTTATAAAATTAGAAGAAGGATTATCTAGAATAAATGTAAAGCTTAAAAGTTCAGGAGAAACAGAAATAAATGGTTCTGGTCCTAAAATTACAAGTAAAGACTTAGAAAAATTATATGAAAAACTTTCAAATTTAAAAGAGGGTGATTACTTAATATTATCAGGAAGTATTCCAAATGGTGTACCAGATGATATTTATGAAAATATAATGAAGAGACTTTTAAATAAAAAAGTTGAATTTATAGTAGATGCAACGAAAGATTTACTTTTAAAAGTATTAAAATATAAACCATTTTTAATAAAACCAAATCATCATGAATTGGCAGAAATGTTTAATGTAGAATTAAAAAATGATAAAGACATAATTACATATGGAAAGAAACTTCAAGAAATGGGAGCTAAAAATGTACTTATTTCAATGGCTGGTGATGGAGCTATATTATTACCTGAAGATGGAGAACCAGTAAAAAGAGAAGTACCAAAAGGCATGCTTAAAAACTCAGTTGGTGCAGGTGATTCAATGGTAGCAGGATTCTTAGCAGGTTATATAAAAAATAATGATATACAAGAAGCTTTCAAGATTGGAATTGCAACTGGTAGTGCAAGTGCATTCTCAGAAGAACTAGCAACAAAAGAAGAAGTTGAAAATTTATTAACTCAAATATAAGGATATGGAGGGAAGAAGAATGAAAATTGTTGACTTATTAAAAAAACAAGGTATCAATTTAGACTTTAATCCTAATTCAAAAGAAGACTGTATAAATCAATTAGTAGATTTAATGGACAAAACAGGAAATTTAAATAATAAGGAAGAATATAAAAAAGCTATAATAGCTAGAGAAGAACAAAGTACAACAGGTATTGGAGATGGTATTGCTATACCACATGGAAAAACTAAAGCTGTAAAAAGAGCATCTCTTGCAGCGGCTGTATGTAAAAATGGAGTTGACTATGATTCTTTAGATGGACAAGTAGCAAAATTATTTTTTATGATTGCAGTACCAGATAATAGTGACAATTTACATTTAGAAGTTTTAGCGCGATTATCAACTATATTAATGGATGAAGAATTCAAGGAAAGTTTAATAAACTGTACAGATAAGGATACATTCTTGAGTTTGATTGATAAAAAAGAAGATGAAAAATTCCCAGCTGAAGTTAATCATGTTAAACCATCTTCAAACAATGAAGGATATAGGGTTTTAGCAGTGACTGCATGTCCTACAGGAATAGCTCATACATACATGGCAGCAGAAAGTCTTGAAAACAAAGGTAAGGAAATGGGTGTTACAATAAAAGTTGAAACAAATGGTTCTGGAGGGGCTAAAAATGTTTTAACTAAAGAAGAAATTCAAAATGCTGAGTGTATAATTATTGCAGCTGACAAAAATGTTGAAATGGGTAGATTTAATGGTAAAAGAGTAATTAAAACAAAAGTTGCAAATGGAATACATAAAGCAGAAGAATTAATTACAGAAGCCATAAGTGGAAAAGCACCTGTGTATAATCATGATGTAAGCAGTAATACATCAGATGAAAATATAGAAAATGAAAGTATTGGTTGTCAAATTTATAAGCATCTTATGAATGGTGTATCCCATATGTTACCATTCGTAATAGGTGGAGGTATATTAATAGCATTAGCATTCCTTTTTGACACATATGATGCAGCAAATCCTAGTAATTTTGGTTCTGGAACACCTATTGCAGCATTTCTAATGAATATTGGTAAGAGTGCATTTGGTTTTATGTTACCAGTGCTTGCGGGATTTATTGCAATGAGCATAGGGGATAGACCAGCTTTAGCAGTAGGATTTGTTGGTGGAGCGATTGCAAATGCAGGACTTACATTTGCAAATGCATTTGATAAAGAGATTCCAGTAGTTAGTTCAGGATTTTTAGGAGCATTACTTGCAGGGTTTATTGCAGGGTATTTAGTTGTTGGACTTAAAAAGTTATTCGATAAGTTACCAGATAGTTTAGAAGGATTAAAACCAGTATTACTATATCCGTTAATAGGAATATTCTTAATAGGACTTATAATAGCATATATAAATCCAGCTATGGGAATAATAAATGAAGCTATTACTAACGGTCTTAATTCAATGGGTGGTACTAGTAAAATTTTATTAGGAATAATCTTAGGTGCTATGATGTCAGTTGATATGGGGGGGCCTGTTAATAAAGCAGCATATGTATTTGGTACAGCATCACTTACAAGTGGAAATTATGAAATAATGGCAGCAGTTATGGCAGCTGGTATGGTTCCACCACTTGCAATTGCATTAAGTACAACTTTCTTTAAAAACAGATATACACAAAGAGAAAGACAATCAGGAATTACAAATTATATAATGGGATTATCATTTATTACAGAAGGTGCAATTCCATTTGCAGCAGCAGATCCATTAAGAGTATTACCAGCATGTATAGTTGGATCAGCAGTAACAGGTGGACTTTCAATGTTCTTTAATTGTGCTCTAAGAGCACCACATGGTGGATTATTTGTAATAGGGATTATAGATAATAAACTTGGATATATTGCAGCAATTTTAGCAGGTGCAATAGTAGGTATGATAATACTTTCTATATTAAAGAAACCACTTGAAAAAACTAAATAAGGCACATTAATATAAAAAGATAGAAATATTTTAAATTATATTTCTATCTTTTTTATGTATGTTATTGAGAATTATTTTATTTGCTATGTTTTAAAACATTCACTTAAAATATATCTATTTTATTAAATTTTTATCCCATATGAACAGTTGATCAGAGTTATTTAAACATCCAAAAAGATTTTTCTTTAAATTAGGAATTTTATTATTAAGATCTTTAATTAAAATTTTAATATCTTCTCTTTTAGTTTTTCCATCAGCAGGACAAGGATTTTTTATAACAGGATAATTATACTTTTTAGTAATATTTTTAATAGAATCTTCTGTTATATAAACCATAGGCCTAATAAGAGTCAAATTATTTTTATCCATAACAGTTTTAGGAGAAAAAC
This sequence comes from Clostridium sp. CTA-5, assembly GCF_054768135.1. Lineage (NCBI taxonomy): Bacteria > Bacillati > Bacillota > Clostridia > Eubacteriales > Clostridiaceae > Clostridium > Clostridium sp. CTA-5. Next base: position 49,123 of record NZ_BAAAAT010000013.1, on the reverse strand, counting down.
AATTTATTCTTCCTTCATAAAACATTGAAAGCATAAGAGTTTCTAAAGCATCATCTTTATGATGTCCAAGAGCAACTTTATTACAGCCTAATTTTTCAGCATTATCATTTAATGCACCTCTTCTAAGATTTGCACAAAGAGAACAAGGATTCTTTTCTTTTCTTATATCAAAAACAATTTTTTTTATTTCAGTTTGTATCTCATAAAATGGTACATTTAATTCTTCACATAAAGTATGCAAAGGCGAATTATCAACGCCACCTGGATTCAATGTTATTGCTATAAGTTCAAATTTTTGAGGCGAGAAATTCTTATATGAATTTAAAAGATGGAGTAGAGTTAAGCTATCTTTACCACCTGAAAGACCAACAGCAATTTTATCTCCATCTTGAATTAAATGAAAATCATTTATTGCTTGACGCATTTTACTAAGAAGTTTTTGCATTTAGTATATCTATCCTCCGAATATCATTAATTTATTAATATCATAACATTTATATTGACATAAAAATCTGTAAGATGTCAACATGAGCGAATATATAATTAAAGAATTTTATTTAATTATATATTTTAAAAATAAACTATTTTACTAGAACTATGGAATTATTAGGGAAATAAGTTTATATGATTTTAATCAATAGTAAATTTATATAAAGTAAGTACTATTAAAATTATATAAAATGGAAATATAAATGTGAAAATAATCATAAAATGAAAGAAAATGAAATATAATGTAAAATACTGTTGACAAGTTTGCTAAAATTATGTCATTATAATAATGATTTACATAATTAGGAGGGGTATACATGAAAAATATAATTAAAAAGATAATACCAATATGCATAATAGGGGTAGTATGTTTAATTGGTTTTCCAGCTTTAAAAGGGGACAAGGATATACCATTAGCTGAAATGGAAGGAATAAAAATAGAAGTTGGTAAAACAACAGTTAAAGAAGTATTAGATAACGGTTTTACAATAAAAGATTCAGAAATATATGAACCTGTAAAAAGCATTCCAGGAAATAAATACACTTTAAGTATAGCTTCTTTTGAGAAAGATGGAAAAGAATATGGAAGTTTTTCAGTTGCTAATACAAGTGCTGTAGAAAAGAACATAGAAGACTGTTTAATCACATCTATTACATATTATTATACACATGATAGTTACTATCAAGATGCAAGTGTTAAAGGAATAGTACCAAAAGGATTAACTTTAGAACAAGTTAAGGAAAAATTAGGAACTCCAGATGATGAATATGATGATGAAATAGTTTATAGATCAGAAAGTAAAAAATATACTTCAAGATTTGGTTTTGATAAAGATGGTAAATTAACAAAATCAGAAGTACAAGTAGACGAACACTCATTATAGAAAACAAAAATAAGCTAATTTAGATAATAATTAATCTATATTAGCTTATTTTTTTTATATATTATTTATTAACTAGCATATTAATTTATTTATATATGTATTCCATTATCTATTTCATTAGTTATAATTTCGATATCATCTGGTTTTTTATCTATAAATAAATTATAAGAGAGCCCAGCTAATACTAAAAATCCTCCAATAACTTTACCTATAGATAAGATATTTAAAGTAAAATAATCAATAATTATAGCTAAAAACAGTTGTCCTATAAAAATAAGCAATGTTAAGTAGAAAGCAGATATCTTTGGGGTAATATAATTTGATAGTATAATTATTACTATACCTAATAATCCACCTAAGTAAGCCCACCAAGGAATTGATTTAAAATTTATTGTTAAAATATTAGTTCTTTCATTACTTAAAATTAGAAAAATGAATGAGAATAACAATCCAACAACAAAATTGAAAACTGTACCCTGTAATGTTCCAAGTTTATCTGCTAGGTTTGAATTTATAATTCTAGCAATTACTATAGAAACTCCAGCTAAAAACGCTGATACTAAAGCTATAAAAAACATGCATCTTCCTCCTTAAAAAATAGTCATTATAAATATTCCTAAGACGATAAATATTAATCCAATAGATTTTTTCTTATTAAATTTAGATATTTTCATTCCTAATAATCCAAAATTATCTATTACAATTGATGCTATAGATTGTCCAAGTAATGCTAATGCAATAGGAATTGAAGCACCAAGTATTTCATAACTGAAATTATTAAAAATAACAGTAAAAACTCCTATAGCTCCAGCACTATATAAATACAAAGGGAGTCCTGTTTCTAGTTTGATTTTTGATTTAGTTATTAAAAGAACAAATAAAATGCCTAAAAGGCCGACAATATGAATTATTACTGTTGAAGTGTAATTACCAGATAGTTTAGATAATGTTCCATTAAACATTACCATTATAGTTATTAAAGCACCTATAAAGGCAGAAAGTAAATTATTCATATAAACGAATTACTCCTTTGCAAAATATATAAGTTCCAATAAAAGTTGTTCATTAATATAAATCTTAAAAGGTTAATAAATGATGTGATTCACCACTTCAGTAAGAAACTTATATAGAAAAATTTATGATATATGCTTCTAAGTATATATTGTTAAATAAAGATATTAATTTAATTAGAACATATATATTAAATTTAATTTAACACAAAATACTTGAAAATAGTTATGACATATGTCATAACTATTTATAATTGAGTTAATATAATAATATTAAGTTATTATTAGTGTTAAATAAACTTTGCTTAATAGAATATATTAAGTATAGAAAGTGGGTTTGGATAATGATCAAAGTAAATAATATTAAATTAATGGATGAATATATTAAAAAGTTTAACATTGATAAACTTTTTGTTAGCGATATGAAACCGTTTATGGAATTATTTCTTTTTAAAAGAAATGAGTATATATGTAAAGATGGTGAAAAAAATAAATATATATTTTTTATTTTAAAAGGTAAGGCAAAAGTATATATAACTTTAAGTAATGGAAAATCTCTTCTTAATTGTTTTTATAGTGACTTTGCTATTGTTGGGGATATAGAATTAATAGATTTAAAAAATCCAGCTACAAATGTACAAGCTATAGAAGATACTTATTGTATAGGTATTAGTTTAGATAATGCAAGAGAAAAATTAATTAATGATATTAAATTTTTAAGATATCTATGTAATTCATTAGGAGAAAAGTTAAATGATTTTTCTAAAAACAGTTCTATAAATTTACTTTATCCACTTGAAAACAGGTTAGCAAGTTATATATATGTTACAGGGGAAAGGGTAAAAACAGAAAATGGAGAAGTGATAAAATTTAATGAAAATTTAACTCAAATATCAGAACTTTTAGGAACTAGTTATAGACATTTGCTTAGAACATTAAAGTTATTTTTAATGAAAGAAATTTTAATTAAAAATGAAAATTATTTTGAAGTAATAAATGTAGAAAAATTAAAAGAACTTGCTTCAGATTTATATAAATAAAAAACTTATTTTTAATAGTAAATAAGAGGAGTATCTCAAATGCATAGTTTTTGAGATAATCAACTCTATAATTTACTATTAAAAAATAATTTGTTTTTTAAGAAATATTTAAAATCTTTTTATCTTTAGATAAACATCATATTTATAACTAAATTCAGGTTAATACTAAGAATCACTTGATTTATTGCTATAATTTTTTTCAAAGTCTTCTATTGGCATTGGTTTAGCAAAGTAATAACCTTGAACAAGATCACAACCGATATTTGTTAAGAAGTCCACCTGTTCTTGAGTTTCAATACCCTCTGATAAAACTGAAATATCAAGATCTTTTGCCATGTTAACGATATTAGATACTATAATCTTTTCTTTTTTACTAATAGTATTGTTAGGAAAAAAACTTTTATCTAGTTTTAAAACATCAATAGGAAGATCTTTTAGGAGATTTAGGGATGAATATCCAGAACCAAAGTCATCAAGCGAGAAACTAAAACCAAGTAATTTTAATTTGATTATTTGTTGTACAAGATTGTCCATGTTATTGAAGCACATATTTTCAGTTAATTCTAATTCAATTAAATTAATTGGAACGTTATATTTTTTTATTAATTTATTTAATCTATAAATAAATGAAGTATCATTTATATGAGCACGTGAAACATTGATAGAGATAGGATAAATATTTTTATCTTCATCTATCCAACGTCTAAGAGTCTTAAAAATTTCTTCATAAACGTAAAAATCTAGTTCGATTATAAATCCATTTTTTTCAAATAAAGGTATAAATTCTCCAGGAGAAATTAAAGTTTTATTAGGACGTAACCAACGAACAAGAGCCTCAGCTCCAACAATTTTTTTGCTTGAAAGTTCAATTTTAGGTTGTAGATAAACTAAAAACTCTTTATTTTCAAGTGCAGTCTCCATAAGACTTTCAATTTTTTTTTCTTTTGTTACTTGAATATGAAGTTTTTTATTATAAAATGCATATTGACTTTTATGAGATTCCTTGATAGTTTTTCTTGCTATATTGGCTTTATCTATTATTGAATATAAATTATTTTTATAAAAATTAATTAAAAAAATACCACTAATAACTGAAATTTTAATATTACTAAAATCTTGTTTTTGAATTTTTATAAGTTTTTCGTTAAATGATTTTAGTCTATTTTTTAAATTTTGAACGGTAGTATATTTTATTAGTGTAATAAAGTTATCTGAAGAAGATCTACATAATAATTCATCTTTTTCAAGCGAATCAGATATAAGGTTAGAAAATTTAATTAATAATTTATTACCAATAGAATAACCTAAAGTATCATTTATATATTTAAATTTATTAAAATCTGAATATATAAGTGCATATTTACTATTCTGTAAGTTATTATTTAATAAATCATTTGCAACTACTTCAAATTTAGATAGATTCATCAATCTAGTTAATGGATCAATTGATGTTGCTATTTCAAAAGCATTGTTTATATCTGGAGAAGAAAGTGATTCATCTTTTGATTTAAATGATACATTAAAGTTAGAATCTACTAAAGTATTTTTGAATTTGTTATCTAAAGAATAATTGTTAGTTTTAGCATCAGAATTAAATAAAGTATCTTTTTTTAAAGAGTTATTGTATATAATACCTTCAGTATATATTTCAAAACAATCTTTTCCGTGTTGTTTAGCTTTATAGAGTGCATGATCAGATTTTTTTAAAAGTTCATCATAGTTATTACCATGATTAGGATAAAGTGAAACTCCAATACTACATGAAATTTTGTAATTTTTATTTTCTCCAGTATATGTGTTTTTAAATATATGACAAATAGAATTAGCTTTTTCATATATATAATCAATACAAGGCACATTTTTTAAAAAAATAATAAATTCATCTCCACCTATACGACCAATAATATCAGAATCATTAAAAGGTTTTTTTATATCAAGTGCAATTTTGGAGAGTACAGAATCTCCAAATATATGTCCAAGATTGTCATTGACTAATTTAAAATTATCAATATCAATAATCATAAAGGCATGAGTAGTTTTTTTATCTTGAGTTTTAAGATAATCATCAATTAAAGATTTACTTACTGTTTTATTATAGAGTTTAGTGAGAGGATCTAACTGGGTTTCTAATTTTAAAGTATAATATTCTTTTTTTTCTTTATCGATATTTAAAACTTTTCCTATAGATCTTATAGGTTTATTATTAAAGTCAAATATAGTAGTTGCTTGTATTCTAACCCATATATAAGTGTCATCTTTAGATTTTATTCTTAAGTCATTACTAACAAATTTTTTACCTGATAAAATTTCTTTTGTTAGAGACAAGAATAGTTCAATATCCTCTTTATAGATATAATTAGATTTAATAATAGTCTTTATAAAATTACGTATTATAGGTTTATTTCCCGTAAGCTTTGTATACTTAGGAGAGTATACAATTGTGTCACTTGGAATAATATATTCAAACAATATATTATCAGATTGTTCTGCAATAATTTTATAGTGGGTTTTAGCTAGCTTTAATTCTTGTTGAAGCTTTTTGCTCTCATTAATATCAACAAGTACAAATAAAAATTGTTTTTCTTTTTCTGTTAACTTAATACAATAACCATTAATTAATAACCAAGTAATAGATTTATCTTTCTTATATACTCTAAATTCAATTTTAACTTCTTCTCTAGAGTTAATTTGTGATAATTTATTAATTAATAAAGGTAAATCATCTTTAAACACTAGATTATCAAATTGATTTTTAAATTTAGATGAAAATTCTTGATTAGAAAATCCTAAAAGTTTATAAAAACCATAATTTGCATAAGAAATAGTTAAAAATTTATTATATGAAATTATAGTAATTCCTGCATTAATATTATTTATTATACTTTGAAGTTTTAAACAATTTTGTTTAAAAAGTCGTTCTTGTTTTTCTTTAATATTATCCATAATACACCATCCCCTTTATACATAGATATAAAATGAATTCAGTTTTCTTTAAAGTTTTTTAGTTAACAATCTTTAGTTTATAAGAAAAAATAATCCTTTAAGTTATTATATTAAGTAGATAATAGTATGGTGCAATTTATAGAGAATATATGTTTTAAAATAGTATTAGTATTGTAGATAAACGAATTTATTAGTTGAAATAGAACCTTATTTTGAAACAAAGTTAAAAGTATTGATAAATGTATAGGTGTTATAAAATTACAGATTTTGGAGATAGTATAAAGTTTATGTACAGAAAGGTTACTTAAAATAGAGTAAATAAATAAGGGCCCTCTCAAAAAATAGTCTAAGAAGGTCCTTTAAAATAGAGTGAATATTTATTAAATATACAATGTCTCTTTGGTTTTTTATTTCATTTACATTAATTCCACATTTTTTTTTCAAATACATTTATTGGCATGGGTTTGTCAAATAGGTAACCTTGAGCCATATTACATCCAATTTCAGTTAGAAAATCAGCTTGTTCTTCTGTTTCGATTCCTTCAGATAGAACTGTTATATCAAGTTCTTTTGCCATTTTAACAATATTAGATATAATTACTTTTTCCTTTTTATTAATATAATGGTTAGGAAAAAAGTCTTTATCTAACTTTAAAACATCTATAGGCAAATCTTTTAATAAATTTAAAGAAGAGTATCCAGAACCAAAATCATCAATAGAACAAGTAAAACCTAATAATTTCAATTCTTTCATAGTTTTTAATAAATAATCTACATTTTCAAAAAACATACTTTCAGTTAGTTCAAGTTCAATTAAAGAAGTTGGTATATTATATTTTTGTGTTAAGTTCTTTAATCTAGGGATAAAGTCAGTATCGTTTAAATGTACCCTAGATACATTTAAAGAAATGGGAATAAGATTTCTTCCATCATTTATCCATGAACGCATTTTTTTAAATACTTCTTCGTATACATAAAAATCTAAATCTACAATAAATCCATTTTTTTCAAATAAAGGAATAAACTCTATTGGAGGAATTATTTTTTTGAGTGGGTTTAACCATCTCACAAGAGCTTCAGCACCTACTATTTTTTTTGATGGAAGCTCGATTTTAGGCTGTAAATAGACTAAAAATTCTTTGTTTTCAAGTGATGAAAGCATAAGATTTTCAATTTCTTTTTCTTTTGTAATTTGCATATGAAGTTTATCATCATAAAAGGCATAATGACTTTTATGAGATCCTTTAATAGTTTTTCTTGCAACGTTAGCTTTATCGATAATAGAAATTAAAGATTTATCATTGGACTTGATTAAATATATTCCAGCTATTAATGAAATTTTTATATTATTAAAATATAATTTCTTAATTTCTATAAATTTGTTATTAAAATTATCTAATCTGTTTTTTAATATTTCCATATTTTTATATTCTAAAAGTATAATAAATTTATCAGCTGAACAACGACAAATCAATTCGCTTTTATAAAGATAAGCAGATGAGAGTTTTGCAAAATCAATTAAGATTTTGTTTCCAATAGCATATCCTAAAGTTTCATTAATATATTTAAATTTATCAATATCGCAGTAAATAAGAGCAAACTGCTTTTCATTTCTTTTGGTTAATAAATCTTTTGCAATAATTTCAAATTTAGTTAATGTTAATAGACCTGTTAACGAGTCTTTTGATGTTATTCTGTCAATAAAATTTGTTATATTAGAAAAACAAATTAAATTTGCCTTCTTATTTGGGGATAAGTCTACTTGTGTAACAGTAGAACTAATCCAGGCACTTAATTTTTTATTATAAAATTCAATGGTATTACTAGAATTACAATTAAATGTTACAAGAGGACAGTGAACACATGGAAAATTTTTATTAGCGAGTACTCTATAGCAACAATCACCGACTTTGGCATTAGGGTATAGCATTTTAATATTAGGACTAATATATATAAGTTCATATGAATCTGGTTTTAACATATAACTATATAAATTTTGATTTTTTGCAACTATAACACTGTAATCGTTATTTATTGTTGAATAATCATTTTCAATATCATTGTATAAAGTGATTTTTTGATTAGAATTAATCAAAAATGGTTTATAATTTTTATCTTTTAAATAAGTAGAAGTATGAATATGACATAGTTTTAATTTAGTGTCATATATTTTGCATAATAATGTAAAACGTATAGGGTCTTTTATAAAAGATTCATCTTTTAAAAGTATTTTATACGTAACTTCCCCAAATACAAGATAAGTTTTATCAGAAAAAGCAACAGGGTAATATTGCTCATTTTGAATTTCAAAATTATAAATGTTTTGTGTTTTAAAATTACAAAGAGATAAAATATCATTAATACCTATGCAAATTTCCTCTTTCCAACTACTAATCCAAGTAATATTTTCATCAATATTTTCAATAATTTTTTTAAAATCTTTTTTAATAAAATAATTATGCACCATTTCTTTAGCAAATGAAGTAACTTGCTTTGCAATTTTATTCATAATATAACCTCTCTTTCATATGGATGTAAATTACGTATAGAGCTTGTATAAAGGCATTATATTTATTAATTATAATCTTCACAAAATAAATAAAACTTTGACTATAAATTACTTCTTTGTTTGAATTTTACTGTTATAAAATGTATTTATATGTAATTTATAGTATATCATAAAACTAACTATACATAAATATACAAGACTATTATTTAATGTAAAAACTAAAAAGTTAATAAATGTTATAAATTAATAATATAAGATAAATCAGACAAAGTTCGACCTTTATGTGATATAATATATCCAAATAAAACTATTCTTAACATTATAGGTTTTTTGCTTTGGATGAAGATTATGAAATTTTATCCAAGTTGATAACTAGTATTTCTTTTATATTTACCAAATGGGTTATAATATAGTAAAGTAGCACTTGGATAAATGTATATTAAAATAAATAGATAGTAAAAGTGACATAAGGGGAGTAAGTGTAAAGTGAAGAAGGCATATCTAAGAAATTTAATAATAACCACTGTTGTATTTTCAACAATAGTAGCAATACCACCAGTAACAGCAAATGCTATATGGAATAAAGATTCACAAAATAATTGGATATGGATAGAAGATGAAGTGAAGTCTATAGGGTGGAAAAAAATAAATGATAAATGGTATTATTTCAATAAAGAAGGAATAATGAGAATAGGTTGGTTTAAAGATACTAATAATAAATGGTACTATTTATCAGAAAATGGTGAAATGAAAACTGGCTGGTTAAAAGATAATGATGGAAGATGGTATTATTTATCAAATGATGGAACTATGAGAATAGGCTGGTTTAAAGATACTAATGAGAATTGGTACTATTTATCATCAAATGGTGTTATGAAAACAGGTTGGTTAAAGGATAATGATGGGAACTGGTATCATTTATCAGAAAATGGTTCAATGAATATTGGGTGGTTAAATGAAAACGGAGTTTATTATTATTTGGGTTTTAATGGATGCATGGTAACAGGAAACATTAGTATAGATGGAATAATTTATAATTTTTCAGATAATGGTGCTTTGATAGAAGAAAAAAATGATAATATAGAAGAAAAAAATGATAATAATGAATCAGAAAACTGTACAGGCTATGTTGCTACTGAAAGTAGTCCTTTAAATATTAGAGAAGATGCTTTAATATCAGCTAAAATAGTAGGAAAGTTATCAAAAGGAACAAAAATTACTGTTATAGGAAAAGAAGTTAATGGATTTTATAAAGTATCTGGAAATGGGATAGAAGGATGGGCAAGTAGTGAATGGATTAGTTTTACTCCACCAAATGAAATCATCCCACCAACAGAGAATCCTGATGAAAATTCTAATATAAGTGAGTTTAAAATTAGAACTATTGCTCCAGAACTTGATGATAGGGATTATTATTCGGATGATAATATTTTTTATAAGGCAAGGTTGTCACCTCCATTTTTTAATAATGGGAATGTTATTGTAGGGAACTGTACATGGTACGCATGGGGACGTATATGGGAAATTACAGGAAAACCACCTATTGATGCTAGCTTCACAGGAAATGGTTATGAATGGTGGGAAGCAAATAAGAATAGTGGAAAATATAAATATGGCACTACACCTAGAATAGGTGCACTTGCAGTATGGCAATCATCACTACCTAAATCAGGTGGATTTGGACATGTTGCAGTAGTTGAAAAAATAGAAAATAGTAGGGTTTACATATCAGAATCAGCATGGCATGGTGTATTGTTTAAATACAGAGAAATATATAATACAGAGTATTTATATGGATATATATATATAGATGAGCCTAATTATTAATATATATGTTCTAATTAAGTTAAGCCATTTATAATCTTTTATAGAAAATTATAAATGGCTTAACAATATCTAGTTAGAAACATATATATCATAAATTTTCTATATAAGTTCCTAACTATACTGGTGACTAATATAATTTATAAATATTCTAAGATTTATATTAATAAACTAACTTTAATGGAACTTATATATTTTAGAATTATAAGTATTAATGTACTTTTTATAAGGCATAATCAAAAAAATAACAAGTTCATTTGCCAGCTTATTTCCTATCATGCTGTGTCTTGAAATTGACCTAATAGCCCCACTATGAAGGCAATTCATATCCTTGCCTGATGAAAAATATCCATTGCAATTTTGGACTTATTATTTATTTTCTTTTATATGTTTTAAGCAAAAATAATATAAATATAAGGGCAGTATTAAGAAGAATAGATAAGCTTGGTAGGATAATTACTTTAAGCATGTAAAAATTTATCTAGAAATAGAAAACAAATGATAATTGAGTATAAATAAGTTCATATACTAAAGAAAGGAATGGGGATATATGGAGTTAAAACTTAACATATTTGAAACAATGGCATTAGTAACACTTATATTTTATTTAGGTGTTTATTTAAGAAAAAAAATAAATGTATTATCTAAGTATTGTATACCATCAGCAGTTATAGGAGGACTTGTCTTTTCTATATTTATTCTTATATTAAAAATGACAAATGTAGCAATAATTAATTTAGACACTACCTTACAAAATCTTTTTATGACAGCATTTTTTACTAGTATTGGTTATACTGCTAGTCTTAAGATATTAAAACAAGGGGGAATTAAAGTTGTTATATATTTAGGAATAGCAATTTTATTGGTAGTATTTCAAGATGTTTTAGGCGTTTCTCTAGCAAAACTATTTAATCTTAATCCATTATTAGGACTTTGCACAGGATCAATACCTATGGTTGGAGGACATGGAACATCTGGATCTTTTGGCCCCCTTTTAGAAGGAATGGGAGTTAAAGGGGCAACGACAGTAGCATTTGCTTCAGCTACATTTGGATTAGTTATGGGAAGTTTTATAGGAGGGTTTGTGGCTAAAACCTTAATTGAAAGACATGAATTAAAAACTCCTAAACAAGTTCATGATAAGAAAATACCTTTAAGTGATTTTCATGAGGATGATGAAGCTATTTTATGTCATAAAAGGCTTATGAATGCGACATCTTGGCTTTTCATAGCAATGGGAGTTGGATCTATAATATCTGGTTTTATTCAAGATTTAGGACTTACATTCCCTTCGTATATTGGAGCCATGATTGCAGCAGCTATTATTAGAAATATATGCGATATAAGAAAAGTAGAGCTTCAAGAAAAAGAAATAGAAACAATAGGAGGAATTAGTCTTTCATTCTTTTTAGCTATGGCTTTAATGGGATTAAAACTATGGGAACTTTTTGATTTAGCGTTTCCTATGGTTGTTATGCTTATTGCACAAACGATCCTTATGGGGTTATTTGCTTATTTCTTAACTTTTCGTATTATGGGAAAAAATTATGATTCAGCTGTATTTGCCTCTGCCATTTGTGGCTTTGGAATGGGTGCTACACCAAATGCTGTTGCGAACATGGATGCATTAGCAAGTAAATATGGTTTTGCACCAACTCCATATTTTGTGGTACCAATTGTAGGATGTCTTTTTATAGATTTTATAAATTCAGCAATTATAATTTTATTTATAAACTTAGTGCATTAATGTGTTATAAATTTTGTTTAAAGTATTTAATTAGTTATTATCTTTTTAAATTAATTAGAAAGAGTAATATTTATAGTTAAAATAAACTTACTTATCCGAAAAAGTATTAAAGTGTATTTTACATAATATACATAATAGAAACACTTATGATAAAATTTATCATAAGTGTTTTTTAGTAAAGTTAAGTAAATTTATTATTTTCTATTAGACAAGTAATTTTTGTGTACTGCATTAAAGAAAAAATCTGTTATTTCCTGATCAAGTTTATTTTGTAAGCATATATTCTTAGTAGATGTATGCATTTCTGATTTAGAAGTGGATTTAACCATTTTACTTTTTTTTCTATTTTCAAAAGATATTATTTTCTTATCTTGCATTAAAATATTTTCTCCTTTTTTTATAATAGATTCTCTTATTCCATTTTGATATTTTATATACATAAATTCCATAATATAACCACCTTAATATTATTACCAAAAGGTAATAAAAAGTATAACTTCTTACTGATATATTTAAATATATGATTCGAATTTTATAAACATTACAACAATTTTAAAGTTATGTAGATAAAAATTAAACTTAAGATAAATCAGTTTAAATACATAAATTTACAAGAAGTTTTATTGAATATATAAAGAATTGGAAAAATTTAATGTTTTTATCAAAAAATAAGATATTATATTCACAATTAAAGATTAAAAGAAGGAAATATATATCATAATTATATATTTCGACAATATATGCACGTATAAAGAAGATTATCTCATATATATGTACTATAAAAATTTCTTAGTTTTATATGAAATTTTACATCTAAAACTAAGAAATTATTACCTTAAAGCAATGTATACGTTATCAAAATGTTTTTATATTGATACTAGCTGTTGGGTAAAGTATTAAATGGAGGTAATCATAGTATGAGTATTTTAGTAAGAAGTGAAATTAAAGAATTAAAGACAGTATTATTGCATAGGCCTGGTGAAGAAATAGAAAATTTGACTCCAGAATATCTAGATAGATTATTATTTGATGATATTCCTTGGCTTGAAAAAGCACAAGCAGAACATGATGCTTTTGCTAATGTATTGCGTGATAATGGTGTTGAAGTATTATATCTTCATGAATTAATGGCAGAAGTAATAGATAAGAAGGAAATCCGGGATAAGTTTATAGCCCAATTTATAAAAGAAGCAGATGTTTTAAATCCACACATGATAGAAAAAGTAACAACATTTCTTAATAATATAAAAGATACAAAAGAATTAGTTAGAAAAACTATGTCAGGCATTAAAAAAGATGAATTACCTAAGGTTAATTTTAAAGAAGTAGAATTAGCTGACTTAGTAGATGATGAGTATCCTTTTATAACAGATCCAATGCCTAATCTATATTTTACAAGAGATCCTTTTGCATCTATTGGAGATAAGATTAGCCTTCATAAAATGTATTCAGTAACCAGAGGAAGAGAAACTATTTATGCTGAATATATCTTTAATTATCATCCAAGATTTAAAGATACAAAGAAAGTTTATGATAGATATTTCCCTTATTCACTTGAAGGGGGAGACGTTTTAAATATTTCAGATGAAGTATTAGCTATTGGTATTTCTCAAAGAACTTCACCTCAAGGCTTACAAAGGCTTGCCAAAGAAATTTTCTTTAACACAAAAGGAAATAAAATAAAGACTATTTTAGGATTTGATATTCCTAAATCAAGAGCTTATATGCACTTAGATACAGTATTTACTCAAGTTGATTATAATAAATTTACAATTCATCCTCAAATTCAAGGGCCTTTAAAAGTTTTTGAAATTACAAAAGGAGAAAATGAGAAGTTAGTAATTAATGAAGTAAATATGGAATTAGAAAAAGTACTTGCAAAACATCTTCATAGAGATGCTATAGTTTTAATTCCATGCGGCGGTGGAGATTATATAACTTCTCAAAGAGAACAATGGAATGATGGTTCTAATACACTTTGTATTAGACCTGGAGAAGTTGTTGTTTATTCAAGAAATTATGTTACAAACAGAATACTTGAGGAAAATGGAATTAAAATTTATGTTGTACCATCAAGTGAATTAAGTAGAGGCAGAGGTGGCCCTCGTTGTATGTCAATGCCTCTAATAAGAGAGGAGTAAATTTAGAATACTATTTTGCAAAGATCAATTAAGAATAAAAAGTTAAGTGAAGATTAATATCTATATTTACAGAAGATTAGAAAATGCGAATAAGTATATTTAAATTAATGGAGGGAATTTTAAATGGCTATAAATTTAAGAGGAAGAAGTTTTTTGAAATTATTAGATTATACACCTGAGGAAATTAGGTATTTATTAGATTTAGCTAAAGATTTAAAGAAGGCTAAAAGAATAGGACAAGCACACGATGTATTAAAAGGGAAAAATGTAGTTTTGTTATTTGAAAAGGATTCTACAAGAACCAGATGTGCTTTTGAAGTTGGTGCTATGGATTTAGGAATGGGAACAACTTATTTAGGACCATCAGGGTCTCAAATGGGTAAAAAAGAAAGTATTAAAGATACTGCAAGAGTACTTGGAAGAATGTATGATGGTATAGAATATAGAGGCTTTAGTCAAGAAATAGTCGAGGATTTAGCAAAATATTCAAAAGTTCCTGTATGGAATGGATTAACTAATGAATTTCATCCTACACAAGTTTTAGCAGATCTTTTGACAATAGAAGAGAAGATTGGAATTTTAAAAGGATTAAATTTTGTTTATTTAGGTGATGCAAGAAACAATATGGGAAATTCATTGATGGTTGGATGTGCTAAGATGGGAATTAATTTTACAGCATGTGCTCCTAAAGATTTGTTTCCAGCAAAAGAATTAGTAGATAAGTGTAGAGAAATTGCTAAAGAAAATGAATGTACAATAACCTTAACTGAGGATGCTGAAAAAGGTACTAAAAATGCAGATGTAGTTTACACAGATGTTTGGGTATCTATGGGTGAACCTGATGAAGTATGGGAAAGCAGATTAAAATTATTAAGACCATATCAAGTTAATAAAGAACTTATGAATAATGCTAATCACGATGCAATATTTATGCATTGCTTACCATCTTTCCATGATTTAAATACTAAGATTGGGAAAGCCGTTGGAGAAAAGTTTGGAATAACAGAAATGGAAGTTACAGATGAAGTTTTTGAAAGTAAGCAATCAGTGGTATTTGATGAAGCAGAAAATCGTATGCACACAATAAAGGCAGTAATGCTTGCAACACTTGGAGTTTAAGGGGGAATAAGCTATGGAAAAAAGATTAGTCATAGCACTTGGTGGAAATGCACTTGGAAATTCTCATAAAGAACAGTTAACTTTAGTTAAAGATACAGCAAAAACAATAGTTGATTTAATTTTAGAAGGATACAAGGTTATAGTGACTCATGGTAATGGTCCTCAAGTTGGAATGATTAATTTAGCTATGGAGGAATTTAATATGCCATTTCCTGAATGTGGAGCTATGAGCCAAGGGTATATAGGATACCATCTTCAACAAGCGATAAAACAAGAATTAAAAAATAGAAATTTAAATAAAAATGTTGTTAGTTTAATAACCCAAGTTGTTGTAGATGAAAATGATAATGCGTTTAAAAATCCAACAAAGCCTATTGGAAGCTTTTATAAGAAAGAAGAGGCAGATAAATTAGCAAAAGAAAGTGGATTTACTTTTAAAGAAGATGCTGGTAGAGGATATAGAAGAGTAGTACCTTCACCAAATCCTAAAAAAATAGTTGAAATTGATGTAATTAAAGAACTATTAGAAAATGATAATGTAGTAATTGCAGTAGGTGGTGGTGGGATACCAGTTATAGAAAAAGAGAATGGCTATGAAGGTATAGCAGCAGTTATAGATAAAGATAAGTCAGCAGCTAAACTTGCAAATGACTTAAAGGCTGAGATGCTTGTAATTTTAACTGCAGTTGATAGAGTTTGTATTAATTTTAATAAACCAAATCAAAAAGAAATTTCTAAAATGAATTGTTTGGAAGCTAAAAAGTATATAGAAGAAGGACAATTTGCACCTGGATCAATGCTACCAAAAGTTGAAGCCTGTTTAGAGTTTGTTAATTTAAACAAAGACTCTTTAGCTTTAATAACATCACTTAATAAAGCTAAAGATGCTTTAAAAGGTTTAACAGGAACTATAATAACTAATTAAGTATTAATTTTAAGTTAGATACACGATTAAATAGTAAATTAAAATTATATTAGTTCAATAAATAAATATTTTAAAAATCTTATTATATGTATGTTAAAAAATTAAGCTAAATTTATTTTAGATAGATCTAATCAAAGCAACTTAAAATTAATGGATAAAGGTGTTAAAAGATGGGAGAAATTAAATTTAAGGGAGGATAAAAATATGGAAAACAATAAAGCTTCAAAGAAGAAATTTAATTTCCCATCAGCATATACTATATTAATAGGATTAACTATAATTATTGCTATAATAACAAACTTTGCTCCTGGCATGATTCCAGCAAAAATTAATGATGTTATAATGGCACCAGTAACTGGTATGATTGGAGTTAAAGATGCAACTATAACAAATACAATGAATGATGCAATGACAAATGGTGGAATAGCAGAAGCACTTAAAACACTTACCCAAACAGAAGGGCAGTATATAAGTGTATGGAATCAAGGTAAAGTATTTGGTGCAATTGATGTAGCATTCTTTGTATTAATAATTGGAGGATTTTTAGGAGTAGTAACTAAGAGTGGAGCTTTAAATGCAGGTATTGCTTCAATAGTTAAGAAATTAAAAGGTAGAGAACTTTTATTAATACCAATATTAATGATAATATTTTCAATTGGCGGAAGCACATATGGTATGGCAGAAGAAAGTTTAGCATTTTATGCGCTTTTAACAACAACAATGATTTGTGCAGGATTTGATCCTTTAGTAGCAGTTAGCACAGTTCTACTTGGTGCTGGTTGTGGAGTACTTGGATCTACAATAAACCCATTTGCAACAGGTATAGCATCAGCATCAGCAGGAGTACCTGTTAATCAAGGAATAGTTTTAGCATTAGGTGGACTTTTATGGGTAGGCAGTTTAGCAATTTCTATATATTTTACAATGAAATATGCTAAAAAAATAAAAGAAGATCCAACTAAATCATTAGTTTCAAAATTTGAACTAGATAATGCATTACAAGCTTATTCTAATGATAATGAAGAAATAGTTGAATTAACTAAGAGAAGAAAATTTGCTTTAATTGCATTTGGAATAACATTTGTAGTGATGATATTAGGAATAATCCCTTGGGAAGATTTTGGAGTAACATGGTTTAGTGAGCATACTGGAATTTTAATGGGTGCACCTTTTGGTACTTGGTGGTTCTATGAATTCGCAGCTTGGTTTTTATTAATGGCAGTTGTAATTGGCATAATTGCTAAAATGAGCGAAAGAGAAATTGTAAGCTCATTTGTAGCAGGAGCTTCTGATATGGTTGGAGTAGCACTTGTAATAGGAATTTCAAGAGGTATATCATGTATAATGACTAATAGTGGATTAGACCTTTATATATTAAATGGTGCATGTAATTTACTAAATGGAGTATCAGGTATTATATTTGTTAATCTTGCTTATGTAATCTATATTGGACTATCATTCTTGATACCATCTACAAGTGGACTTGCTACAGTATCAATGCCTATATTTGCACCGCTTGCTTCAAATTTAGGATTAGCTCCAGAACTTATGATAGCAGCATTTTCAGCAGGATGTGGAGTAGTAAATTTAGTGACTCCTACTTCCGCTGTTGTTATGGGTGGATTAAGTATAGCAAAATTAGAATATTCAACTTGGTTAAAATATGTTTGGAAGATATTACTTGGAATTTTTATAGTATGTTCAGTAATTTTATCTATTGCAATATTAATACTATAAAATATTAAAGTAGTATTAATGTAAATATATAAGTTTCAATAAAGTTTGTTCATTAATATAAATTTAAAAATATTTATAAATAATATTACTGACTACTATAGTGAGGAACTTATATATAAATAGACTATATTTTATTAATTAAGAAGGAATTTAATATTAGTTTAAGGTATAATCTAAAAAATAAAGTGATGCTCATAGAAAAAGACCGAGAAACTAAATAATAGATTTGGCTTTTCGAACTTTTTGAGTATCACTTTATTAATATACAAGAATATATACAGTTAAAGAAAAGTTTCAGCTAAGAATAAGCATTTTATTTATACTAGAAACTAATATTTATTTAAGAACATATCTAAACGTTTTAGTAATTATAAGAGGAGAAGTAATATGGGATTAATGAAAATTTTAAGTATTGCATATTTAGCTTTCACATTTATTCTTATGCTAAATAAAAAGAAAACGGGAAAGACATCTATTGTTTTTGGAGTTATGACACTCATATTTGTACTTTTATATGGAAATTTGCCAATTATTCCTCAAGAGTATATTTCAATTGGAATTTTTATAGTATTCTCACTTATGATAACTCTATTTGCGCTTATGATGGGAGGCATGATTTTTTTAGTAAAGAAATCAAATAAAATATCAATTATTGTATCTATAGTTTCGTCTATTTTATTGATGTTACTTATATTTAATATAGCAGGATTTTTTAGTTATTTATTTATTCCAATACTTCTTTACAAAGGGCAAAATGAATTTAATAAGCTTATTAATAATGACTAATTATTAATATACATTCAATGAGTAAGCATGTATTAAGTACTCGTTGAGTGTATATTATAGTATAGTGATACTTTACTTAATTTTAAATTAGTTTACTTATTAAACATTAGAATAAATAATATTTAATAAGTAAATGATAAAAGTAAATAATTTATTACGAGGTGTATTTATGGAATATCATCAATTATTAGTAATTATGACTGTTATATTTTCTTTTGTAACTCTGTTTACAAGCATTGGATTGTTAATTAAAAAAAAGTATAGATTTTTTATTGAAAATATAGTGAGTTATACATTTTATATAATATTTTTAATATTACAATATAAATTAAGATTTCAAATCAATCCTTTTATTATAATGATAGTTTTGATAACATTTGTTGGAAATAATCTTGTTGGTCAATATTTAAATGTTTATAATAGTTCAAAATATTATGATAGATTTTTACATGCTTTTGGTTCATTTTCTTTTTCAATTTTCTTTTATTTAATTTTAGAAAAGATTACAATACATACGATTTCACCTAAATTTTATAATTCTATTCTTATAGCAATGATAGGTATTTCATTAGGGTGTATCTTTGAAATATATGAATTTATTTCAGATTCTATTTCTACTAGTAATTTAAAAAATCAACATGGTCTCAAAGACACAAACTTTGATTTGATTTCAGATATAATAGGATCAGTAATTGCTGGGATTGTTTCAAATTTAATGTTTTAATTAATGTATTTTAAGAATAATAATTTTTATTAATTTTATAAAATAAAAGATATAGTTATAAATGATGGAAGTATAAATTTGTATATAAAGGTTCTTAATACTATTTATACTACTATTTTTATAGATTAATATTTGATAGCTTGGTTAATATATTAATGCCGGCAAATACATAATATGAATTTTAAGGAGGTAGGTAAATATGTCTTCAAATAATAGAAGTAATAGAAATTTAGTACCAGAAGCAAAAGCAGGTTTAAATAGATTAAAAACTGAAGTTGCTTCAGAATTTGGATTACAAAATTATGAAAATGGATATAAAGGTGATCTTTCTTCAAAACAAAATGGTAGTGTTGGTGGAGAAATGGTAAAACGTATGGTAGAAAGTTACGAAAAAGGAATTTAAAAAATAAATGATTATAGATGCACTAAGTTAATTCTTAGTGCATTTATAAAGTCTTTAAAAATTATTGTTTGAAATTATATAATTAATAAAAATTGTATTATTAAGAATGAATTTGCCATATGGAAATGGTAGCTCAAACATAAATAAGGTCAGGAAGAGAATATGCATGGAGTTCTATGGAAGCAAGTAATCCAGAATTAATAGATTTCTTAAAAGATACATTTACAATGAGTTGTAATCATGCATATGAAGTTTGGCAATGGATGGTCAATAAAGGGTTTTACGCTTTATCGCCAGCACCACAAACAGAAATAGATTCTGTAGTGTCTATATTTAATGAAGTTAAACAATAGAGAAATAAACTAGAATCCTAGAAGTAGGGTTCTTTTTTAATGAAAAATAATTAACTAAAAAGATTTATTGAGCAAAGTATAAATGTTTAAAGTTTATACTTAGGTTTAAATTTATATATAACAGCTTATTTTAGGATAATATGGTATAATTTTAATGTAAAATAATGTTATGCTACAAGCAAACTTTTTTAGATGAAATTATTAAAAATACAAAATTAGACTTACAAAATGAATATCCAAAGGATATTAAATATCTCTAAAATATAATAAATCATTATTGCAAATCTACAATATTTGAGTAAAAATAATATATATCATACAAAATTATAATATATGTTTATAATAAAAGAGTAATATTTTTAAAGAACTATAAAGTATTTTTGATTTATTATCAGGAGAGTATAAATGAAAAATTATTTAGGAAAAAGAGTTAATGTTATTATAGATAGACAACTAAGCTCTAAACATCCAAAATATAAATTTATATATTTATTAAATTATGGATATATTCCAAATACAGTTTCTGGAGATGGTGAAGAAATTGATGCATACATTATTGGTGAATTTGAACCACTTAAAAGATATGAAGGATATGTTGTAGCTATAATAAAAAGAGAAAATGATGTTGAAGATAAATTAGTTGTGTGTAAAGATATAAATAAATATAGTGAAGACCAGATTAAAGCATTAGTAGAATTTCAGGAAAGGTTTTTTAAATTTAAAATATTAATGAACAATAAATAATAGTTATGTTAAAAACATAGCTTAAATAATAATTAATATAGAAATGTAGCAGAAGGAGAGAAGCAAAATGAAGGCTTATGAACGTTTATTAAAATATGTAAAGGTATATACTACATCAGAGGAAAATTCAAAAACAAATCCAACAACTGAGAGACAATTTGACTTAGCACATTTACTTGTGGAAGAGATAAAGGAACTTGGACTTAAGGATGTTAGATGTGATAAAAATTGTTATGTATATGGATATATTCCAGCAACAGAAGGCTATGAAGATAAACTAAGTATCGGTCTTATAGCTCACATGGATACTGCTCCATCAGCAACAGGGGAAAATGTAAATCCTCAAATTATTGAAAATTATGATGGTGGAGATGTTTTATTAAAAGCAACCAATACTATTTTATCACCAAAGAAATTTCCACATTTAAAAGAGTTAAAAGGAAGAACACTTATTACAACTGATGGAACTACATTACTTGGAGCAGATGATAAGGCAGGTATTGCTGAAATATTAACAGCATGTGAAAATATTATAAATAATAATATTCCTCATGGTAAAATATGTGTAGCATTTACTCCAGATGAGGAAGTAGGTCAAGGAGCAGATTTATTTGATGTTAAAAATTTTGGAGCAGATTTTGCATATACAATTGATGGTGGAGTAGAAGGTGAAATTTCATATGAAAACTTTAATGCAGCAGGTGTTAAAGTAGAAATTAGTGGTATGTCAGTTCATCCAGGCTCAGCAAAAAATACTATGATAAATGCTTTAAATGTAGCAATTGAATTTAATTCAATGTTACCAGCTTGTGAAAAACCCGAATATACTGAAGGATATGAAGGATTTTATTATTTAGAAAAACTTAGTGGAAATACAGACCATGCAAACATGGAATATATATTACGTGATCATGATGCAGAAAAGTTTGAATCTAAAAAGTCAGTAATAAAACTTGCAGAAAAACTTATAAATGAAAAATATGGTGAAGGTACAATAAAGGCAACAATAAAAGAACAATATAGAAACATGGTAGAACTTGTAAAGCCTTGTATGCACTTAATAGATAATGCGACAGAAGCTATGAAAAGTTTAGGTGTTACACCAGTTATTGAACCTATTAGAGGAGGTACAGATGGTGCAAGATTAAGTTATATGGGCTTACCTTGTCCTAATCTTGGAACTGGAGGACACGCATTCCATGGAGAATATGAACATATTACAGTTGAAGGAATGGATATATGTACAGATATAATTATTGAAATCTTAAAAAGATATGCAAATTAAGTAAATTATATTTTATAAGGCACATGGAAATAGGCTGTCAAATGAACTTTTGTTATTTTTTTGATTGTGCCTAACATCAAAATTTATTAAAAAAATATTAGCTTGATAGAGACTATCTTAAATACATCAAAGATGTTTTTGAGGTAGTCTCTTATGGTATAATAAGCAAAAATAATATATTTATTGGGGGCAATATAAAATGACTAAAGTAGTACAAGTGAAAGATGTAAAAATTGGAGAAGGAATACCTAAAATATGTGTATCTATAATAGGCATAACAGACGAAAAAATATTAGAAGAAGTTAGAAAATTAAAGAAAGTTAAATTAGATATAGTAGAATGGCGTGTAGATTTTTATGAATGTGTTAATGATATAGAAAAAGTAAAAGATATGCTTACAAAGATAAGAGAAATTCTTAGAGACATTCCTCTTATTTTCACATTTAGAAGTAAAAAGGAGGGGGGAGAAAGAGAAATCTTATCAGAATACTATACTAAATTGAATTGTGAAATAGCAAAAACAAAATTAGTAGATTTAATTGATGTTGAGTTATTTATAGGAGATGAATATATAAATAAAATAGTAGAATTTTCTCATCAATGTGGAGTTAAAGTTATTATTTCAAATCATGATTTTTCTAAAACTCCATCTAAAGAAGAAATAATTTTTAGGTTAACTAAAATGATTGAACTAAATGCTGATTTACCTAAAATAGCAGTTATGCCACAAAATACAGGTGATGTTTTAACCTTACTTTGTGCTACAAATGAGATGAAAGAGAAGTATCCTAATAATCCAATAATAACTATGTCTATGAATGGAATTGGAGTTATAAGCAGATTAGCTGGAGAAATTTTTGGTTCTTGTTTAACTTTTGGAGCAACTAAAAAGGTATCCGCACCAGGACAAATAAAAGTTGAAGATTTATATTCTATCCTTCAATTATTACATAATAACAAATAGATTGTTTTATAATCTAAATAATGTAGAAAAATGTAATTAAATAATAATTTTAATTAATAAAATAACATTAAAAGAATGGCTGATATTTCTGAAATAATGGAATATTGGCCATTTTATATTAAATAATAAAATTTGAATTCAGTTTTTTATCATTATATATAACATTTATTTACAAAAATATTATCAAATAATTTAGCTTTTTAAGAAACTCATAAAAATAATTGGTAAATATTGAAAGAAAATATTAAGAGTGTTAGCATTAAACTATAAATTACATTTAGGGGGTATAAAAATGAGTAAAAAAGCTAAAATGATGGTTGTCTTTACTATTGTTACAATTTTAGGGGTTCAGTGTATTAGTAGTCCTATTCAAGTTAGAGCTGATTCTATTCAAAGTAATGATTCAAATATAGAAAATATGGTTGACAATAAAGAAACAATGTCAATAAATTTAGATACCAAATCTAGTGATATTATTAAAGATAGCACAGTAAACAATAAGAATGGACATGTTGATCAAAATGTAGGTGATACTGTAGAAAAATCACAAAAAGAAACATCAAAAGATCCAAATGTTCAACTTAATAATAATGTTTATATTGATGAAATTAATAACCTTAATGAGGATAGAACTGATAAAGAAATTGCTTCAGATAATATAGAAATATCAGAACAGGAGTTAACAAAAACATTAGATGCTGAACCTAATAATGTTTCTGTTGATAATAAACTTAATGAAAATAATTTAACTTCGGAAATTGATTCTAATACTACAGGAGCACCATCACAAGGAGTTTTAACAAAGGATAAATGGGGTGGGGAATGTGATTATACTATAACTATGAATTTATGGTATGGAAATAATGCGGATTCTTGGAAGTTATTTGAAAATGGAAAATTAATTTATGAAGAAAAATTAGTAAATAATTCTCCAAATCCTCAAGTAGCTAAAAAGGATTTTACTAATAAACCTAATGGAGAATATGTTTATACAGCAGAGTTAGTAAATTCATTTGGAACTACAGTGCTTTCAAGTTCAGTGACACATAACGTAACTAAAAATGATACACCTATAGAGATAGAATTACCAGATAAAGCAGAAGGTACTCCAGCTGTAGGATATAAGATATTATCAGAAGATGAAAAAAATATACAATGGGCAGTAGCTATATCAAATCCAAATAAAGATTATGTTTGGGCAGGAAATGATTTTTCAGCATGGGGAGTGAGTTTTAATACTTCAGCTAAAATTATCTCAGTAGATAATGCCGCAAATTTTAAACAAGATGGAAATAAAGTTACAATAAATTTAAAACAAGATGAAAGATTATTATCACCTAATACAACAAAAGTATTTATTGTTAAGGCTGAAAAACAAGAAACTGGTACAGAACTAAATAATTTAATTGCTAATCAAATTAGAGGAAATGTACCGTATCCTAACTATTCAAAATTACCTTCATCTTGGACAAAAGGAAAAAAAGATTTAAAGTCTTCAGATTTAATTAATAATGAAAAAGATTATTATAATAATAAGGTAAATACTAATACAGGAAATAAATTAATAGCATATAATCCAAATAGTGATACTCAAATAACACTTGGATTACCTAATAAAATGCCAGGAGCTATAAATGGTGTTAATGGATTAAAAGTATGGATGCCTTCTAAATATCTTGCTATGGGAATAGCTACAGATCAAGAAATATTTAAATTAAATCCTAACTTTATGGTAGGATTATCAATAAAAGAAAACTTTACTTGTGGATTAATACCATTAGAGGCTGGAGATACTAGGAATATTGTAACAGTCGATGGTAAAGAGTGGAGTTGGCCAATAGAAAAGAAGCATCCAGACGGACCATTTCAACAAGAAAAAGGAAATTTTAATGAAGTAAAAAAACAATATAGAGATTATCTATCACCTAAGGCAGAACATCAAGATTATGTAACATTAAAAACTGGTGAGAGGGATGATCCAAGCTATGTATCAGCAGCTATAAGTTCTGGAATTTCAATAACAATGACTAGAGAATTCTTATATGCAATTCCTAAAAATGACTTTGAGGGATTTTTAGAACAATGTAAAGACCCTTGGGCTGAATTTGTTTTGGTAGATAATGCTTATAATAGAGGAGTCTTTGGACTGTTGCAAAAAAATATATTTACAACAAATAGGGAAAATGCTATAAATTCAACTAATTTAAGTAAAGATTATGAGTTAGGTGGATATGCAAGTCATATAGATACTATTAAAGCTATATTAACTGAGATGGATAAAGAAAAAGATAATATTTATGATGAAAAGATTACTAAGAGTGAAATAGACAATTACTTAAATCAATTAAGAAAATTTTATAAAAATGGAGTTCCTACAGATAAACAATGGAATGATATGATTGATGATGTTCATAGAGCATTTGATGTATTGTCACAACATTGGGGAGATAATACAATATCATATAGATATGATTTCTTAACAATATTAAGAGTAGCGAGAGAACATTTGCCTGATATAGCTAATCCAGCAACATCAGGTCAATCTTGGATTGAGCAAGTAAGTAGTGCTAATAGATAAAATAAATATTTTTATATAAAATATTATATTTTCCTCTTAATTATTAATATATATATATTAGGGAGAAATTTAATTTCTCCCCATATAAATTTTATACATCATTCCAACATATAATTTCATCTTTTAATAAATCTCTTTTAAGCTTTCTTCCTATTAAGATATAAGCAAGTTCAGGCTTTATTCCATATCCTGGTCTTTTATAAGTAAGCATATTTTTTTCTATTATTGTTCCTTTTTTTAAGTTTCTTGAAGCCAAGACACTTCTTCTAGCATCATTCATAATAATTTTTTCATTATTTGTAGGACGTTTAATTCCATCTCCTAATAACTTTTCGGTATTTCTAATATGATTAACATATTCTTTAAACTCTAGTGGAGGCATAGAGGCTTTATGGTCTGGTCCTTTCATATTTCTGTCTAATGTAATATGTTTTTCAATAAATTCTGCCTGTAATGTAGTAGCAGCTATTGCTGCTTCAAATCCTAATGTATGATCTGATAGGCCAACAGGAATCTTAAAAGCTTCTCTTATAGTAATCATAGCTTTTAAATTAACATCATCTATTAGTGTGGGATAATCAGATGTACAATGCATTAATCTTACATTTGTATTACCAGTTGAATATATAGTTTGTAAGGCTTGTTCAATTTCTCCTAATGTGCTCATACCTGTAGATAAAATTATAGGTTTTTTTGTATTACCTATCTCTATTAAAAAATCAATATTTGTTATCTCACTTGAACCAACTTTAATAAAAGGAACATTTAGCTTTAATAAATAGTTTAAGCTATCTAATCCATCTGGTGTAGATATAAATATTATTCCTTTATCTTCACAATAATTTTTTAAGGCTTTAAAGTTTTCGAAAGGCAATTCAAGTTTTTTAATCATTTCTAGTTGAGATTCTTGAGTTTTGTCATTATTTTTTTGATATTGCGCTTTTTCTGCAAAAATTCCTGTACTTTCTTCTGCTTTAAAAGTTTGAAATTTTATTGCATCTGCACCACAATCTTTTGCCATGTCTACTAACTTTTTTGCTAAATTAATATCTCCATTATGATTTACACCAGCTTCTGCTATTATAAAAACTGACATTAAATCACCTCCAGTTAAAAAATATTAAAACACATCTGAATCTCCCATAGTTAGATACCATTTTTCAAAATTTATATCTTTTAAATTTATAAAATCACAATTTATTTTAAAACCAAAATGTGTAATTATATTTGTAGACTTAAATCCTAAATTTTTAGCAATATCTAATTGATCTTTATTTGTAAACCATGAGTTTATATATTTAATAGATTTACTATTCATTAAATTAATCAAGTATAATAATAATTTCGTATATATATGATTAGTTTTGGCCATTATATCTACTAAATCACAAAAATAATTATTTTCAGATTTAAAAAGTTTATAGATACAATATCCTAAATAATTATTTCCATCCTCATAAACAATATAATAATATTTATTTTTTGGATTTGATTTATATCTCCAATCAATATATTGTTTATTTCTATGAATAATAACGGGATAGTTTTGTGAAAAATCTTTGAATAAAATATCAACTCGTTCATCTAAATTAGAGACTTGTTTTATATTTTTATCAATATATGATGAATTTAATTGATAAGTATAGCATGAATAGATAGGTATATCTGAAATGTGATGCCATCCTAAATATTTTATAAATCCATGTAAAGAATTATTATTAGGAAAGCCATAAATAATGGTAAGTTTGTTATAATTTTCTTCATAAAGTGCTTTAGCTAATTTAACAAATATACCTTGATTTTTATATTCTGGAGATGTCATAGTCGCTAGAGATAAACCAGTTTTATAAAATTTATTATAAATTTTCATTTGAGTTGGTAATATTGAATAATGACCTGCTAAAGTATCTAAATCCCACATAAGTTTTATATATTTATCAGAATATATATTATCATTATAATTCCATTTCCATTCTTCATAATTCAGATCTTGATTAAATGATTTTTTAAATAGATTTAGTATCATTTTTTCATCATTTTTTTGATAGTCTTTTATCTGTAACAATAATTTATACCTCCTTAAAAAATATCTCTAACAAGCATAAAGGCTTCAGCATAATCGACACAAGCAGAACACCCTCTATACCTTGCAAGTGATTTAACACTTTCACTATTTCGTGGTAGTGGTATACCTTGTAGCTCAGATTTATAAAACTCTAGTATTTTCAGTTTTTTATCAATGTATCTTGTAATATCACAAAATACATTAGGTATAAATATATTTTCTTGAAACTGTGGGGCAATTTCTGTTTCTGAAAGGCACTCATACATTAATATTCTTTTTATAAACGGATATCTAAAACTTTTAGTGCAACTTAAAATGGCTTTAGCTGATATTTGGTGATCTGTATGAATATCACTTCTATTAATCATATAAATAATTTCAGGTTTAACCTTATATATAATATTACTTATTTTACTTATTAATTGTATGAATATATCATAATTTATTTTTGCAGGTTCAAACTTTAAGTTAAATACATTATCAATACTATATGCTTTTGCTACATTTTCTATTTGTTCTTTCTCTTCTTTAACTTGCTTATCTGAATAACCAAATTTAGTCTCAGCACTAGTTAAGATTAACCAATTGATTGTATCTCCATAATCTTTATGCTTAAGAATTGTTCCACCGCAACCTATTGTCTCATCATCTGGATGTACTGATATAATCAATATATTTTTACAGTTCATTTGGATCCTCCAGTTTTAATAAAAAATCTTTATATTTTAGTTTTTTTAGAATTTTATATGCATTTTCTGAGCTATTTGCATCTCCATAAATATTTTTTATGCTTTTACACTTATTTATGAAATTCTTATCTAAAGCTTTAACTATACCATTTTTTATGTCAATGTAGCTATCATTTACAAAGATTACATTTTCATTGGAACTTCTGCCTTGTTGCCTTGTCCCTATATTAATTACAGGTATTCCAACTGAAGCAGCTTCTACTATTCCAGCACTTGAATTACCAATCTGAAAAGATGCGTTTCTATAGATATTTATAAAAGTATTTCTATCTAAATTTTTATAAAAGTAGAAATTTGTATCATTTTCATATTTATTTATAATATTAATAATTTCTTTATTACCTGCGTCTATATTTGGATAACTAACAAAGGCATTTAAACTATTTTCTTTAAGTGATTTTAATATATTATTAAAAATAATCCCATCATTTTTACCTAATGGATGGTAAATGAGCAAAGCATAGTGATTAAATGGTTTTATATTTAGCTTTTTATAGATTGTATCCATATTTATATTAGGTTCAGTTTTGAACTTATCTAATGCAGGACTTCCTATTTGAAAGATTCTAAATTCAGCTTCACCTATATTAATTAATCTTCTTTTATGTTCATATGTTGACACAAAATGAATTGAAGACATTTTTGAAGCTGCGTTTCTAAGTTGATTATCAACTAATCCACTTGATGTATAGTCGCCTCCAAAGAAATGTGCTGTTGGAATTTCCAAAAATGCTCCAAGCATTGAACCTATTAACACTTCTTCTCTGTCACCTGCATAGATTATTAAATCAGGATTATATTGTTTTACTATATCTATTGAATTCTGCAATATTATTGAAGTTGTTTTTAATCTAGAACTTTTACTGTCAGAATCAATTAAGCTTTCTATCTTTAGTAGTATTTCAAATCTATCTTGTTCTATAAGTTTTACAGTATTACCATAAGTTTTTGATAAATGTGCCCCACATACTAATAATTTTAATTCAAAGTAATCATCTGAATTTATTTTTTTAAATAAATTACTCATCAAATCATAATCTGATCGTATTCCTGTAATTGCTAATATTTTCTTCAATAGAATTACCACCTTATATATATTCATTTATAAAGTTCTTTGAAATGCATTTTAAAAAGTAGATATATGAAAAATAAAGAAATCTTTAATTGTTTCGTTATGTTTTAATAAATTTTAAAATTACAAATACTTATATATTAGTTATATATATTTTTGTTTATTAAATTTATGTTATTAAGGGCTCAGATAAAATTTAGCAATTTACAAAAGGACCCTCTCAAATAAATAATTATATTTTGAGAGGGCCCTTTTATGAATTTCAACTATTTTATAGAAGTTTTATATAAATAATTTTCACCAAATAAACTTAATGGGATTTTAAATTCAGGTATTCCATAACAATATGGTGCTATTTCATATTGCTGATAATAGATTACAAGATTATTTTGATCAATATAGAAATTTTGTTCATCATTAATCCCTTGAAATTGTTTGCCAGATTCATAATAGTTTTCGGGATGGGAATTAATTTGTTTTATTATCTCATCATTTATTATTTTTTTATAATCATAGCCATTAGTAAATAAATTATTCAGGGAAAGCATTTCTTTTTTATCTTTATCAATTGTATACGAATTTCTTAATGTATTTCCATGAGCTCCACCTGAATAACTATAAAAATCATTGTATAAGCTTATTAAAGAATCAGATTCATTAGTTACTGTATATTTTACGTTTATTTCATATGGGAACCCTATATTCTCATGACCATAGATATCAAAAGTTTCTTTACTTTGATTTTCTATTTTAGATATATTGGAATTGATATTAGAATTTATTTGTTCATTTAAAATGTTTATTTTTTGGTCATTAGTATCATTTTTTAAGTTTATTAAGTTTATATCTTCTTTTAAATATGCGGAATTTTTAACTGAAGTATTTTCCACTAATTGTATCTTTGAATTATCGCTCAAAATGGAATCAGCACTAGCGTTTTGAATTTCTCCTAAAAACAAACCAGCAGTTAATATAATTCCTAAAGTTAAAGCTATTATTTTACTTATATAAGTTCTTTTCATAGTTAATTATCTCCTTTTTGTTAGTTCTTAATATTATATTAATGCCAAATAAGGTAAACTTTGTTACGAATAGTTTACAAAATAATTTCAAATAGTTTTAAAATAAGTTAATTAAAAAATAATTGTTAAAAGTAGGTGAAAATTTGTAGTATGTTATAATAAAATAAGTTTTAAATTGACTTTAGATTTTATTAAAATATAAACATATTTTTAAAATGAAGTCTAAAAATAAATAAGAGACTTTAATAGAGGAGGAAAAAATGCTTAATTTTATTGGAAAAGGAAGTGCTTTTAATACTGAACTAGGAAATACAAGTGCTTTTATAAAAAATGATAATAGTTTACTTCTTATTGATTGTGGAGGAACTGTTTTTAATAGATTACAAGAACTTAATATATTAGATGGATTGGAAAGTATATATATTATAATTACTCATATGCATCCAGACCATATAGGTAGTTTAGGTGAAGTGATATTTTATTCACATTATGTTTTAAAGCGTAAAGTAAATATAATTTTTCCTAAAAAAGAATTAATGTCGACTTTTTTGACTATTATAGGTGTAAAACCTGAAATGTATAATCTTAATAGTTTTAATATCCTTTATATTAGAGATAGAAAGCTTGGAGAGTTTACTATAGAATTTATACCAGTTTCTCATTCTTCTACAATGCCATCATATGGATTTATAATGAAAATAAACGGAAAAGCGTTTTATTATAGTGGAGATGCTAATATTATAAGTGATAAAGTAATTGAAAAAATGAAAAAGGGAGACCTTTATAGGATATACCAAGATACATGTGGATTAGATTATGAAAATAACAACCATTTATCATTAAAAAAACTTTGTGATATAATTTCACAAGAATTTAGAGATAATATTTATTGTATGCATCTTGATAAACATATATCAGAACAAGAAATAAGAGATAATGGATTTAATGTTGTTGAAATATACAAACACCATTCTTAGTTTAAAAAGAATGGTGTTTTTGAACACATTAAAAAATTAATAAGGTAGTATGACTAAAAATTCAAATAATCGTTTTTATGTGTCTTATCTTAAATTAAGAATCTATTATCTATAAGTATGTAGTCGTTTATTTTCACGTATAGAATAGGAAATATTACGATAAGTATTGTTGATTTGGAGGGTATAAATGAAAAAGAATGCAGCACAAAGAGAGTTTAAGAAGTATAAAAGTCAAATAAATCAAATAGAAGAAATAGTAGAACATTCAAAACCAGGAGCTCTTATAGAACATGAAACTGCCATAAGAAAAAAATTAAGACATCTTAAGGAATTAGATAATCAAGGGCTTAAAGAGTACAATCAGGTGTGTGAAAGATATGAAGAATTACTTGAATACACTTCAAAAAAAATGCTTGATTATTATAATGAAAAGAATCATACAGATTTCGATTTTTATCAAGTTGTACGTGGAAATTATAATAATTTTTTAAATCAGGGATTAATGACAGTACTTACAAAAATGCATATACCTAAGCTAGTTGCAAAGGAATTTGAGGAAAAGTTTCCAACTAATCCTAAAGATGAATATATTAGAGCTAGAAGTATGAAGAGAAAATTTTACATACATTTAGGTGATACGAATACTGGTAAGACATATAATGCAATAGAACGTTTAAAAACAGCAAAAAAAGGAGCTTACTTAGCACCACTTAGAATTCTTGCTTTGGAGAATTTTGAAAAATTAAATAAAGAAGGAATCATTTGTGATTTATTAACTGGAGAAGAAGAAATAATAAATGTAGGTTCAACGCATGTTTCATCTACAATAGAAAAGGTTAATTTAAAAGAGCAGTATGATGTAGCTGTAATTGATGAGATTCAAATGATAAGTGATACTCACAGAGGAATGGCATGGAGTAAGGCTGTACTTGGATTGCAATGTGATGAAATACATATATGTGGAGCAGCTAATGCTAGATATATATTAGAAACAATTATAAAAGATTGTAATGATGAATATGAAGTGAAAAAATATAAAAGAGCTATACCTCTTGAAGTAGAATATAAAAACTTTAGTTATAATGATGCTAAAGAAGGGGATGCTATTGTAGTATTTTCTAAAAAGAGGGTATTGGAAATAGCACAAGATTACTCTAAAAAAGGTATAAAAGCAAGCATTATATATGGAGATTTACCACCAGAAGTTAGGAAAATGCAATATCAACAGTTTTTAAATAAGGAAACAAAAATACTGGTAACTACAGATGCTATAGGTATGGGTGTTAATTTACCTATTAGAAGAATTATATTTATGAGTACAAAAAAATTTGATGGAGAAGAAGTTAGGGAATTAACTTCTCAAGAGGTAAAACAAGTTGGAGGTCGTGCAGGCAGAATTGGTATATATGATGTTGGATATATTGCAGGAATTGGAGGCACAGCAGATTTTCTTAAATCTAAACTAGAAGTAGAAGATAAAACAATAATGGAGGCAGTAATAGGACCATCAGAAGCCATATTACAAATTAAGAGTCTACCATTAAATGAAAAACTTGCTCTTTGGAGTACCAGAGAAGAAAAATTAGATTATTATACTAAAATGGATGTAAGTGAATATATGTTAATCTTAGATAGAATAAAAATGTATAAGCTTAGTGAAGAAATTCAGTGGGATTTATTAAAAGTTCCATTTGATGTTTCAAGAGATGAGCTTATGGATACATTTTTAGAATATGTAGATCAGTTATTTATAAATAAACAGGATGAATTATTTATACCTCAATGTTTTAAGGGAAATTTAGATGATTTAGAAATCTATTATCAAAGAGTTAATATGTATTATTCATTCTCTAAAATATTTGGTTTAAAATTTGATATGAATTGGGTTTATGAAGAAAGAATAAAGATAAGTGAAGCAATAAATGAGATATTAATAAGAATTTAAAACATATTTTAAATAAAGTTAATATTGTAGTATACATTAAGCTTTTATCATCAAGTGGAGTTTCTCTCCACCTGATGATTGAAAATTATTATTAAATACTTAAAATTAAATATTGTAAAAATAATACTAATTAATGCTTATAGTACAATATTATTATTTTATAATATAAAACAAATATATACATACCTCTAGTGAAATATGTATTGACCATTAAATATTTATTATATTATTTAATTTTGAAATTAAAGAGTTGGATTTACAACAGCTAATAATGATTTAGGATCAGTTAAGACAGTAATACCTTTTGGAATTTTAACGTCTTCAACAAATAATTTATCTTCACATTTCATATTTGATACATCTATTTCAAGTGTTTCAGGGATTTTTTCAACATCTCCTTGGAAATCTATAAACGGATCAAAGGTTTCAAGAATTAATCGTTTGCTTTCTAAATTTTCTTGCCCAACATATTTAATTGGAATTCTCATCTTAATTATTTCATTTGGTTGTACAGATTGAAAATTAACATGTAAAATTTCATCAGCACTAATTTTTTGTACTTCTTTAACTACACAATTAAATCTTTTATTATCTAAATCAATAGGAATAATAGAGCCACTATTATTTTTTCTTAGTAGTCTATGGAGTTCTGCATTACATATTTTAACAGGAATTGATTCTTCTAAGAATTCACCAAAAATTACTGCAGGAATTAATCCGGATTTTCTAAGTTTATTTTTATTTTCTTTTGTACTTCTTTCGTATACCTTAAATGCTACATTTGACATAATAAATACCTCTTTTCTAATTTTTTAAATTTTAAATATGGTTTTATTAAGCTTATGAAGTATAAGTTAAGGTGAATAAATCCATACAAAAATGAATTTGAACGCATAACTAATTACACCAAGAGCTTAATTTTAAGCTCCACATATGCATCAAGCCTCCTTTTATTTAGTAGCTTCAGCATAATAAATATACATATCAAAGTCAAATATGGAAAATGATGTAATAGCAATAAAAAGAGAAAATGTTATTAAAAAGCCAAGTAAATAATCAGAAAATTATGAAAAAACTATTAAAAGACACTTTTATTAACAAAGTATTAAATTTATGATAATATATTTATGGATAGAAACTTACTTAATAAAAATGAATGTATATTAATTGGTAAATAAATGTTACATTAGTAAGAAATCAATCATATTTTTAACTAATTTAAATTTTAATGTACATAACAGTAATATTATTGTGATATTTTATAAAAATTGCAATAACATATTTATCGATATGCATTTTTAGTATATACTGTTAATGATTGAGTATATACTAAAATAAAGTGTATTTTATTAAAATAATTAAAAAAGGGAGAGAAACTGATGAATCAATTAAATCATGAACTCGGAATAATAGCGTTAGAAAGCTGTAAGGAATTGGGAAATGCTATAGATAAGTACATCCAAAGTAGTAGAAACTGTACTGAATCATTCTTAATACCACATAATGAAGTGAGATTTTCTAATGGTGAAGGAAAAGTTAAGATTTCTGAAACTGTTAGAGGAAAAGATATTTATATTTTATGTGATGTTGGAAATTATAGTTGTACATATAAAATGTTTGGAATTAAAAACCATAAAGGTCCAGATGAACATTTCCAAGATATTAAAAGAACAGTTTCAGCTATAAGAGGTAAAGCAGCAAGAATAACAGTAATTATGCCGCTTTTATATGAATCAAGACAACACAGACGTAAGGGAAGAGAGTCTTTAGACTGTGCATTAGCACTTCAAGAGCTTGAAAGATTAGGTGTTGATGAAATTCTTACATTTGATGTACATGATCCTAACGTTCAAAATGCTATTCCTTTATTATCTTTTGAGAATATTTATCCAACTTATGATATAGTAAAATGTCTTATTTCTAATGAAAAAACATTGGAACGTGATAAAGAAAAACTATTAGTAATTAGCCCTGATACAGGAGCTATGGATAGAGCGATTTACTATTCAAGTGTTCTAGGCGTTGACGTCGGTTTATTCTATAAAAGAAGAGATCATTCTACAATAGTTAATGGAAAAAACCCTATTGTTCAACATGAATATATGGGAAGAGATGTAGACGGTAAAGATGTTTTAATAGTTGATGATATGATAGCATCAGGAGAATCTGTTCTTGATATAGCAAAAGAATTAAAATCTAGAAATGCAAGAAACGTATATGTTGCTGCAACTTTCGCTTTCTTTACAGAAGGTCTAGAAAAGTTTAATAAATATTATGAAGACGGAATTATAACAAAAATTTATTCTACTAATTTAACATATATACCAAAAGATTTAAACAATTCTAAGTGGTTCAATGGTGTTGATATGTCAGAGTTTGTAGCTAGAATTATTAATAGATTAAATCACGGAAAATCTATTGCTAAATACATGGATGCAACAAGAATAATACATAGCTTATTAAATAAATAATATAGATATTATTTTTAAAATATAAATTAAAATAGAGATTAACCAGCTGTTTAGTAGGTTAATCTCTATTTTAATTTATATGCCTTATGTTTTAAAACATACTTTTTAATTATAATTGCAAATTATGAATTTTTACGTTCATTAGCTTTATTTAAAAAACTTTCTTTTTTTACGCACACACGTTCATGTTCTCCAGCAGCTATTAGTCCTTTATTATCAAATGCTTTTAATGAAAAGCTATATTTACGTCCTTCTACTTTAGTAAGTTCAGCTTCAGCATATACATTAACACCTTCAGCAGTTGCACATAAATGTTCTACAGTAATCTTTGTTCCTACAGTAGTATAAATATCTTCTAAGAAATTTTGAGCTAGATCAGCTGCAGCACCTTCCATAATTGCTGCAACCATTGGAGTAGCAAAAACTTCTACACTTCCACTTCCAACATTAACAGCTAACATATCTTTAGTAACTGTAAGTTCACGTCTAGCTATTTGTCCAATTTTAGGTTCATTCATTGTATTCATCCTTCCATTTTTAAATAAGATAGTTAAATTATAGCATATATTATACGATTACACTATAAGCTGTGATATGATTTGTATAGTAGTCATATATTATTTACAAATAATATAATAGAAGGTGATAATTAGGCATAATCAAAGAAAATATTTTATTTCATCATTTGCATTAATATTTTTTAGCGTACCTCTAGGTTATTCAACATTTCAAATAATCTATTATAAGAAAGATTTGACAGGAGTATTTGATATTTTATTAGAAGGATACATAAATGTTTATGTATTTATAGGTATAATGTTATATGGTTTAGGATTAGCTAAAATGTTAATAGAGAAAAACAAAATAGATTAAATAATGAATAAAAAAGTCCATCCAAAAAAATTTGAATGAACTTTTGATTTATTCTAATACATTAGTTACGTAATTTAAGATTATAAAAATGTTCTTATTGACGACATTAATTGTATATCGATAGGATTTTCAACAGTATAACAAGTATTACAAGATTTAGAGTAAAAAGTATTTTTATCATATATATATTCTGAATTATTGCATAGTGCTTTAGAAATAAATCGCCATATTTTATTAAAATACTTTGAGAAATTTAATGAATTTTCTGAGACTTTATCATGAGTACTGTCTTTAATAATATTAGAAACTAATAAGTGAAATTTAGATTTTTTAGTAGTTCTATAATTCATAACAATCCCTCCGTTTTGTAAACGATAT
This sequence comes from Clostridium sp. CTA-5, assembly GCF_054768135.1. Classification (NCBI taxonomy): domain Bacteria; kingdom Bacillati; phylum Bacillota; class Clostridia; order Eubacteriales; family Clostridiaceae; genus Clostridium; species Clostridium sp. CTA-5. The sequence goes on along the minus strand of NZ_BAAAAT010000013.1, from coordinate 11,366 downwards.
ATGTGTTGAAATGATTAATTTTTTTTAAATCATTACTATACTAATAATATAATCTCTTTTTCTAGAATTTACACATCACATAAATTTACAGATTGATAAAAATTAGCAGGTAATTTTATATAAATATATATAATTTTTTCTAATATTATCCTTATAATATTAAACTATTAAAAAAACTTTATAATTAATAAAAATAATAGAAAAGGTTAAATTTTTTTAGGAATATAAAGGAACATATTTATTAGAATTTTAAAATTTATACTTAAGAAATGTTTATAGAATCAAAGGAAATATAGTAATTAGGATGACAAAGTGTAAACAAGGATTTAATTTCAAGAGTGGAGATAAATCTTATTTTTTCATATTATTTAATATAAAAGTATAATAGAGATGTTTAAATGAAAATAGAGATTACTAGTATAGTAAGGAAGTTATATAGAAAATTTATTAAATATATAATTCTGATTGGATAATATATATGTTGCAATAAATCAAATAACTGTAAATTATTTTGTTTAAGATTTAAACTTGCAACATATATATTAATTTAAAATCTAATATTTATTTTAAATTAGATATTATTATATTTCTTACATATTCAGTTAAATTTTTTTCGTCTTCTCTTGATAAATTGTCAGTTCTAATTGGTTTTCCATAAACTACTTTTATTTTTGTAGGCAAAAAATCTCTATGGTCTTCAAAAGCTCTAGAGGCTCTATCTATACTAACAGGAACAATAGGAGCCTTTGATTTTGTAGCAAGTTTTAAACTTCCCTTTTTAAATTCACCAACTTGCCCCTCTTTATTTCTAGTACCTTCAGGAAATATTCCTAATGAGTATCCTTTTTTTATATTTTCAACTCCATCACTTATTGATTTAAGAGCACTTCTAGTATTTTCTCTATCAAGTGCTATACTACCTGTTCTTTTTATCCAAGCACCAATAATAGGAACATCAAGCATCTCTTTTTTTGCAATAAATCCAAGTTTCTTTTTTGAAGTGTATACTATTAATGGTATATCTAATATGCTTGAATGATTTCCGATAAAAACACAAGGCTCACTGGGTATATTTTCTTCTCCTTTTAAATCTATTTCTATACCAATAGTATTTATAGTAAATTTACTCCAAAGATATCCTGTTTTAACCACATAATCTTGAGCAGCGTCATCACCTTTTACTTTTTTTAGATATGTATATTTTAATCCTTTAATTTGTAACCACAACATATATGTTCCGTATTTAATGAATTTGAGTATTTTAAAAGACATAATATTTTCCCCCTAAATTAAATGTATAAATTAAATTTTAACTTAATTTTAAATAAAAGTACAATTTTATATGCTATATTATGTTAAATGTATTTGAAAAATTATGTAGTCAGGTTATAATTTAGTTATAGCTATTATTAACTAAATTATAAATATATTATTAACGTAGGAGAATTATAATATGAAAATTATTGCATGTACATTAATACTAAAAGATGATTTTAACAATATTTTAGCTTTAAAGAAGAAAGCTAAAAGGGGACAAACAGGAAAATGGTCATTGTTTACTCAAACTTTGACTGCAAAAGGTAACTGTGAAAAATCTCTAAATAAAGGTGTAAATAAAGTTTTAAAAACAGTTCTTTTTGGGCTTGAAGAGTTTAAAGAGTATACTATAAATTCTGATGAAGCTATCAAGGTATACACAGGAACACTAAAGGAAAGATATGTATTAGATAAAACTTATGATGAAGCAAAATGGATAAGCAAAAATAATTTAGATACGTTTGAGTTTGAAGAATTTGATGAACAAATTTTAAGGGATTATTTTAATAGATAATAAAAAATATTTGTATGTTTAAAAATCTGAATTACTGAAAAATAGATGGCTGAAAAGTCATCTTGAAGATTTTTAATGGAGAGTAAATTAATGAAAATAATAGATTTAACTCATAATATTTCTAATGATATGCCAGTATTTTCAAAAGATGAAATGCCCAATTTAAAACAGGTTAACAATGTACAAGAGGATGGATTTAGTCAAACTTTAATAAATGTTTATTCTCATAATGGTACACATATGGATGCGCCTTTACATGTTATAGAAAATTCTTTAACTTTAGATAAGATGGATGTATCTAATTTTACAGGTTTAGGAATTGTTATAGATTGTGCAGATTTAGTTAATGCCAAAGAAAAAGTAATAGATATTAGTTATATAGAAAAAAATAAAACAAATATAGAGAAAGCAGAATTTTTAATTTTTAATACAGGATATTTTCATAAGTGGGGAAATAAAGATTACTTTAAAGACTACCCTGTGTTACATGATGATGTGATTAAATATATAATTAATCACAATAAAAAAGGTATAGGGATTGATTTGATGTCAATTGATACAATATCATCTGAAGACTTACCAATTCACAATGAAATATTAAAAAATAATATAATTATTATAGAAAACCTCACAAACTTAGATAAGCTTGAAAATGAATTATTTGAATTCTTTGCATTACCATTAAAGTATGAAAACTCTGATGGTGCTCCTGTTAGAGCAATAGCAATTATAAGATAGTTATAATTTACAAGAATAGTCGTAAATTTCATAATATTCTCTTTTCAGTGAGTAATGATACATATATGGTATAATATTACTTGCTAAAAAGGGGGAAGATAGTAAATGTATATATTTTTAATAATTTTGTCTATAGTATCTGTTATAGTAGCAGAATATATAGCAACTGCTTTTATAGGATTTTCAATTTTGAATCTTAGTTTTTGGGTTGTGATTCCAGCTGGTGGAGCATTAATAGGTATGTTTTTAGGATGGACATTTTCAAATGCATTTAGAAAAAGTAATAAAAAATTTAGTAAATGGCATTGTTTAATGGCAGCATTAGTATCTATTCTAACATTTATAGGAATAAACTATATGGAATATCGTACAACATACTTATTAGATGATTATACAATTAGTAGAACATTTGAAGGAGCACCTATTAGTGAATTTGTTTATACTGATGATGATGGTATAGAAAAACAAATGACTTTTATAAATTATCAAAAGTATTTATTAGATAATTCAGATTCGACAATCAGATTTAAAAGTGGAGATACAGTAGACGTTAAAACAAGTGGTAAAATAAATTATATAGTATACTTTTTACAACTTATAGCTATGATTATTTTTACAACATTTTATTTTGTAATTAATTTATCAGATTTTAAATATTGTGATAACTGTAAGAGATATTACACTGCAAAGAAATTATTTGAATTTTTACCAAGTGATTATGAGATTATTATGAACAAGCTTAATGACGTAAATGGTTGCTTATTAGAGTTAAAAGAGTTATCTAATAATAATAAAAAGATACACAATAATGTTTATTTTAAAGCAACTCTTATGTATTGTAAGGACTGTAAAAATGGTGAAATAATAATAAAAAAACATAAAGGCAATGATACTGATAATATAAAGAACATAACTTTAGATAGTTTTTCAGTAGAAGGTTTAATATAATAACTACATATTATTTTTGTAAAGGCTACATTATTAATTAAGAATTTAATAATGTAGCCTTAATTTTATAATAATTATCTTACATATATAGTAAATATTAGATTTAAATGTATCTATATTTAAACAAAACTTAATTATATTTAACTAAGTAATAAATTATTAATAAAATCGTAAAAAATAATGTATAGATTTATATTATAATTATATTAATGAAGATAGAAATTTATAATTAATATGAAAAGTAGATATAGATAAAAAGTATCTTTCAAAATGGGATATATTTTAAAATAGTATTGAGATAGTAGATAATAAAAGGAGAATATTTAATGAAAAAGAAATTTATAACTGCCAAGTTAACAGCTTTGTTATTTTTTATACTTACAAGCAATACGTTAACAGTGTTTGCAGCACCTAATGATTTATCGCTTAATGAGGTTATACAAAACGTACAAGAATATGATAATAAAATTGAAAAAAATATGGACAAGCTAAACGAATATAAAGAGCAAATTCTTCAAAAAGAAAATGATATAAAAGAAAATGAAGATGAATTAGAAAAAGCTCAAAAAAATTTAGAAGAAAAAGATAGTTTATTAGAAGAAAGATTAAAGAAAGTACACATGGATGGTGGTTTTGAACTAACACCTATGCAATATTTAGATGCGTTACTTTCTTCAGGGAATCTTGTGGAAGCAGTAGAGAAAGTTCAGGTGATTTCTCAGGTATGTAAAAGTGATAGGAAACTTGTTTCAGATGCAAAGGAGTCAGAAAAAGAACTTAATGATATAAAAAATAAAATAGAAAAAGAAAATGAGCAGTTAAAAAAAGATAAAGAATCAATAGAAAAAGAAATTAAAGATTTAGAAGATCAAAAAAGTCAATTATTAAAATATGTTGAAGAAAATAGTGCTTTATTAATAGATGGTACAAGTACTATAGTTCCAATAACACTTCCGTCTGATATTACAGGTCAAGCTAGAACATTAATAGAAGAAACACAAAAATACCTAGGAATTCCTTATTTATGGGGTGGAACAACTCCTGACGGATTTGATTGTTCTGGTCTTATGCAATATGTTTTTAAATCACAAAATATAGATATACCAAGAGTATCTGAGGAACAACAAAGTTTTGCAAAACCTATAAGTATGGCAGAAATTAAACCAGGGGATTTAGTGTTTAACAAAGCTTCCAATTCAACACACGTAGGAATGTATATAGGAAATGATATGTTTATTCATGCACCACATACAGGAGATTTTGTTAAAATAAGCAAATTAAGTACATCTAATATGAAATATGTTGGAAGAATTTTAGATACTGATAAAAACTAGTTTTATAACGAATTATATAATAGAAGAGTTAAAAAGTCTTATTTTAGAAGACAAAAAAGTTGAAGCAATTAAAAAGTGTAGGGAGATTACTGGATTAGGATTACTTGAAGCTAAAGAATATGTAGATTCTTTAAAATAAGATTAAGTATAAAATTATAGTTTTATATGCTAATTATTAAATAAAATATAAAAACAGTAATTAATTAAAAAATACAGATGAGATAAAAAAAGTCTCATCTGTATTTTTTATTATAAATTAATTGTTTTAACATTTTATTCATTAAATTTAGAGGTTTAAGATTCTAGGTTATTTTATTTAAATGTTTCATAATATAAAAATCTCCATTTCCTATATAAATTTCTTGATTTTTACTTTTAATGAACTCAAAACCTTGTGATTTATAACAATTAATAGCTCTTTTATTCCAAGTTCTAACTTTTAGGATAACTGGTTTATTAGGAAATTTAATTTTACATTTATTTAAAGCCAATTTAGTAAGTTCTTTTCCAAAGCCTTTATTGCAATATTTGGGATTTATACCTATTCCGAAAAAAACAAAATTTTCTTCAGGATGTAAATTTATAAATCCTATTATTTCATTTTGATTATTAGTATAACTAGTAAATTGTTTTCTTTTTAATTTATCACATAATAAATATTTCTCTTTAATCATATTTTTCCAATTAGGTAAATTATAAATTGCATATTCATTGTAATATTTCCATTTAGCTATTTGTTTTGCATGTTCTTCTGTTAATTCTTTAGCTTTTAAATTTATCATAAGTAGTCTCCTAATAAGTTTGATTATCTATTATTATACTATTTAATTTTATAATTATTTATAGTAGTACTATTGAAGAATTAACTTACTATTATAGTACTGATAAAACCAAAGATATTAATAATATCTGTTAAATATATAATTTGGTTAAATAAATTTTATCAATAGCTACTACTTAATATCATTGATATTAAGTAGTAAGCAAGTGAAATAAGTAATTTTAAATACATGGTAAGATATAATTGATGAATATTGGAAAAATATTGTATACATTTTAATTAATAAATTGTCTTATATATAGGAAGCTAAAATCTTAAAAAGGAGTAATCATGGACAAAAATTTGATAGTAAATTTGTATAAACAACAATTTAAAATTATATGTTTATATTTAGTGAAATCCGGATGTTCAATAAGCGAAGCAGAAGATATTGTTCATGATAGTTTCATTAAAGTGATAGAATATATGGATGGAATTGATATTAAAAATTTATCTTCTTGGTTATTTAGGGTTGCTATTAATAAATATAAAAACAGTGTTAAAAGAGGAAAGATAATAAATTTTATTTCAGTTGATGAGGATAAATTTTATGAACAATTAACTGGTGATGTAACTATTGAAGATAAAATATTAAGTATGGAAAAAAGAGAAGAGGTAACAAAAGTACTTAAGAGTTTGAGTGAAGAATATAGATCATTACTTATATTTAAATATGAGATGGAACTAAGTTATAAAGAAATAGGTTTTTTATTAGGAATGAATGAAAACAAGGTGAAAACTTATTTATATAGAGCAAGAAATAAATTTAAAGAGAGGTGGATGAATAAAAATGAAAGATGAAGAGATAGATAATATATTTGATGATAAAAAGTTACAAAAATCTTTTAAAAAAGCAAAGCTAAAATCAACTTTAAAAATAATAGTAATAGCAATGTTTGTTTTTATAATTGTAATCATTTTAAATTTTATTATAGGCATAAAGTATAGTCAAAAGGCTTATGAAAAGAATGAAGCATATATAGAATTATCAGTACCAAATGGTTATATAAGTAAGTCAAATGATATTATTGGTTTTTTAGGTGGAAGTGGAACTTATAAGATATCCAAAAATCTTGGAAATAGAGCTGTTATTTTAGAGGATAGAATATCATTATTTGGTGTTATACCACCTCTAAACTGTTCTAGAATACATGGTCATTCCTCTTCTAGAGGAAAAGAGTGGTCTATATCACTTTGGGAAAATGGATATAAAAAAATGAGATTTTTTCATCCAGATCTTCAATATAAAAAGTATCAAAATGATTTAGAAAAGCTAGATAACATTCCAGATGGTAAAATTATAGAAATGGGAATATCGTTTGATAGAGGATATAAGATATACGAGATGTATTTAGTGCAAAATGCTATAAAGTCAGCTGCAACAACCTGGTTATGGCTTGATGAATTTACAAATCAAAATATGGAAGAATTTAAACAAAAAATAGATGAATATGACTCTACAAGTGCTGGAATAGAAGAGAGTGATATTATAGGGATAGAATGTGATGAACTTTCAGGCTTTGATAATAATGAATACAACTATAGTTATGATAACTTAATAGATACATTAAATAAAAGCTGTTATATAAAACATAAAGATTTATATAAAGAGATAATGGCAAGAGGAAAAACAAAGGTAGATGATGCTAAAATTTTAGGTGCAGTTGTTTATGGAACTAAAGATGAACTTAGAAAGCTTATAGGAAATCCAATTATTAAAGCAAGTTCTTTTGGTGTTATAGTAGATGATATATATTAATATTGATAAGGGTAAGAGAATTATGGTAAATTATTATTTGAAAGTTTTAAGTAATCTTGTTTTCTAAATAATTGTTAATGTTGAACAAAAGAATTGTTTTATTATAATGCTTTGGAGGATTTTAAAATGAATTTTGAATACAAAGGTGAAAGTATTGATTTTAAACTTATAAGAAGAAAAAGAAAATATCTTTGTATAAAGATTGATTTAAATGGTGATGTACAAGTGTTAGCTCCTATGAAATTATCTAATCAATATATATTAAATTTTATTTATCAAAAAGCAGAGTGGATTATTGCAAAAAAGAAAGAAATGGAATTAATTTCTAATAAAAAAATCAAAAGAGAGTTTAAAGATGGAAGTACATTTATGTATTTAGGAAAAGAATATCCTCTTCATTTGATTTTTGATAAAGAAGCTAAAAATATACTTATTAATTTTATTGATAAAAATACAGATATTAATCCCAAAAATTACGAGGGATTTGTTATAGTAACTAATACACAAGATGATGAAAAGTTAAGAAAAGCTTTAGAAAAATGGTATAGAGAAAAAACTTTAAATATTGTTAAAGAAAGAATAACTTATTATGCATTTAATTTTAAAGATAAAATAACTAAGGTGACTGTTAAAGAACAAAAAAGAAGATATGCAAGCATTAATATTAAGAATGAGACATTTTTTAATTGGAGAATAAGTATGGTGCCTATAGAAGTGATTGATTATATCGTTGTACATGAAATGTGTCATATGGATTTTAGAAATCATTCGAAAGACTTTTGGACAAGAGTAGAACAAGTTATGCCTAATTATAAAATTTATCATAATTATTTAAAGAATAATGGCATTAATATGACATTGGAGTAAAGATATTTATATTAAGTACAGTAAATGAACATATATAAATATTTTTTGAAACAGTCACTTTAATTAATAAAATACCGTAAATTTATTTGTATGTTTAAAGAATAGGGTATTTTTATAGTACTTCTGTAAAAAAACAGTAGCTAATTTTGTTTTTTACACAAAATTAGCTACTGTCTTGATTCTTATTTTCCTCTATGTTTTGCTTTCTTTTTTTGTTGTCTTAACTCAAATTGTCTGTTTTTTTCATCTTCTTTTTTTTGTTTATTAAAAGATTTTCTTTGTAATTTGTTTTGTTCATGCTGTAACTTTAATGCTTGTTGCGCTTTTGTTCCTACATCAGTATCTTTCAATTGTTTATTAATTAATCTTTGCATACGCTTAGGATTTAGCTTTTTTTCAGCATGATTTGGTTCATTGATAATAGGTGAACTATAACGTAACTTATATAAATTTTTAAGAATAAAATCATATATTTCATAATCTTTAGGTTCTTGACCAAAAGTTACTTTAGAAACTTTTAGTGTATCATCTGAAATATATTCAAAAATTCCAATCCAAAATGGATCCTCAAAAAATACAGTTAGTTTTGACGTTATTTTGTTCATGTTAAATCCTCCTTAAATAACAAAAACAAAGAACGGACAACCAAGGAGGCAGGTTACTGATAGCAAATGCTACGTCCGGACTACCAACCGAACTGTGTTTTTATCTTTGTATATTTAATTTTTGCCCAATAAGATTAATTTTTAAAGGGCATATAAATAATATATTTATATTAAATTATGTTTTAAGTATATAATTTAATAATATTTAAAAACATAATTATATACTATTATATCATATTTAATTATGGTATAAGTTATCAATAGCTATAGTAATTGCAATGAATAATTTATAACATTCCTCTTGAAATACAGAAATTTCATAACAATCACTAATAGTTAATCTACGTTTTTTTATTGTTGCCATAACTTCTTTATCTTTAACAATAAAAAAATCTCTTGCAAAAATATTTCCTTTAATTTTATAAGCTCCATCAATAGTATTAATAGAAAGATTGGGTTTAAACCAAGTTTTTTCTTCACACAGAGATGCATATTTTGAGCTATCAATAAATATATCATATTGATTCCAAATAAATTTTTTCTTTTTTTTAATCATAATAGTTTCAGCTTCATCTAAATTATAAATATATATTTTAGTTCCTAAAGATATAATGTTTCCTAAAAAATTATCTAACAATCCAGTTAAACCTTTTTTAACAACTTTTAGTATGGGTTGTTGTTTTTGATCATATATAAAATATTTATCATTTCCTAGATTTAATCTTTGTTTTATGTAATAAGTTTTCATGTTTAAAAGTCCTTTTAGTATTTATTTTGAGGTAGATTCTAATGATTTCACATAGGTTATTAATTCGTCTAGGTTTTTCCTTCTTGTAAAATCTACAGGATTATTATAAGCAGCAAGCATACCTTTTTCATCTGGTGTTAAATCTTTTTTCTTTTTTAATTTCCATTTAAGTAATGTCATTAAAATTTTATCAAATGAGTTTAATTTACTATAATCAAACCCGCCTCTTAAATAAAAGAATCTTATAAATTTTTGTTCATCATTAGTAAAATTCTTATCTTTGACTTGATTTATTGATTCTTTTTTTGATGGAGATGCACCGGTTGCAAAAACAATAATATTTTTATCTTTAAGTTTATCAATATTTTGTTTAATAAATTTTAGTCCAGTAATACCTGAAGCATATAAACTTCCACCATAAATTACAATATCATAGTTTTTTATAATATCTATTCTAACTTTTGAAATATTAAAAATATCTGCTGATAATTGTTCTGAAATCCACTCAGCATATTTTTTTGTAAAGCCTGTTTTTGATTTGTATATTACTACACTTTTCATTATTTATACCTCTATAATTTTTTTGTATTATAATCAATTATAACATAATTTGTAAATCATACATTTTTAAATTTTATGCTATGTTTTAAAATAGTATTGATGTTAGAGTAAAACCCTCTGTATATGAGCTTTATATTATAATATCAACATTCATTTAAAATATAGTAAAATTTTAAAATGACGATTAGAATAATTAAAGAAAAGTAAAAAAGCCTGATGACGATATAATATCGAAATAAGACTTTAGTTACATAATTTTTTTATAATATGATGAATTACCATTCATAATAATTTTACTTTTGTTAGGAACTTGTGTAGAAATTAATATAATATTTAAGAAATCAACAGAGCTTGCAATTGCATTCATTATGCATAGAAACTTTATTATAGGAGTCAAACATCCAATTGAACCTAAAGCTAATACACAAAATATTGAAATTGATAAAAATGGCATAAAACATATCATTATATATAAGTTTTTGCTTATAATTTCTTCAGTATAAGCATAACCACCAAACCACGTAAGTCCCAAAAAAGTTTTATCAGATGTTAGAAAGTTAGGGATACAAATTAAGTGTATAAATTCATGTATATATATAAATATAAGAATAATCAATATGTATATAGGATTAATTGTTATAGAAAATCTACCCTCATTAATTTGTAAAATATTCAAATTGATTGGGGAAAATATATTTATTATAGACCATGATATTAAACCTAAAATAATCATAAGTGGAATTGAAAATATAATTGATGTTAGGATATTTTTTGGTTCTTTTATTAAGATCCAACCTTGATTTAATAATTCATTATGTTTATCTTCATTAAATTTAGGAAATTTATTTTGTATTTTCATCTTTAGTTATCTCCTTTGTGCTTTTAAATGATAAGTTTATAATATAATTAAAGATTTCAATAATATTACAATTGATTATATAATAGCAATTTTATTTATATATTCTATTTTAAAACTACGCTATGTTTTAAAACAGTGTTGATATTATAGTATAAGGGCGAACTGGCATTGGAATTTACTTTTTAGAACTCTTAATGAAGATTTGTACAATTAATTGCTTGTCAGCAATCTTTGATTGGGAGCATGCATTAATTGGACTAAGCTTTATTTTAGAGTTCTTAAAGCAAATTCCCCTG
>NZ_BAAAAT010000012.1:0-107251 GCF_054768135.1 Clostridium sp. CTA-5 | reverse complement strand
TAGATTATATTATTGCTTAAAGATTAAGAAATAAAACCTAAAGAATAAAAAATAATCATATGCCGCACCATTATTCCTGCACTACGTTTGGAAAGGGTGCATGGCTAAAAAAAATCGACGCTCCACAGTCGCTTAGCGATTTTTTTATATATTATTTAATATTAAACATTATTATTATATTACAGTTAATAAATTTAAACTTAATTTTTTCACTTAACTCTTTAGCTCCTTAATCTCCTCAAATCTTATATACCCTTCTCATTTAGGAAATCCTTTAATAAATTAATACATACTCTTTTTCTATATTCTGCTGAAACTCTACCCCTTGTAGGAATAATTTTTTGTTTATATGCATTAATGAAATCTTCTTTTATCTTGCTTGCTTCTGGTAGTGTTTTACCTATCATCATTTTCTCTAATTCTTTAAACCTTAATACTGTACCTGATACTGCTCCAAAAGCAATTGCAATATCTTTTATTTTTTCTTCATCAATTTTTATTACTCCACCAAATGAAACACGAGATATAGCTAATGCATTTCTAGCTCCTACTTTTTTATAGTAATAATCTTCTAGTCCAATTTTAGGTAATAGAATTTCTATAATTAATTCATCTTTTTCTAAATCTAGCTCTTTTCTTCCCTTATAAAAATCCTCTATTTTAACTATTCTAGTTTTTGATGCAGATGCTAATACTAACTTTGCATCTGTAACATATTCAATTAATACAGAATCTGCCTTTGCTGAACCATTTCCTATATTACCCGCCATAGTTCCTGCATTTCTTATAGCAGGTGCAGCAATTTTTGAAACAGCTTGTTTCATAATTTCAGGAACAATATCAGATTCTAATACTTCAGTAAAAGTACATGAACCTCCTATTCTAATATACTCTTCATCTTCAACAATACATTTCATTTCAGGAACTTTATTTAAAAATAGATATTTAACATCTTTTTTTCCTTCAATCATTAAATCTGTTCCCCCACCATAAGGAACAACATCATAAGTAGAACGAATATCTAAAGCTTCTTTTAAAGATCCGGGCATAAAACCATTTACCATAACCCTTTTCCCTCCTCTGCTGAACTTTTAATTGCTTTTACAATAGCATTATATCCTGTACAACGACATAGATTTCCAGAAATCCCTTCCCTAATTTGTTCTAATGTAGGATTTGGATTCTTAGATAATATAGCTTCTGTTGCTAAGACCATTCCAGGAATACAATATCCACATTGTACTGCTGAAACATCTGCATAAGCTTTGTCAATTACTTTAAAACGCTCTGTTTCTCTAAAACCTTCTATAGTCGTAATTTCACTTCCTTCACATCGTCCCATGGCTACCATACAAGAATTAATTAGTTCACCATCCATAAGAATAGAACATGCTCCACATTCACCCTCTTTACAACCGCACTTTACACCTTTTAAGTGATAATAATCACGAAGCACATCTAATAATCTATCAGTAGCATTTCCATTATATACGACTTCTTTGCCGTTTAGTTTGAATGTTATCTTATTATTCATTTTACTTCTCCTCCATTAAAACTTTTATTGTATCCTCTGCTGTAAATGGTGCGTGATTAACTTTTGCTCCATGTCCAAGTGCCTGTTCAATAGCTTCAGCATAAGCCCCTGGTGCTCCAACTAAAGGTAACTCTCCTGCCCCCTTAGCTCCATAAGGTCCATAAGGATATTTTTCATCTACATACATATCTGCTTTAAGATTAGGTACATCAACTGCTGTTGGTATAATATAATCTGAGAAAGAATTGTTTCTGATACGACCCTTATCATCTGCTACCATATATTCTGTTGAAGCATATCCTATACCCTGTAAAAATCCACCTTCCATTTGACCAACAGCAATGTTATAGTCCATAGGTGTTCCTATATCAAAGCATCCATATGCTCCTAGTATCTTTGCAAGTCCTGTATAAGTATCAACTTCAACTTCTATTGCATTAACTGCCCAAGAATAAGTCGGATAAGCATCTCCTTGGAATTTATCAATATAAAATGGAATCATAAAATCTGGTTCCTTATAATGCTCTTCTATAATTTGATCTTCTCCTTCTATCCACTGATCACGAAGTTTTATAGCTGCACGACGTAAAAGTTCTCCAACAGTCATTAAACTACGAGAAGCAACTGTAGGACCTGAATCTGGCACTACATCAGTATCTGGATATTCATAAAATACCTTTTCTATAGGAAGATTTAGCTCTTTTGCTACTATTTTAGGAAAAGTTGTACGAAGTCCTTGTCCTATATCTGTATTTGAAGCAAGTATTTGAATTCTTCCATCAGGATATTTGTGCAATTTAGCTACTGCTTTAATAATGTCTCTTTCACCTGAGCCTGTAAAACCTGCTCCATGAAAATACATGGACATTCCTATACCCTTTCGATATCTTCCATTTTGATCTTTAGAATATTCTTTATGTTTTTTTCTAAAGTCGCAAGCTTTATCAACACGTTCAATCATATTTGGAATTGGTACTGGAAAATGATATTTACCAGAAGTTGATGTGCTATCTCCTTGTTTTACTAAATGCATTTCCTTAAATTCTAAAGAGTCTTTTCCTAAATCTTTTGCAATATGATTCATTATCATTTCCGCAGAGAAAAAAGTTTGTGGTGCTCCAAATCCTCTATATGCTCCACTAGGAGTTGTATTAGTTTTTACAGCTCTTCCACGTACTTTAAGATTTGGAATGTTATAAATTCCATTTGAGCATATTATTCCTCTTTGAAGAACAACAGCTGATAAAGTTGTATAAGCTCCTCCATTGAATTTTATATCTATATCCATAGCTGTAACTTTTCCATCCTTCACAGCTACTTTATAGGTATTTAACGAAGGATGTCTCTTTGATGTAAACTCTAAATCTTCTCTTCTATCAAAAATACATCGAACTTTTTTCCCAGCCTTTTTTGCAGCTACAGCAACTTGACAGGCTAAGATAGATGGAAATGCTTCTTTTCCTCCAAATCCTCCCCCTGTAGCATCTTGTGCTATTCTAACTTTATCTGGCCCAAGATTCATAGCTCGCATCACTGAACCTTTAACATAATATGGACATTGCATAGAACCATGTACGTAAACCTTTCCATTTTCTAGAACTTCAGCCATAAGTCCTTGAGTTTCTAAATATGTTTGATCTTGATAGCCTGTTTCAAATTCTTCTTCATATATTTTATCTGCTTCTGAAAATGCTTTTTCAACATCCCCTTTTCCAAAGCTATAATCAAAAAATACTGTATCAAAGTCTCTTATATTAATAATAGGTTTTAATTCTTCATAGATAACTTCAATTTCAGATAATATCTTATTCACAATTTCTTCATCTGGTCCACAAACCATACCTATAGGTTCCCCGATATATTCTACGGTATCTCTAGCATAAACAGGTGTATCATCCTTAACTATATTGACATTGTTATCACCTGGTACATCTGTTTTATCCACATAGCAATATCCATCTGGTAATTTAGGTACTTTTACATCAAGAATTTTTGCTTTTGCCTTTGTAGACCTTAGCATCTTACCCACTAAAATGTCATCGTTTTCATAGTCTCCTACATAAATAGCCTTTCCCGAAATTTTTGAATTATGGTCTCTTTTAACTACTGATTGACTAATCTTCTCCATATATACCTCTCCTTTGCCTTTTAATACCCTAACACCCTTGTCAATATATGTTAATTATATTGCAACAAAAAAATAGCATCAAATTCTTTTTCAAAAGAACTTGCTACTATTTCACAAAATGCTTATTTAAATTCTTCAAAAATATCATAAAAATGCTTAGAGGCATATTCTCTAATATCATCTTCATATCTTTGATATTTTTCCAAGAAGTTTTCTCCTTCTAAAGTTAAGTTTGTCTTTCCTCCTCTACTTCCTCCATGTCGTCTTTCCACAACATTATATCCTAGTGATTTCTCCATTCCATTTAACATATTCCAAGCCTTTCCATAAGAAAGTGCCATATGTTTACATGCTCTTTTTACCGAATGTGTTTCTTGAATCAAAAGCAACAACAACTTTGCTCTAGAATTAAAAAATAATGACTCTTTCTCAATACTAATACGTATAAAAGGATGCAATAATTTGTCATTGTAATATTGTAAAACTTCATCTAATTTTTCTATTTCATCCGCTTCCAAAATGATACCTTTATCTTCTACTTCTAAATATTCTTTTGTAATGCCTATGCTGTTAATAGCTCCGCGCATTCCCCTTTTTCCATTATATGAAACAAGCTTAGTAATTAAATCACTATTTATAAGTAATGGATGCCCCGCTCTTCCTTTGTAGGATGGAACTATTAATTGCTTATCTGTTTTTATAAGTTCACTCAAAGTATTTGAAGTATACATAGGAATTGTCGCTGATGTAAAAATAACCTGTTTACATTTATCTTTTAAAAAATTTAGTCCTATTTTAGCAGAATCAAATTTTTCAGTAGAATCATAATTATCATTCTTTAAAAATATAACTTCATAATCTGCTAAGTGCTGTTCAATCTCTAGTGACTGGTACCCTGTAATTACAACAATAGGAGATATTTTAGCTTGTTGAAATGTTAAAATAATGCGCTTTATAATCGAGATTGAACCTATTTGAAAAAGTGGAGATACTCCGCCATTATCATTTATTTTTCCTGCTGCCACAATGATTCCACCTGTATTATCCATCTTTCATCTTCCATCATCTCTTCTTTATATTTTATCTTTTCCAGTAGATAAAGTATCCTTCAATTAACCAACACCAAACCCACTTTATTTTTACTATTTTAACATAAAAAAGATACTTTTTTCAAATTTACCAATAATAATATTTTTATCATAAATATCTATTAATTAAAAAAAGACTAGCTTATCACTGCATATAAATAATATATTTTTATTAAATCTTAGTATTATTAATTCTAATTCAAAAAAATAATATGCTATAATTTTTAATATAATTATGTAGTCTATTTAAGATTTCACTGATGTACAAAAAGGATAGTAAATTAATTTTACTATCCTCTTTGTATTTATATATTTATTTTTATATCATTTTAACTTGCAACATATTAAAGTATATTTTTATATCATTTATACATTGATGACAAATTAAAATTTTGCCACCACACAATAAAACTTTATTGCATTATAAAGAAAACCTCTTTAAATTATTAAATACATTAAATAATGATTGTAACACCAGTATTATTGATCAATGACATAAATTCGGAATGTTAATAAAATTGAAACGAAATTATTTTGGAATTCTTGTCAAAATCGTACGATCAGTATTCCCTAAAAATAGTGGAATTTTTTCAACATAAACGTCACTAGTATCAAGCCCAAACCATTTTTCTGGTGAAACGGTAAATCTTTTTATAAATAATTTAGACCTAAGTATAAATGAATCCCAAAAACCTAGTCCTGATTCATATGAAAGTTCTTCTTGAGTTAAAATAAAACGAAAATCACCAACTTTTCGGTTAGGAATTGTAGTATAAGTTCTAGATTGAAGTTTTATTTCTCCGCTCTCAACTAATTCAGTTGAAATTTGACGCAAGAAAACATTTAATTTTTGTTCAACTCTGAAACCAAGTTTTAATCGAACTCTTACAATATTAGATGTTCCAAAAGTATCTACACTATACTCTGCTTGATAAGGTTCATCAGTAACAGAAATATGAACAAACCAGTAAACATCTGCTTTTTTAGGTCTTTTATCAAATATAGAGTACATTATCGATTTTTCAATTTGTTTAGGATCGTGAGTAGCAGTCAAACATACAAGGTTAGTTGTATATTTAGGACGATCAGGATCTTGGCATAATCTATTTAATTGATTTATATAATCTTCAATTTGAACATTATCTGTTAATTCCATTTTAATATTATAGCCTTTTATCCAAATATACATAATATATAATATTGCAAAAGCTATTAGGACAGCTATAAATCCTCCATGCATAAATTTAACAATATTTGCAATGAAGAAAGAAGATTCAAAAGTAGCAAAGAAAATAAGCATTATTAGAGCAACAATAAATGGAGTCTTTTGCTTTAATAAATAGTTAAATAACAGAATAGTTGTCATTAACATAGTAACTGTAATTGATAATCCGTAAGCTGCTTCCATATGTTCTGAATTTTTAAAGTAAAGAACAATTCCAATACAAACAATCCATAAAAATCTATTAACTGCTGGTATATAGAGTTGACCTTTAGAATAAGATGGATACATAGTATGTAATTTAGGAAATAAATTCAATTTAATTGCTTCAGATACAAGTGTAAAAGACCCTGAAATTAATGCCTGAGAAGCAATAATTGCAGCTAAAGTTGAAATTATTATACCAAATATCAAAAGACTATGTGGAATCATTTGAAAAAATGGGTTTAAGTCTTCCGAATTAACAAAGTTAGGATTGTTCTTGACTGCCAATATCCAAGCTCCTTGACCGAAATAATTTAATAATAAACATATTTTAACAAAGGGCCAACTGCCATAAATATTATTTTTACCAACGTGTCCAAGATCTGAATAAAGAGCTTCAGCACCTGTTGTTGATAAAAATATACTCCCAAGAATAAAAAATCCCAATTTATTTTCACCACTAAAAAGAATACTAATTCCATAGTGTGGAGATAATGCACGTAATAATGTCCAATCATGAGAGATATTAATAATTCCAAAGAATGCTAAACTACCAAACCAAATAAGCATAATTGGACCAAACATTTTCCCAATTAAATCAGTTCCAAAATGTTGAATAAAAAAGAGAGCACTTATAATTGCTATTACAATTGTAATAATACTATTTTGATGACTACCAAAAACAGTATTAAATTGTGGAATTAACTTTAACCCTTCAATTGCTGAAGTTACAGTTACAGCTGGTGTCAACATTCCATCAGCTAAAAGTGCAGATCCACCAATCATAGCAGGAATAATAAGCCACTTTGCACGATTACGAACTAAGGTAAAAAGAGAAAAAATACCACCTTCACCTTTATTGTCTGCTTTTAAAGTTATAAGAACATATTTTATTGTTGTTAAAATAGTAATTGTCCAAAAAACCAAAGATAAAGTTCCAAGAATAAAATTCTCTGATACATTTTCTAGACCACCATTACCATTCAGGACTGATTTCATAACATAAAGTGGTGAAGTTCCTATATCTCCATAAACTACACCTAATGTTACTAAAATCCCACCTAAGGTCAATTTAGAAATATTATTTTGTTTCATGTTTAATCTTCCTTTTCTGCATTTAAAATAGTAATATATAAGTTCTAATTGCACTTATATGTTTGAATTAATTTTCTTAAGTTACTCTTTAAACTTATCCTACATTGCAAGTGTGTATTATTAATTCAACATATCTAGTATTTGTCTATTGTTGAAATAATATTTATCATAGCACGCTAAAAAAATAAGTCAATCTATTTTTTTCACATTAATAAAATCAAATTATACATTAATTGGTATTAGTATAAATTTAAGGATAATACAAGTCGAACTAAGTAAAATAATGTTAATTAAAGAAGTATACATAATATCAATAATCATAAGAGATATACATGATAATAAAAAGATATGATCATAGATTTATTATATAATTCAGGAATGCTGGTAAAAAATCTATACAGCTAATATAATATTGTAAAATTAACTATGAATTTTTAGTTGATAAGAAAAAGTAAATAAAATATTTAAGCAAATTATTAAACAAATATATGATAAAAATAAAGATAGATATGGTTGATCAAAGATTCATTACTTAGATAAGCAAACAAAGTTGTATTTTAAGTAAAAAGAAGCTTATATAGTGATATTTACATGGAATCTGAAAGGAATGAAAAAATGCAAGCATTGCTACCAAATTATAATTTATAGTAGCAAATGCTTAAACATCTTAATATGAATAGAGACAGTAGATAATTTTGTTTTTTACACAAAATTATCTACTGTCCTGTTTCTTCTGCTGCTTTTACAATTAAATCTTCATCAATTAGTTAGATCTTATATCTTATTCTGCCAATGACTGAAACAATTCTTTCATTGCAGGATAAATCTTACGGAATTTCTTATACCGTTCATCATATTTTTTTACTAATATTGGTTCAGGTTTTACAGTATCAACTATCTTTACCAGTTTATCTGTGGCTTCTTCTACTGAAGAAAATTCACCACATCCAACTGCTGCAAGAATAGCACCCCCATAACCGGGACCTTCCTCACTTTTGACCACATCAACTGTTAAATTAAGCACATTTGCAATTATCTTTTTCCATAGTGGACTTTTTGCTCCACCACCACAAATTTTTGTACTTTCAATTTTAATCCCAAGACTTCTTGCCACTTCCAATGAATCTCGTAACCCAAATGCAACACCTTCTAATACTGCTTGTGTCATTTCCTCTCTATTAGTATCCATTGTCATTCCAACAAAAGTTGCCCTTGCATTTGAATCATTATGTGGTGAACGCTCTCCCATCAGATACGGCAAATAAAATACCTTATTTTCACCAAGTTTTAAAATCCTTTTCTGTTCTTCTTCATATTCCTTAGTATTAAGAATTTCATCCATCCACCATTTATTACAAGAAGCAGCACTCAGCATACATCCCATTAAATGATAATACCCATCAGCATTAACAAATGAATGTAGTGCATTATTATTATCCACACTAAAAGTTTTACTAGAAATAAAAATTGTTCCTGAAGTTCCTAATGAAACATTACACATGCCATCACCTACTGTTCCAGTTCCAACAGCAGCTGCTGCATTATCTCCAGCTCCTGCAATAATTTTTACATTTGATGAAAGCCCCAACTTTTCTGCAATATTATGTTTTAATTGTCCCACAACCTCATAGCTCTCATATAACTTAGGCAACTGATTTTCTGTCACACCACATATTTTCATCATTTCTTTTGACCAACATTTATTCTTCACATCAAGCAATAACATTCCAGAAGCATCTGAATAATCTGTACAATGAACACCACTTAGGCAATATGCTAGATAATCTTTTGGAAGCATAATTTTTGATATTCGTTCAAAATTTTCTGGCTCATGTTTCTTCATCCAAAGAATTTTTGGAGCAGTAAATCCTGCAAATGCAATATTTGCTGTATATTCAGAAAGTTTCTCCTTTCCTATAACTTTATTTAAATATTTTGTCTCACTTTGACTTCTTCCGTCATTCCATAAAATTGCGGGACAAATCACCTTATCATGCACATCTAAAACAACTAAACCATGCATTTGTCCTCCAAAGCTGATACCAGCAATTTCTTCCTTTTTACAATCCAAAATTAACTCTCTAATTCCTGCCAAAGTCTGTACATACCAATCCTCTGGATTCTGCTCTGACCAACCTGTATGTGGGAAATACAACGGATATTTCTTAGAAACAACATTATGTATTTTCCCTGTTTCATCCATTAATAATAATTTTACAGCTGATGTACCAAGATCAACTCCAATATATAACATATAATACCTCCAAAAATAAGAAACCAGGGATTTAGAATATAATTTCACTAAATTATTCTTAACCGATTTCCGTCTTTCTCTATAAAATTTCACTCCAAATCTTAATTTAGCAAGCACATTTACTAATTAATGTAAACTTTATATGTCTTTAATTTATATTATAATTCTATTTATAATCACAAATTAATTTACTTTTAGTTTACCGTAATCCTTTTCAAGAATTACCTCTGAAATTACCTCTGAAATCACCTCTGAAATTACCTCTGAAATTACCTCTGAAATTACCTCTGAAATTACCTCTGAAATTACCTCTGAAATTCTCATAAAGTCATTCCAAAGATGTTCTTAAAAAAATAAAATATTACTCCTACTCTCCTTCAGAAATACAAATAACTGCCTTTACAATATCCGATTTGTTATTTACACTATAATCCATTGCTTTTTTTGCTTCATCCAATGTGAATATATTTGTCACAATTCCTTTTAAATTTACTTTTCCAGCTGCAATTGCGTCAATTGCCATTGGATAAATATGACGATAACGGAATACAGTTTTAAATGTCAGTTCCTTATCCAATGCCAGACTCATTGGCAATGTCATTTCTCCTGTCTTACTATAACCTACAAGTACAATAGTCGCATCTTTCTTGGTCATGTGTATAGTCTGTATTGTTGTAGTCTGTGTTCCTGCTGTTTCAATTGCCAGATCACAACCTTTTCCATTAGTAAGTTTCATGATTTCTTCAACAGTATCCTTTTTACTTCCATTAATAATAGCATCGGCTCCTAATTCTAATGCTTTTTGAAGACGTTTTTCCATGATATCCACAACATATACCTTTGAAACTCCCATTGCCTTTAATGCCATCATTGTAACTAAACCTATACATCCAGCTCCCATAACTACCGCTATCTGTCCTGCTTTAGCATTTCCCTGCATAGCAGCATGGAATCCTACTGCCAAAGGTTCTATCAATGCACCTTCCATTGTGCTTACATTATCAGGTAACTTAAAACAAAGACTAGCATCATGAGCAACATATTCTTGAAAAACACCATCTATTGGTGGAGTAGCAAAGAATTCCACGTCTGGACAAAGATTATATCGTCCTGTTTTACAGAATTCACAATGTCCACATGTTTTTCCTGGTTCCAACGCTACCCTATCTCCAACCTTTAAATCCTTTACATTTTTTCCAATCTCTATCACAGTTCCACCTGGCTCATGTCCAAGAACAAATGGTGGTTTAACCACATAATCACCAATAGCACCAGTTTCATAATAATGCAAGTCACTTCCACAAATACCTACATATTCAAGTTTTACTAGAACCTCATTATCTTTTGCTTTAGGAATTTCACGTTCCTCAAATTTCATCTGACCAATTCCAGTCATAACTGCAACTTTCATTTTTCCTTCCATAACATTTCCCCCTGTTCTACTTTTTAAATCACTTTTTAAAACACTTTTATTATGTGTTTATATTTTATTATATACACACATATTTGTCAATATATAGAATTATAGAGGATTTTTTTATTATCCCACCTGACATACAGACACTTAATAAACTATTAAAATTTATTCTGAAAAATAAAAACTCAACTTTACAATATAACTTATTCTTAGTGAAAAGAAATTCTATACTTGGTCTAGACATAAAAAAAAGAGTTCTCTGTTACGAGACCCCTCTTTGAGCACATTTTAACATTATACCTGTTTAATAAATGCTTCTATTACTTTCAACGCAGCCCCAAAAGCTGCTGCACCAACTTTGTAATTACACGTTCTTACAAACATACCATCTTCTGAAAATGTATTTCTTTGTAACACTTTCTGTCTTATGTCATTAATATGATTTTCTAAATAACTTCCTACGTATCCTCCAAGAATAATATCACAATCTAAAACCATATGAATATTATTAATAGCTACTGATAGATAGGTGGTATACTTATCCCATATCTTAAGAATTCCTTTTTCTTCTCGTTCCAACGCTGTAAAGAAAAGTGACAATTTACCATCTGTAACATCAGATAGATTTTTTGCTGAGCAATATACATCTAAACAACCTAATTTTCCACAATAGCATGGTACTCCATCTGGAATAACCGTCATATGTCCAACCTCTCCACATCGGAAATTTTCCCCTTGGATTAGTTCATCACAATTAAAAATAGCGCCCCCTACTGTGTTGCTTAATGATAAATAAAAAAATCTTTTTTGAAATTCCTTATTAATCCCTTCAGCATATGCTCCTGCGTTAGCATCATTAAGAAAACAGCATGGATAAGAAAAGAATTGGCTTACTTCTGTGAATGATAATGCTTGTAACCCTAACATATGTGAATATGAAACAATCTCTTTCTCTAAGTTTACAATCCCAGGAAAAGAAATTCCAATTCCAAGAATTGTTTCCCTATCTCTAAGATTCTTCCCTAAAAACTCCTCTATCTTTTTGTCTATCTCACAATAATAGAGTTTTTCATTACTATATTGATAATCGAAACGTTCATATTTCAAAATTTCCCCTTTAAGATTTGTCAACAACAACCCAAAATGATTTTTTGTAATATCCAACCCAACTGCTAATCTAGAATCAGAAATAACAGAAAATGCTTTTGCTCTTCTTCCTCCAGTAGACTGAAACTCTCCTATTTCTTCAATCAAGCCACGCTCCATT
The DNA here is from genome assembly GCF_054768135.1 of Clostridium sp. CTA-5. NCBI lineage: Bacteria > Bacillati > Bacillota > Clostridia > Eubacteriales > Clostridiaceae > Clostridium > Clostridium sp. CTA-5. Next base: position 95,042 of record NZ_BAAAAT010000012.1, on the reverse strand, counting down.
AACTCTTTAGTATTCTGTGCTACTGTAGGCAAACTCATCTTAAGTTCATAAGCAATTTCAGAATTCGAAGTCTTATCACATTTACAAAGATATCGGAAGATACGATTTCTATTATTCTTTTTTACTTCCATATTATTAACTTGTTTTTTAATCATCACACACCTCTATACTTTATAAAAGTAGTTTCTTTAGTATAGCATTTCTGTCTTTAAAGTGCAATTTATATTAACTAATGTTCTTTTTTCCATATCATTTGAATTTTAAAGACTAAATAAACAATTTAAGAATTTTTTCCTGTAGTAATTTTCATCTCAATCTTGGCTATTCTTTTACACTTTAGACAAATCTATAGATGATCTTAGAATTTAGAATTTTTTAGAAAGATATTTTTTTACACTATTTATATCCTTGTTGTTTCCTGAATTATTTATTTCATTATCCAGATTAGTGTCAATAGCAAATGTTCCACCAAATTTTTGTAGGAAAACTGTAGCTATCTCTCCCCCATCACTACTTTCAACAATAACAATGACGTCTTTCAATGAGTCATTGTTAACATCCTCAAACGAAACAGCTTTAATATCCATTCCATATGGAAGAGTATTATCAAAGTAATAAAGAATATTTTCTTCATTATCAACTAAATAAAATTCAATAGGTATATGACTACCACCTATAAGTTTTCCTGATACAAATTTTACATTCCCCCATGAATTCAAACTCACTTTAAAAGATTGAGAATTAATAATGCTAAATCCTTTTACGTCATTAATAGTATATGGTTTATACTGAAAAGATCCCTCCTTAGGTCTTTCATCAGTATCTTGCAATTTGTCCGTAAGATTAATTGATACTTCAATTGCTTTATTTGATTTAAAAACTAATTTTATATTTCCTTTATTTCCGACATTATCACTAAACTGACATTCCGCTGTATCCTTATTAATTGTTCCATTAAACTGTCCAATTTCAAAACTTCCAGGTATAGTTATTGAATTTGAAGCAAATCTTCCTGTTATTTTTCCATCTGCAATTTTAGAAATACAGAAAGAAGCATTATTAGTACCATTTTTATCAACCCATGTTTTACTAACATATTGGCTATAATCAATTGAATCATTTGACTTATTTGTGTCTAAAGATTTTGAAGTGTTATTATCCTCTACATTCGATGATGACTGTTCACTTGATTTTCTTACATTACTTTGAGTTGCATTCCCACTACATCCACTCAAAAGAAGAAAAACTGTAATTACTGCTGAAAGAAATTTCTTATTCATTTTTACCTCCAAATTATTATATTTATATATACAGCATAAATATAATAGTGTAATTTTTTTACTCTCTAATTTTTACTTAAAACCTCTTAAAACTTCTTAAAGCCGTTTACCCTTGTATTTTTCTGTTGCGACTTAAATTGGCTTCCATCTATATTATTTTTCGATCCCACTTTATATACAAAGGTAATTTAGGTTGGGTCTTTGTTTCTATCTTCATCATAACCACCTACGATAACTTTTTCAACAATACTTTCAAAAACATAACGGTCAAATTCGGATAAGACTCCATTCTGCTCCAAAGTCTGTGTGTATTCATATTTATAACCAGAACATTCTATTTGTGAGTATAAACTATTTTTTAATGAGTAACAGAAATTAGGATATGAATGATAATAAAAAACGGACATGCCGATACCTCCTCGATATCGTCATGTCCTAAAAAATGTATGACTTTAATACATCCAATTAAATTTCCAATTTTAAAAAAGGGAAATAGCACTTTTAAATCAAGTCATATCATCCCGAAGCGCATCAATAATATTTTCTTTTTTTATCTTGCTAATGGCATACAGCATTGTAATGAACACGATAAAGAGCACACTAAACACACTGATTGCTATACTTCCCCACGGGAATACAAAATCGAAATTGTCTATCTTTTCTATGGTCACCAACCCTTTATAAATGATCCATGAAGAGATTGTGGCTATTGGAACCCCAACTAGCAACGTCCTCATGCCATAAAATGCACACTCAAAATTCATCATCTTTTGGAAATCACGTTCAGACATCCCAACAGAGCGGAGCATGGCAAGCTCCCGCCTGCGCAGTTTGATATTCGTGGAAATGGTGTTAAATACATTAGCAACTGCAATTAGCGAAATCATAATAACAAAAATATAGGTAAACACATCAATAACAAATGTCATACTGCGGTATTGTTCAACTGTTGCGTACACATTGTATAGTGTATACCCAGACGTAATTCCTGTGTCCTGAATAATTGTTTCCATTTTAGCCACAGATTGCGAAGGATTCTTTGATAGAAAGCTCATGCCTATACCTGCATGGGTATCAGGGGTTTCAAACTTATCTTTGAGAGAATAAGGGGCCACCACCATAAAAATGTATGAATTCTTTTTGGAAGATTGCTTTGAGAGCGGATCCACCGGATACGTATCGACAAACGTAATGTTTATGCTTTGCCCCTGTTCCATCTTCGGCTTGTCATTTATTTGAGGAGCCATACTAAAATTCATAGAACGACTTGCAAACATATCAAACACTTCGTTTGCCCCGTCTTTCTTGTCAATCCGCTGTTTGGCAACGGCAATCATTTTTGCGTCTTTACCAGTATATTCTTCTTCAGATAAACCCAATTTTTTGATAAAACACAGATATTCGCTGTCCTCAATAAACTGGATGTCCATTGGCAGATTAATTGTTTCGTCTGGTGCATTATAACCAGAATATTCCTGATAACGGTCTGAAAAATCACTTGCCTTAACTGGGCATGAATACGTGAAAATCGCCTGGTAGGAACTTTGGTAAATCCCATCTGCGGTTTTTAGTTTGTCATAAAGCGGAAATATTTCTCTGTCATCCATGTCTTGAGCGGTAAAAACGATATCATAGTCAAAGTCCATTATAGATTGTTCAGCAAGCCGTTTCAGAGTTGTTCCAAAAGCATTTCCTGATACAAACAGTACAATGCTTAATACAAGGGATAGCACAATGCTTCGATAGCGTTTTTTGTTTCTCTTAAAATTCTTTAGTGCAAGAGTTCCCTCCAAACCGTAAATACGCTGTGTGAGTTTTGACGTTTTCACAGCTTTTGATTCAATTTTGACCTCATTGGTCTGGCGAATATTTTCCATCACTGGAATCTTTGCTGCTTTCCTGGCCGGTATATAGGCTGAAATCAAAATGGTAATCAAACTGATCACAGCTGCGGCAACAATCGCAGGTATAGACACCGACAAAGTTAAAGGCACGGTGCTTGTGATAATGTTACTGAATTTCTCTGAAACAATAGGAATTATAAGCCCGATACTGCCTATACCGACTATAACTCCAATAGGTATGCCAATTGCACCAATGCAAAGTCCCTCAAACATCACTGAATTTCGCAGTTGCTTTGCTGTAGCTCCAATAGACGAAAGAATCCCAAACTGCCGTGTGCGTTCATTCAAAGATATGTTGAATGAGTTATAAATCAGAAAAATTGAGCCTATCATTATTATGGCAACCAAAATTCCTCCAACTGTGTACAGAAACGCATTGAACACTTTATTGTCTGAAACACCCATGAAGCGCAACACATTATCGTTAAAGATATAGGTATAGCTTCCAGCTGTGTTGCTTGCGTAAACCTGAACTCTGCTCGGTTTTTTAAGCGTGACAAATATGCTGAAGCTGTCAATGTGATCTTGAGTATCTGCTTTTGTTATCAAGGTATATCCTGGTGCGGAATGTTCCTCAAAACTGGGTCTTTCACAGATACCTACAACTGTGTAGGTTCTCTCGACTTTTGGCATAAAAGTTTCTTTAGCCGTCTCAGTCTCTCCACTGGAAATATAAGGGTCGTGTTGACCAAGATTTTTGTTTCCGTCCATTCGGCTTCCAACAGCAAGTGAAAGTGTGTCTCCTACCTTGAATCTAACGCCGCCTTTGCCTGCGACGTGGGATGGGACAAGAATCTCATTGCTATTTTCTGGCATTCTGCCTGAAATCAAAGTTATAGGTAAGGTATCAAAGGATTTCTCGTTAAATCCAGCAATAAAAAGATAAGGCTTTTCAGGGCTTTTCAGGCCGTCAAGCGTTGAATATCCGATATTTTCAAATGCTGCGGTGTTTGAAACTTCATTGTCGTGGGATCGCTCCTGCACAAAAGAGGAATCAACATCCAAAAACTCAACGTGCCAACCGCCGTATTTAACAATAGAACCGTTTACCAGAAAATTTAACAAAGAAGAACCTAAGGTAGCGACTGCTGTGATCATTGCGGCGGACAAGATAACTCCGATCACCGTTACAATTGTTCTGCTGCGGCTTTTTTTCATTCCTTGCAAGGCAACTTTGTTAAAAATGTTCATGAACATCTCACCTGCCTCTCATCACGCACTACTTTTCCATCTGCGATGCAGATAATACGGTCTGCCTGCAGGGCGATGTTTTCGTCATGTGTAACGATGATAAGAGTTTGGTGATATTTGTTATGACTTTCTTTCAGTAGTTGGATAATCTCATTTCCATTGCGGCTATCCAAACTACCAGTAGGTTCATCAGCGAGCATGACTGCTGGTGCATTCATCAATGCGCGACCTATTGCAACACGTTGCTGCTGGCCACCCGAAAGCTGATTGGGCAAATGTGTTCTTCGTTCTTTTAATCCAAGCAGCTCCAACAGGTCATTCAGTCTCTCCTTGTTGACCTTTCGCTTGTCCATCAATATAGGCAAAGTGATGTTTTCTACAACATTCAGAGTAGGAATGAGGTTGTGAAACTGGTAAATCAATCCTACCTGGCGTCTACGAAAAATAGCAAGTTTTTCATTACTCTGGGCATATACATCCTGACCCTCTAAGTATATCTTTCCACTCGTCGGCACGTCCACACCAGCTATGGCGTGCAACAGAGTTGATTTGCCAGAGCCAGATGAACCGATAATTGCGGTAAATTCACCCTTTTCGATTGTAAGTGAAACATGGTCAAGGGCAGTAACTTGGTTTTCACCCTTGCCGTAGACCTTACATAGATTTTCAATTTTTAAAAATTCCATTATGTAAGTCTCCTTTCTTATTGTTTATCTATATAATATAACCTTCAACTTACATCTGTGTGACTTTCAGGTGAGAGATTCGTCACTTTGGGAAACGAATGGAAAATATCGCACCACCATGCGGATGATTCTTTGCGGTAATCGTCCCGCCCTGTCGTGTTATAATCATCTTACAAAGAGCCAATCCAATCCCGTATCCTGTAGCATTTGAGACTTTCCCTCGATAAAATCTATCAAACAAGAAATGCAAATCTTCTTTTTCAAAACCCGCACCAGTGTCGTGGATGGCAATCTCAGTAAACAATGAATTGTCCGTGCACACAATCTCAATCTTCCCATTCTCTCCTACGCTTTCCATGCAATTTTTGAGAATGTTTTGAATTGCTTCCGAAAACCAAGCAAAATCGCCCTGAATAATTATCCTTTTTGGAACATCTATTTGCACAACAATATCGTGCAGCTCCATTCGGATTAAAAACGGACGAAGCGCGGCACTTATCAAGTTTTTTACATCTATCTGATCACTTTGGAACACCACAATGCCCGCATCCAGGCGAGATAATTTCAACAGTGAAGTAAGCAGCCAATCCATCTGCACAAACAATTCCTTTGTTTCCCGTATTAATGCTTTTCGTTCATTTTCGTCAGAGTTATTCTCTAACAATGACAGAATAAGGTTTACTGATGTAAGAGGAGTGCGAAGTTGATGAGCTATGTCAGCCAGCGAATCGGCAAGATGTTCTTTTTCTTTTTTCAGTGCGTCGTTTTGCTCCCGAATACGCATTGTCATTTTTGTTATCTCGCTTTGCAAAATAGAAAGTTCGCCCTCGTCTGATTCAGCAATATACAGATGGTCAGCGTTATGAAGCACAAGATCGATTTGATCTGAAATCTGTGCAATGCTTTTATATCTGGCTTTGGTAAAAGCAAAAAATACTGTTCCAAATGTAGTGGCAGAAACAATAGCAAGGATTCCAGCCTCCGTATTGATTTTAAATCCCAGCGTTACAGTGGTAGCAGCTATTAAAAAAAACAAAATGGCAAGATTTCGAAACTCTCTATTCCGAAGCATACCCGTCCCCCAATCTATATCCTGTCCCACGAACGGTTATAATGATTTGCGGGTTTGCTGGGTCATTCTCTATCTTCTCCCGCAAGCGTTTGATGTATACGGTCAATGTATTGTCATTGACAAACTCGCCCGCTGCGTCCCACAATTCGTCAAGCAGCCTGACCCTCGTGATAATACTTTTAGGGTTACTAATAAACACCAACAACAAACGATATTCTAAGGCTGAAAGAAAAACCTCGCTGCCGTCCTTTTTCACGACTCCACTTGCCATATTAACATGAAGCCCGCAAATTTCAAAAGCCGATGGAGAACGTCCGCTTTTTCGCAGGGCAGTTCTGATTCGTGCTATCAGTTCACGCGGACGAAAAGGCTTAGTGATATAGTCGTCTGCTCCAATGTTCAGCCCAGTAACAACACTTGATTCATCGCCGGAAGCTGTCAAAAAGATGACGGGGATATCTTGCTTTTCTTTGATTTCCGTACAAACTGTAAAGCCATTTCCATCAGGCAAAGAAATATCAATCAACGCCAAGTCAAATTTATTCCCAGCAAGCGTGGCAATGGCTTCACTACGCGTAGGGGCGTGAGTGACTATGAATCCCTCCGAGCGAAGCAGAAGCACAAGGTTTCTGGCAATTGCTTTATCGTCTTCAACTAAAAATATCCGTTTCATTTATTTTCACCATCCTTTACTTTACTAATCTTGTATCGTCCGTCAGCCGTTTTTTCAGCATCAATGGGAACAAGCCATGTATTTCCCATTTTTTTAGCTCCATTAATACCTCCAGCAGAGCAATGGTACATTACCATTCTGTCTGTGATTCCCCAATTTTTCGCTGCTTCTTTTGTCGTTATATAATCCGCGCATAACACCTCTATAATTTTATTATATTTCTTTCAATGGAAATATACAAACTGAGATATAAAAGACAGTATAAATTTATATTTTACACTTTCTATAAATACATATGATTTATAGATATTTAATTTATAAACAAACATTTTTTACCATAATTATTGTTTTTACAATTATTATGGTAATATGTATATTAATACAAAATAAAAAGGAGAACTCATTATGTTGGAAATTCAAAGTGACCCACATGGTGTTAGAGAACTATTGATAGATTTAGTTGAAAATTATAAATTTGAATTAAGTTTTTTAAGTAGGATTATAGGTGTTGATATAAATTCCTTAGAAAAGCTCTATACTGGTCAAACTGATTTGCTAGAATTAGCTTTACCTATTGAACAAATGTCTAAACTTACGAATACTATCTCAATGTTATCTACAGGCATATCAATGGTAGATGATAACGATAGAGTACAGGGAGTAATTAAATATCTAACAATTCAAGGACTTAATCTTAATTTAGAAACCATTGCTATTTACGCTGGAATTTCTATTGAAGATTTAGAAAGTTTCATGAAAGATACTAATTCAATTTCATATGAAAAAAGATATAAACTAGCGACCAAAAGTCTATTTCTACATTTTTTATTTAAGGAAGTATCTCAAGGTAAATAGCTTTTTATAACATAATAAATTATATGTTAACACCTAAAATTTAACTATAATCTTTGTGGCTACTGATAAAGTTTCAGTAGCTTATTTATTTGCTACATTCATAAAATGTACATATATTATCTGTATATCATTTATATACAATCTATACATAGCAATAAGCTATATAACGCAAGTTACCTTATGAATACAATACCAATAAATCAAGCTATTATGCCTTTAGCTCCAACTTAGAACATATAAGTCACTAGTGGTATATGCTCCATATCATCATCATATCAACTCTTAATTCTAGCCGCATTTTCTTGGAGAAATGGCTTTGTTGCCAACTTTTTTCTTAATCTTCAAGGCTTATTTGAATTGTATTAGATCCACTGCTAAATATTTCTTTCTTATCTCTCCAATCTTCCGGTTTTCTATTCTTTAACCAAAAGATCATTGATGTTGTATCTGCTGCCATTTCTTTAATTAGTTCTTTTGTTACTTCCTTATATTTATAGTCTAACGCCCTTTTTAAGAGTGCATTTTCTATCTCAAGATCAATTATTTTACTTCTTTCCCTCTCTTTAGGGCGTCTGAAAACTCTATATGTTCATTCTTGTATTTATAAATGGAAATAACCATTCCTAGGTTGACATTTATACTCTATTTCCTTCTTGTAATTTCAATTATTATAAGCAATTAACCCCCTTGAGTTTTCAAGGGGGTTAACTATATTATAATTAAAACAATCATTTTTTCAGCACTATTTTCCAAAATTAGGTCAACTTAAGAACTTACTGTTTCCTAACTCTGTTTTACGAAACATATATAATTTTTTCATTTGCTAAACCCAATAATTTCAACACATTAGCTATGTTTCCTTTGTAGCTTAACTACCGTCTCCACATGACTAGTTTGTGGAAACATATCTACAGGCTGTACTTCTACTGTTTTATAACCTTGTTGTTCCAAGATCTTCAAATCTCTAGCTAATGTACTTGGATCACATGATACATAAACTACTCTCTCAGGTTTTACTCTTCCTATTGATTGTAGTAATTTTATATCGCATCCTTTTCTAGGTGGGTCAACAACTATAACATCTGCCTTGATATTTTTATCTATAAGTTCAGGGATGATTTCTTCTGACTTACCCACAAAAAATTCTGCATTATCTACATTATTAAGTTTTGCATTTTCTCTTGCATTAATAATTGCTGGTTCTATTATTTCAACACCGTATACTTTTTTAGCTTTCTGAGATAAAAATAAAGTTATTGTTCCTGTTCCACAGTAAGCATCAAAAACAGTTTCACTTCCTGTTAAGTTTGCATATTCCAATGCCTTATTATAAAGTACTTCTGTTTGAATAGGATTAACTTGAAAAAATGATAATGGAGATATATTAAATTTAAAGTCTCCTATGTAATCTTGAATAGTATCTTCACCATATAATGTTATACACTTTTGTCCTAAAATCACATTTGTATTATTAGGATTTACATTTATTACTATACTTTTAATTCCAACAATATTTTCTAATATTATATTTTTAAACTCATCTAAATTAGGAATATTTGAAGTAGTAGCAACAAGTACCACCATTACTTCCCCTGTTTTAAATCCTCTTCTTATCATTAAATGTTTTAAAATTCCGTTAGAATTAAATTCACCATCAATTGTTGAAGGTTCAATGTTATTTCTCTTAATCCATTCTTTAGTAAGCTTTGCTACTTCATCTGCAACTTTATCTTGAATTAAACAATAATCTAAATCTATTATGTTATGGCTTCTTGGAGCATAAAATCCTAATACAATTTCTCCGTTTACTTTACCTATAGGAAGTTGAACTTTGTTTCTATACCTATATGGGTTAGATTCCATACCTATTGGATAATTCACTAATTCCTCTGATAAACCTCCAATTTTTGATATACAGTCCTTTACTCTCTCCCATTTAAACTCCAATTGTTTTTTATAATTCATATGTTGGATTGAGCATCCCCCACATCTCTTATAATTTGAACATTTAGGTTCAGCTCTCTCTTCAGACACATTTATTATTTCTTCAATTTTTCCATAAGCATAACTTTTTTTAACCTTTATAATTTTAGTTTTAACAGTTTCACCTTTTAAAGCACCTTGAATAAATATAGGATAACCATCTATTTTAGCTACGCCTTCACCTTCATATCCTTGTGATAATATATCTAAAACATATTCTTTATTCTTTTCTATCAACTTAAAATCCACCTTTTTTAATTATAACTTCTATAAATTATATCATAAATTTATTATGACAACATCAAGTGATTCTTATATTTAGACACATTTAAAACCTAAAATATTATCTTCATTATATATAATCTTAGGTGATTTTAACTATTAGAATTACATAAGTTCCAATAAAGTTTGTTCATTAATATAAATCTTAGAATGTTTATAAATAACATAATGCACCAATATAGTGAGGAACTTATATAGAAAATTTATAATATATATGTTTCTAACTATATATTGTTAATTAAAGATATAATTTTATATAAAAATTATACAAAAGGTTATAAATGTAATAACTTAATTAGAATATATATATTAAATATAGAAACTATTAAATTTTATTATTTTACAAAAGTTTTACATTTAGCTTTAAATGCTTCATTTGAATCTAAAGAAATTGAAATATTTCTTGCATGACAACTTCCATATAGATTATAAGAACAATTTGTTGCATGGCAATTAATTTCCGGATTCGTTCTTACTTCCTCCATCGAATAAAATGCCTGAGTTAAGCCACCTAAATAATTCATATTTCCCATTGATTCTGCCTGATTTTCTCCTGTATTTTGTAGATAATTTGCACAATAAGTTTGAGAAGTAGCTTGAGCTTCTTGACTTTCGATTAGAATATATCCTGCTTTACACATACCAGATTGATTATGTACACAATCCATAGCACTACAATTTAAGTTAGTCATAATTATCACCCTTTTCTATATTTTTCTTGAATATATTACTTATTCTGTTCAATATAGAAAAAAATTATACTTTAATAACAAAAGTGCTTGCACAACGTTTTAATTAATAATTTACATTTAAAAATAAAGAATTTTCATTATCATTTTATAAAAACTTCAAAATTAAGATTTATAAGATTTTACATTTAAAAGCCTCTATAATTTATTAATAATAAAAAAATCCATTTTGCAGACTATGAATTTTACTATACTATTAAGATTATTCACATATTGTCCAATAATATAATTTCCTAAAAAATAAAAAAAAGCACCCATTTGGGTGCAAATACAGAATCAGTTGCCAATTAATTCCTTATGTTAATTATTGTCCATTACAATAAATAATATACATTCTATCTTAACATAAGATATTTATTTTGTGAATTATTTATAAATAATTTATAAATTTAATTATTAACTTTATAATAACATGACATTTTTACATTATATTAAATAATTTCAATAAAATTTGTTTATTAAGATAAACTTTAATTTTTTTACAAATAGTATAACTTACCATTACAGTAAGGAACTTATATAGAAAGTTTATTATATATATTCTTTCAACTAGATATTGTTAATTAAAGTTATAATGTTCTATAAAAATTGTATTAAAGATTATAAATGCATTAACTTAATTAAAACATATATATAAAAAAACTCTCGATTAAAATCGAGAGTTTTTGTTAAGTACTATATTATTCGCCTACTACGCTTACTTTTAATAAGTTAGTTGTTCCAACTTTATCAACTGGAACTCCAGCAGCGATAACTACTGTATCACCATTTTCAACGTATTTATGTTCTTTAGCTATTTCAACTGATTTTACCATCATTTCATCTGTTGATGTCATTTTTTCAGCTACTATTGGGTATACTCCCCATGAGAATGCTAATTGTTTAGCTACTACTTCGCTTGGAGTAACAGCTATAATTGGACATTCTGGTCTGCATTGAGAAATTCTCTTAGCAGTTGCACCACTTTGAGTTGATGATATTATAGCAGCTGCATCTAATTCATTAGCTGCATTACAAGCTGCTCTTGAAATAACTCCTGACATTGCAGGTATGTGAGATTTTGCAGTTGAAACTGCTACTTTGTGAGTTAATTGCTTTTCAGTTTCTTCAGCAATTTTAGCCATAGTGCTTACAGCTTCTACTGGGTAAGTTCCGTTAGCACTTTCTCCTGATAACATTATTGCATCAGTACCATCTAAGATTGCATTAGCTACGTCTGAAACTTCTGCTCTAGTTGGTCTTGGGTTTCTTATCATTGAGTCTAACATTTGAGTTGCTGTAACAACTGGCTTTCCAGCAGCATTACATTTTTGAATAATCATTTTTTGAACTGCAGGTACTTGTTCTATTGGAATTTCAACACCTAGGTCTCCTCTAGCTACCATTATAGCATCTGAGATTTCTAAGATTGAATCGATGTTATCAACACCTTCTTGGTTTTCAATTTTAGGGCAGATTAAGATATTTTCTCCACCATTTTCATCAAGAACTTTTCTTATAGCTTTTACGTCTGCTGCTTTTCTTACGAATGAAGCTGCTATCATAGTAACACCCATTTTACATCCAAATACTAAGTCTGCTGTATCTTTTTCAGTTAAAGCTGGTAATTGAATTGCAACTCCTGGTACGTTAACTCCTTTATGAGTTCCAACTAATCCAGTGTTTTGAACTTCACATTTAACTGCGTTTCCTTCGATTGATTTAACAGTTAATCCTACTAAACCATCATCTATTAAGATTGTGTTTCCTGGCTTAACATCATTAGCTAATCCTTCGTAAGTAACTGCACATTTTGTAGTGTCTCCAACTACTGACATGTCTCCTGCATATACTGTAAATTCTGAACCTTTAACTAATTCAACTTTGTTTGGTTCGAATTTTCCTGTTCTGATTTCTGGTCCCTTTGTATCAAGAATAATAGCGATTTCTTTGTTAAGTTTCTTTGATAATTCTTTAACTTTTTCTATTCTTCCTCTATGTTCTTCGTGATCTCCATGTGAAAAATTATGTCTTGAAGCATTCATTCCTGCTAACATTACTTTTTCTAATATCTCTTTGTCTTCACTTGCTGGTCCAATAGTACAGATCATTTTAGTCTTTCTCATGCACTTAACACTCCTCTTTATTTTAATTGATTTATAAAAAATTTATATAAATAAAAAATTTATTAACGTGATAATATTTCTGCTACCTCATATAGCTTTGTGTCAAATTTACTTTCCATAGCTAAAGCTTCATCTATATCTTGATCTATAATCTTATTATCTCTGATTCCTATAACCTTTGAAGTTTCTCCTTCTAAAAGCACTTCTACAGCTCTTGAACCTAATCTTGAAGCTAAGACTCTATCTGAAGCTGATGGTGTTCCACCTCTTTGAATATGTCCTAATACAGTAGCTCTTGCTTCTATTCCTGTTAATTCTTGAACATATTTTGCTAAGTCAAAAGCTCCACCAATTCCTTCTGCAAGAATTACTATGCTATGCATTTTTCCATTGTTTTTTCCTTCTAATATTGTTCTGCAAAGAGCATCTTTATCGAAATCTCCCATTTCTGGAACTATAATAGCTTCTGCACCAGATGATAAACCTGCATGAAGAGCTAAATCTCCACAATCTCTTCCCATAACTTCTATTATTGAAACTCTTTCGTGTGAAGTTGATGTATCTCTAATTTTGTTTATTGCATCTACAATAGTATTTAATGCAGTATCAAATCCTATTGTAAAATCAGTATAAGCTAAATCATTATCAATAGTTCCTGGTAAACCTATTGTTTTAATTCCAAGTTTTGATAATAACTTTGCACCCATGAAAGATCCGTCTCCACCAATAACTACTAAAGCATCTACACCATAAGCATTTAATATTTTAGCAGCTCTTTTTCTAACTTCTTCTTCCTTGAATTCCGGACATCTGGCTGTTCTTAGTATTGTTCCACCTCTTTGAATTATATCTGATACTGAAGTTTTGTCCATTGCAAATAGTTCACCATTAAGTAGTCCACTATATCCTCTTTGAACTCCCATAACTTCAAGACCATTAGAAATTGCAGTTCTTACCACTGCTCTAATAGCAGCGTTCATTCCTGGTGCATCTCCACCGCTTGTTAAGACAGCTATTTTTTTCATAATATATTCCTCCTCAAACAACAACTAGGACACCAAAAGTCCTACTTGTGCAAAATTTATCCACATCTCATTAACCAATAATAATTGTACATAAAAATTTGATATTTATCAATCATATTTAGATAAGTTTTGATATTCCTCTATCAATATCATGAAAATTCATAAAATCTTTCTCAGGGTTTTAGACAATTTTCTAGTTAATATCTATATTTTTATAATTTATTATATAATAAATTATTTATGGTTTAATAGATATTAAATAATGCACAATATATATTATAACCAACTAACTTAAAAATCATATAAAGTTCTTATATTTTTATAATTTTAATTATTGTAATATTTTTCATTTACTTAATTAACATATAGTACTATGTATTCTTACAAAGATTATATGAAAATCTTAAATTTTCAACTTATAACTCAACTATTTTTACATTTTCATCTCCCAAATAATTTCTTAATATATTCATCACCTCACTTTCTAGTGATACCCACCTATCTCTAGGAACTCTAAATTGTTGCCTTTGTTCTGCAGCAAAAATATAGATTGGTGTATCTCCTTTATATTCCTTAACTAAACTTTTTAAATTATTGTTAAGTTCTCTAGCCTTGATTGTATTATCTACCTTTAGATATATTTTAGAACTATTTACTTTTTCTAAAGGTTCTATACTTTCACATATTAGTTTGGGCAATTCTTCAGCTTTTAAACTTATTCTTCCCTTAATTATAACTAAGCTATCTTCTATACATAAATTTCTAACTCTATCTAATGTTTTAGGAAATACTATTACTTCTATTGTTCCTGATAAGTCCTCCAACTTTAAAAATGCCATAATTGTATTATTTCTAGTTACTTTTTTATCCACTTGAGTAAGTATTCCACCTAAAATAACTCTATCATTATCTTTTATTCCTACTTCGTTATTTATTAAAATATCTTCATTCATATCTAGTTCAATTGGTGAATCTAAGCTTTCATGAATTGAGAATATTTTTCCAATTTCATTTGATGTTTGCATTTTAAGACTTTGAGCATAATCATCTAATGGATGACCTGATATATATAATCCTGTCATTTCTTTTTCCATTGTTAAAAGACTTCTTTTATCAAATTCATTTATATTGGGATATTGTATCTCTGGTTGTTTTAAATCATCTGATGCAAAAAGACTTATTTGTCCATCAATATTTCTCTTTCTATCATTTGAAACATTATCCATAACTTTTTCATATACTGCTAAAAGCTTTGATCTATAAATTTTGAAACTATCAAATGTGCCTGCTTTTATTAAGCTTTCTGTTGCACGTTTATTTATTGCTGATAAATCAATTTTATTTATAAAATCTACTAATGACTCAAACTTTCCTTTAGTTTCTCTTGTATTAACAACACTATTTATTAAGTTTACACCTACATTTTTTATAGCCGCTAATCCAAATCTTATAGTATTATCTTTAACAGTAAACTTTGAAAAACTCTCATTTATATCAGGTGGAAGTACTTGTATTCCTAATTCTTCTGCCTTAGAAATATAATATACAACTTTTTCACTAGTTCCCATGAATGAATTAAGCATTGCTGCAATCATTTCTACTGGATAATATCTCATTAAATACGCTGTTTGATATCCAACAACTGCATATGCTGCTGCATGTGATTTGTTAAATGCATAAGATGCAAAATCCATCATTGAGTCAAATATCTTATTTGCTGCCTCTTCACTTATTCCATTTCTTACGCAACCTGGTACTACTACCTCATCATTTTCAACAATTCCATAAATGAAATTTTTTCTTTCTTCTTCCATAACTTTATGTTTTTTCTTTGACATAGCTCTTCTAACTAAATCACTTCTACCCATAGAATATCCTGCTAGATCTCTAACTGTTTGCATAACTTGTTCTTGGTAAACTAAACAACCATAAGTTACTTTTAATATTGGTTCTAATTCCTTTGTAATATAAGTCACTTTTTCAGGATTTCTTTTTCCATCTATATATTTAGGTATTTCAGACATTGGGCCTGGTCTATATAAAGATATTCCTGCAATTATATCTTCTAATGAATCTGGCTTTAAATCCTTCATGAACGATACCATTCCTGGGGATTCTAATTGGAATACTCCTGCTGTCTTACCTTCACCGATCATCTTATAGACTTCTTTATCAGCAAAATCTATTTTATCTAAGTCTATATCTACGCCTCTATTTTCCTTGATTATCTTTATAGCTTCATTCATAACAGTTAATGTTCTAAGACCTAAGAAATCCATCTTAAGTAATCCAAGTTCTTCTAACTCTCCCATTACAAATTGTGTTACTATCATTTCATCATTTTTTTGAAGTGGCACATATTCAACCAATGGATTAGATGAAATAACGACTCCTGCTGCATGCGTTGAGGAATGCCTTGGAAGCCCTTCTAGATCCTTTGACATGTCTATTAATGCTTTTACCCTATCATCAGTATCATAGATCGCCTTAAGCTCTGGATTAAGCTCTAAAGCCTTTTCTATTGTAATGCCTAAAACTGTTGGTATCATTTTAGATATTTTATCAACTTCACTATAACTATAATTCATGGCTCTACCAACATCTCTTATACAAGCTCTAGCTGCCATCGTTCCAAATGTTATTATTTGAGATACATTATCTGCTCCATATTTTTCTACGACATAATCAATTACTTCTTGTCTTCTTTCATAGCAAAAATCACTATCAATATCAGGCATCGATACTCTTTCTGGATTTAAGAATCTTTCAAACAGTAAACTATATTTTATTGGATCTATTTTAGTAATTCCTAAAGTAAATGCAACTATTGAACCTGCTGCTGATCCTCTTCCTGGTCCTGTTGGTATTCCTTTTTCATTTGAAAATCTAATAAAATCCCAAACTATTAAGAAATAATCAACATATCCCATTTGCTTTATAATTTGTAATTCGTATTCTAATCTATCTACATAATTTTTTACATTTTCGTTTGATTCTTTTAAATTATTAAGTTTATCATAATCTAAAGGTTTTTCTCTAAACTCTTTAAACTCATCATATCTATCAATTAATCCTATATAACATGTGTCTCTAAGATATTCATATGGATCTTGACCTTCTTCTAATGGAAATTTAGGCAACTTAGACTTATGAAATTCATACTCATAATTACACTGATCTGCAATCTTTATAGTATTTTCTAACGCTTCTGGTATGTACGAGAACATATCCCACATTTCCTCAGGAGACTTTAAATAAAACTGATCTGATGGATATCTTCTCCTATTAGTATCATCTACAGTTTTTCCTGTTTGAATACACATTAATATATCATGAGATTTTGAATCCTCTTTTTTTATGTAATGAACATCATTTGTTGCAACTAATGGAATTCCAGTTTCTTGTGACATCTTTATATTCAGTTCATTTACTTTTCTTTGTTCATCCATTCCATGATTTTGAATTTCTAAATAAAAATTTTCCTTAAAGATATCTTTATATAATAATGCAACCTCTTTAGCTTTATCATAATTGCCTATAAGTTCATAATGTTGTACCTCTCCTCCAAGACAAGCACTTAAAGCAATTAAACCCTCGCTATGTTGTCTTAAATACTCATGATCAACTCTTGGCTTATAATAGAACCCTTCTATAGATGCTGCTGAGACAATTTTCATTAAATTTTCATATCCTGTTTCATTTTTAACTAATAAAACTAAATGATGTGTAGAATTATCTTTATCTGGTTGTTTTATTTTCATTGATTTAGCTGCAATATAAACCTCACAACCTAGTATTGGTTTTATATCATTTTCTACAGCCGCTTTATAAAAATCAACCAATCCATATAAAACTCCATGATCCGTGATTGCTATACTTTTCATGCCAAGTTCTTTTGCTTTTTTAATAATTTTTTCTACCTTACCAGAGCCATCTAGCAAACTATATTCAGTATGAAGATGAAGATGGCAAAATTCTTTTTTATTCAATGTGTCTCACCCCCCTAATCTAATTATAAGAATAGTGATAAAAATTCTTATAAAATTAAAAACCTAATTTTATAAATTATCCACAGAATTTTTAGGCACATTAAAGAAAATAACAAGTCCAAGATGCGATGTATATTTTGCGTCAGGCAAGGAAGCATAATGGTTTAATAGCGAGCTATTAGGCCATTATTCTGACGTAGCATGACACAAAATAGACTAGCATATTAATTTGTTATTTTTTTAAATGTGCCTTATCACCTCTAACATATGTGTTAATAATATGTGATTATAGCTTATATACTACTTCTAAATTTTTCTAAATAGTATTGATATTGACTTATTAAAAATCTAATGATTTACTACATTCTAAATATGGCGCTATAACTTTCTTAACCTTCTCTACATGAAATTCATTTACATCATATGCAAGACAATCTTCCTTTGAATCAAACCTTGTTATAATCCCAATATCAAAACTTCTTTCACTTCTTATTACATCTATTCCCACTTCTAATTCTTTTAATTCCGCTATGTTACCATTCATGCTTAATAAAGCTTGTTCTACAAATTTTATATTCTCATTTGTTGGTTCCTTAAGTTTAAAAAATACTATGTGTGTAAACATAATCCCATCTCCCTCTCTAGTTTCCTGTTCTTAATTCCTCTGCTATTTTTTCTATCTTTCTTAATCTATGATTTATCCCAGACTTTCCAACTGGAGGATCTAACATCTCACCTAATTCTTTTAAAGATTCTTCTGGATAATTAAGTCTTAATTCTGCAACCTCTCTAAGATTTTTAGGTAATCTTTGAAGTCCTATTTTATTTTGTATCAATCTTATACTTTCAACTTGTCTTACAGCTGCATTAACTGTTTTTGATAAATTAGCAGTTTCGCAATTAACAAGTCTATTCACATTATTTCTCATTTCTTTCATTATTCTTATATTTTCAAGTTCTAATAATGATGTATGCGCTCCTATTATATTAAGTAAATCTACAATTTGCTCGCCTTCCTTAATATATATTATAAAGCT
This sequence comes from Clostridium sp. CTA-5, assembly GCF_054768135.1. Lineage (NCBI taxonomy): Bacteria > Bacillati > Bacillota > Clostridia > Eubacteriales > Clostridiaceae > Clostridium > Clostridium sp. CTA-5. Next base: position 76,211 of record NZ_BAAAAT010000012.1, on the reverse strand, counting down.
ACTTTTTCTTTGAATAACTTTAGAGTTTAAATTAAAAGTATTTATAAGATCTTTTAAATCAATTGCATATTCTTCACTATGAGTTACAAATTCTAAATGATATGTTCTTTCAGGATTGCTTATACTTCCACCACCAATAAAAGCACCTCTTATATAAGCTCTTTTCTCTTCTTCAGTTTTAACCATATCTTGATTAATTCTATAATCAAGGTTCATAACTCCATCAATTTCTTTTAATATACCTGTTTCATGTAATAGCTCTTTAACTCCCATATCTGCTGATATTACTACCATATAAATATTATTCTTCTTTAAAGAGTTACTTTTTTTAACCATCAATTTTGAATGAATATCAAAATGCTCTTTTAAAAGAGTAAATATAAGTCTTGCACTTGATGGATTTTCTGTGGTCATCTTAAAGCTCAATCCACTTCCACTAAAGGCTATTGTTCCACTTACTTTCATTATGGCGGATATTTCTGCTAATGCTTCCTCTTTTGACATATCTGAATATCTACATATCTCACCTTTAACTTTAGATGAAAATGACATCTTATTTCCCCTTATCTATAAATTTATTTTGGTGCTGTTGCTTGTTTACTATAATCTAAGTAAATTTTGATATTGCAGTATAAGGTTTGTACTACAATATCAATACTATTCATTTAATTTAAAACAGCACATTTTTTAAATCTTTGTTTCCATTCTATGTTTTTCTTCTCTAACTCTCTCACTTATACGTTGAGATAAATACATATATTCTATTATCTTCTTCTTGTCATATAAAAGTTTCTTTTCCATAATTGTTTCAACTAAAACTTGTGCCAATTTATCAGCATCATGTTTTATAAAACCATCTTTTATTTTTACTAAATTATCTCCAACAATTTTTACACCTAAACTATTAATGTTTTCTTCGTCTAATTTTACTAATTCAGCATCTTCTAATTGATACTTCTCTTTTAGTTTAGTAGGAATTTCTCCTATATTAGCAATGACATAGTTTACTATATCTTTACCGCCATATTTTGTTAAAACTTTTAAATGATCAGAAACATTGAACCCTGTTGTTTCACCAGGTTGGGTCATTATATTTGAAATATACATTTTAAGTGCATCACTTTTTCTTACTTCTTTTGATATATCTTTTACTAATAAGTTAGGTGTTATACTAGTATAAAGACTTCCCGGCCCCATAACTATAGCATCTGCTTCACGGATAGCCTGTATTGCCTCTTTTAAAGCTTTTGCATCTTCTGGTATTATTCTGAAATTTGCAATCTTAGAATTTTGTTTTATTGCTTCTTCCGGGATTTGAGATTCTCCTCTAACAACATTTCCATTTTCCAAAGTAGCCTCTAATTCCATATTATCTAAAGTTACAGGTACAACTTTTCCAGTAACAGCTAATACTGAACTCATTTTTTGTACTGCTTCTTCAAAATTATCTGATATTCCATCCATAGCTGCTAAAAATAAATTACCAAAACTTTGATTTTTTAATCTACCATCTTTAAATCTATATTGTAATAAATTTTCCATAATAGGTTCTGTGTCTGCTAATGCCAAAATACAATTTCTTATATCTCCAGGTGGTAACATCCCTAAATCTTCTCTTAAGTCTCCAGAACCTCCACCATCATCAGCAACTGTTACAATTGCTGTTATATTGGATGTATAATATTTTAATCCTCTAAGCATTGTGGAAAGTCCTGTCCCTCCACCAATTACTACAATTTTAGGTCCTTTTATAAGCAATCTTTTTTCTTCTATAAAACTTTCTATCTTTTTACTATCAAAAGATACTTTTATATATCCTCTATTTACTAATGCAATTATTGATTTCATACTTTCTGTAATCGCAATATATAATACAAATAAACCTGTAATATTTAAAAATATATAAAATACTTGATAATATAAATTATATACTCTGTGAGTCACTAATTCTGTAAAACCAAAAGCTATTAATAATATTCCAAATATACCAAACGCAAGCCATCTTTTAACTTTTATACCTGGTTTTATCCAATACTTAAGCTTCATAGTTTCTTTTCTCCTCTATGAAGATCTTCACCAACATCTCTATGCTCAATTTTAGCTTTATAGTTTTCATTATTTAACCTAGTATAAACTTCATTAGCAATAGCTACAGAGCGATGTCTTCCACCAGTGCATCCTATTGAAATTATAAGTTGTCTTTTTCCCTCTTTAATATAATTTGGAATTAAGTACTTAAGCATATCTTGTAGTTTATCTATAAAAGTAATAGTTTCATCTTGCTTTAAAACATAATCTTTTACAGATTTATCATTTCCTGAATATTGTTTAAGCTCTGGAATGTAAAATGGATTAGGAATAAATCTAACATCAAAAACCAAATCTGAATCTACTGGTATTCCATATTTAAATCCAAAACTTAATACAGTGATTGATAATTGCTTTTCAGCTTGAATATGTTCACCATAATTTTCATTAATTTTTTCTCTTAAATCTCTTATTGCATACTTTGATGTGTCTATTATTATATCAGCTCTATTTTTAACTTCTCTTAATCTACTTCTTTCTTGAATAATTCCATTTAAAACTCTTCCATCAGGAGATAATGGATGACTTCTTCTAGACTCTTTAAATCTTTTTATAAGAACTTCATCTGATGAGTCTAAAAATAAGATTTCGTATTTAAATTCATTCTCCTTTAAATAATTTAATGTCTCAAATAAATCATCAAAGAAAACTCCGCCTCTAATATCAATAACCAAGGCCACTTTTTCAATCTTTCCATCACTTTGAGAACACAACTCTGCAAATTTATTAATTAATTTTGGCGGAAGGTTATCCACACAAAAATATCCCAAATCTTCTAAACTTCTTGTTGCTTCTGTTTTACCTGCACCTGATAATCCTGTAACTATAACAAATCTCATATTACAAACCCTCCTTATTTAATTTATGTTTCTAATGAAAGTTAATATTTTTAGTATAAGGGCGAACTGGCATTGGAATTTGCTTTTTAGAACTCTTAAGTGAGAGTCCAAATTTTATATTTGGTTCTTCGAACTTTCACAGAGTGCAATTTTATATTTTGCTACTCGAACTTACTCAGCAAATGTACATGAGTCGAGTTTCCTTTTAGTATTACAATTATCTGCTTGTCATAATCTTTGATTAGGAGCATGCATTAATTGGACTAAACTTTATTTTAGAGTTCTTAAAGTAAATTCCCCTGTCCATGAGCTTTATCCGATAGCTAGCATCTGTAATTACATAACAGCTACACGCTCCTGGATAACAATTTCTAACCCTCAGACGAAAGCAAGTTTCACTGAGACTAAGAACTTTGTTTATACTATGATATTAACTGATATTTAGAAACACTGACTTTTATCTAAAATCTTTATTAAATTTCTATATTAATATCCAAATAACTTTATCTTAAAATTATAACATATTAACATTATATTTCAGCTTTAAATCCTATATTTTAATTTGAAAAATAAAAACCCAAAAGTTTAATTCTTTTGAGTTTTTTCAATATATAAAAAAATCGCTAAGCGACTGTGGAGCGTCGATTTTTTTTAGCCATGCACCCTTTCCAAACGTAGTTCAAGAATAATGGTGCGGCATATGATTATTTTTTAGGCACATGAAAGAAAATAATTATTTAGACATACAAGTATACTAATTTATTGTTTTTTGAATGTGCCTTATTCTATAATTGTTAGATTTAATCTTCTCCTATTATTCTTACTTCTGGATATAAATCTACATCAAATTGTCTTTTAACTTCTTCTTGAACATGCTTTATAACTGCTAAAATATCTTTAGCTGTTGCATTTGATTTATTTATTACAAAACCTGAATGTTTATCAGAAACAGCAGCTCCACCAATAGTAAATCCTTTTAACCCAGCATCTTCAATTAATTTTCCTGCAAAATGTCCTTCTGGTCTTTTAAATGTACTTCCAGCAGATGGATACTCTAAAGGCTGTCTTTCTTCTCTTTTTTGAGTTAAATCTGAAACTCTATTTTGAACTTTTTCTTTTTCTCCATCTTTAAGATCAAATGTTGCACTTAAAACAACATAACCTTTTTTCATAACTAGAGAAGTTCTATAACCCAATTCTAATTCATCTTTAGATAAAGTAATAATTTTGCCCTCATCATTAATAACTTCTGCTTCTTTAATCACAAAAGATATTTCACCATCATAAGCGCCTGCATTCATAAATACAGCACCACCTACACTACCTGGAATTCCACATGCAAATTCAAAACCTGTTAATGATGCATTTAATGCTTCATTTGAAACATCCTTAAGCAAAGCTCCACACTCAGCCTTTATTATATTATTGTTTCTTTCTATATTATTAAGATCACATAACTTTATAACAACGCCTCTAATTCCTGAATCTTTTACTAAAATATTAGATCCATTTCCTATAACGTAAAAAGGAATATTGTTAGACTTACATATTTTAATAGCTTCTACTATCTGTTCTTTAGTATTTGGAGTCAAAAGTATATCTACTGGTCCCCCAACTTTAAAATGTGTATGTTCACTCATTTTGGCATTCTCTTGTATCTGTGTCTCTTTGTATAAAGTGCTAAACAAACCCTTATATTTTTCATTTTGATCCATTTTAAAACTCCTCAAATACTGATATTAATTTTATTAAAATAGTATAATTATTTCGTCCTCTAAAACAAGTAATTATTATTTCCGTATTATTATAGCATAATTTATTTATTCTGTTCATTTTTTTTAAAATAAGATAAAATGCTATTTGCAGACTTATTATCTATAGATTCAATTTCTAAAAGTTCCTCTAATGTAGCCTTTTTTATATTATCAATACTTCCAAATTTCATAAGTAATGATCTTCTTCTTTTTTCTCCAATATATGGTATGTCTTCTAATACAGAATGAAGTGTTTTTTTGTCTCTTAGTGTTCTATGATATGTTATTGCAAATCTATGTACTTCATCTTGTATTCTTCTTATTAATTGCATAAGATTAGAACTTCTATTTATAATAATCTCTTCATTATTATAAATTATCCCTCTTGTTGCATGATGATTATCTTTTACTAGACCACATACTGGTATCTCTATTCCTAATTTATTTAGAATTTCTTTAGCTACATTAATTTGACCTTTTCCTCCATCCATCATAATTAAATCTGGGAAATTAGAGAATTTTCCATTAGAAAATTGTAAATTTCTATCTTGAATTTGTTTTATCTCCTCTAATCCTCGACGAAATCTTCTTTCTAATATTTCTCTCATACTATCATATTCATTTCCATTTTTTACTGATTTTATGCTAAATCTTCTATAATCACTATTTTTAGCCTTACCTTGTTCAAATACAATCATTGAACCTACAGAATCCACACCTTGTATGTTAGAAATATCATATGCTTCTATTCGCATTGGTATATCATCTAAAGATAATAAGTGTCGTATTTCTTCTAAACAAAGCTTGTTATTTTCTTCATCTTTTAAAATCTTTTCTTTAAATTGTTCTAATGTAACTTTAGCATTACTTTTTACTAATTCCAGCATTTCTTTTTTACTTCCTTTTACAGGAACTTTAACCCAAACCTTAGATCCTCTTTTTATTGTCAAAAACTCCTCTAAAATTTCAGTATCTTCAGTTTGTGGAATATAGATATTTTTAGGGACTTTAGGTGTTCCTCTATAAAATGAAATAATAAACTGTGATAAAATGCTTTCATCTTCTTGATATGTACTATTTTCAATTATAAAGTGTTCTCTTCCAGTTACTTTTCCATCTCTTAAAAAGAATACTTGAACACAACAATCTTTATCATCTTTATATAAATTGATAAAATCTTCATCACCTTCTTGAGATTTAAAAATCTTTTGCTTTTCAATTATATTATCTATAGCAATTATCTTATCTCTTAATGAAGCTGCTTTTTCAAATTCTAATTTAGATGAAAATTCATCCATTTCTTTTTTTAACTTACTAACAATGGTTTTATCTTTTCCACTTAAAACATCCATAACTTCATTTATCATATTTCTATATTCATCAATAGAGACATATCCAGCACAAGGTGCATTGCATTTTTTAATATGATAATTTAAACAAGGTCTTGTTGATACTCCCCCATCAGTTATAGCTTTTTTGCATGTCCTTATTGGAAATATTTTTTTTATTAAGTTCATTGTTTCATATACTGATGAAACGTTAGTATATGGTCCAAAATATTTATTTCCATCCTTAGCATATTTCCGTGTAATAAAAATTTTGGGAAAGTCTTCATTTACTGTTACTTTTATAAAAGGATAAAATTTATCATCTTTTAAAAGGATATTATATTTAGGACTATATTTCTTTATTAAATTACATTCTAAAATTAAAGCTTCCATCTCAGAATCTGTAACTATATACTCAAATTCCGAAATATTTTTTACCATTGTTTTAACTTTCTCAGAATGATTTTTAGAGTTTTGAAAGTATTGTCTAATTCTATTTTTTAATATCTTAGCTTTACCAACATATATAACTTCACCAAGTTCATTCTTCATTAAATATACACCTGGCTTTTCTGGTAAAATCTTTAATTGGTTTTTAAAATCAAAAATTTCAATCACCTCCAAAGTATATTAGGCACATCAAAGAAATTAATGGTTCAAAGATGTGCCTTAAATGTATTTTTAATCATTCTAAAGATGTGTTGTGAATTCTAACATATAATTAAAGTAACTAGTTATTTAGATAAAGCTGTCTTAATAACTCTTCCAGCAGTTTGAGCTGCTGCTCCTGCTCCAAAACCACCATTCTCTACTATAACTACAACTGCAACTTTTGGATCCTTTTCTGGTGCAAATCCTATAAACCATGAATGTGGAGTAGCATCTTGCCCATTAGAAAGTTTATAATCTGCTGTACCTGTTTTTCCACAAGTATTGGTTCCTTGGAAAATACCCCAACTACTATTAACCCTAGAATCCACTAAGTTTTTCATATACTCTGTTATTATTTCAGCATCCTTTGCAGACATAACTTGTTTATTTACTTTTGGATCTATAGTTTTAACAGTATTTCCATTTTGGTCAATTATTGCGTTTACTAATTTAGGTTGCATCATCTTTCCATCATTTGCAATAGTACTTGCTACCAATGCCATTTGCATTGGTGTTGATAAAATACTACTTTGACCTATTCCAGTTTGCGCTATACTACCAACTTCAGCTTTTTTCAATGTTGGGAATTGACTTTTTTGTATTGTAAACCCATTTGCTTCAATAGAGTTATTAAAACCAAATTTTTCTGCTGTTTCTTTTAATTTATCATTTCCTAATTCCATAGCCAAGCCACCAAAAACTACATTACTAGATACTCTAAAAGCTTCTTTAAGATCTAAAGATCCATAAGCTGCTCCACCTGCATTACTTAATGATTGCTTTTCATTAAAGACTAATTTACCATCATCTTGGAATGTTCTAGTTGTAATTCCTGCTATATTTTCTAAAGCACTTGTAAGTGTTACTGTCTTAAATGTTGATCCAGGAGGATATAATCCGTATGTAGCTCTATTAATTAATGGAGTATCCTCAGCTTTTCCTTCATTAGCTGCTTTCATAGATGCTTCTAAATCGTTAGGATTATATGTTGGTTTAGATACCATTGCTAATACTTCTCCTGTTTTAGGATTTAAAGCAACAACTGCACCTTTATTATTTCCTAATGCATCATATGCAACTTTTTGAATATCTGGATCCAAACTTGTTATTATACTATTACCAACTTTATTATTATCTTCGCTTCTATTTTTAAATAACTCTTTTAATTTATCAAAACTAAAATCTTTAGTTAAATTTATTAATTCACCATTAATAGAACTATCAGTTGTTAGTTCTTTTCCGTATGAAGCTTCAAGTCCTGCACTCTTATAAACTGGATCTACATATCCTAAAACATGAGTGTATAAATCTCCATAAACATATTCTCTCTTTTGTGTAAGAGCATCTTTTCTTTCGCTCTTAGTTAAAGCATTTTTACTTCTATCATATATAGTTCCTCTTAATACTTTATTTTGTTCAGCCCATATTCTCTTATTTCCTTGTTGCTCTGCAATACCTGGAGCTTTAAATACTTGAAAATAAGCAATATATGATATAAGACCTACAAAACAAAATAGAAAAACTACCATTACCTTTTTTACACTATTTGAAATATCATTCATTGCTTATCCCTCCTCTGATATCTTCTGAAGTATAGCAAGTGAAAAGAACATAGTTATAACTGATGAACCTCCATAACTAATTAGAGGTAATGTTATACCTGTTAAGGGTATTACTGCAAATACACCACCAATAATAACCAAAACTTGGCATGCTATCATTGAACTAAATCCTACTGTATTTAATTGAGAGAATCTATCTTTAATAATAAATGCTGATCTCATTCCTCTGTAAAACATTAAGAAATATATAATCATAACTCCAAGTCCAACAATTATTCCAAGTTCCTCACAAATTACTGCAAATATAAAATCTGAAGTATTAATTGGAACAAAACCTGGATAACCTTTTCCTAATCCACTTCCAAAAAGACCACCAGATGAAATAGCATACATTCCTTCTACTATTTGATATCCTTGGCCTGTTGGATCACTCCAAGGATCTCTCCATATTTGTACTCTTTGTCTTACATGACCAAATAAATTATAAGCAACAAAAGCACCTGCTAAAAATAAAACTAAGCTTATTATTACATATTTCTTTTTGCCCGTTCCAACATAAAGCATTGTAACTGCTATTCCAAAAAATATTAAAGCTGATCCTAAATCTTTTTGAAGAACCATACAACCTAATGAAAACATAACTACTAAAGCTGGTTCCCAAAGTTGTTTAAAATCTTCTATAACATTGTTTTTATCTTCATAGCTTTGAAGCGCTGAAGCAAGATAAAGTACAAATGCTATCTTACCAAATTCTGATGGTTGGAATCCTGTACCTGCAATAAGTATCCAGTTAGTCGAACCATTTACTTCTGTACCAAATACTAAAGCCAATGGCATAAAAACTAAAGTTATCCCCATGAATACCCACTTATATCTATTAAATTCCCGCATATCTGGTATGGTTAAAATAATAACCATATAAATAACAATACCTGCAGTTACCCAAACTAATTGTTTAACTGCAACGTCACTATCTAATCTATATAAAACAGCTATACCTATAACTGATAATATACATGAAAATATAAATAAAAACCTATCCCCATTAGGATAAAATTTTCCCATTAAAACTTTAGCTACAGTAATTAAAATACATATCATTAATCCCATATATATTGCACCTTTATCTACAGGATCTTTTAATATAGCTAAATTAACAAAAAGTGCCATACATAATAAGTAAGTTAATACCATTAACTTACTATCACCATTTTTCGTCCTCACGATTTCACCTCATCCGCCAATCTCTTTAGCTTAAAACTTTAAAGACAGAAGTTCCTATTCTTATTTCGTCTTTATTAGATAATTTCTGTTTGCCTCTTATTTTATTTCCATTTACATAAGTACCATTCGTACTATCTAAATCTTCTATTATCAATCCCATATTCCGTACAATTATTTTTGCATGATTTCCTGATACATGTTGATCGGATAATACAATTGAATTATTTTCTTTTCTTCCTATACTAATATCCATTCTTACTGGAATAACTGAGCCTTCTTTTAAGTCAGCATTAACACCACATCTTAATATTTCTAGTCCAAAACTTCCTCTAGAATTATTCATAGGTTTTCTTCTTCTTGCTCCACCTTTAATATCTTTATACATTATTTTTAGAGCATAATAAATAATTACATATAACACAATAATAAAAATTACTCCGAATATTCCAGCAGATACTTTTGAAAAATTCATAACTTCACCTCAATATCTATTTCCTATATCATAATAATGATTATACAACAAAAAGATTAATTATTACATTAAATAAAACTCTTAGTTATCTTAATCAGGCCTTATTTTACTTATAATATTCTTAATATGTCTATAAATTTATAATTTAAAATTTAATTTCTATTTAAAAATAATTTCAACTCTTGGTTTTATATTTTTAAGAATAAAGTGGCTATACCACGTTTTGTTGGTTAAAAGTGAAAAATGAGAATTGAAGGTTTTCGTTAAAAGTCTTAAATACTTTTTAAAATATATAAATTCTACGATGGACTTTATTCCTCTACTCTCAATTCTCAATTAAATATTTATCTAAAACTAGATTTTATTAGTCTTTTAAACTTTGAAAGTTTTATAATTTTTTATGCACTTAAAAATAAAATTATAATAGTTTTCTTAAGTATTTACCTGTGTATGATTCTTCTACTTTACATAATTCTTCAGGAGTACCCACTTTAATAATAGTACCACCTTTATCTCCACCTTCTGGGCCTAAATCTATCAAATAATCTGCACACTTTATCATATCTAAATTATGTTCAATTACAACAACCGTATTTCCTGACTCCACTAATCTTTGTAATATTTCAATTAATCTATTAACATCGTCCACATGAAGTCCTGTTGTAGGTTCATCTAAAATATATAAAGTCTTTCCTGTACTCCTTTTTGAAAGTTCTGTAGCTAGTTTTATTCTTTGGGCCTCTCCTCCTGATAGTTGAGTAGAAGGTTGACCTAATCTTATATAACCTAGCCCTACATCATTTAATGTTTTTAGCTTATTTTTAATTCTTGGTATATTTTCGAAAAATTCTAGTGCTTCTTCAACTGTCATGTTTAATACATCATCTATATTTTTGCCTTTATATTTAACTTCTAAAGTTTCTCTATTATATCTTTTTCCTTTACATACTTCACAAGGTACATAAACATCAGATAAAAATTGCATTTCAATTTTTATTATTCCATCTCCAGAACAAGCTTCACATCTTCCACCCTTAACATTAAAACTAAATCTTCCTTGTTTATATCCTCTCATTTTAGCTTCATTAGTTTGAGAGAAAAGTTCTCTTATTATATCAAATGTTCCAGTATATGTAGCGGGATTAGAACGTGGTGTTCTACCTATCGGACTTTGGTCTATATCTATTATTTTATCTATGTTTTCATATCCTTTTATTTCTTTGTACTTTCCTACCGGGTTTTTGCTCTTATTTATTATTCTATTTAATCCTTTATATAATATTTCATTAACAAAAGTACTCTTCCCTGATCCAGAAACACCTGTAACTATAGTAAAAGTTTCTAACGGAATAGATACATTTATATTCTTTAAATTATTTTCTTGTGCCCCAGTAACAGTTATTTGTTTTCCATTACCTTTTCTTCTTTCACTTGGTACATCAATAAATTTTTCTCCAGCCAAATATTGTCCTGTAATTGATTCTTTACATTTTTTAACCGTATCAACAGTTCCTACTACAACAACTTCTCCTCCATGTTCTCCAGCTCTAGGTCCAATATCAACAATGTAATCTGCTTCTCTTATAGTATCTTCATCATGTTCAACCACAATAACGGTATTACCTACATCTCTTAAGTTCTTTAAAGTCTTTATAAGTCTATCATTATCCCTTTGATGAAGTCCTATACTCGGTTCATCTAATATGTATAAAACCCCCATTAATGAAGACCCTATTTGAGTTGCTAATCTTATTCTTTGAGATTCTCCACCTGATAAAGTTCCTGATTTTCTTGATAAATTCAAATAATTAAGTCCTACATCAAGTAAAAATTGAAGTCTATTTCTAATTTCCTTTACAATTTGTTCACTAATTATCTTATTCTTCTCAGAAAATTCTATGCCATTTAAAAAATCTAATTCCTCATTTATTGGCAAATTGGTAAATTCATATATATTTTTCCCACCAACTTTAACTGCTAATGCTTCCTTTTTTAATCTTGCCCCTTTACATTTAGGACAAAAATTATCACTCATATATTGCTCAATTTCACCTTTTATATAATCTGAATTAGTTTCTCTATATCTTCTTTTTAGGGCATTTATTTCACCTTCAAATGCATAATTGTAAGTAGCTTTTACACCTTCTTTAGTATAAGTTACTTTAAGCTTCTTTCCATTAGTTCCATATAACAATAAATCAATTTCTTCTTTACTTAAATCCTTTATTGGTACATTTAAACGTAATCCGCACTCTTTTTCTAATGCTTTTAATATTGCATATGTCCAAGAATCTTCTTTTAGTCTTCCTGCTCCCCAACTTGCTACTGCACCATCCATTATAGTGAGATCTTTATTAGGAATAACTAATTTTTCATCAATCTCAAATAATGTTCCTAATCCATCACAACAATCACATTTTCCAAATGGTGAGTTAAACGAAAATAACCTAGGTGCAAGTTCATCTAAGCTTATTCCACAATCTGGGCAAGAAAATCTTTCACTAAATAAAACATCCTCTTTTCCTATAATATTAGCTATTACTAATCCTTCTCCAAGTTTTAAAGCAGACTCAATAGATTCTGATAATCTTCCTTCTATATCTTCTTTTATAACGATTCTATCTATAACTGCTTCTATATTATGTTTTTTAGTTTTTTCTAATACAACCTCTTCTTCAGTTAAATCATATATTTCTCCATCTATTCTAGCTCTAATAAAACCATTTTTCTTTATATTCTCTAATATCTTTTCATGGTTTCCTTTTCTTCCACGAACTACTGGTGCTAGTATTTGAATCTTAGTTTTATCCCCATAAGACATTATTTTATCCACTATTTGATCCACAGACTGTTGGGAAATTTCTTTGCCACACTTAGGACAATGTGGAACCCCAACTCTTGCATACAATAATCTTAAGTAGTCATAAATTTCTGTTATAGTTCCAACTGTAGATCTTGGATTTTTACTTGTAGTCTTTTGATCTATTGATATCGCTGGAGACAGTCCTTCTATGTATTCTACATCTGGCTTATCCATTTGGCCTAAAAATTGTCTCGCATAAGAAGATAATGACTCTACATAACGTCTTTGTCCTTCTGCATACAATGTATCAAAAGCTAAAGAAGATTTTCCTGAGCCTGATAGACCAGTAAATACAACTAACTTATCCCTAGGTATTTCTAAGCTTACATTCTTTAAATTATTAACCTTTGCACCCTTAATTACTATCTTATCGTTCATAATACCCCTCTTTTCTGATATGTTTCAAAATACATCTCACTCTTATATAGATGCAACGCTATTTTAAAACATAACCCTAATTTTAAATTCCAATTAACTCAATATAAAAATTTTTTAACTAAACACATTAAAAAATAAGGGAATTATTGTATACTAAACTTTATAATAAGGCACATTCAAAAAAATAATTTAGTAGTATATTTAATCTAGTACTTTCTTTCATATGCCTAAAGCCTCATCATTTAATGATACTGCAAATAATATAAATTATTATGAATATATTATTAAATTAATCTTACAACTGTATTCCCTATTTAGGCATATTCAAAAAATAATAAGTTAATCTCTTGGTCTATTTTGTGTCATACTTCATCAGCGAAATCTCGCAATAGCCCCACTATTCCGAGGTTTCACTTCCTTGTCTGACGCAAAATATCCTCAAAATCTTTGACTTATTATTTTATTTCATATGCCTTAATTATTTTTTTAAATTTTCTATTAAATCCCTTAATTCAGCTGCTCTTTCAAATTGTAAATTCTTTGCAGCTAATAACATTTCTGATGTATAATCCTTTATTAACTTATCTTTTTCTTTTTTAGTAAGCTTCTTATTTTCTTCAACTCTATATTCTTCAACATCCTCTGAAACCTTAGTAGCTTCTATGACATCTCTAACTTCCTTATTAATTGTTGTTGGAGTTATATTATGTTCTTCATTATATTTTATTTGTATTTCTCTTCTTCTTTTTGTCTCACTTATTGCTTTTTCCATAGATTTAGTAATATTGTCTGCATACATTATTACCTTACTCTCTGCATTTCTTGCTGCTCTTCCTATTGTTTGAATTAATGATGTTTCTGATCTTAAAAATCCTTCTTTATCTGCATCTAATATTGCTACAAGAGCAACTTCTGGAATATCTAGGCCTTCTCTTAAAAGGTTTATCCCAACCAAAACATCAAACTTCCCAAGTCTTAAATCTCTGATAATTTTCATTCTTTCAATTGTATCTATATCTGAATGCATATAAGTAGTTTTAATTCCTAATTCTATTAGATACTTAGTTAAATCCTCTGACATTCTTTTTGTTAATGTTGTTATTAAAATCCTAAAACCTTTTTCTGATGTTTCTTTAATTTGTGCATATAAATCATCTATTTGTCCTTTAACAGGTTTTATTATAATCTCCGGATCTAATAAACCTGTTGGTCTTATAACTTGCTCTGCTATTTCTTTTGAATGTTCCATTTCATATGCTGCTGGTGTAGCACTTACAAATACCACTTGCTTAATCTTCTTTTCAAATTCTTCAAACTTTAATGGTCTGTTATCATAAGCACATGGAAGCCTAAACCCGTAATCTACTAAAGTATTCTTTCTTGACCTATCACCTGCGTACATAGCTCTAACTTGAGGCAGCGTAACATGACTTTCATCTATAAACATTAAAAAATCATCTGGAAAATAATCTATTAAAGTCTTAGGTGGAGTTCCAGGACTTCTTCCATCTAAAATTCTAGAATAATTTTCTATACCACTGCAATAACCCATTTCCTTCATCATCTCAATATCAAAATTAGTTCTTTGTCTTAATCTTTGAGCTTCTAAAAGTTTTTCTTGTGAATTAAGTTCTCTTAGTCTATCTTCTAATTCATCTTCTATTTGCACAATAGCTTTATCTACTCTTTCCTTTGATGTTGCAAAGTGGGATGCTGGAAATATAGAAACATGATTTCTTTCACCAATTATTGTTCCTGTTAATACATCAAATTCTCTTATTCTATCTATTTCATCTCCAAAAAACTCAATTCTAATTCCCTTACTTGAAGTTGAAGATGGAATTATATCTAGCATATCCCCTCTTACTCTAAAAGTTCCTCTAGAAAAATCTATATCATTTCTTTCATATTGAATTTCTATAAGTTTCTTTATAATTTCATCTCTTTCCTTTTCCATACCTTTTCTCAAACTTATAGTTAATTTTTTATATTCATCCGGATTACCAAGACCATAAATACATGAGACAGATGCTACGATAATTACATCTCTTCTTTCGAAAAGAGCTGATGTAGCTGAGTGTCTAAGCTTATCTATTTCATCATTTATAGAAGCATCCTTTTCAATAAAAGTATCAGTTTGTGGTACATACGCCTCTGGTTGATAATAATCATAATAAGATACAAAATATTCAACTATATTCTCTGGAAAAAATTCCTTAAATTCAGAACATAATTGAGCTGCTAGTGTTTTATTATGTGCCAAAATTATTGTAGGCCTTTGAAGCCTTTCTATAATATTAGCCATAGTGAAAGTTTTACCTGAACCAGTAACTCCAAGTAATGTTTGCTCTCTATTCTTATTTTTTATAGACTCCACTAATTTATTTATTGCTTCTGGTTGATCACCTGTCGGCCTAAAATTTGAATGTATTTTAAAATTCCCCATATATAACACCTCATTTTTTGCGAACAAATATTCGTATGTATTGTATTTATATTTTACTTTTCATTATAAATTAAGTCAACAATTCATTAAAACTATTAAAAAATAATAACTCTTATTTATCATAATAACTATATTTAAAATTACTAAGAGATATTTTTAACTAACGCTATGTTTTAATTGAATGTTAATATTTTAAAACATAACCTTAACTAAATATTAATATTAAAAAATAAAATAATAGTTCAAATATATACATATTGATCCATTTCTTTTTGAACATACCTTATATAAAAATTTTCCTAATTATATTTTGTCTTAATTCTTCTATTATAAACATAAAATTCACTCTACCTCAGTCTTACCCCAGAGGTACCCCTAGGGTAAGACTGAGGTAAATAAAAAGAGATAAAACTTAAAAATTTTATCTCTTTAATCTCTTAATTCTTTTTATTATTTTGTTTATCAGATTCTTTTAGTTTATCTAGTATATGAGAAAAATCATTCTCTTTAATCATTACTTTATCTTTTGCTTCGACTGCTCTAGGTACTAAAAGCATACCCACATTTGTCCCTCTACTAATTCTTATTGGTAAACTATTTATTGTTCCATTCATATCTTTAATTTTCAAAGTAATATTATATAAATTTTCTTTTATAATAGATTGCATTTCCAATTGAGAATTTATTATTTTATCATTTACTGAAATCAGCTTACTTCCTGCTTTTATACCTAAATCATAAGCTATAGATTTAGGTAATACATCCAATATTACTAATCCTTCTTCATCACTCATAAACTTAGGTTCCAATATATCTTCTCTATTCTTTTGAATTCTTATCATTATTTCATGACCAAGTGGTGCAAATATTATTAATAATACTTCTCCCAAAATTCCAAATCTAGCTATTTGAGAAACCAACATCAATATTGCCCCATAAGCTATAATATATCTACCTGAAGATAAAGCTTTTTGTCTTTTACTTTTAGTAAAAGTAACACTTGAATAACCTAATACCGCGTAAAGTGGCATTATTGATATCATTGTAAAAGATAATAAACTTATATCCCCACTACCGTGAATAAAAGGCCAACTATTAGGAGTTTGTATAGTTGTAGTTATGTAATTACCTGCATCCTTATCTGCCATAACTGATATTAATATCGCTATAGATAACAGCCAATATCTATTAAGTGCAAAACCACCTATTATTTTTCCTCCTTTATTAGCAAATACTGGTATAGAACCTCTATCACCATCTATCATAACTAATAATCCTTCAATAATATGTAATACTCCTACAAAAGTCATAAGATACATTATATCAATCTTAAAAACCATATTCTCTTTTATTCCAGGTATAAAATTTCCTAATAAAGTTATACATACACTTATTAAACCTAATATAGCTCCTGAATATGAAAAACATATAAATCTAGGTTTTATAAACATTAAAACTATTGAAATTCCAAATAAGTAGAATATCCCTGAATTTTCTCCGAATCTTATTCCAAGCATACTATTAATTACACTTACCAATGTTCCTGCTAATATTCCTAAAACAATTTGTGATAGTGTAAGTTCTAGAGGAGTATTCACACTTTCCCCTAGAATCATTTTCTGCATTATTACTAATTTTCTATTTTTTAAATATAAAATTACTCCTAAAAGAATTAATATTAACATTAACGTAGGTTCAACTATTGCCTCTGCAATGCCTCTTAATGTATATAGTAATAAATCCATTATTAATCCCCCTGATTTATCTTTCCATTTATAACTTCTAGAGCTTTAGTAAGTTGTGGATCATTAGCTCTACTATAAACTTGTTCTGATAATTCTTTTGGTATTTTTACTTCATAATCTGGGGATATTCCCTTTTTATGAATATTCTCCCCATTTGGTGTATAATATTTTGAAACTGTAACCTTAAGTCCTCCAATATCATTTGAAAACTTAACTGGTTGTTGCACAATTCCTTTTCCAAATGTAGTAGTACCTATAATAGTTGCTACTTTATAGTCTCTTAGTGCTCCTGTAACAACTTCTGAAGCACTGGCACTTCCACCATCTACAAGCAATACCAAAGGTAACCCTTGTGCAATACCTCCAATTGATGGTGAATCAGCCCTATTATCGTATTTATCTATTGTGTATGTTATTGTTTTACCTTCAGGTATAAATTGAGATGCAACTCCAACTGCTTCTGAAAGAAGTCCTCCACCGTTTCCTCTTAAATCTAAAATTAACCCTTTCATTCCAGCATTCTTTAATTCTGTTAATTTACTTTTAAAATCATTTGTAAGATTCTCATCCATAAAAGAAGTTAATTGAATATATCCAACTGAAGAATTTATCATTTCTCCCTTTATAGACTCTACTTTTATAACATCTCTCATTATACTAACATCAAAAGGTGCATTACCCGCTCTTAAAATATTTAACTTAACCTCAACCTTTTCTTTTCCGCTAAGCATTGATACCGCTTGCTCAAGGTCATTTCCTTTTAATTCTACATCATTAACTTTTAAAATAACATCTCCTGCTTGTAAACCTGCTTTTTCAGCTGGTGATCCTTCCATTGGAGAGATTACTGTTATTTTTTCATCTTTTACCCCTACTTGAACTCCTATCCCCATAAAACTTCCAGTAGTTTGTTCCATAAATTTATCAAACTCTTTTTTGTTCATAAAAACAGTATAAGGATCCTCTAAAGAAGCAGTCATACCTTTCATTGCTCCTTCTAATAAAACATTATCGTCAATCTCTCCATCGAATCTAGATATTAAAGCATTACGTACTTCAAACAATGCTGAATATTTATCTATATCCTTAATTTGCTTTAGCTCACTTGAAACTTCTGTTGATGTTTTAGTTAATAAAATGCCTTTAGTAGCTAAATAATTTCCTATAAATAAAAATCCACCTGCTGTAATAAAAAATATAGCTATTATAATTATAATAAAAAAGGATTTACTCATTTTGAAATTATTACTTCTTTTAAAATTTTTCACATTTAAAGACTCCCTTGCATATATTCTGTTAAAAAAAATAATAAACCATTATTCATATATATTTTGTTGAATGTGCCTTATTAGAATAAACTAATAATATTATTAGTTTATCCTAACTTACACTCAAATACAAAATATATTAAGAACTTTTGGTCCATTATTATATATATAACTTAATTTTATTCTTATTAACAGAAATTATACTACTAAGAATTTTCTTAATGCAGATATACTAGCAATTCCCCCTACTAAAATTCCTCCTAATGCAAACTCTAATAACATCGCTTTTAATATGTATGTTGGAGGTACAAGTGTCATAAACATTAGCATAGAAGCAACCCATCCAAATATCCCTTTGTATGCAAAAAATAATGCAACGCATGCTAACGATGAACCTAATACTCCTATTACCATTCCTTCTATAATAAATGGCCATCTTATAAACCAGTCAGTAGCACCAACGAATTTCATTATACCTACTTCTCTTCTTCTTGAATAAACTGTTAATTTAGTTGTATTCATTATTAAGAAAATTGAAACACCAACTAAGATTATAAATAAAGCTCCACCAACGATATTTACGCCCTTAACAAACTTTACAAATCCATCAACCACTTGTTGTTGATCATCTATTTTTTCAACTCCTGTAAAGCCTTCTAAAGCTTCACTTATGTTTTTTGCATATTCTGCCTTTTCTAATTTAACAACAAATGCTGCTGGAAATGGATTATGTTCTAATGTATATCCTTTTAATAATCCCTCATTTTCATTTGTTGTTTGTTGTACAGCTTTATATGCTTCTTCTTTTGATTGATATGTTACCTCTTTAACGCCTTCAACTTCTCTTAATTTTATTTCAATTTCTCTTTGATCAATAAGTTTTATGTCATCTTTAAGAAACACTTTAATATCTACCTTATTTTCTACAGTGCTGATAGCTTGGTTAACATTATTTGCAAGCAATATAAATATTCCTAAAACGAAAAAGGTTATAAGTACTGTAAGTATTGAAGCAAAGCTAATAGTTCTATTTCTTTTTAAACTCTTAAATGCATCTTTTATAAAATATGTAATTGTATTAATTTTCATCTTTATACTTACCTCTCTTTTCGTCTCTTACTATTTCTCCTCTTTCTATAGCTATAACTCTCTTTTTCATATAATCAACAATTTCTTTTGCGTGAGTAGCCATTAAAACAGTAGTTCCTGATTTATTTATGTCATCTAACAGTTCCATTATTTCTCTTGCTGTCTCTGGATCTAAGTTACCAGTAGGTTCATCAGCAATTAATACTGAAGGATTATTTACTAATGCTCTAGCTAAAGATACCCTCTGTTGTTCCCCTCCTGATAATTCATTAGGAAACATTTTATATTTATGAGATAAACCAACTAGTGAAAGTACCATTGGAACTCTTCTTCTTATATCTCTTTGAGAAGATTCCACAACTCTCATAGCAAATGCAACATTTTCATAAACGTTTAAACTTGGTATTAATCTAAAATCTTGAAATACCATACCTATTTTTCTTCTATAATAAGGAGTTTGTTTTCTATTAATTGAGGATAATTCTTTTCCACCAACAATTATTTTACCATTTGTAGGTTCAACTTCTTTTAAAAGCATTTTTATAAAAGTAGATTTACCTGAACCACTTGGTCCTACTAAGAATACAAACTCTCCATTTTCTATTTCAACATTAATATCACTCAAGGCTTTTACATTATTATCATAAATTTTCGATATATTTTTAAATTCAATCATGTTAACTCTCCTTTTTAGGTAAAATTATACAATTCATCTGTAAAACTTACAAAATTATTATATCATAGAAGAGTTTTGAATGTCATACAAATTTCTTAATTGTAAGAAACTTATAATTTATTCTTGTTGAATGTCTTTAAATCCTTCGCCTAAAACTTCATGTACCTCTCCAACCGCTATAAATGCCCTAGAATCTATAGATTTTATAAATTTTTTTAACTTTATAAATTGGTTTCTACTTAAGACAGCATAAAGTACAGTGGTATCATTTCCACTAAACCCACCAATTCCCTTTAAAAATGTACATCCTCTTTCTAAAGAATCCATTATATATTTACTTATTTCCTCATTCTTTTCACTTATAATTACAACTTGCTTACAAATATTAAATCCTTCTATAAATTTATCTATAACTATTCCAAGAATTAAAACACTTAACATAGAATAGAAACCTATATCTATTGTAAATACTAAAGCTGCTACAAAAGTAATTATAAAATCAACTATTAATAAAGATTTACCTATATCTATATGAAAAAACTTATTTAATATTTTAGCTAATATATCTGTTCCACCAGTAGAAGAATTTTCATTAAAAACTAAAGCCATACCAAAAGCTGAAATTAAAGTTCCAAAAATAGTTGCTATTATTAAATCAGTTGTTATTGCCACTGGATTAAAAAACTTTTCCATAAACCACATAATTATTGATAACCCCAAACTGGCATAAATGGTTTTAAGTCCAAAATCCCCACTTATAAACATAAATGCTAAAACGAGCAAGATAGCATTTAATACAAAAGTCACTCCACCTACAGATAAATTAGGAAAGAATTCTTTTATAATAATTCCTATGCCTGTTATTCCCCCGCCTGCAAGATTATTCGGTATAAAAAAATATTCTGTTCCTAATGCAACTAAAATTATACCTATTGTTATTATTCCATATTCCCTTAAATTTTTCACTTTAAATATCCCCCTTTTTATTAATAATTGTAGCAAATTAGCCAATACGATTATGGAACTAAGAATAAAATACATCTTTATATTTCCACTTTTATTTATTATTATTCCTTATATTTACTAACCCTCTTATATTTTGCCATTATTTTCTTAAAAGTGTCAATGATTCAAGATAGCAATTTATTATTTTTGATAAACCACTAAATTTTCTAAATAAAAGGGGGATAATTTTATCTATTTACAATTTTATAGCTTTAACTTTTGGTCAAAAAAAGATAGCAGTATGTACATACTACTATCTTATAAAAAATATTATTAAACTATTTTTTTAATTCTAAAGCTTTCTTTGCCTTTTCTACTATATGTTTAGTTGTTAATCCGTAAGCTTCTAATAATTCATTTGGTTTACCACTTTCTCCAAATGTATCATTAATACCAACTTTTAATACTGGTACTGGAAGTTCTTCTGTTATTACTTCTGAAACTGCTGATCCTAATCCGCCAATAACATTATGTTCTTCAGCTGTAACTATTGCTCCAGTTTCTTTAGCTGCTTTAACAATTAATTCTCTATCAATAGGCTTGATTGTATGAATGTTTATTATTCTAGCATTAATTCCTTCTTTAGCTAATTCTTCTTTAGCTTCTAAAGCTAATTCAACCATCATTCCTGTAGCTATTATAGTAACATCATTACCTTCAGATAATGTAATACCTTTACCAATTTCAAATTTATAATCCTTATTATCATTTATAACTTTTACGCCTAATCTTCCTAATCTTACATAACAAGGACCATTATATTCAGCAACTGCTAAAATTGCTGCTTCTGTTTCAACAGCATCTGATGGATTTATAACTGTCATCTTAGGAATACTTCTCATTAATGACATATCTTCAACAGATTGATGAGATGCTCCATCTTCTCCTACAGTTAATCCAGCATGAGTTGCACATACTTTAACATTTAAATGTGGATAGCAAATTGAGTTTCTTATTTGTTCAAAAGCTCTACCTGCTGCAAACATTGCAAATGTGCTAACAAAAGGAATCTTTCCACAAGTTGAAAGTCCTGCTGCAACCCCCATCATGTTTGATTCTGCTATTCCCATATTGATAAATCTTTCTGGTGCAACAGCTTTAAAATCTGCTGTTTTAGTTGATTTTGATAAATCTGCATCTAGTACTACAACATCCTTATTTATGTTTGAAAGTTTTACTAATGCCTTACCATAAGCTTCTCTAGTTGCTATTTTATTACCCATTAGTTTTCCCCTCCAATTTCTTTTAATGCTTGATCACGTTGTTCTACGCTAGGAGCAGTTCCATGCCATCCTGCTTGATTTTCCATGAATGAAACGCCTTTTCCTTTTACTGTATTACATATAATAGCAGTTGGTTTTCCTTTTGTATTCTTAGCTTTTTCAATTGCTTCTAAAATTTCGTCATAATTATGTCCATCTATAATTAATGTATTCCATCCAAAAGCTTCAAACTTTTTATCGATTGGTGATGGATTCATAACATCTGTTATATTCCCATCTATTTGTAAACCATTATAATCTACAAACGCTGTTAAATTATCTAATTTATAGTGTGCAGCTGACATTGATGCTTCCCAAACTTGACCCTCTTCAAGTTCTCCATCTCCTAATACTGTATACACTCTATATTGTTTATTATCTAGTTTTCCTGCTAATGCCATTCCTACAGCTGCAGAAATTCCTTGTCCTAATGACCCTGTTGACATATCAATTCCTGGTAAATCATTCATATTTGGATGTCCTTGTAATCTCGAACCAATCTTTCTTAATGTGTTTAGTTCTTCTACATCAAAATATCCTCTTCTTGCTAAAGCGCTGTATAATGCTGGTGCAGCATGCCCCTTTGATAATACAAATCTATCTCTGTTAGGATCCTTTGGATTCTTAGGATCTATATTCATTTCATTAAAAAATAATGTTGTCATTATATCTGTTACTGATAACGAACCACCTGGATGACCTGATGCTGATTCAGTAAGCATACATACTATATCTTTTCTTATAAGCTTTGATATTTCTTGAAGCTTTTCTTTATTATTATTCATAATACAATCCTCCTATGATTAAATTACTTACCTAGAACATATTTTTTCCTTTTTCAACAATTTTATTCTATCACGATTTTTTATGTTTGTATATATCAATAATTATATTGTATACCTTATTAGTTTATTCTGTATACGTTTTTTGCTTTTATTGTATACATTATTTATTAATATGCTATACTTTTTTTGTTTTAGAAAATTATAAAAATAATTAATATATGCCATGAATAAATGGTTCATGGCATATACAGCTTAGAGACTGTCTCAAAAATATATTTTACATTTAAGGATTTTCTATTCACTAAGTTTTAAATAAATATTGGTGTTAGAGTAAACTCCTCTGTCAATGAGATTTATACTACACTATCAAGATTATTTTAAAATATAGTTTATGTATTGTTGACAGCCTCTTTATTATATATAGGTTAAATAGTTATTAGTTTAAATAGGATTTAAAGTTAAGGTTTTATTAAGGCATATTCAAAAAATAATAGACCAGTATGTTCATCTATTTTGCATCATACTGCGTCAACAAATTTACTTAATAGCTCACTATTAGCTGAATTTGCTTTCTTGTCTGACACAGAATATACAACTCCTCTTTGGTTTATTATTTTATTTCATGTGCCTAGTTAGAATATACCTAATGCTCCTAAAATTGCGCCAGCTCCTATAAGTATACCCATTATTTTAATTGGAGAAACTCCTTTTTTTACCATTTGTAATACAATTAATGTCAAGGCAAAAGGAATTAATCCTGGCATTAATTTGTCTAAAAGATCTGTTTGTAAACTAAAGTCAACTTCTCCCATTTTAAAGCTTATATTAGTTTGTAAATTAACAAATCTACCAACAAGACCACCCATTACAAGAGTACCAAGTACAGATGCTGTTTCAATTACTCTATTTATTTTCCCACCTTGTAATATTTGTTCTACAGCTTTTTTACCAAGGTTGTACCCACTCATCCATAGAGTAAATGACATACCACCCATTACAGCAAATTGTGATATTAAAAATATTATTGGTCCAGCAATATTTTTGGTATTAGTAATACCTATACATATTGCAAGTAAAATAGGTGTAATAATCCCTTGTGTTAATGTATCACCAACACCTGCTAAAGGTCCCATTAATCCTGTTTTTATAGCATTAAATCCTTCATCACTTATTGGCTTACCATTAGCTTTTTCTTCTTCCATAGCTATAGTTATACCGTGAATTACAGATCCACAAATAGGTTCAGTATTAAAGAATGCTAAATGTCTTTGTACTGCTGATTTTCTACCCTCTTTATCTTTATATAACTTCTTTACTATAGGTAACATTGAATGTGCAAAGGATGTAGCTTGCATTCTTTCATAATTATAATTTGATTGTGCAAACATAAACCATCTAATCCAAGATTTTATTACATCTTTTTTACTTAAAGTTTTAACTTCATTATCTTCAACCGGCTTATTTGTAGGCATAACATTTAATTCTGACATATATAGTTCCTCCTCTCAAATTCCTTTTATGCATTAGAAGCAGAATTACTATTCTTTATAGCAGTTACAGTTAATGCGATTACCATTCCTACTATTGATATAATAACTATATCTAGTTTAAAGCAAACTGACATTATAATTCCTAATACAAAGAATGGCATTGTAAATGAGTTTCCTATTAATTTTAAGTTCATTGCAATACCTAATGCTGGTAACATTGCACCTATTACATTAAATACATGTAATACATTAGGACTTAAAACTTCTAGCATTCCTGATACAGCATTGGGTCCATAATATACAACTAATGCTGCTGGTATAAAGCTTAGTAAGAAAAGTGCTATTTGTGGTGGTATTACATTTATAAATCCGACGGCATCAATATTTCCTTTTTCAACTTCTTTATCTGCCCAGTGAACAAAGAATGAATTAATTGTCATCTTTCCTATCCATAGAATTGTTGCAATAGTACCAAGTGGGACTGCTATTGCCATTGCAGTTTCAATATCTAAATTTGAAATTAACGCAAGTGCAGTACCAACATATCCTGCAAAAGCAGGGTCTCCCATTTGAGCACCTCCTGCTGATATAAATCCTAAATAAATAACATTTATACCTGCTCCTATTAGTGCACCTTCTAGAGGTTGTCCCAATATTATCCCTGTTATAAATCCAGCTACTAAAGGTCTATTAAATGTGAAAAATCCTGCATAAGTAAACCATGGACTCCATGAAATATAATAGAAAAATCCTATTAATACAGCTTGTAAAATTGTAACATTCATACCTATTCCTCCTATTTATAGTTAAAGTTTATTATTAATACGTTTACATGAGATTGAAATTATTTAACTACGTAATCTAGGATAAATTCAATCTAAGTATTTGTATTATAGTTTATCTAGTGAAATTTGCTTTGCATCAGGAACAATTTGCACGTAAACATTTACACCAAGTGCCATAAGTTCTTTAAATGCATCTTTTTCTTCTTCTGAAACTGAAATATTTTTATAGAATTGTTTTCTTCCTTGTTTTGCGCCCATTCCTCCAAGATTTAATTCTTTTATTCCTACTCCAGCTTTTACAAGAGTAAGAATAGGCATTGGAGTCTTAACTAAAACGATTACTCTTTCTCCATCATCATCTTTATTTAAAGCATTAATCGCATCATTTACTCCATATATTTCAACTTTAATTGAAGATGGAGCTGCTGATTTTAAAACCATTTCCATAAATGAATCTTGTGCTACTGCATCATCTATTACTATTATTTTAGTTGCCTTTGTTATTTTAGACCAAGCTGTTGCTACTTGACCATGTATTAATCTATCATCTATTCTTGTTAAAACTATATTTAACATATTTACCCTCTCCTTTTTACCTACTTGATTGTTGTAATAATTCCATTTCCTTAAATAATTCTTTAATTCCTGTTAATCCTGTTTCAATACAATGATTAGCTAAATCATCTAATTCATAAATTTCTCTCATTGTAATTGCTTCAAGTAACATTGGTAAATTAACACCTGTTATACATCTAAAATTAATATCTGATAACTTACTCGAATTTAGAGCAACTACATTGTAAGGACTTCCTCCCATAAGGTCTACTAGTACTAAAACTCCATCGCCATCTTCTAAAGTTTCGATTGATTCTTTAACCTTATCGCCTAATATCTCAACACTATCTCCATGTTGAAGTCCTAAGGTTAAAATTTTCTCTTGTTTTCCTACAATAAGTTCTGCACTCTTTAATATTTCTTCTGAAAATTTTCCATGAGTTACTAATAAAATTCCTACCATTATGCCTTCACCTCCTTGGCCTTTCTTATACTTATTTATTAAGCAAGTTCCTTGCCAAATAATTAATATAATGTGTCTCATAAATGATATTTTATAACAAATATATCCCTAAACCCAGTAGTTTTAATGTTTAAAAGAAAAAATATAAATTACTTTTTTAATAAAAAAATTTTAAAAGATTAAAATATAATCAATTATATATATTTTTTGTTTATCACTATCATATGTGTATTAAATGTGTATTTAACGTGTATTTAAAAAAAACTAAATGTAAATACACATTTAGTTTTTTATATGTCTAAGGTATTCAATTCTTCTAATATAAATTAAACAATTATTAATATTGTAGTATAATATCAAACTGTTATTGAGATTTGTTTTTTATAATACTAATAATTAATCCCACCTTAAAATATAAAATAAGATTAATATAACCTTTATATTTCTGTTATGTTAAAGCTAATATCAAGCATTTCTACTATATAAGCTAATTCTGAATCTGGAATTAAAATTCCAAATATCTCCTCAACTAATTCAAAATTATTTTTTACAATATTAAAAAGCTTACCTTTGCTAGTTTTTATTGTTAAAAACTTCTTATAAGGTAATGATTCATTTCTTATAACTCTTTCTATCATACATGAACAGTGAAATAAAAATTTTATATACAAACTATCATCAATTTTATTATTACACTCCCGAGCTATCTTTTCTAAAACTTGATTTAATGTTTCTGATGCCTTTTGGACATTTAAAAATGTAAGTGCTTCTTCTAGTATTTTTATAATGTGTTTTTTCCAATTTATATTTTCATAGTTAGCTCCAACTCTTAAATTGTCTGAATTTATTTTTTCTGTATTTACTTTTACTCTTCCTCCAATTAAAGAACTAACACTTTCTATATTATTTACTAACATATCCATACTTATGTTAGAAGTCATAGCTTTTCTTGCAGCTTCAATAACCATTGGTGTACTAACCATTTTTATTGTTCTTGTTTCTATTCCTGTTTTTTCTGTAATTACATCTCCAAATGTACCTAAAGAGCCCATGTCAACTAATAATAAAATTCCACTTCCCTTATCTATTTTACGAGCTATATCAATAGATCTTTCTAAAGTAACCTCAACCTTTTCTTCTAGAGGCATATCTAATGCATGTAAACAATCATATCCTAAAAGTGTTTTTGCTACATCAACCATATTAGTCGCAGTTCCATATCCATGTGCAATAACTAAAACTTGAATATTTCCATGGTCTTTTTTAGTATTTACAGAGTGTAATAACATAGTTATGAATGCTAATTCATCATTAGGTATTTTTACAAAAAATTTATCTTCAATTTTAGATTTTATTAATGATGCAACATAGTATTCTTGAGCATAATTTTTATAATTGTCTTCAGATTTTGGATATATAACTAAATTTCCTGTTCTTAATCTTTCCAAAAGTGTTTCTACATGTAACGCTAAACTATATATTAATTTTGTATCTATATTATTAATACAAAAATCTTTATTTTCTATAAACGACTCCTTAATAATATCAACAATTTCAGGCGTTACTATTTTTGATAATACTTCTTTATCCAGTCTTAAATCTTCAGATTTTTCTATAGATGATGAATTATTAAATCTATATTGAATCTGATTAACTATATTTTCCCTAATTTGTTTTATAGATAATCCATCTGCATAGAATTTTTGAGCTTTTTGTAACATTAAATCATAAAAATCTTCTTCTGTATTATTATTTTCATAAACTAATAAACTATTTAAATTATCTTCTAATTCTTCACTTAAACCATTAAATGTTATTGACTCGAAATCGTTTAAATTGAAATATTTACTTAATTCTTGTCTTTTATCTTCAATTGCAAATAGCCCTTCTTTAAATTTCTGAGAAAGTTGAGATAACTTTACATAAACACATTCATGTTCTTCTGTAATATATTCGACAAATGCATTTGCACAAATAAGTTGAATATCATTCTTTAACTGTCCTATATTACCTGGACATTTGTAAAGTAATAATACTTTTAATACTTCTTTTGATACCTTTAATGGAGCCTTAATTTTTATAGACTCGTTTTTAAAAAATTGACAAATAAGTTCCATACGCTCTTTTAAAGAACGATCACCTAAACTTGGAAGACTAATTGTTACTGGAATTCTTCTTAAAAATGTCCCTAAAATAGATGATTTTGGGTCTTCTGTTGTAGCTGCTATAAATAGTATGTTAGCTTTTCGTGTATTTTCGGATTCCCCTAATCTTCTATAGCTTCCTCTGTCCATTAATGAAAATAGCATTTCCTGTCCTTCTGGCGATAAACGATGTACTTCATCTAAGAATAATATTCCTCCATCAGCCTGATCTACTAATCCTTTTTTTTCAGAGCTTGCCCCAGTAAATGCACCTTTTACATGTCCAAATAAATGTGACAGTAAAAGCTGAGAATTTTCTGCATAATCAGCACAATTGAATATGATATATGGAGAATTCTTTGTAAGTTTTCCTGCTTCTATTGCATATATGTACATAGCTTCAGCAAAAGTAGTTTTTCCAACACCCGTTGGACCTATTAATAGTGTATGTAATCCATTAGGTGGGTATAGTATGGTTGCTTTTGCTTGTTTAATTTGCGATTTTAATGAATCTTCGCTACCAATTATACTTTTAAATATAGTTTTTTTATAATTAGAAATTTTCTCCTTGTTTTTTTCCAATTCTTCATTACTTTTTATATCTTTATTTTCTTTGTTTTCCTTTATGTTCACTTCTTTTATTAACATTTTGTGCAAATCACTATATTGAGTTATTACTGCTTCTCTTATAGTTATACCAAACTTTAATTCCAAACAAATCTTATCCATATATAATACAGGCTTACCCTGAATTTTAACTGCCATTCCTTCAGTTACAAGACAATTTAACTCCTTACTTACATTATTTCTAGATATGCTTAACTCTTTAGCAATATAACTAGCTTCAAATCCTATCTTTTCTTCTAAAACTTTATCAAAATCTATTGTTCTGGTAAGGTTTTGTAATTTTTCATATACACGTTCTTTTCTATTTAATTTATTCTTTGGTCCATAATTATCAAACACTGCTACATCTCCTTTTTACTATAATTTATATCTAAATAATATAAATTATTAGATAACGTTTTCTCAGTTTTGAATAAAAGGAATCCCCCCCATCTATAGCAGATTTATTCTATAATAAAAGACACTTCCCCTAGTTTATCCCATTTTACTATAGAAAGTGTCTCAGTTTATACTATTTGAATATTATTAAAAGGATAGATTGTCTCTATCCTTTTTTAAGTTAAATTCAGACTTAAAGCTAATGATTTATCAACCTTTTTCATATCAACATCTGTCATATGTCCTATTTTCTCTTTTAGTCTTCTTTTATCTAAAGTTCTTATTTGTTCTAATAATACAACTGAATCTCTATTTAACCCATACTCTTCTGACGAAATTTCAACATGAGTTGGTAATTTCGCTTTATTAATTTGAGATGTTATTGCTGCCACAATAACTGTAGGACTATATCTATTTCCTATATCATTTTGTATTATAATGACGGGACGTATCCCCCCTTGTTCTGACCCTATAACAGGACTTAAATCTGCATAAAATATATCTCCTCTTTTTACTACCATAGTTGCCATTTAAATAATCACACTCCGCAAAGCCATGCCTCATACTCATTAAAATCATTTAATAGCTTTTCAAACCCAACCATAGAAAGTTCTAAATTAATTTCAGCCATTTCTTTATAACCATTTATCATCCAGTTTTCAAAATCCGCTGAATTTTCCTTATCAATATATACTATTACTGAATCGTCTATAAATTCACTACTTTTTTCATTTTTAATTTCTTTTTTATTATTTATTTTTTTACTTTCAAAACACGACATAATTTCGCCTCCATAGTAATAAACGTCCTATGTATATACTTATTATATTGCAAATTATGTCAATATGTCAAAGCTTTTGTCCTTTTTCGGTAATATTATATATATTTTTTTGTATTATGGCTTTTTAAAGCTTAATCTAATTCAGTATTAGCTCATTTTATAGTCTATTATTTTAACAAATAATAATCATAAGATTTTATTTTTAATGGATTTTCATCCATGATTGTTATATGTATCTTTAGGTGTTCTCTGGTTGTTCTATACTATTTTTTAATGTTAATCATGGCCTAATAATTTATTTTTTACTTATAATTAAAGATTTAAATATAGTAGGTGCAATATAATTTGCATCTTGAGCATAAGCTTGTCTATTTGCATCACTTGATTTAAACGTTATCTTAAATAAAACTATAGATAAAATTTTAAATCATTGCTCAAACTATTTTAGTCTTTTTCATCATATGTAAATATATAAGTTCCAATAAAGTTTGTTCATTAATACACATCTTAGAATATTTATAAATAATCTTACTTACCAGTATAGTGAGGAACTTATATAGAAAATTTATGATATATATGATTCTAAGTTGATATTGTTAATCAAAGATATAACTTTCTATAAAAATTATATAAAAGATTATAAATGTATTAACTTAATTAGAATATATATAAATAACATTTAAAATAGTTCATCGCTTAGATTCTTCTCTATTTTAAAATCCTTATATATTATTGTAATTCTTTCCTTTCCTTTATCATCAAATATCTTTAATAATATTGGAGATTTTGTCTTTTTATCAATGTAAAACTTTCCTTTATTAAAATGTTTATTATTAAGGTTATATTCTAAATTAACCTCTAAATAGTTTCCATCACCCCATTCCTTAGTGCCCTCTTTTATATCTTCTGATAGCTTATTTGATAATATATTATCTATTAATGCTAACGGATAAACAACATCTATATCATTATCAAGGATAAATTCATCCCCTTCTTGTGATTTAACATGTATTTCTCCTGCATTATAAACTTTTATATGATTTTTTTCTTGTCCAAATTCTATTCTTAACCCTTTATCCTTTTTATAATATTGAGTAGTTTCTTCTTTAAATTCTCCTCTAGAATTCTTAAAAATATATTCAACCCCAGTACTATATGACTTTGTTTCTTTTAAATTATTTATTATTTCTTGATTAGTTGGGCATAAAATATATCTGACTAAAACAATTGAAGAAATAGTGATAACTGGAATAGATAATAAAATTAGAACAATTAAATTTTTCTTTATTGAAAATTTCTTTATTTTCATATAGTCCTCCAAAGATTTATTAGTACATTAATACTATTATGACAATCTTTAGAGTTTTATTCTTAAATTAAACTATTAATTTTTAACGGTAAATTTTCTATAATATCACGAGCATTAATTATATATGAAGTTTTAGATAAGTCTTCTGCTATAGCTCCATGTATATATGCACCTAATAAACTAGCCTTATCTAATTGCATTCCTTGAGAAACTAATGCTGTTATTATTCCAGTAAGTGCGTCTCCCATTCCACCTGAAGCCATTTTGCTGTTTCCAGTTGGATTTATATAAGTATCTGCTCCATTGGAAATTACTGTATTATAACCCTTTAATAGTATAATACTATTATACTCTTTTGAAAGCTTTTTAGCTATTTTTATTCTATTATTTTCAACCTCACTAATTGTTATATTCATAAATCTTGCTAATTCTCCTGGATGTGGAGTCATAATTAATCTTCCACTTAAATATTTCATAAGAGATTTATTTTTTCCTAATAATGTTATGGCATCAGCATCAAATACTATAGGACACGTAGTATTAGTTATTATCTTCTCTATTAATTTTTCTTGTCTTTCACCTATACCTAAACCTGGCCCCATTGCAATAACATCTGCATTTTTTAATAATTCATCTAATTTATCACTCTCTATACTCAAGGTCATAGCTTCTATTAATTTTTCAGATAATATTGGTTGAATTTCCTCTGGACATACTAATGTTGTTAAACCACATCCTGCTCTAACAGCACATTCAGTTGTTATAAAAGCTGCTCCTGTAAATCCAACACTCCCTGCAATAATTACAGCTCTGCCATAATTCCCTTTATGACCATATATTTTTCTTTTAGGTACTAAATCCCTATATTCCTTTTTATTTAATATGTAAAGATTATTGCTATTTTCTTTCTTTACAATATCAGGAATTCCTATTTTTAAAACTTTAACTTCACCTAAGTATTTTATAGCATTATAATTAAGAAAACCTTCTTTTAAAACTTCAAATGTATAGGTAAAATCTGCATTTATAGCAATACCTTCTTCTAATCCCGAATCACAATTTAACCCTGAAGGTACATCTACAGATACAATTAATTTGGAATTTTCATTAATCTTCTTTATTAATAGTTCAAAAACCCCTGTTAATTTTCTATTTAAACCTACTCCAAATATACAATCAACTATTACATTATAATGTTTTATTTTATCAATTAATTCTTTGCCTATATCTTCTTCTTTATTAATTTTTATAATATCCACATTACCTATATTGTTTAATATATTTAAATTAATCATAAAGTCATCTGTATATTTCTCACTTACTCCGATTATCCCAACTTTCACATCTTTTCCTGTACTTATTAGATGCCTTGCAATAGCTAGTCCATCTCCTCCATTATTTCCATGACCACAAAAAATAAAGAAACTTTCCCCTTTATCTCTTATTTCTTCGCACACTGATCTAGCAGCATTTTCCATCAGAACAATACTTGGGATCCCTATATTTTCAATCGTAATTCTATCAATTTCTTTACATTGTTTTGATAGAAAAATCTCCATGTTATAGCACCTCCAATACTACATATGCAATAGCATCTTTATCACTATGAGATATACTTATAAAAATATTAGAATTTTTAACTTTAAATAACTCATATATTTTTTCACTTAGCTTTACAACAGGTTTTCCTAAATCATCTCTTAAAATTTCTATATCTTTTAACCCAAACCCCCTAAAACCAGTCCCTAATGCTTTACTTACTGCTTCTTTACCAGCAAAATTACCTGCAATACTATTTGCATTTAATCCTTTTGTTTCAAAATATTTAATCTCATTTAATGTAAAGAAACGTTTAAGAAAGTTAGGATTACTTTCAACAATCTTTTTTATTCTATGAATTTCTACTATATCAGTGCCAATTCCAATAATCATAATATTACCCCTTTCTGTAATATTATTTTACTATATAATAAATTAAATATATAAGCTCCATTAAAATTTGTTCATTAATATAAATTTTAGAACACTTATAAATATTATGATTTAATTACTATAGTGAG
This sequence comes from Clostridium sp. CTA-5, assembly GCF_054768135.1. Classification (NCBI taxonomy): domain Bacteria; kingdom Bacillati; phylum Bacillota; class Clostridia; order Eubacteriales; family Clostridiaceae; genus Clostridium; species Clostridium sp. CTA-5. The sequence continues at coordinate 42,184 of NZ_BAAAAT010000012.1, read as the reverse complement.
GATCTTATATAGAAAATTTATGATATATATGATTCTAAGTAGATATTGTTAATTAAAGATATAATTTTCTATAAAAATTAAATAAAAGATTATAAATGTATTAACTTAATTAGAACATATATATTCAATTGACACTTAATAATTTCTGTCAATTTATTAATTCACTTTGTTTTCCTATATCAAATTCATACACATGCTCATCAACATATTCTCCTATTATATCTATTAGATGAATTGGTGAAACTTCATTATTGTATAGTTTCATAAGTATTTTTTTAACCTTATGTCTATGAATAGAAACTAATTCAACTCCATCACTTTGGTAATCGGTATCATCATCTTTAATAGGATTTTGACTTTGTATTTCTATTCCATATCCTATTATTCCTCTATAAATTGATTTAGTAAGCCTATATTTATATTTATAGTTACTATTTTCATTTATAGATGTATACTCTTCTACTATTTCCATAAATAATCACCACACCTTTCCTGATTTATGCCATAAATAAATATTACCACAATAAACTTTTATAAAATGTCAAAGCATGTCCTTCAACTGACTAATTTAAAATTTTTTTATTGACAATAAATTTTGTAAGTTGATATTTACTTTACATATTTAAGTCATATTAAGTTTATATATGTACTATTTGTCGAAAATTTTTTTCCTAAAAATAAAAAAAAGAGCCTTAGCTCCTTTTCTTTTTCCCATTTAAACCCTATAAATCTTTTTTATAACCATAATTGAAAAACGTTTTGATTATCGTTTACATATATTATAACACATATAGCTAATATTTCAATAACTGTAATATTTTAAATCGAACTATTTATAAAAAAATTGCTATTTAATCTCTAAAAATTACAATAAAATTTATTAAAATCAATAATGTTTTATAAAACCCTTATAAATTCTTTAAATATATATTTAGAATTATATCCCAATTTTTTTAGAATTATTTCTTTTAACAATTATACTTAAATTTTCTTTAATATATATCTTCTAATTAAGTTAATACATTTATAATCTTTTATATAATTTTTATAGAAAATTATGTCTTCAATTAACAATATCTAGTTACAAGCTTATATCATAAATTTTCTATATAAGTTTCTCACTATACTGGTGAGTTATATTCTAAAATTTATATTAATAAACAAACTTTATTAGAATTTATATATAATTTTTTATCTTAATATATTACTAACTTAATATAAACATAGTATATTAAAATAAATATACTATGTTTTAAAAAGCATTTATATTTAAGTATAATTTTGATATTTAAGATAAATTTACTTTAAATAATCAAAATATTAATATTAACTTAAAACATAGCATAAATATAAGACTATATAAAAATATTTTTATATACTTACCTTAACTCATAATATATCAAAGAAAATTTAAGAATTTAAATTTTCTTTATCAGAATGTTCTGATCTTCTATCTCCTAAGAATTTCAAATCTTCTCCTATAACTTCTGCTATATATTTCTTCTTTCCATCTTTATCTTCATAACTTCCTGTTCTTAATCTTCCACTTATACTTATACTACTTCCTTTTTTCATGTACTTGCATATAACTTCAGCTTTCTTACCCCAGACTATTACAGGTATCAAATCAGCTTTTCTAGTTCCATCTAAACTTTTAAAAGTTCTATCGACTGCAATTATAAACTTAGTATATGCTTTATTATCTCTTTCAGTATACATAAGTTCAGGGTCTTTAATAAATCTTCCTACTAATATTATTTTATTCATTATCTTGCACCTCCTGAATATTTCCTTTAGGAGTATATCCAATTAGTGACTTTCTATTCATTGTTTATATTATTACATTAATATTTCTCTATTCCTTCTTTCATCTAATACGCAATTTATCTCTACCCCTAAAATAAAAATCATAGATATTAAAAATAACCATGTCATTAGTACAAATACAGCACCTAAACTACCATAAAACCTAGAATAATTACTAAAATTATCTATATAAAATGAAAAGCCATATGATGTTATAATCCAACCTATAGTACTAAAGATAGCCCCTGGCATTGCTGTTTTCCACCTCAACTTTTTTGCTGGTGCAAATACATATATAGTAGCAAATATAAATACCATTATTATAATAATGACAGCATATCTAAATAAATTCCAAATTACTATTACAACTTTTTCAAATGGTATAATAGTAGAAAGATAATTTTCAATTACATTACCAAATACTAACATAGCTAATGCTAATATAATTGTTATTGCTAAAGATACTATACTTGTCATGGAAATTATAGCTCTTTTAATATATGATCGGCTTTCCTTAAAGTTGTATGCCTTATTTACACCTTTAATTACTGCTCTAAATCCTGATGATGCACTCCATATAGCCAATAAAATAGAAACTTGTAATAAGCCTGCATGTTGCTGATCAAAAATCTCTATTATTATTGAAGATGTTAAATCATAAATTGCACTAGGAACTACAGCACTTATTCCATCTAATACTTGAACTGAATTTATATTACTAAATCCCATTAATGTTATTAAGAAAATTATAAATGGGAAAAATGATAATAATAAATAATATGCCAATTGTGATGCTAAAGCAAATATATCATCATTATTAATCTTTACAATTAAGTGTATTAATAAATTTAGTTTTCTTCTTATGTTAAATTTTTTATTAGCCATTTAATCACCATTCCCTGTTGTTTAATTCATATTTATAGAATTATGATTTATACATAATATTTATACATTATATATTAAAAAATTTTTCAAAGCTAATATAACATTCTAAATTCTATTTTACAAACTTACTTTTTCATGTGAATTATTTACATATTTAATTTTATATAGAAAAAAATTGGACATCATATTAATGTTTCTGGGTATTTTCATATTGAAAAAACTTTATAAATTAAATATTATTATAAAATACGCATAATAAAAATGAAGTGCAAAAGCACTTCATTTTACTATTTTAGGCACATGAAACAAAATAATAGATCAAAGATGCGTTGTATATTTTGTGTTAGACAAGGAAATAAATTTAGTTAATAGCGATCTATTAGCTAAATTTGCTGACGCAGTATCACACAAAATAGACGAGCATACTGGTTTATTATTTTTTGAATGTGCCTTATATTATTAAGATTTCCCAAATAAATATCCTGAAAATATTAATAATCCAAAACATGCTATATGGAAAGTTATTAATATTTGAGTATATTGGAACCACTTTTCTTTTTTATGAGATTTATAAAATTTAGATTTACGTTGATATATATCAGTAAGAACTAATGCAATTCCTTGATAAAGTCCATATATAATATAGTACCATGTTATCCCATGCCAAAATCCCATTACAAGCATTGTTAATATTTGTCCAAAATGAGAAGCTATTATTCTATTTTTAAATCTTTTCTTTCTCATACTGTTTAGAACAAATCTTGAATATATGTAATCTCCGAACCACTTTGATAATGATATATGCCATCTATTCCAAAATTCTTTCATATCCTTACTAATAAAAGGCTTATTAAAGTTTATTGGTACCTTTATTCCTAAAATATAACCTGTTCCAATTGCAAAATTACTGTATCCTGCAAAATCAAAAAATAGATATAAACTATAAGCATACATATAATTTAAAGAATTTAAAAAAGTTATATCAGTAGAAATTTTATTCATCCATAATGAACTAATAATAGATGCAATAATAAATTTATATAATATTCCTTGTATTATATATTTAATTCCTGGTAATAAATAAGAATTTAAATATTCTTCTCTACTTATTTTAGTTTGTAAATCTTTTTCAAATCTTCTTGATCTATCTACAGGACCTGAACTTAAAGTTGGAAAGAATAAAAAGAAATATAATATTTTAAAAAGGTTAATCTCTTCTATAGCTCCATCATATATTTCTATGATCATTTGTATTGCTTTAAAGTTAAGATATGATAGTCCTAAAAAACCTAGATTAATACCATTAGTTAATCCACTTAACTTACAAATAATCAAAGGTAACATTGAACAAAATAAAGCTATAAAGTATATATATCTATTATCTGTTTTTTTTCTTATTATTGAATATGCCTTAATTAAAACAATTTCCCCTAATAAAAATAAAGGAAATAATTTACCTATTCCCATTATAGCAATTACCATTAATACTGATAATATAAAACCATAATATTTTATAGGCTTTTCAAATATACCTAACAAAATAGCAGGTATTAACGAAATAATTAATACATATAAATAAAAATAATCTCCATATTGAACTAATACCATTTGTTTTTCTCCACTTTTCTATTAAATTATAATTTAATTGTTTAGCTATGTTTTAAAATAATATTAATATATAACTTATTGTTTTTTATTAAAGTAATTAAAAATATTTTCACTTACTTTTAACCAACCTGTTTTTCCCAAATGTTTTGGATCTATTAAAAATCCTTTTTCATATTCATGTTCTCTTAAATCAAGAACTTCTAAATTATAACTTTCAGCCAATTCTTTAACTTTATCATAAAATTGATATCTTTTATCTTTTGTAAGACCTGTATAATCATAAAACCATCCATTAACTGGCATAATTATTACATATGGTTTTATATTAAGTTCTTTACACACACTTAAGAAAAATTTATAATCATCTATTTCTTTTGAATTTACAGGATCCTCATCCTTTGATTGAAGCTTAAGATTGTCTAACTCTTTTTTTAAATTCTTATTATACCACTTATCACTTATATGAAATTCGTTGGTACTCACAGTTTTATTAATCTCATCTTGAGCTTTAGCAGATTCAGCTGCCCAATCTATTGTATACCCATTTGGGGGCGTTCCATCCGGTAAACTTTTAAGCTTTTTATATATTAATGCCTTATCTTTTATATTTAATAAATACTGTTTAGTTTTGTAATAGGGTTCAAATATTAACTTTAATACTTTCTTTGTCGGAGTTGGATTATAGTATAATTTAGCATAAAATGCTTCTGCAGGATTTTTCTTAGCTTTTGTTAATAAAGTTGAAATTCTTCCCGCATAATATTGTTTATTTTCATCACTTATTTTTGGATTTTTCAAAAATTTATAAAACTGAATATCTGAAAAATTCACTGCAAAATTACAAGGTGCTATAGCATTTTCATCTTCAAACCATTGAATTGATGATATAAATGCTACTTTTTGATTTGCTTGTAAATTACCTGATCCTAAATATGTAGCTTGTTGTAAATCCTGTGTATATGGTCTTCCAAAACAACTTACGTCGTATCCGCCTCCTTTAATAGGAAACAAATTCATAGGATTTTGCGCTACATCTATTCCTAGTTCTGATGATCCAATTAAAAACAAATCTCCTTTAGCTGACAATAAGTCTTTAATAATAGCACTTTTATCTTTAACCGCATCACCATAAGCTTTACCAACTAATGAAATATCTTTTGTTTTGCATAGCGTGTCTATCTTTTTATCTAATGATTTATCAATTACTATTGTAAATACAATTGCAAATACTATAGGAATTAAAATACTGAATATTTTCTTCATTCTATAACGACCTCTTGTTATTAAATTTATATATTTGTTCATTAATATATAGGCATCTTATAAATAGCTATTGCTATAATATTCCTGATTTTTAATAATGTCAATATATTAAAGTTACATACTTATACATTTTAATATAATTTTAAAAAATTCCTAAGAATATAATAATAATTATATAAAAAATTTATTATATATATGCTTCTAACTTGATATTATTAATTAAAGATAATATTTTATATAATTTTTATAGAAAATATTATAAATGTAATAACTTAATTAGAACCTCTATATATATTTATCGACTAAAATTTATTTAAACTTATATACCATGTTTAATTTATAGTTATAACTTATGATATACAATATAGTTTTCATTATTTAAGTTTAATCTATATTCTAAATAAATGTTAATGTTTTTAAATATAGCTATATTTTTAATAAATAACTTATTTATATAAGTTCCAGTAACAAAAATAAACTTAAACAAATGGATTTTTAGTTGCATTTATTTAAGTTCATTTTTACTTTGAAATATATACCCAATTAAGGTATCTTAATTAGTTATTTATTTTACGATGCCTAAAACTGACTATATACAAATGGTAAATCTGATTCAGAATAAAAGAAGAAAGCTGTTAATGCAAGTACTAGTACCAATGTAAGTACAGCCCCTCTTCTTAAATCTTTATTTATTAATACACTATTAATTATATTTTTCATCTACCTGCACCCCATAAATTTATAACTATATTTTAAAACATAATCTAATTCATAAATATCAAAGGCAAAAAATAATTTAATATTATCTTTTGCCTATTTAAGACTTAATGCATTCTATAATTTATATATCTTTTCTCTATTATTAACTACATTCTTAGTAGCATTTCTTGTATCATATACAACTTTAGCTCTACTTACTATTTCTTCATAATCATAACAGCTATGATTTGTTGTTACAACAACAATATCACTATCATCTATAACTTCAGACCAATCTACAGAATTGTATACTTTATCTTTGTACTTAGATACTTCACAATATGGATCATTAACTATGATATCAGCACCATTCTTTTCTAATAATTCTATTACTTTAAATGCTGGTGATTCTCTGTAATCATCAATATCATTTTTGTATGCCACTCCTAAAATAAGGACTTTAGCTCCATTAAGTGCTTTTTTATGCTTATTTAAGATCTTCATTACATTGTCTAATACAAATTCAGGCATTGAATCATTTATTTCACCTGAAGTTTCTATTAATCTAGTATGGTAGTCATACTCTTTAGCTTTCCATTCTAAGTAAAATGGGTCTAGTGGTATACAGTGACCACCAAGTCCTGGTCCTGGGTAAAATGGCATAAATCCATATGGTTTAGTTTTAGCTGCATCTATAACTTCCCAAACATCAATTCCCATTCTGTTACATAATATAGCCATTTCATTAGCTAATCCTATATTTATATTTCTGAAGGTATTTTCTAGTATCTTTTCCATTTCAGCTACAGCTGGTGATGATACTGTATGAATTTCACCTTCTAAAATATTTCTATATAATGCAGCTGCAACTTCAGTACAATCTTCGCTACATCCTCCAACAACTTTTGGAGTATTCTTTGTATTAAAGTCCTTATTACCTGGGTCAACTCTTTCTGGTGAAAATGCTAAGAAAAAGTCTTCTCCACATTTTAATCCACTTTCTTCTAAAATAGGTCTTAAAACCTCTTCTGTAGTACCTGGATAAGTAGTACTTTCAAGAACTATCAACATACCTCTATGCATATATTTTGCTACGCTTTTAGTTGATTCTACAACATATGATAAATCTGGTTGTTTGTATAAATCAAGAGGAGTAGGTACACAAATACAAATAGTATCTACATCTTTTACAAAGCTAAAATCAGTAGTAGCTCTTAAAACTTTTTGATCTACTAACATCTTTAACTTTTCATCTACTACATCACCTATGTAATTATTTCCTTCATTAACCATTTGAACTTTTTGATCTTGAACGTCAAATCCGATAGTCTCATATCCAGCACTTGCTTTTTCTACTGCTAATGGTAATCCAACATATCCAAGTCCAACTACACCAACTTTAGCAGTCTTATTATTTATTTTTTCTAATAATTGTTGCTTTAACATTGACATTTTGTACCTCCTAAGTTTACACACTCTACTTTTTCATCAGATTTAATATATTCACTCTGACAACTAGTGCATACTGCTTTATTATCATTAAAATTTAACTTTTCTCCACATTTACAAACATACCCTGTAACTCTTCCTGGATTTCCAACTACTAATGCGTAATCAGGTATATGTTTAGTAACTACTGCTCCAGCTCCAATTAAAGCATATTTTCCTATATTATGACCACATACAATTGTTACATTTGCGCCAATTGATGCACCCTTACCTATTATAGTTTCTCTATATTCGCTTTTTCTTTCAATAAAACTTCTTGGGTTTACTACATTAGTAAAAACACAAGATGGTCCTAAAAATACATCATCTTCGCAAATAACACCTGTATAAACAGATACATTATTTTGTATTTTTACTCCTTTTCCTAATTTTACCCCTGGTGATATTACTACATTCTGTCCTATATTACACTTTTCCCCTATGAAACAATTACTCATAACATGGGAAAAATGCCATATCTTTGTACCTTCTCCTATTTGAACATTATCATCTACATAACTAGATTCATGTACAAAATATTTATTTTCCATAACTTATCCCTCACCTAATTATTCTTTTATAGATTTAACTATATGATTTATTTGTTCTTCAGTTAATTCTGGATAAACAGGAATTGCAAATGTTCTATGTGAAAGGTATTCTGCAACTGGCATATCTCCTTCTTTGTATCCAAGTCCCTTATATACCTTTTGTAAATGTAAAGGTACTGGATAGTATACCCCTGTTGCTACTCCTTTTTCTTTTAGTTTATTTAATAAAGATTCTCTATCTTCTGATTGTAAAATATACATATGATATACAGGAGAACAATCACCTAATACAGTTGGTATAACCAATTCTGTATCTTTTAAACTTTCATTGTATATTCCAGCAATCTCTCTTCTTCTTTCATTCCATTTATCTATATGTTTTAACTTAACCCTTAAAATTGCTGCTTGAATAGCATCAAGTCTTGTATTAAATCCAATTAAGTAATTATAATACTTTAAAGGATTATATACAGTGTCATTAGCATCACTTGAAGTCTTTTCCACTTCTTCAGTTATGTTATTAAGTAAGTTATAAGCCTTTTGACCATTTTCCCCACTTCCATGAGTTCTTAATGCTCTAGCTATTGTAGCTACATCATCATTATCGGTTACTATAATTCCGCCATCTCCAGCACATCCCAAGTTTTTAGTTGGGAAAAATGAAAAACAAGCAACATCTGATAATGTTCCTATACTTTTTCCTTTATACTTACCTCCAATTGCTTGACAAGCATCTTCTATTACTTTTAAGTTATGTTTTTTTGCTATCTCATTTATTTGATCCATCTTAGCACTTTGCCCAAATATATGAACTGGCATAATAGCCTTTGTGTTTTTAGTAATTTTACTTTCTATTTGTGATGGATCTATATTAAATGTATCTTTTTCTACATCTACAAATACAGGCTTTGCTCCTACAGCTGAAATACTTTCTGCCGTAGCAAAAAAAGTAAATGTTGTAGTTATTACTTCATCACCTTTTCCTATGCCTAAAGATTTTAGTGCTATAACTAATGCATCGGTTCCATTACCTACCGAAATTGCATGCTTAACTCCTACATATTCTGCAAATTCTTTTTCAAATTCTGTTACATTTTTACCCATGATATAATTTGCAGAGGAAAGTACTTCCTTAGTTACCCTATCTAAATCCTCAGCAATAGAATTATATTGAGCTTTTAAATCAATTAATGGAATATTCATTTCCCTCGCTCCTTCAAAACTCAGCTTTTTATATATATTTTTTACAAATATCTATGTAATAAACTAACATGAATATTTTAACATACTTAAATAGATAAATAAACTTTTTTGTTATTGAATATCTTGCTCTGAAATCTTAGCCACATAAAATAAAATAATAGACCAAAGATGTGTTGTATATTTTGTGAATGTGTCTTAATATTATTTAAACATATTGCTTTAAAATTTATTAAAATATTTTATTTACTATTAAATAAAAAAACACTTACTTGAATAAGTATTTTAACTATTTAATACTCATTCAAATAAGTGTTTGTATATATCACTCTGTATGATATTCATTTACTATTTTTTGTACTAATTTTTTAATTGCACTAGCTTCTGCTATTAAGGCTAAAACTAATAAAAATATAGTTATTCTTTCTTCTTCGTTACTTTTTAAATTTAAACCTTTTACTATATCCTGTAATTTTTCCTTATTATCTAATGTTGTAAGTAAATATTCACTTAAACTTTCATGTTGAATTTGTGCAAAAACTTTATATGCATCTTGCCATGAGATTATATCATCATTTCTATCATTTATTTCATTAAATGCTAGACTAAAAACTTTTTTTATTTCTTCTGTTGTTAATACTGGTCTCATATAACTAAGTAATACAAGTTGTGCTAAATGCATTTTCGTGTAACCACGTTTTTTACCATCTTCTGGTTTAGTTATAACTTCACTTTTTATATAATTCTGAACTATATTATTAGTAAATTTTTCATCATCAAATTTATCATTTAAATAATCTATAACTTGAGATAAAAATAAATCATACTTTGGTAGATCTTCATATGAAACTGAATTGTTTTCAGAGATTTTTTTTGCAAGTTCTCTTATATAATTTGAATCAAAATTATTATCCATATTACCCACCTACACTTTCCTTCTATATATTCCTATTAAAGTATATAGTAAGAATAAACTTATTACAAGTTATTTTTAGCATTATATTATCAACTTTATTTTTATTAATCATATACTACTTTAAGGTTTTAGTAAATATTTTTATTCAAAAATTACAGATATTTTTATTTTTTATTTTTCTTTTTTTATTATAAATTTCAAAAAAATAATGTAATTTTAATATTTTTTGGTTAATTGCGACACTAAATATGATTTTATTTGTTATTTTATCCTATTTTTGAAATTCCAATAAATTTATACATTATGGTAATTATTCATATTTGCTAATTATTCCTAATTATTTCGTTTTTTTTTTATTTTATATATGATTGTCCCTCTTAAGCATAGTAATAATGCTATTTACTATAAATTTTATTCCCATATCCTTATTCTTATAAATTATCAAAACTCTATTGACTTTTCTAAAATATGGTAGTATATTTTATTTATAATGTTTTTTAAAGTTGAAATTTGTAACTTATTATACAAAAAATCGAAATATGTATTGACTTTTTATTACATACTTGGTAATATGACAATGTAGAATGTCGAACATTGTAATTAGGAGGAGTTTTTTATGAAATCAACAGGTGTTGTTAGAAGAGTAGACGAATTAGGTAGAATAGTTATTCCAATAGAATTAAGAAGAACTTTAGATATTGCTGAAAAAGATGCATTAGAAATCTATGTAGACGGTGAGCAAATCATCTTAAAGAAATATGAACCAGCTTGTATTTTCTGTGGAGATGCAAGAGACGTTATAAACTATAAAGGTAAAAATGTTTGTACTAACTGTTTAGACGAAATCAAAAATAACAGATAGTATATTGGTTATACTTAGAAATTTAAAGCACCTTTAAAATTTTAAAGGTGCTTTTACTTATATATCAGTTGAAAATTTATACACTTCACTTTTAGGTAACCCTCTATCTTTAGCTACCATCTTAATAGCGTCTTTTTTAGTTATTCCATCATCTATATATTTAACTATATGATCTTTAATAGATAAATCTATCCACTCTTGTTCTTTTTCTTGTTTTATTTCTTCTAGTCTTTTTCCCTCTAAGACTAACACAAACTCTCCACGTGGCCTGTTAACCATAAAATAATTTATAGATTCTTCAATGGTACCCCTATATATTTGTTCATATAACTTAGTTAGCTCTCTGCAAACTGCAATATTTCTATTTCCAAAAGAATCAAGTAAAAAATTTAAAGTATCTAATAGCCTATGAGGTGCTTCATAAAATATTAATGTTTCTTGACTTTGCATAAGTTCATCTTTTATTATATTACGTTCTTTATTTTCTCTTGGTAAAAAACCTCTAAATATAAATTTAGTAGTATCTAGCCCAGAATAAACTAATGCTGTTGTTATTGCAGTTGCTCCAGGTAAAACATGAAATTCAAGTCCTTGTTCAATACATTTTTTTACAATAACACTTCCTGGGTCTGATATTCCTGGTGTTCCTGCATCTGATACTAAAGCTATATTTTTTCCATTTAATAGTCTATCAATAACTTCCTTACTTTTATCTTGTTCATTAAATTTATGATAACTTATTAATGATTTTTTTATATTAAAATGATTTAATAATTTTAATGTTTGCCTTGTATCTTCAGCTGCTATAATATCAACTTCTTCTAATATTTCTAATGCTCTTAATGTTATATCCTTTAAATTACCTATAGGTGTTGGTATTAAATATAATTTTCCATTTTCCATCTTACAGCCTCCCATATATCTCATCTATTTGCTTTGTATAAGATCCATCTTCATTATGCACATATAATGATGGATCCCATTTTAAATAAGCTCCCCCATCTCTTTGCCCCTCTATCAAAACTATATTTGGTGCTTTTCCTGGTTTTGGATAAACCATCTTTACTCTTTTAGGTTCTATTTTATATTTTCTCATTAATGTAAATATATCTGCTAATCTTTCAGGTCTATGAACCATAAAAAGTCTTCCATTATCCTTTAAGAGCGTTTTGGATGCACAAATTACATCTTCTAAATCACATAAGATCTCATGCCTTGCAATAGCAAGCTTATCAGATGGATTAATAATTCCTGCATTATTTAATTTATATGGTGGATTTACAGTAACTATATCAAATTTATTTAATGTTTTTAAAAACTCTATGTTTTTTAAATCCTCATTTACAAAGTTTATTTTATGTTCTAATGAATTTAATATAGTACTTCTTTTAGCCATATCTACCATATCTTCTTGAATTTCTAAACCATATATCTCTGTTGGTTTATATTTACCGTATAATAAAAATGGAATTATACCTGTACCTGTACAAAGATCTATTACTCTATGCTTATTTTTAACATTTGCAAAATCTGATAATATTACAGCATCTACTCCAAATTTAAAACCATCTATTTTTTGTATTAATTTTAATCCTTCTAATTGCAAATCATCTATAAGTTCGTTTTTTTCTATATTGGTTAATGTAGTTTTATTCATCTGTTATCTTCCTTTATATGAATTTTCTAACTTATTATATCTTATTGCATTAGTGTAAACAACTTATTAGTATTCTAACCCAATATTAAATTTAAAATTGATAATTCACAATAATGTCTAATTTCTTCTTTAAGATTTCTATCTACATTTTTAACTTAGGTTCACTATAAGTTATCTACAAATCTAATTTTTTACTAATTTAAAAATTACGCTATGTTTTAAGTGAATGTTGATATTTTAGTATAAGAGCAAACTGGCATTAGAATTTGCTTTTTAGAACTCTTAAGTGAAAGTCAAAATTTTATATTTTGTTACTTAAACTTACTCAGCGAATGCACATGAGTCGAGTTTCCTATTTAAGTTCTGTCCATGAGCTTTATACTACAATATCAACACTGTTTTTAAAATATAGCTAAAGATTAAAAAGGCTAGATATTAAATATCTAGCCTAAAAATTTAAATATTATAATATTCTTCTTGCTGCATAGAATTTATATACTGAAGAAACCTTAACTACATCTCCTGTTTGAGGTGCATGAATCATATTTCCTCCACCAACATATATTCCAACATGACCTGCATGAGTAAATATTAAATCACCAGGTTGAAGTTGATCTTGAGATACCGGCGTACCAACATTTATTTGTGAATATGTTGTTCTTGATATATCTGCTCCTGTTGCTTTTGCATATACATATTGAGTAAATCCTGAACAGTCAAAATGATCTGGACCTGTTGCACCATATACATATGATTTTCCTAAATGTTTATATGCTTCATTTAAAACAGCTTGTGCATTTCCTGCAGAAGGAACTGTTACATTTCCAGAAGATGAACCTGAATTACCTCTATTTGGAGCATTATTAGCTGCTGCCGCTGCTGCTTTCTTTGCTTCTTCTTCTTCCTTTTGTGATACTTTAGTCTTTGCAGATTCAATTTTTGAATTAACTTCATCTATAATTGTTGGACTCTTAAGTTGTCCGTCTCTTATACTTCTTAATTGAGAGATTGCTCCTTTTAAATCACCAAGTGAACTACTAGAGCTATCAATAATATTAAATTGTGCTTGAACAACTTGTCTTTCCATTTCTGATAAGTATTCTTGGTCAAACTTTTGCTTTTCTGCCTTTGTTTGTTCAACTAAAGTTTCTTGATCTTTCTTTTTACCATCTAATTCTGATAAACTTTTTTGGACTTCTGCATTAAGCTTATCTATTTCTTTTCTCTTTTCTTCTAAAGAATTTATTTTTTGATTTAATGCATCTTTCTTTCCAATGATATCATTTATTGCTTTTTTATCTTTTCCTAATATTCTACCTAGAGATTCCGCTCTTGTAAAAAATTCACTAGTAGAATTTGATTCAAATAAGAAATTTAAATAACTAAATTCCATATCACCTTGCATGTATACGGCTTTAAGTCTTTCCCCTAGAGCTAAATCTAATTTTTCGATTTCTCCCTTACATCTTTCTATATCTTTAGTAGTGTTATCGATTTGATTATTTATATTACCAATATCTTTCTTATTTTTAGTAACTGTTTGTTCTAATGGTTCTATTTGAGTATTTAAATCATAAATTTTATCTTCAATATTTGCTATATTACGTTCTATCTCTGCATATTTTTGTCTAGTTTCGTTTAATTCTTCATTTCCTGGTGTAGCAAAAGCTGGCATTGAAGTTCCTGCAACAAGCATCGCAGCTAACATCACGGCTAAAACTTTTTTCTTCATCAAATGCCGGTTCTTATGAACCTTCCCTCCTTTATTATCCTTAAATATGTTTACATATTCTTAATTATATCACTTCATATAAGCATGGACAACTTTTCTGCATAAGTAATAGCAAGTATTATTCTAATTTTTTTCCTATATAGTCCTAAATTCCTCACTTTTCTAAATTATGCTATATATTTTTTAATATGTAACCATTTTATATTGATATAATTTTACATCATTAAATAATAAATAATCTATTATATAAACATTAAAAATGAATCGTGCTCATAGCTGGCCTATTAGTCCAATTTGACAATGAGCAGATAACCAAAAGCAATTCTCCAAATTTTATATTTGATTAGCAGAACTTTCACACAGTATAATCTATAATTTTGTGTAAATCACTTACTCAGAAAGCTTATGCGAGCCGAACTTCCTATGATGGAAAATATGCTAGCAAATAGACTTGTTATTTTTTATTGGAACTTATATATGAATAAAATCATAATACTATGATTTTTAATTGCTTGACATAGAATTTAGTAGATATTATAATAAATTGTAGTAGCGGGGTGTGGCGCAGATGGGAGCGCGCGTGGTTTGGGACCATGAGGCCGCAGGTTCAATCCCTGTCACCCCGACCAAATATATATATGAATATACAAATTCATTTTTTATACATTAAATTTAACTTTAATAACATATGTAAAGTTGTAAAGTTTATTTTTTATTAAAATGAATCTTTTTTACTTAAGGGATTACCCTTAAGTTTTTTTATTATCTAAAAATGGAGGGGTTAAATGTTAAATAATATTAAAGCGGCAATATTTGATTTAGATGGGACTTTAGTAGATTCTATGTGGGTTTGGGAGCAAATAGACAAAGATTATCTTAAAGAAAATGGATATCAATTACCTAAAGACTTAAAAAATGAAATTACTCATTTGAGTTTTTATCAAACTGCTGTTTATTTTAAAAATAGATTTAATATTAAAGATTCAACAGAAGATATCATGAACACTTGGCATGATATGGCTTTTAAATATTATGCTAATCACGTTAAATTAAAAGAAGGAGCAAGAGATTTTTTAGACAAGCTTAAAAAATCCGGTATAAAAATTGCACTAGCTACTAGTAATTCCATCCCTTTACTTAAAGCTTGTTTAGAAAACAATGAAGTATTTGATTATTTCGATTCAATTACTACTACAGATGAAACATCCGTAGGAAAAGACAAGCCTGATGTATATTTATTAGCTGCTAAAAAATTAAATATAAGACCTGATAACTGTATTGTATTTGAAGATATTCTTCCTGCAATACATGGTGCAAAAGCTGCTGGCATGAAAGTAATTGCTGTAGAGGACTCTTTGAGTATACATTCAAAAGAAGAGCTTAGTACTCATGCTGATAAATACATAAAATCTTTTTTAGAATTGATATAAGGCACATGAAATATATTGCAACTAATTTATTTAAGCTATAAAATTAAGGCTATGTTTTTAACATAGCCTTAATTAATTTACTATTTTCTTTCAACGCCATACTTAGCAGATAACTCTGTTACCATATCTAAATATTTCTTTTGTTGATTTTGTTCTAAAACTTGTTTTACAACTGCATCTTTAATTTGCTCAAATGGAACAGTAACTTCTTCATTTTTTTGTTCTACTAATATTAAATGATATCCAAATTGAGTCTTAACTGGTTCACTAACAGTTCCTATTTCTAGTGCAAAAGCTGCTTCTTCAAATTCTGGAACCATCATACCTCTACCAAATGAACCTAAATCTCCACCTTGTTCTTTTGATGGACAAGTTGAATATTTCTTTGCTGCTTCTTCAAATGATAATCCATTTTTTATTTCTTCTTTTATATTTTTAGCTTCTTCTTCTGTTTTAACTAATACATGTTTAGCTGATACTGTTGCAGGCTTTACAAATATGTTCTTATTTTCTTCATAATACTTTTTAGCATCTTCATCTGTAACTGTAACATCTGCTAATACTTTATTAATTGATAATTGAGTTAAAGCTTCTTTAGCTAATCCTTCAACCATTTTTTTATATTCATCTGATTTATCTAATCCTATTTCTTGACCAAATTTATGCATTAATTCAAATGCAATTACTTGTTCTACTAATTGCTTTTTACCTTCTTCTCCTTGAAACATAGCTCTTCTTTCAGGAGGATATCTCATTATTATTGAGTCTAAATCCTTATCTGTTATTTCATTTCCAGCAGCTACTGCCCATACCTTATTTTCCATTTAACTTCTCCTTTTATAAAAAAATTTTATATACCTCTATATTTTAACAGTATATATGTTAGCTAACAACCACAAAATCACAATATAACTGTGAGAGCATTTATTTTTTCACATATATTAGTTGTAATACTTTTAAGAAAAATATTACAGCTGATATATTTTCTTTTTTTATAATTAAGGCACATGAAATAAAATAATAGATCAAAGAGGCGTTGTATATTTTGTGTCAGACAAGGAAGTAAATTTAGTTAATAGTAAGCTATTAGCTAAATTTGCTGACGCAGTATCACACAAAATAGCCGAGCATACTGGTCTATTATTTTTTGAATGTGCCTAAATATCCTAAAACATGGTATACTAATTATGGGTGATATTATGTCAGAAATATTAAAAAATGATTGGAAAGATTACATATCAGATGAATTTGAAAAAGAATATTATCTTAAACTAAGAAAAATACTTGCTCATGAGTATAATACTAGAACTATTTATCCAAATATGTATAATATATTTAATGCTTTGCATTATACTCAATTTAAAGATGTAAAAGTTGTTATTTTAGGTCAAGACCCTTATCATGGTCCAAATCAAGCACATGGATTAAGCTTTTCTGTTAATCCTGGTGTAAAAACGCCACCTTCATTACTTAATATATATAAAGAATTAAATAATGATTTAGGGTGCTACATACCTAACAATGGTTACTTAAAAAAATGGGCTGATCAAGGTATACTATTATTAAATGCAGTATTAACAGTTCGAGCAGGTGAAGCTAACTCACATAAAGGGCTAGGCTGGGAAATATTTACTGATAATATTATAAAGTTATTAAATACTAGTGAAAAACCTATTGTTTTTATTCTTTGGGGAAATAATGCTATAAAAAAACAAGAGCTTATAACTAATCCAAAGCATTTCATTATAAAATCAGTTCATCCTAGTCCATTATCTGCCTCTAGAGGTTTCTTTGGTAGTAAACCTTTTTCAAAAACGAATGAATTTTTAATAGATACTAATCAAACTCCAATAGATTGGCAGATTGAAAATATCTAAAAAATGATATGACTTTCTACTCATAAGTAATAAAGTTCTTAAAATCAGTTTTCCTTAAAGTTAAATTGATTCTAAGAACTTTTATTTATATATATTTTAATACTATTTATATTTATCTATAATCCACATAAATACAAATATTGTATATAACTTTAGATCATAATATTATATTTTAAAAAAATCTATGTTCTTTTTCTTTTTATTTTCTTCTACTTTAGAGTAAATTAATGAGCTTACTATTCCTACTACTCCACCAAAAGCAAAATAAAATACTGTATTATCTAAAAGTGCACCTACTACCGTTCCAAGTCCAACACCAATTGCAATTCCTTTAGCTAAGTTTTCACATTCCTTATCACTTAACATTAATTTTTCTAACATAAACTCATCCCCAATCTATTTAAATTTCTATCTATGTATATCATAACCCTTTTACCTTAAGACTTTCTTAACTCAAACTTAATCATTTCTTATTATGGTATTATTATACATTATTTATAAAGCTTCTTTGTTACATATTTGTGTCCTATTTATTACAAAATAGTTTCATTTTTAAATTATAAACTTTATTAGTATATATTTTCTAATTAAGTCAATCCATTTATAAGTTTTTTTAATTCTTATAGAAAGTGAATATCTATATTAGTATTATTATCTTAGAATAATATATAGTAAATTTTCTAAATATGTTCCTTATATAAATGAGTAAAGTTTAATAGAACATATATATTTTCATTCTATATATGTTAATATATATGTGTTATTAACTTTAGGCACATGAAATAAAATAATAGACCAAATATACGAGTATACTGGTATATTATTTTTTGAATGTACCTTATTTTAAGGAGGATTTTATGAACTATAAATTTGTATATAATGATAAAGAATACATATTATCTGAAGAAAATTGTGATGGTATATTTTTTGAGACAACTGAAGATGATAAAGAAATTGATGGTATATCATTAGATATTATATTATCTGCTTTATCTCAAGGAGAGAATGTAGAATTTACAAAAGAATATTATTCTGGTAAATGTGAATGTAATAATCAAGAGAATTTAAACAAATCTTATGGATATTTAGAATATCATTTTTATATCTATACAAAGAATTTAAATTATGTAATAAATACACTATGTGAAGAATATAAAAATACTTCTTATAATAAGCTTTCTAGAGAAGGTAAAATAGATGATAGTTATATAGTTAGTGTAATTGTATGCCCATGTTGCTCTAATTACTTAATTGATATAGAACAATGTACTGTTTAATATAATTCTATTTAACTATTATATTAAAGATATAAAATCTCTATTAGTAATATTTAAATTTGTTTAATAAACTAACAAAGAACTGTTAGCCTCTATATTAATACTTATATTAATATAGAGCTTATCTTTAACTTTTAGTAAAATTTATAATTAAGTAAAATAAAAAGCACTAACTAAGTTAGTGCTTTTTTGGTGGCTCGAACTGGAATCGAACCAGTGACACGAGGATTTTCAGTCCTCTGCTCTACCGACTGAGCTATCGAGCCATATTACCTGGCAATGTCCTAATCTCCCACACAGTCTCCCATGCAGTACCTTCGGCGCTATAGACCTTAACTGTCCTGTTCGGAATGGTAAGGAGTGTTACCTCTATGCCGTTACCACCAGATCACAAATAGTATTATATCGGGATATTATACTTATGTCAACAGTTTTTAGAAACTTTTTTTATATTTTATTTATTTTCTTGTTTTTATTACTATTTAATATACTTATAAATCAGACTATATCTAGTATAAAGTTACAATTAACATTAAATAAACTTTTATAAAAAATTCATGATATTGCTTATCTTAATGACATTTATTAATTGTTAATCTTATTTAAGATACAAAAAATAATAGACTAAAATAATTGTTTATTTGATAAATTCTATATTAAAAATAATAGACAACTTGCATTTTTTATTATTTTATGTTAAATTACCTTATCTTTTGCAAAAGTATATATATTATATCTGTGTACAAGCAAGTACACAAGATATTTAAGAAAGAAGGTGTTAATATGCCATTAGGTGTATTTATAGATTGCTTATGTATTCTAGTAGGAGGTACTATTGGAGCTTACTTAAAAAATAAAGTACCAACAAGGATTATTGAACCTTTAAATGTAATTTTCGGTATTTCTGCTATAGCAATTGGGATTGTAGCTTTTATTAAATTAAACTCTCTTCCAACTGTTATCTTATCTATTATTTTAGGCACATTAATAGGAGAATATTTAAACTTAGAAGATAAAATTAAATCACTATTCCAAAACGTATTAAATAAATTAAACTTTAAAATTCCAAATAACATCAACAGTGATGATTACATGAAATTTTATTTAATTGTAGCTGTCACTTTTTGTGCAAGTGGTACTAACATATTTGGTGCAATCAATGAAGGTTTAACTGGTGATATGACTATTTTGATTTCTAAAGCTACTATGGATATTTTTGCATCTTTTATTTTTGCAACAACACTTGGTTATGCGATGAATATAATTGTAATCCCTCAACTTATTTTTTTATCACTATGTTTTTATTCATCTCATATAATTATGCCCTTTATAACTCAATCTATGTTGGCTGATTTTGTTTCAGTAGGTGGTCTTATGACGTTCATTTTAGGGCTAAGCATAGCTAAAATAAAGAGTGTTAGTGCTGTAAATCTTTTACCCTCTTTATTAATTGTTCTACCAGTATCATATTTATTTAGTATACTTCTTTAAATTTTAAGAATACAAAACCTACTCCACTTAAAATTATATAAAAAGTTATTAAATAAAATTTAAAATGTATTTTTTATTATTTTGAATCTAGTCCATTGTTCTAATAATTTTGAAATATTATAATACTAACTATAAATATAAAAAGCTGTAACTTATAAATTACAACTTTTTATATTTTATAGTATGCATCTCATTATCTATACAGAATTTTTAGGTTTTTTTCTTAATATAAATCATTGATACTATTTTTAGCTTAATATATTAATTTTATAATATTTGACTAAATTCTATTCTTTCTTTGTTTGGCCCTTCTATTGTGAAAAAACGCACTCCATTATTCCAAAATGGAAGAAAATTAATTGTATCATTTGTTGTATTTAATCCTTGTTTATTTATATATTCATATGCCTTTTCAATATCTATAATATTAATTGCCACGTGATTTATTGCACCCGATTCCATTTTTGCAGCATTATTTTCATAAGTTTCAATCATTAAATTGCCCAATTTTAAAAAAGCTACTTTTTCGTTTGCTTCTTTATTTACTGTCTTATAAGTAATTTCAAATCCTAACTTTGTGTAAAATTTAATTGTTTTTTCTATATTATTTGTAGGAATGCCAATATGTGCAATTCCATCTGATAATCCCTTCATTAATATATCCTCCTTCTACATTATCTCATTTACCTTTTCTATAGTTGGCATAGATGCAATTGCACCATATCCCTGTACACAAATACTTGCAACAGCATTAGCAAATCTCGTAAAATCCTCTAACTCTTCCAATGTTAACTCTTCTAAATTTTTTCCACTTCTACTTATTTTAAATAGAAAACCTCCCAAGAAAGCATCTCCTGCACCTGTTGTATCTACTACATTGCTTACAAATCCAGGAACTAAATTGCATCCATCTTTTGTTGCCACAAGGGCCCCTTTTGCACCTAGTGTAATTACTACAACCTTTACACCCTGCTTAATTAATTTTTCTGCTGCTGCTTTTGCTTCTCTTTCATCTGTAAGAAGTTTAATCTCTTCATCAGAGATTTTTATAATGTCTACATAATTAATAACTGAACGCATTTCTTTCACAGCTTTTTCTTCACTTTCCCATAATGAATCTCTATAATTAGGATCATAAGAAATAATACTTCCAAAATCTTTTGCTTTCTTTAATGCATATAATGTAGTTTCCTTACTTGGATTATCTGTAAGTGATAAAGATCCTATGTGAAATATATGACTATTCTTTAAAATTGGTAAAGAAATTTCTTCTTTTTCCATCATAGTATCTGCTCCTGGCTTTCTTGCAAATGAAAATGTCCTTTCTCCTTGTTTATTTAAATCAACAAAAGCAAGTGTTGTAAATACATCATCACTTAATACAAATCCTGTATTATCAACATTTTCTTTCTCTAATGTTTCCTTTAGAAATTTTCCATGAATATCATTTCCTGCTTTTCCAAGAAAAGCTGTAGATGCACCTAACTTACTTGCCGCTACAAGTACGTTTGCAGGAGCTCCACCTGCATTCTGTGAAAATAACTTTTGTTCCTTTTCATTAAAACCCTGAAACGTAAAATCAATTAACATTTCCCCAAAAGCTGTAATATCAAATGTTGTTTTATTCATAATTCCTTCTGTATCCTTTCTATCAATTTGAATTCTTATATATTTAATGCTTTCTTTACATTCTGTATTATCTTTAATATATTATTAAAATTATTTTTATATCCTTACCTACTATGCGAAGCAAGAAATAATTAATGCACATAATAAACCTGTGATACCGATTAATGTTTCCATTATAGTCCATGATTTTAGTGTATTTTTTTCATTCATCTCTAAAAGAGAAGATACTAACCAGAATCCAGAATCATTTACATGACTAAATGCTGTTGCTCCACCATTAATAGCACATACCATTGCGGCTCTATATATTGGAGATAATTCAGCTACTGCAGGCATTGTAGCCATAATCCCAGCTGCCATAGTCATTGCTACTACTGCTGCCCCCACTGATGTACGAATTAATGCTGCAATTAAAAAAGCTATAATGATTAATGGTAATCCACTCTTTTCCAAATCTGGTCCAATAATTTCTCCTATCCCTGCATTTTGTAGTACCCATCTAATTATACCGCCTCCAGTAATTACAAGTAGAATCATACCTGTAGGTCTTAAAGATTTATCTAAAATTTGCTTTAATTCTTCACTATTATATCCATGTTTTATACCAAGTAAATACATAGCAGCCAAAGTAGCAATAATAAGTGCTACAAAAGGAGTTCCTAAGAATTCAAATATAGCCTGTACTGGTTTTAAAAACTGAATATATGTAGAAACTGTACTAAGTAAAATAAGTAGCAATGGAATCATAATAATAGTTAGGACAACCCTAAAACTAGGTAATTTTTCTTCTTCACACTCTATAACGTCTATAATATTACTAGGAAGTTTTAAATAAATTTTATTTCCAATATATTTCCCCCATAGTATTCCACTAACTAACATAGCTAAGATTCCTACTGGCACACCAACTGAAATCATAACCCCTAAGTCAACATTTAACATGTTGGCCACCAATACAGAACCTGCTGATGGTGGTATAAATGCAAATGACGTTGCTAATCCTGCCAATAAAGGAATTACATAATATAAAGTAGATTTCTTTGTCTTCTTGGCAAGTCCAAATGCAAGTGGAATTAAAATTACGACCCCAGCTTCAAAAAATACAGTAATTCCTACTACAAGCCCAGTTACTCCTAATGCCCATCCTGCTTTCTTTTCTCCAAATTTATTAATAAGTGTTTTAGCAACTGATTGCGCTCCTCCTGATACTTCTAGAATTCCTCCAAACATAGATCCAAGACCAATTAAAAGAACTATTCCCTGTAATGTATCACCAGCACCATATTCAACCGTTTTAATCAAGTCAGGCACTGGCATACCAGCACCTAACCCAATAAATAAAGCAGATATCAATAATGATAGAATTGGATGGAACTTAAATTTTATAATTAATAATAATAAAACTATAATTCCTGCAACTGATGCTATCATCAATCTTGTTGGATCTGTTACAAATGCTTCATTTACCATAATAACTTTTCTCCTTCTTATTTGTATGGAGCTATAATATATTTACCATTTGTACGAAGTTCTGGCTTACTTAGAATATCTTCTAATTTTTCAAGGCCACATACTTCATATATCATACTACTTACATCTAATCTTCCTGAATCAATTAATTCTATTGCACGTTTATGTGTATATGGATTAATATAAGATGCTTTCAACTCTATTTCCTTTTGGAATATTTCAAAAGGTTTCACTGATATTGTTTCATCTGGTTTTGTTAATCCAAACATCATAACAACTGCTTTATTACCTGCAATATCAATTGCTTGTTCAATTGTAGATGGACGTCCAACACATTCAATAACTACATTTACCCATGTCATTCCATTTTCTTTTAATTTAGCCTTTACATCTTCTTTTATTGGGTCTATACAGAAATCTGCACCTAATTGCATAGCAGTTTCTCTTTTCTTCTCTACAGGCTCTAATAAAGCTACTTTTGTTGCTCCTGACAGTTTAGAAAGTTGCATCATTAATAATCCAATCATTCCACCACCAATAATTACAACATTACTTCCTGGGTGAATATTACACATATCAATTCCATGAAGACAACAAGCTACTGGTTCTGCCATAGCACCTTTTTCAAATGTTGTATTGTCTCCAATTGGATAAATTTGTTTTTGATTCACACTACAATATTCAGCAAAACCACCATTCATTGTTGTTCCATAACCAATCATATCTGTGCAATAATGAGCAATACCACTTCTACAATAATCGCAATTACCACAGTAACAGTTAGGATCTACGCATACTCTGTCTCCTTCTTTATACTTTGTTACGTTTTTTCCCACTTTCGCTACTATCCCTGCAAATTCATGACCAAGAATTGTTGGAGGTGTTACTTCTGCTGCACCTTTATCTCCTTCATAAATATGTACATCTGTACCACATACTCCACAAGCCTTTACCTGAACTAAAACATCCTCTGATCCCACTACTGGTAATTCTTTTTCTTCAATTTTCATATTATGTTTTCCATAAAATACTGCACTTTTCATTTTTGTTCCTCCTAATTTTTCTTTTAAATCACACCTTATAGTTCCAACTTATGTTTAAGAGGTGATCATAAGTTAATATTAAACGGTTACTGTAAACGAATCAATTGTGATAAATTACAATTGATTCATTTATTTTTTGTATGATTTTACAGTTTTCTTTTTAATTATCTTTAATTTTAATTTGTGATAATATAAGATATATATTAGTATCTGTACTCATGATATAAACTAAAAAATTTAAATATAAATAAATATAAAAGAAAAGGTGATTATTATGACGACCACCGGAATGACAACAATGGAAGTCAAAAAAATTAATAAAAGCAATGTATATTCTTTGATTTATTCTGAGAAATCAATTTCTAAACAGATGATTGCACAAAAATTAAATATGGGATTAACTACTGTTACACAAAATTTAAAAATATTAGAAGAAGAAAAGCTTATTGAAAGAAATGGCTATTATGAATCAACAGGTGGGCGAAAAGCACAGGCTATTCAGATTAATTGTACTGCACGTATTTCTATTGGTGTAGATATTTTAAAAGAATGTGTTCATATTGTTGCTATTAACTTGTATGGAGATATTTTAAATAGTATTACACTCTATATCGACTTTGAATCTTCTGATCAATACTTTTACAAACTTGGTAATTCAATTAATAATTTTGTAGAAATGAATTTATGGAATAAAAACATAATACTTGGAGTAGGTATTGCAATTCAAGGTATAATTTCAAATGATGGTAAAACTATTACTTATGGAAAGATATTAAATGATACAAAATTAAACTTAGATGATATTTCAAAACATATTCCTTATAATTGTATTCTAGAACATGATTCTAAAGCTGCAGCCTATGTAGAGTTATGGAATCATAAAGATTTAAAAGATGCTGTTGTATTCTTATTAAATAGAAATTTTGGTAGTGCTGTTATCATAAATCGTGAAGTTCATCATGGTCTAAACATGCATAGTGGTGTAATAGAACATATGTGTATAAATCATAATGGCCCTTTATGTTATTGTGGAAGAAAAGGATGTCTGGAAACATATTGTTCTGCAAATAGTCTCGAAAATTTAGCAGGAGAAAATTTAAATTCTTTCTTTAAAAAACTTAGAAAAAAAGATTCCTTCTGTAATAAAATATGGACTGAATATTTAAATAATCTTGCAATAGCTACTAGAAATTTAAATGTTATTTTAGATTGCAATATTATAGTTAGTGGATTTCTAGCACCTTATTTAATACAAGAAGATATAGACTACCTTCATGAACGTGTGGCTGCATCACTACCGTTTCCACTGACTGATAATTTTATCACACTCAGCAATTATGGAGAATTGGCTCCTGCAATAGGTAGTGCTCTTATATTTGTGGATAAATTTTTAAAAACAATATAAAATATAAATACTATTAATTAATTAATTTTTTTATGTCATAATATAATTATAAATATATTTTTAGAGGTGTTGTTATGAGCATTCAAAAATTAGCACAAATTTTAAAGGAAAGTAATAATATAGTTTTCTTTGGAGGTGCAGGTATGAGCACTGAATCGGGTATTCCTGATTTTAGAAGTGCTAATGGTTTATTTAATAAAAGACTTAATATGACTTTTTCTCCTGAACAGTTAGTATCTCATACATTCTTTATTAGATATCCTGAAGAATTTTTTAACTTCTATAAAGATAAGCTTATATATGAAGATGCTAAACCTAATGCTGGGCATTTAGCATTAGCAAAATTAGAAGAAATGGGAAAACTAAAAGCTATAGTTACTCAAAATATAGATGGATTACATCAAGCAGCTGGAAATAAAAATGTATTTGAGCTACATGGATCTGTTCAGAGAAACTATTGTATTAAATGTAATGCCTTTTACGATACTAAATTTATTTTAGAATCTAAAGGTATTCCTACTTGTACAAAATGTGGTGGAACTGTGAAGCCAGATGTCGTTTTATATGAAGAAGGTTTAGATGAATCTACTATTCAAGGTGCAATTAAAGCTATATCACAAGCTGATACTTTAATCATAGGTGGAACTTCATTAGTTGTTTATCCTGCTGCTGGACTTATTGATTACTTCAATGGTAAAAATCTTGTACTTATAAATAAAAGTAGTACTTCTGCTGATTCTAAAGCAGATTTAGTTATCCATGATTCCATTGGAAAAGTTCTAAGTGAAGCTCTTAAGGCATAATCAAATGTTTTAAATGTAAATTCTACTTAAAACATAGCGAATAAAAAACTGTAGTAAATACATAAATATGTTTTTACTACAGTTTTTTTATATTTATTTAGATAATATTATTCCTTCAATCTTATCTGTACAACATCCACAACATGTACCTGCACTAGTTTGCTCTTGTACTTCCTCTAATGTTTTAGCACCATTGTCTACAGCATTCTTAATATCTTGTGCTGTTACATTTAAACATCCACATACAACTTCATTCATATCCATTTCATTCGTTCTCCTTTTAATCTTTCATTCTAATAAGATAATAAGTAATTTATCTTATAGATATATTTTAATACATTATCTTTTATTAATCAATAATAATTATTAAGTAATATAAAATATTTTTAATATCTTATTACAAAATACTTTAATTATAGAATTATACTTTCACTTCTATTCATGAACTCTATACTAAAATATCAATACTAGTATTAATTGAAGCATATACAATTATATAAATAAATTAGTATGGTATTTTTATTCAAAGTTATCAATATATTTTAAATGATAACTATTATAGGAGATTTTTTAATGAAATTTATATTATTTTTACTATTTATTTTACTAATGGGGGGAGGCGTATTTTTCTTAATTTCTTCTTATGAACAAAAACTTTCTAATTTACATCATCAATTAGTTATTAGTAAAAATCAATTATCTAAATTACAAAAAGAATATAAAAACTTAACTTCTTTTAAAAAAGATTTTTCGATTAAATTTCTTAATGTTGATAAACATTCAGGAATAGTAGCTAAAGACTCTTTACTTTATTTATCCCCAACAAATCTATCACCTACTTTGCAAAAATTAAATATAGCAATGGAAGTTTGTATTTTAGATAAAGTAGTCTATGACAATGATGTGTGGTATTATGTTGCACTTCCTATAGATAGTAATATTAATTCAAGAGGTTGGGTTCTTGAAAATTGTTTTTCTGGTTTTTCGAATGAAACTACAGGGATTATTAAGTGTTAAAAACTTTAAAGTCCATCAAATAAAAACTTATTTGATGGACTTTAATTTTAATATGTGATTCAATTAAATACTGTTATTAATCATAAACTGTCATTAGTATTTTCCTTTTTTAAGGCACTTTCAAAAAAATAACATAAATATATATTATTTAACTAATATATATCTTGCATAAATCTCAATACTCATATATATAAGATATATAACTATTGTAGCTACAAGTGGCCAATTAATTATTCTATCATAAGCTTTGTCTTTAACTATAACATCTTCATCTATAGTATTTTTATTATCGTATGATATATATTCTTTATATGAAATACCATTGTAACTTAGTATATTATTACTAAATTCTTCTTTTCTTTGATCATTAATCTTTTTAATTTTCTTAAGTAACAATATTGTTAATATTCCTGATATTAGTCCTATAATAGAATATTCACCTAATAAAACTAGTTTTTCATTAATAGAAAGTGATTTAATAGCTATTTGTTCTGCTGATTCTTGAATTCCAAATTTAGCATTAACAAATGTTAAAACTTTTTGCATTACAACAGATGTACCATTAACCATAAAATGAAATGTCATAGAAGCAAATATACTATTTGTTATTCTAACTAGATAAGCTAAAATTCCACCTAATACAGCTGCATATAAAAATTGTTGACCATTTAAATGGAATATTCCAAAAAGTAAGCCTATTACTATACAAGTCTTAAAATCACCTTTATCATCATATCCAGCTTGAACTATTCCCCTTAATGTTATTTCTTCTGTTATAGCTGGCATAACAGCCATTAAAAGCAACATTACTATAAATGATGTTGATGATATCTCAGATACAAAATTTGCTATATCATTTTCAAAGAAGAAAGAAGTTATTAAAGAGAATAAAGTAACTAATGGTTGACATATTAATGATAAAACTACAATTAAAAAGAAATCTTTTAAGTGTAACTTATTTAACTTAAATGTTTGTTTTATATCTGGTTTAGCAATTAAAACATATAATATTGCTGGTAAAACAAATAAAATCATATGCTGTAAAAATAACTGAATTCTTACATCACTTATTCCTAATGCTAAATAAATACTAAATAAAAAAAATGGTAGTATTATTTCTCCTAATAAAATTACTAAAAAATATAAATTTGCTCTAAATGTTTTTTTCATATTGACCCCTTATTAATATAATAAATATTATAAAAACCACTAAAACCTATTAATTTTATCTATAAACTAATTTAAATGATTCTTATTTTTTCTTTGTAATATTAATTATATTTCTATTAATGTTTTTTAATGAGT
The DNA here is from genome assembly GCF_054768135.1 of Clostridium sp. CTA-5. Lineage (NCBI taxonomy): Bacteria > Bacillati > Bacillota > Clostridia > Eubacteriales > Clostridiaceae > Clostridium > Clostridium sp. CTA-5. The sequence continues at coordinate 12,770 of NZ_BAAAAT010000012.1, read as the reverse complement.
AAATTTAAAATCTAATGTATAAATAAGTATTTGTTTGGAGAGAATTTATAATGAAGTAACTAACTTCAATATTTAATCGCCTCTCCCCCCATTTTATTTATATACCAAATTTTATTTCTCTTGCTATGTGCATATTAAAAGTACATAGCAGGAGGAATTGTTTTATATTAATATACTTAATAACTGTTGATTCTATCCAATAAACTTTATACTGAACTATTAACTTTATTTTTAAATAGACATAAGGCCTCTTCTAACCATATCTAATGCTCTTATTGTGGCTTGAGTTCTTACCTTATTTCTATCTCCCTTAAAAATATGCTTTTCAACACTTACTTTTCCTTTTATATAAAGCCCTATATATACTAAACCAACTGGCTTTTCATCTGTGCCACCACCTGGACCTGCGATTCCGGTTGTAACTATACTAACATCAGTATTAGATGTTTTAGCAACACCTTCTGCCATTTCTTTAGCTGTTTCATAACTTACTGCACCATACTTCTCTAAAGTGTCTGTACTAACATTAAGTCTACTATGCTTAGCTTCATTAGAGTATGTTACACATCCTTCTAAAAATACCTCAGATACTCCTGGATAAGAAACTAACTTAGCTGCTATCATTCCACCTGTACATGATTCTGCAGTTGATATTGTTAGCTTTCTATCTATTAACATCTTAGAAACTACATCTTCTATTGGCTCTTCTCCTATAGTATATATATTTTCACCTAATCTGTTTTGTATTTCTTTTATAACAGGCTCAATTAACTTCAATGCTTGATTCTCGTTATCAGCCTTTGCCGTTACTCTTAATGTTACTTCTCCCTCTTTTGCATATGGTGCGATCGTTGGATTTGTTTGTTTATCTATTAGATCTTGAATCTTTTCCGCTACTGAGCTTTCCCCAATTCCTATTATCTTTATTGTTCTTGAGACTAAAGTAGTATTACTCTTAGCTTTTAAATAAGGCATAACACTATTTTCAAACATAGGTTTCATCTCATTTGGTGGTCCTGGCATAATAATCATTATTTTATTATTTTCTTCAATAATAGTTCCAGGTGCAGTACCATTATTATTTTCGATTACAATTGAGTTTTCTGGATATAAACCTTGCTTTAAATTACTTTCTGGCATTTCCTTACCCATAGTTTTAAAGTATTCTTTTATTTTTTTAATAGATTCTTCATGTGAAATTAACTTTTTATTAAAATACTTTGCAGCAACTTCCTTGGTCATATCATCTTTAGTTGGTCCAAGACCTCCTGTGGTTATAACTATGTCACTTCTTTTAAAAGCATCATCAAAAGCCTTTAAAATTCTTTCTTCATTGTCACCAACAACTTGTTGATTATACATATCCAATCCTAATAAAGCTAACTGCTTTGCTAAATATTGAGCATTAGAATTAGTAATATCCCCTAATAAAATCTCTGTTCCTACAGCTATTATTTCAACTCTCATAAATTATCCCTCCTATTTTATGTAAAGCCATTTAATATTAGTTTATGTTTTAATTGAATACTGATATTGTTTTAAAACATAACTCTATATTTATATTATCTCTGTATGACTTCTATCATTTTTAAATAGTATGTTATATTTATTATCTTCTTTTACTATTTTAGTCAAAGAGGCTTGTCCGTATACACCCTTAATTTCAGATTCAAATTCTATAAAGTAGCTCATAATTACCTTTAATGCCATTCCATGCGAAACTATCATTATTGTTTTTCCCTTTTCTTTTTCTAAAATATCATCTAATACTTTAAACACTCTTTTTTCAACATCTAAAATAGTTTCTCCATTTATACCTTTTACTTCTCTATTACCAATGAACAATTCCTCTAAAAGATTTGATTCTCCTATTTTAGGTAATTCAGTTACTGCAGTTCCTTCAAAATCACCAAATGAAATTTCTTTTAGTTCATCACAAGTAACTATTGGTGTGTTATTAGGCTCTGCTATAATCTTTGCAGTATCTAATGCTCTCTTTATTGGACTTGAATATATAATATCAATTTTTTCATCTTTGACTCTATCCCTTAAGCATCTTGCTTGATTTAAACCTTTATCAGTTAATGGTGAATCCTTACTTCCTTGAAGCCTTTTTTCTGTATTCCATTTTGTTTCACCATGTCTTGTTAAAAATATTGTTGTCATATCTCCACACTCCCTCTAAGACATATCCAAAAATTTAATTACTATTTTTAATATGCCTTAGATATAATTCTACAATATTTATACTATATCTTCTAGTAATAATGTCTATAAAAAAATCGCTAAGCGACTTTGGAGCGTCGATTTTTTTTAGCTATGCACCCTTTCCAAACGTAGTACAGGAATAATGATGCGGCATATGATTATTTTTTATTCTTTAGGTTGTACTTATAATACCTCTAAAACAAAATATTCTAAAAGTTATCTACATATTTTAAAATATATAATTTTCTAAAGAATAAAAAAATAAAACCATTTATCATAATAACAACATGATAAATGGTTTTAGGAATATATATTTATATTATTTTCCTTCAGTTTCAAGTAAAGCTAATGCTACAGCACCTATAACTCCAGCATCTGTTCCTAATCCTGCTGGAACAATCTTAACAGATTCAGCCATTGACTTAAAGCATCTCTTATTAACTACTTTTCTTACTGTATCAAAAACTACTTCTCCTGCTTTTGATACTCCTCCACCAATAATAATTATTTCTGGATCAAAAATAGATACTGCATTTGCAACAGCTATTCCTAAATAATTTAAAGCATTATCTATAATATCTTTTGCTACTTCATCTCCTGCAGCTGCTTCTACAAATACTTCATATGAAGTAATATGATCATATTTTCTTAATGATGTTTCAACTTTAGTACTAACTGCTTCTTGACCTCTTTTTCCAATTGCAGTCCCTGATGAAGTTGCTTCTACACATCCGATATTACCACAATTACATCTTGGACCATCTGGAGCTACTGTCATATGTCCTATTTCTAAAGCATTAGATGTATGGCCTCTATATATCTTACCATCTAATATAGCTCCTCCACCTACTCCAGTACTTACAGTGAAAAATAATACATTTTTAGCGCCTTTTCCTGCACCAAACATATATTCCCCAATAGTAGCAACATTGGCATCATTATCTAAAAATACTGGTACTCCAAACTTATTTTTTAATGGTTCTACTAAATTAAAATTCTTAAATGGAAGATTTGGTGTATATATTATTATTCCTTTTTCCGCATCAAGAGGTCCTGGTGAACCTATACCAATTGCTTTTACATCTTGATAAGTTGCTCCACCATCTTTTATTACTTTATCTACTGATTCTATAATTCTATTTAATACAGGAATTTCTCCTTCATTGGCATTAGTTGGAACTGTAGTTTGACTAATTACTTCTCCATTCAATTTTGAAAGAGCTGTACTAATCTTAGTTCCTCCTAAGTCTACTCCTACAACAAACGTCTGCATAATCTTATCCTCCACACTATAAACTTAAACTTTTATGACCGGTAACGGTTCTAGCATTTATATATTATACTATATTATTTCGTGTAAAGGAAATCAAATTTGTAAATTTACTACTATTTCTGTTTATATGCGTTAATAGAGTAATCTCCTAACGAATCATACCCCTCATTAATGATTTCAAATTTATTATCTTTAAGCATAGAATTTATTACATTTATATTATTTCTATTCTCTTTATTTATTCTTATTATAAAATTATCTCCACTGTCTACAATATTAAGATAATCAAAAATATTGCTATAATCACTTAATTCAAGATTCCCTTTAATGTCCATACTGTAGTCTGACATATACACCCCTCCGCCTCTATAGGAAATTTTAGTGCAACAATTCATATAATTTATTATTCCTTATATAAACAGTTTTATTCTATAATATGTATATGTAAAAAAAGATATAAATACCAATATTATACTGATATTCATACCTTTTTTGTTGTTAAGGCATAATCAAAAAATGATAACTCCATCTACCAAGCCTATTTTCCATTATACTGCATTAGCAGATTTGCCTAATAGGCTAGCTATGAAACCAATCTACTTCCTTGCCTAATGAAAAATAATCATGGTATTTTGGACTTGTTATTTTTCTTCATATGCCTAAATGCTATATTTTTAATAGTTATGTGTTAATTCTTATAATTTATTCTTTAGTTGTATTTTAAATAGATGTTTCCACTACAATATTACTCTTATTTTAAAATATAGCCTATACTTTGACTATTTTTCATCTGAATTTAATTCCTCTATAACTTTAATTGCCTCAGATTCTGGAACCTCTTCATATCTTATAAATTCTTTCTTGAAACTTCCACTTCCATGTGTAATTGATCTTAAATCAGTAACATATCTAGTTATTTCAGAAAGTGGAATTTCTGCTGTTATCTCTTGCTTAGAATTCTTTGGTTCCATTCCAATTACTCTTCCTCTTTTTTTATTAATATCACCAATTACATCTCCCATATATTCATCAGGTACTTCTACTTGTAACTTCATAATAGGTTCTAATAATATAGGTTTAGCCTTCTCTAGTCCCTTTTTATATGCTAAAGAGGCTGCAACTTTAAATGCCATTTCTGAAGAATCTACTGGATGATATGATCCATCATGTAAAGTAGCTTTAAGTCCTATAACAGGGCACTTAGCTAATACTCCATGTTCTATACATTCTTTTAACCCCTTCTCTACAGCTGGTATAAAGTTTCTTGGGACTGCACCTCCAACAACTTTATCAACAAATTCTAAATCGTTTTCTCCATCTGTTCTTGGCTCAAATTTAATTACAACATCTCCATATTGTCCATGTCCGCCAGATTGTTTTTTATGTTTACCTTGAACATCTGCTGAAGATTTAATTGTTTCCCTATATGGTATTTTAGGCTCTCTTAAAAGTATATCTACTCCAAATTTATTTTTTATTTTACTTGCAATTATATCTATATGGGTTTCTCCAAGTCCAGAAACTATTATCTCTGCATTCTCACTATCTCTTTTTATTTCAAAAACAGGGTCTTCATCCTTTAATTTAGTTAATGCTTGAGAGATTTTATCTTCGTCACCTTTAGCCTTTGGCATTACTGCCATAGAAAATACTGCTACTGGGAAATTCATTTTATCATATATTACTTTAAAGTCGTTACTACATAGTGTATCTCCTGTCTCTGTATATTGCAATTTTGATATAGCACCTATGTCTCCTGCTATAATCTTTTTAGTTGGAATTTGGTTCTTACCTCTAATAAAACATATATGAGAAAGTTTTTCATTCTTATCTTTATTACTATTTAAAACAATCATATCTTCATTTGCTTCACCAGTTATAACTCTAAAAAATGATATTTTTCCTACAAATGGGTCTGCAATTGTCTTAAATACAACTGCTGAAAAAGGTTTATCTTGATCTAAATTTACAAAAACCTCTTCATTATTATTCATATCTAAAGCTTTCTGTGGAATTGCATATTCTGGAGATGGCAAGCATTCAATTATTTCTTTAATTAATGAATCTATTCCTATAACTTTTAAGGCACTTCCGCACATAACTGGTGCAATTTCTCCACTAGCACATCCCTTTATTAAACCCCTATATATTTCTTCATCACTTAACGTACCTTCACTAAAATACTTATCAAGTAAAATTTCATCAGTTTCAGCAACAGCTTCAATAATCATATCTTTACATTTTTCTATTTCATCATTTAATTCTTCAGGAATATCTATAATCTTTGTTTGCTTAGTTTTAATATCATATATTGTTGCTTCTTTTGAAATAATGTTAACTACGCCTCTAAAATCTTCTTCAGATCCTATTGGATATTGAATTGGCACAACACTTATCCCAAATTTTTCTTTAAGATCACCTAAAACATTGCTAAAATTAGAATTTTCTCTATCTAATTTATTTATAAAAAATGTTCTTGGCAATTTTATCTTATTGCAATATTCCCAAGCTTTTTCAGTACCCACTTTTATTCCTGATACTCCACTAACAACTATCATTGCTACATCTACGGCTCTCATTCCTTGAATACATTCACCTTCAAAATCATAATATCCAGGAATATCAACAAAATTTATTTTTACATTGTCTATTTCAACTGGTGCTACTGAAAGTGATATTGATATTTTCCTTTTCTTTTCTTCATTATCAAAGTCTAAAGCTGTTGTTCCATCCTCAATATTTCCTAATCTATCGATTATTTTAGAATGATATAAAATGCTTTCTACTAAAGAAGTTTTTCCTGTTCCACTGTGTCCCATTAGGCCTACATTTCTTAAGTTTTTAATACTATAATCTCTCATAAACTCCTAGCCAAAATTATAAACTCTGTTATAATCTGGCTTTCACCTGCCTTTCTCAAATAAACTGATTTAAAATAGTTTAGCAGTATTAAGCTTTTTTATATTCGCTCATATAATAACTGCATTAATTTAGATAAGCTGTTTATAAGTTTAAAATTAAAAGATATATTCTTTTAATCTAATCAAAAACAAACTATTATTTTGCTTTTAATATAAGTATATGAAGCATTTTTCTATATAATTATAATATTCTATATATATTTTCAAACTCCTTTCCATTTTCTAAATATTCAGAAGATTCTATCTGTTTTTCGTCCACATTTTTGTGAAATAAGAAATATTTTGAACACTCATTATTTAGTAAAAATTTTAAATTAGAATATATATATTAAATTTATTTCAGTATAATGATATAATTAAGTCTGTAACTTCAAAATTTAAACTATGATTTAAATTAATATGATCTTTAAAAAATTAATATTATTTATGGAGGGAAATTCTTAATGAAGCCTGAAAGAAAATTTAAAAATAATTATACATCATATCTTTTATTAGGTTTTATAATAATAGCTATATGTATAATATCATTTGTCCTTTTTAAATCGCCTCAATTAGGTGTTGCAGATCAAGGAGATTTTGACAGAGTAATGAATAGTTCTGGATTGTCATTACTAGATTCATATAGCTCAAATCCAAACTTTAATAGATTTTATGATTATATAATTACGGATTATAAAATTACCGATAATTTTAATTATCTCATAACTATTGTTAGTTCTAGTTTAGCTTGGTTAATAGCATTAATAAATTTTATATGTAAGGTGTTAAATCAAAATATATTTAAAACACAGTACTTAGCTGTAGCTTACAGTGTTCTTTATATATTCTCAATAACCATGATATTAAAATATTTAAATATTAAAAATAGATTTAAACTTACTTTAATAGCACTATTAACACTTTTTATTCTTTTTGATGGTAATTATATACTTTGGTTTAATAGTTTATACGGTGAACCTATGATGCTTACTACACTATTAATATTTATCACAACCTGTTTATATTACATAAATTATAAATACGTTAAAAAAAATACTGATAAATTAACATCAAAAATAGTACTTATCATATTAGCCGGATTTTTATTACTCGGTTCAAAAATGCAGTTACTCACAGCTTTACCATTTTTAATAATTTTAATCTCTAAAATTTTAATAGATAATCGTCATCTATTACCTAAACGTAACTTTAAGTTACTTATAGTACTATTTTTAATTATGATTATTTATCCTCTTCAAATTAATATAGTAAATAAAGGTATAGGTAAAGATACTCAATATAATTCTGTATTTTTTGGAGTTTTAAATGGATCTAAAACTCCAGAACAAGATTTAATAGATTTAGGTCTTAATCCAGATATGGCTACTGAAGCTGGAAAACATTCTTATTTAGATGAAAGCGAATATGTAAAGTATGTTCCTAGAACAGAAGTTACTGAACAAGAGTTTTATAGTAAAATGGGGAATGCCAAATTAGCTAAATTTTATTTAACACATCCTATAAGATTTATTAATGGTTTAGAATATACATCTAGTAAAGCATTTTATACTAGTACATCATTAGGTAAAACTTCAATGGAATATAGCAAAGAGCCTACAATAAAATTTAATAGATTTGCTAATTGGTCATATTTTAGAGAAAATTTTATGCCAAAAAATCTATTATTTATAATTGGAATATTTCTTATTGTATTTTTATTATCTATATATAAATATGTTAAGAATAAAAATAATCAAGAACTTAAAAATAAAATATTTCTACTTTGGACAATTATATTTATAGGAGCTGTTCAATTTCCTATGCCATTTGTAGGCAATGGTCAAGCTGACACTGCAAAACAGTTATATTTATTTAATTTTATTTTTGATATTTTACTTATAATAATAGTAACTTATTGCTTATCTAAGATAATTGATTTTATAGCTTCTATAGGAAAATCATCAAGTAATTCTTAATCTTTAATTTCTGTTCTAAAGTATAGTATGTTTAATTTAAACCTAGAACATTACTATATTTAAACTTAATAATATATGTTGCAATAAGAGTTATTAAATAACTATATAGTCTTTTGTTGCACATTTAAATTTGCAATGTATATAATATAAGTTTTAACAAGAATACAACTGATATAAATTAGGCTGTTTCAAATTAATTAATTTTTTAAGGCAGCCTTTATATAAAATAAATATAAAAATATAAGTAGAGGGATTTAAATGCATGAAAAAGAATGACTTAAAACTATATTTAAAAGAAATATATAAATTACTATTTAAATTAAAAGAAAAATTACTTCCCACAAAAATTAGTAAACTGAGGCTTATTATCGTACTCTCAATGTTAATTAAAACCATATTATTTGTAGCTATGCTTCAAATAGATAGTGCTGACAAAATTTTAATAGATAACATAAGTTTTAAATTTATATTTGTTTACCTTGCATTTATATTATTAGTTTATTCTTTTGGATACTTATTATCTAAAAATATACAAACTATATTTTACATAATTTTTGATTCTTTATACTCTGTATTATTAGTATTAGATTTATGCTACTTTAGAATTAATAGAGATTTATTAGGATTAAAGAATCTACTTTTTAAAGATACTTTTAATCCAATGGGAGGGCCACTTTTTAATATAAAACCTATAGATACAATATTTATTATAGATATTTTCATAATAGTATTATGTATCATTATAATGAAAATAAAAAATACACAAGAAAGAAATCTTAAAAACTTTTTATTTACTTTAAGATACTCCATTTTAATTATATTAATTTCAATAATATGTGTTGATATATTACCCTTAGGTGAATTTGGTGAAAGTATAATACATAACCAATGGACAACACTAATGGAGGTAAAAGCACCTGGCCCATTAGGACATAACATTATAGAAAGTTCAAAGAGTTTATTTAAATTTTTCACAAATGCTAGCAGAGAAGAAAAAGAGGAAATTAATGATTGGCTAGCCTATAATAAAGAAGAAATTCAACCTAATGAATATAGTGGAATATTTAAAGGGAAAAATGTTATATTTCTTCAAATAGAGTCTTTAGAGAACTTTGTTATTAATAAAACAACAAATGGAAAAGAAATAACACCTTTTCTAAATAAACTTACAAAAGAAGGGTTATATTTTAATAACATATATGAACAAAATAATGCTGGCAATAGTATTGATTGTGATTTTATGATTAACACTTCACTTTATCCATTAGGTGATAAGATAACAGCATTAAACTATGGAGAAAATATATATGCTAATTCTCTTCCAAGAATATTAGGAAAAGAAGGTTATACAACTATATCATCACATGCTGAATTACCATGTGAATTTAATTGGTCGGAATTACATAAAAATTCATTTGGTGCACAGAAACTTTGGAGCATAAGAGATTATAATTATGATGAAGTTGTAGGATATGGATTATCTGATAAAAGTTTTCTATCTCAAACATTTGAAAAATTAAAAAATGTGCAAGAACCATTTTTTCTTCAGCTTCCTACTTTATCTAGCCATGGACCATTTAATATAGATAAAAAATATAGACAGTTAGATTTACCTACAGAAGTTGATGAAAGTAACTTAGGTGGATATTTTGAAAGTGTTCTTTATACAGATAACCAATTAGAAATGTTTTATAATGAGCTTGATAAATCTGGCTTATTAGACAATACTGTATTAGTTATTTATGGAGATCACACGGGTGTACATAAATATTATAAAGACAACATAGAAAATCTTGATTATGAAAATAATTGGTGGAAAGATGAAGATCATAAAATTCCATTAATAATCTATTCAAAAGGAGTTACTCCTAATAATATAAAAGCAAGTGGTGGGCAAACAGATATATTACCTACTATTTGTTACCTTTTAGGTGTAAATGATGACTCCTATAGAAATACATCTATGGGACGAATACTTGTTAATACAAATAGAGATGCAATAACTATCAAAGGTAATACTATTGTTGGTAATGTTAAAAGCGATGAAGAAAAAGAACATATTCTAAAAGCTTATGAAATAGGATCTAAAATTATAAAAAATAACTACTTCTCTAGTAACTAATTACTCTTAATAAATTATAAAATAAAAGAACTACCTCGAAAATAATCTGATGACTATCTCAAAATATATTCATATATTTGAGATAGTCATCTATTTATTATTTATATAAATTTCTGAGTGAATAAGTTCCATTACAATAATAAAAATAATTAATATAAATTTTCTATATAATTATTTTTTGTTATATAAGCATATTCAAATGTTTAATAATTCTCCAATTTAAAATTTATCTTTTATTTTACATTTTAAATTTATCATAATAATTGATAAGCTTCCTCCAAGTGTATCAATTATTACATCTCTAAATGCCCCTTCTCTACCTGGAACAAATAGTTGATGAAATTCATCAGAACAAGCATAAAAAAATACTATACATAATGATATAACTTTAATTCTTTTGTTTATCTTATAATATAAACTTAATACATTTAAAGTTAAAATTCCTAGAATCATATATTCTAAAAAATGAGCCATTTTTCTTAGTATAAAATTAGCTAATTCTCCAAACATCCCATTAAGATTTATACCTAATTTAGATAATATTACTATAGCTGTAGTACTTTGTTTATCTGATATAACTGCTGGTTGATTAGACATCATAAAAATAAAAACCATCCAACATATCAGTAGACCCCAATAAAATATTTTTCGTTTATTTTTCATTAGTCTCTCCATATATAATATATTTTTAAATTAAAGCACATGAAAATAAATAACAAGCCCAAAATTGCAATAAATATTTTTAATCAGGCAAGGATATAAATTGTCTTATAGCATGCCTATTATGTGAATTTAACAATTCAGCATCGTTGAAAATATGCTGGCAAATAGACTTGTTATTTTTTGATTGTGCCTAATCTTCTTTAATTATATATTTTCCAACAAATTATTGCCACTAAAAATGTTATTATTCACACATATACTTATTTATATATGCTAATGATTCTTCTAATAATTCTTGTCCTCTTTCTAAGCCCTCAACCTTTATTTCTAGATTACATACCCTTTGATCTACTTGATGCATAAGATCCTTAATATCATGTAATAATTTAGCTTCATATGTTACTTGAATTCCATCACTATCAACAAATACCTTTTCTGGTGGGTTACCACATTTAGTACATTTTGCATATATATTATTATTATCTAATTCTTTAAATACTTTAAATACATCATTATTACAAGATGAACAACTTGATAACATTTTAAAATCATAATTATTTGCATCATAATAATATATACTTTCACAGTCCTTACATCTCAATTTTAATTTATCATCTTGACTATTTATATAAAACTCATTTCCGCTACAACCGTCTTTTTCACATACTACTGTTCTTATCATAAAAATTACCTCCTATATACTTTATAAAACTTAACCATATAAATTTAATATGTTATTAATTTAAAATTTATACCTAAAATATATATTATGAACAATTTATTCCTATATATAAAACCAACTATAAAATATACTTAAATACTTATAATATATTTGAATAAAAAGTACATTATTTTCACCTACTATATATGTTATAGCTATACTTTTTAGACAATTACAAATACTAACTATATTAATACTATCAGCTAAATAAAAATTATTTAAAAGTTATTATAAAAAAATAGTAACTATAATACTAACACTATTTAAAAATTATACTTATTAAACTTAATAGTATATAAAGTACATTATTAAAAACATCTAGGAGGATTTAATATATGAAAAAGTTATTTATATTACTTTTAAATTTACTAATAATAACTTCACTTCTATCATGTAAAAAAAACATTTATAACGATGGAATTTTTATAGGTAAAGGTGATAATTATTCATATGGATATGATGATGCCACCATTAGTATTGATGAAGGAAAAATGGTAGATTTAACATTACGTCATTTCGATCAAAGTGGAAAAGAAATTAATTATGAAGATTGGACTGGAAAAGAAGTTAATGGGATTACTAATCCTAACTTACAAAAATATAGAGGTGATATTATTCAAGAAGTACTAGAAAGGCAATCTGGAGAAGTAGATATAATTCAAGAAATTCCTGAAATATCTTCTAACTGGAAACTAGCAATTAATAGAGCATTAGAAAAGGCAAAAAAATAAAGCTATGAAAATTCATAGCTTTATTTAAATGGTGGAGATAAAGAGATTCGAACTCTTGACCCCCTGCGTGCAAGGCAGGTGCTCTCCCAACTGAGCTATACCCCCATAATGGTGGACCTTCAGGGACTCGAACCCCGGACCTACCGGTTATGAGCCGGTTGCTCTAACCAACTGAG
>NZ_BAAAAT010000011.1:0-118384 GCF_054768135.1 Clostridium sp. CTA-5 | reverse complement strand
ATGGTCTTGTTTTAAAAATTATTAATACTCAATCATAGAATTCTCTAAAAGGAGGAACAGTTGTATGAATTTAAAGTTAGGAAAAATGAATGCTAAGACTATAGTAAAAGGAATTTTAAGTATAGGAATTATTTATACAGTAATCATCTTATTAACTATTRTAAGTAATTTTCTTTTAATATCTGGAACACCAGGAAATTCACCAGTAGATTTATTTAGCAGTTATATATACTTAATTAAAACATTAGCTACACCTATATTAGGAGTTTGTTTAATAAAGTTAGTATGTGAAGCTTTATATAAAATTTTAATTGTAGCAGAAATCATTATTAATAAAAATATCAAAGGAAATAAACAATAATTTTATTATTGAATATTCTTTAAATCATTCATATTTACACATTATTTTAAAATAAGACCAAATAAATTAAAAGGAGAGACTGCCCTACAATGGTAAGAAAAAAAGACTTTATTATAGATAAAAATGATTTAGCATATCAAGAAGAGGAAGAGGAATGTTGTTTTACTGACTACATACCACCTAGTGAAGATGCTATAACTCTATTTTCATTTAATAATGATCCAGTGACAAATTATAATGAAGAAGATAATAACACAGTGGATTTAGCTCTAAATAATGTTTCTAATAAAAATGATAATACTTTAGCAGATTTAGCTGCTAATAATAATTCTAATGGACATTCAGAACCTCAAACAAAATCTAATAATAATGAAAACATTAATAACAAAATACTGTTTAGTAACTCAAATAATACTTCTACTTCATCTACTAATAATTTATTTGATAATAGAAAAACTCCTATAACTAATGGAGCTGCCCCTCCAATTGATGGAGAAGATGCTAATATAAAAAGAAGTTATACTCTTCGCAGTTCTACTGTTAGAAAAATAAATGAACTTAAAAGCATACACCCAGATATAAATATTTGTGTTAGTACAATTGTTGATATTGCTATATCTTATTATCATAATCACATAATAAATAAAGGAGGATTTCAATAGCTCATGTTTAAAATTTATTAACTTATAAATTTTAAATATAATATTTTTTATAATATCTATAAAATAATCACCTTATAAACATATATTCTCTATGTAGGAGGTGATTTTTTCAATGGATATTAATGAATTAATAAGCCTTATAGGTAATGTTGGTTTTCCTGTAGCATTAAGTGCTTATTTGCTTATAAGATTGGAAAAGCAAATGAATAATCTATCAAATTCAATTAATAAATTAAACACTATAATAAGTGCTAAACTTGGAGTTGCTATTGATACTAAATCTACTGATAAAAATAATGTTGCATAATTAAAAGAAATAAACATTTTGAATTTAATGTTTATTTCTTTTATTTTTTTATTATATAAATTAGAATCTTTAATCATTATATTGTTTATTATAGATGTAATGCCCACCCTATTTTCTTTGATTATATATTTAGAAGAGGCATAGATGTATTTACAATTGCATCATTCTCAATCCTTTAACTTTCATAGAGTACCTATTGACTTCCATCCAATAAGAAATCTATGAAAGTTTTAAGGATTAAAGAATGACTTAAATGTTCCAACGCTCCTTATTCACCCTTTAATCTATAAAATTTACCTTTAGCACTTCGTTTATAAAAGAAAATTTTATAGATACAGGACAAAATAAGGAGCTATTACCCACCCATTATGATTTTATTAATTCTCTAATATTGGCTTTATAATATATTTTTTACTTTTAAAATACATATTTTATATATTTGATGTTATCTTTAGTAATTATAGTATATATAATAAAAAATTAAATTTTATTGTATCACTTTAAATGTGTTAAATCGTCTATTTTACATAAACTAACTAAAAATATTATGGAGTGTGGTTGTATTGAAAAAAATAGCATTTATATTAATTTTTATATTTTGTTTAACAGGTATTTTTTATACAGATACATCTTTTGCTATAGATACAAAACAACTATCAAAAGAAGAAGTATTTAAACTAGATGAAGATTCAAAAGAGAAAATATATAACGATTTAATTATTTGCTTATTTATTCCGTACATACAAAAAGAAGTGAATAATTACTATCAAGAATATTTAAGTGAAATGCCAACTGTTTTTCCAGATAGTGTTGATATAGTTAATATTAAAAGGAAAAGTGGATATGGAATTCAATCAGAACTTATAGTTCATCCATTCGTTGGACCTTACAATTATGTAGGAGATGACAGAATTGTAATTGATACAGGAGTTAACGGATATGTTAAAGTTGTTGAATTTGAACACATTAAGAGTTATAAATTACCGTGGAATTGGAAACATATAATAAAAAAAGAATATTAAGATAATTAATGACTTACGAGTATTCAGATTAAAAAAATTATGAAAATCCTAATAACTCCACTTTAGTTATTTTCCAATTGTTATCTACAACTTTAAAGTAAATTCTATAGTGAGAAGCTGCAAGGGAACCACCCCAATTATAACCTTCAATAAATATTCCATCTGAATCAATTGATTGAATATTTGTTATCATTAACACACGAGCAGATATTTTCAATCCACCTAGTTTATCTGCTAGACCAATTTGTTGCAATTTGAATAATGAAGCATTTAAAACAGTTTTATTATATTTTTTAAAGTATTCTATTACCTTTTCTCTATCCTCATGAGTCGTACCCATAAAATAAAAAGATTCCATATCTAATATAATATAATCTGTTTCATAAGCTCTAGCATCAATATACATTGCATCATAAGCTAAAATAAATGCGTCTAATAAATTTGGGGTATTTTGTCTAGATAAATTTAATGGGATACTATTTAAAGTAAGGCTTAAAGTAGTTAGTAAAGATACTAGCATTTTCATACAAGACACGTCCTTATTATAAATTTTACTAACTTATTTTTTTCTATAATCGAAAAAATATTCTTGAATAACTATGTATTAAAAAATGTAAAATCACATTATTCAAAATATTGAATTTGCAATTTTCTATTGATCAATCCTAAAATTAACCATATTTGAAAAGAATAGTGATTTTGTTGCAATATTATATGACCTAAAAATATAAATATTCAAGAGGTCAAAGCTTTTAAGTAGTTTGAATATTTTTATTTTAGGTTATGCACAAGTGGTAGTCAAAATCATGCCTTTAGCTTGTCCTTAAGTTTTATTTATTTAGTTAAAGTATTGTAGTAATTTTATAGTTTAGCTAATTGGACCATTAAGAGCTATTGCTCTTAATGGTACTTATTTATGTACTAGAATGGTAATTCTTCTAATGGTATATATTCCTCCCATGCTATAGATTCTTTCTCTTCCTTTTCCCAATTTATTATTGCACATTCATCTTGACACTCTTCGTGTATATGTTTTGCAATCTTCTTCCATAAATCAATTTTTCTTTCATTTATAAAGTAGTTTCCCTCTCTTCCAACAAATCCTGTATAAGAAGTTTTAATATCAGATTCATTGTATTTACCACCTATAAAATGTATGAAATATTTCCCATATCTATCTTTATATAGTTGCTGATATGTATAAGATTCTTTTGAAGTTAAATTTCTATATCTCACCTCGTACAATAATTTTGATGTTTCTAAATTAAATCTCATTTTCTAATACACCCTTTCTACCATAAATAAACTTTATCCCCTTTTAATATTTTTCCCTATTAAAAGTATTTCCAATTATGCTAGTTACTATACATATTACAAAATAAATAATATAATTTTTAAGTAAATATATTTAATTACAGTGTATTTATGTTAAATAAAGATATTACTATGAAAAGAGGATAAGATATTGTTAAAAAAATTACATATTAAACTTGTAGCTACTTTCGATAAATTCTATAGCACATTTTTTCTATATATATTATTTGGATTTCTTATATCTATTTCTTCAATTGGGAAAAATACTTTAGGACATAAATTACAGATAATCTGTGGAATTATATGTATAATATCTGGAATAGTTGGATTAACAAAGTCATATAAAACTAAAAGAAAATCCTAAAATAAAAACTTAATCACTTAATTTTAAGGACAAGCCTTAAGTATGTTTGACCTAGCTACAAAAGTATTATAAAAAATTAATAATGTCAATCTGCTTCATAGTCCTAGCTCCTTGACCTTATTAACTTTTTTAATGATATAATCTTGCTTTTCAAACTACAGATAATAATATATTAAATAAGGGGTGGTGGTCGGGGCATATTCAGAAAATATAAACACTCTAAAAATTCGTTAAATTTAGTGCTATCAATTTATCGAATTTTTTAGAGTGTTATTTTAAAAGAATATTTATAAACCTAAAATATCTAAATTTACAATATAATAAGCGGTGGTAAAAATTTTAAGACCATCTGTATTCGTTAAAGGATGGTTAATGTTGTGCCTCAAGATTAATCATGATTTATCGAATAGGTCCTAGTACATCTATAATAAGTATAGGAGCTGCTCTTATTATTCCTGCTACTTTAACTGCAGCTCTTATACAAATATAAGATAGAATGTATAGGTGCTTATACGTCTTTAGTTCCTCTTCTTTAGGTAGCTCTTATACATTCAGCACCCCAATCGGGTACCCAAATATAGGACTAGATTAATCCTAGTCAGTTATTAGTAGATATGAGGTTGAAGCTTGCCGGAAAACTCACAGCTGCTTAGAAATGACAGGTAATATCCTGTACTATTTTGGGTGATGGATAGGTGCCAGTATTAATTAAAGTTTCTAGTATATACAGTATAAGGGTAATCACTCTACTATCTATAGTACATACTTAATAATACACTTATTAATATTCTTATAACTACTTATGATATAGAAATAAATTAACTTTAAAATATTATTAATAATAAAAATATAAAATCAATTTATTTAAAAGCATAAAAAGTATTATTAAATAAAATCTAAACTTACTTTTAATAAAAATATTATCTTGTAAACCAATTTATATATAAAATAAAAGAACATCTAAAAATATAATAGGCATAGGTTAAACCTAATGGACTAGATTAATGAAAAGTTAATATAAATCAAAAATTATATCTATACTTAATTCTTTTGATTAAGTTAGTCCATACACTACCTTGACCACAGAGAAAGGCTTAGATAGTATAGGAGCTGCTCTTAAAACTCCTACTGCTTTAGCTGCAGCTCTTATACCCAACATCTATAAATTAGCTACATAGGAATATAACAATTTGGAGATAGAATAGCCATAAATGAAGTATGAGTGGCTTGGATGTTCTATCTCCTGGTTGTTTTATTCCTCTTCCAGAATACTATCTATAAACTAACTAAGTTTAAAAATTAGGATTTTTTTACCTTAAAGAATATCTATTTTATTAAAAAAATAAAGGCATGTCTATTTAGGTAAACAAAGTTTCCCGAAGTGTACTAGCCTGTTTAGGCTTGTATCATTTACGGGACAACGTCTTGTTTGCCGGAAGTAGACTTGCCTTTATATTAAGATGATTTTTATTTAAAAAGATTATAGAAAAAAATCTTCATATTCTATATAGTTAGACCATATTTTAGGATCTTAAAAGTTAAGTTAAACTTCTTATATCATATTTAATTATTACTTTATTAATTACTTGTATATTTTATAATTTTAGGAGCTATTGTAAGTCCTTTATTATTATTTTTTATATTTTTAGTAATTATTCTTCTAGAATTAGGTTGTATGTTAGTATCATTTGTCCAATTTGTATCTACAAGATTTTTATTACTATCTAAAAAATCAAATCCAATTTCTATATAATCTATAGTCTTATTTTTATTAGGATTAGTTACTGTTACTTGTAATTCTAACCACATATTTCTATCATCTTGCGAAACAATATCAAATTTTTCAATTACTGGTGGTTTTATTTCATCATTAACTATAGGTATACTTGTTTTACTATTAAACACACTTTTTTGTCTAAAATTTTCAGCTTCATCAAAAGATTTTAACTTTTTTTCTTTACATATTTTTATATTAAGATTGTAATCTTTTAAATTATCGATATTTTTATCATAGTAATAGTAATTCTCTGCTAAAGTGTTTGCACCTTCATAATCCTCATTTTTAACTAAGTCTTCTATATTTTCTCTTTTTTCCTTATCTGTTAATCCTTGTCCTGTTTGATATCTATTATTGTCATACTTTAAATATCCAAATGTGCCACCACAAATAATTATAAATACAACAATTGCAATAGCTATATTTTTTTTACTAGAAAAAATAGCTTTTAGATTAATTTTAATTTTTTTATTTTCCCCCATTATTATTCTCCCTTAATTTTCTTTTACTTTATTGTAAGATATATTACCAAATTCATCATTATTTGTGTGAGTGGTTTTCTCATTAGTAGATAATTTTTTTCAAAAAGGAGTAATTGAAATTATTTCAGGAGAACGTTTTGTTTATCGAAATAAACTTGTCTTTATATATGATGATTTTTATTTAAAAAGATTATTGAAAAAATCTTCCTTTAATCAACTTATCTTAGCATTTAGAACAAAATAAATATCTCATCAAGAAATTGAAATTTATTAATATTTATATATTCTCTGAATCCAATCTTAACCGATAAATAAATTGAAGCCATTCTGGTTGCTTGTCTAACACTTCTTTTACATTAGCAAGGGTTCTTTTACCAATTCTCCTATCTAACACAGCAAACATTCTTTCCAACGGGTTCTCAGAATTTATGCTGTATTGAATAATCTGATTTCTATATTTTTCAAGAGCTTCACAGAATTCGTTATCTGTATATTCCAGTCTGAATTGTATAGGCACAGTATCTATAAGTAACCAAAATTCATCCCAATATTCTCCTATACCAAAAGGATTAGAATTTGTCTTATAACCATTTTCAATAAAATAAGTATTAACTGTTTCCCATGAAAATTGCTTTACCAATTTGTTATCAATATATAGTGCAAAAATATGACATCCATCCATGCCAACATAAGAAGTACAGTTATATCGAACTCGCCCGTGCAAACATTCAGCAAGCATTTCTTGTTCAAGATATTTACGCATCCTACTCCAAGACCCTAATATTTTACCCATTCAATCCCCCCTACAATATTTAAAGTATTTTCGTCTCCACCATCATCAAGCATTTCTCCATTATCAAGTTCACATGAAATCATGTCACCTATTGAAAATAAAGTTAAATCTAATGAAATTTTATAGCAGCCTTCTGAATGAACTGGTTTATTTTCATTCATCCAAAACGTATTGTATGTACCTTCTTCAATATTGAAAGAACAAATTTCAGAATTTTTATATACCCTAAAAAATCCAATAGGTACTTCAAATTTATTTACAATCATAATGCTCTTCCTTTCAAATTTGAATTTATCTAAGTATTTGAAATTATTCTTTCATATTTCTTATCAGAATCTGCTACTATCTTAATCTTATTACTTTCTATCATATGTTCAATTCTTGATGCATACCACCAATCACCAATTCCTAATGGATAATTTCCGAGGATGTCACCAATTAATCTAGCTTCTTTTATAGGTTTAAATCCAAGGTGCTTATAAATCAAATGGTCATAAAAATCTACTGGAACTCCTATTAACTGTCCATTTACTACTGCTCTCAAAAGATTGTTATCTTCTATAAGCCCTAACCAATTATTACTAAGCATTCTTATTTCTAGTTGAGATAGTTTTTTTTCATATCTAATAAATGTATTAAATTTTTCTGGTACAATTTCTCCCCAACCTTGGTATTCTATAACTATCTCTTGTATTTGTATATACTTAGGTAACTTCACAACAAATATTTCATTTGATATGTTTTTTAATATACTACATATATAGTATAAACCACACATAGCATATGGAGCATTACTATACCATATTCTAATTGGTTCTCCTTTTAATAAATATTTCATAAACCTATTCTGTTCATCTATATACTTTATTCCAACTTTTTGAAGTTCTTTTAATGATTCTTCATTTTTATAATAGCCATTTTGTGTATACATATCAAAAATGAGTTGCTGCCTATAAGGACTATCTATTTTTTCTCTAATATCACCAATATCTAACATTAAAGCAAGACAAACAACTTTATCTATACTTCCTAAAATAACTCCTTTTTCTATTGCTATTTTCATAGCTGCTGCTTCACTTTCTCCAAATAAAACTTCTATCATAGATTTCTCCTCTATAAATTACTATTTATCTTTTGGTTAATTATATCATATTTTGTAAATACACCCTTATAAATTTTTAAGAGTATTTTAGTAATAACTACAACTTTACATATTATAAAAAATATATAATTTTTTTGTTCTAACCTTGTATTTTTTAATTCTAAAACATATATCCTATGTGAAATCAAATTAAAAGGGGGTAAACTAATGGCTATAAAAAAACTTGTTAAAGGCACTATTATGAGCATAGAAGTTCAAAAAGGTGTTGATAAAAGTGGTGATCCAATATTTACAAAAAAGAGTTTCTCTAATGTAAAAGAGGATGCAGCTGAAGAAAATGTCTATGATGTAGCTGAAGCTATTAAAGGCATTATGGATGGTGCAACTAGATCTACTTTTATCACTGTAGCATCTAAGCTAATGAAAGCTTAAAAACAATAAGCAATAATTAATAAAAAAGGGGGTATACTAAATGGATCATATTTTAACAATGTCATTTCTAACACAAACAGGCAAGAAAACTTCAATAACTATAAATGGAGTTAAAGAAGATGTTAATGCAGATCAAGTTAAAGCATTAATGAACCTTATAATCGAAAAAGAAGTCTTTTTCGTTAATGGTGGATTATTAAAAGCAATTGATTCTGCTCAATTAACAAATAGAGCAATCACAAAATTTGACTTAAAATAATCTTTCTTTCATAATAAAACCCCTATGTATAAATTTAAACTTATACATAGGGATTTTATTTTATAAAGTTGAGTTCTATAATTAGAAAATTACAAGTATATTATAATTTTTTACTATTTATTATCCCACTCTATTTATATAAATGTAAATCACCAATTATTTAATTATCTTATTTATATCTTTATCAGTTAATTTTAATATTTTTTTTATTTTTTCAGTAGTAGTATTTAAAGCTGTTCTATTATTAGATATTTTTCCTTCACTCGTTAAAATACCACCTATAAAAATTTGATTTACATTTCCTCTATTAATTCTCTTCCACTCTAATTTACAAAGTGCTTTAGCCAACTTCTCCATATCTATTCCATCATATTGTATTCCTATATGACCTATTTTGGCTATTGTATATAGTCCTGCCCCTGTCATCGATATATATTCTTCTCTTAATTCCTTTACATTTGATAGATTATAGTTAATTTGATTAAATGGTTCACAATTTATAAAAATGTAATTTAGAAATGCTGAAATTTTCTTCATTAATTTTATGTACTCAAGCTTATTATCGTAATATAATTCCTGAAATTTTTTATCTCCATTCACATTATCTAATGATAAAATTGAAATTATATTTTTTATCATATTAAATGAAATTGTATTACTACTTTTAGAGACATTATCATTAACTAAATCTACACCTATGTAATTCTTATTTTCCGGATATAATGCTGTTACTAAATAATTATAATTATCCATAATACCTAACAAACTTTTAGTTGCATTTGAAATCATATCATTTTCTTTTAATAGTGACATAACAGATGAGTCTATAGACTTATTAGTATTTAGAGTAACAAAAAGTTGTTTTTCCTTTTCTCTATCAACTTCTAAATAAAAATCTATTCCTACATATAACCCTTCAATATCAGTATCAATAATTTCACTCTTAATAAGTTGATGAATTGCATAAGTTCTATGATTTCCATCTGATATTGTAAAAACTGTATTTTTAGGTATCTTAATATATGCAAATATGCATCCATTATTTTGTTTTAATTCGCTAAAAATTTCTGTGCTTATTTGCTTTTCATCCTCCACATTATATACTATTGGAAAAGTTGCATCAACAACAGTTGTAAGATTAGGTAAAATAAAATCTTCAATATTATTCTTTACATAAAGTATAATTTCTTTGCCATGTTTAGGTTCTAAATATCTATTTTTAATATTGTTTAAATTTAGTAAAACTTTTTTATCGTCTTCTGGTCTTATTGAAGTATGTTTGCATAGTTTTTCAACATCCCAAAAAGATAGTACAGATCTGTATACTATTCTTGAACTTTGTTTAAATATCATGGCCTTTAAATAGTAATAATCATTTTTAGATATTATGCTACTATATAGCACTTTATTTTCTTGTTTACTAAAGAAGTCCTTAGTCTCAAATTGTAGTTGTTCGCTTTTCATATACCCCTCCAAAACACTTAATACATAAATTATAGCAAAAAGTGTATTATTTGCGAAGTCTTGTTTTAAACATAATGTTTTGATGTTTTCTCAAATTAAACAAATATTAATTTACTTAAATAATTATTAATAATAAAAATGGGATCTACTATATACAACTCATATAAAATTGCATATAGTAGCCTATCTTTCTATTATTTTAACTACTATTTTCTTCTTAAGAATAATCTCCAATTTTCTAAGATATTTCTCTTCTATAATATTTTTCTTAAATTGATCTGCAAGTATTAATTGAATAGTTTCTGAATCTTCAACTATATTAACATCCATAAACCAAGTTCTATATGCTATTTCCCCAACTTCTTTAAATATTTCTTTATGAATATTAGTTAAGAATACAAGAAGAGGTAATTTAATATTCTTCCTTTCTTTTAATTCTTTACATTCTTTTAATTCTTTATCATTATTGTTTGTGTATACCTCTCGGTTCTTTTGCGGTTCCTGCATGGTTCCAAAGTGGTTCTTGCACGGTTCCAATGCGGTTCCATCTTCTATAAAAATCCCCCTCAAAATGTTGGTATCACAAGAATTTTTAGTGGTTCCATTTTGGGCCTTATTATTTTCAAAATTATTTTCACAAATAACATTATTCTCAAAATCATCGATTTTCGGTGGTTCCAATGCGGTTCCTTTTTTCTCATTAAACCCTTGGTAATCATCATATCTACTAACTTCAATGGTGGTTCCTTTAAAGGATTTCTCCATTTTTATCATTCCATCATTTTGCAATAAATCAAGGAATGTTCTTGCAGATTTCTTACTAGTGGACCATCTTTTAGCTAATTTCAATTCAGATGTATGAAAAGATCCTCTTTTAACTAAAATTATTTCATTACCAATCATAACCTTTTTATCCTGATGATTTGCTTGAAGCAACATATCAATCCACCACTTTAACTTTACTGGTTCTTCCCATATCCAATGCTCTCTTAAGTTTCTATAAAGTTTTATCCATCCTTCACCCATATTTAAACACCTCTTTTAGAGAGTAGAGCTTGTACATTTTTCCTTATACAAGCCTCTTTATAAAGTTACTTAAAAGCTTTATTAAAAAAACTAATTCCAAGCCATGTAGGATTCTTTCCCCATTTTCTACATAACCTAATATATTCTCTTAAAAACTCAAACTTCATATTCCTTACCTTTCATTATCTTTTCTTTTCACATTGTCTATCTATCCATACTTGAAGCTTTTCTCTATTTATAAAAATCCTTTTACCAATTCTAAAACAAGGAAAATCTCTTCTCCTTAATAAATTGTCATACATCATACTTCTACTGCATCCAAGTATTTCAATACATTCTACCGGTGTTATAACCATCTTTGTAATATTTTGTTCCATTTTAATTACCCTCTCTTATAACTATTTCTTTTAAATTATTTTTTTTATAATATTCTCATAACCCAATATGTATTTAATTAATATTAAATACATATTCTACTTTTTCATCTAATGCATTAGCTATACTTTTCATAATTTCAAGACTAGGATTATTTCTCTTTCCTTTTGCCAAAAGATATACATATTGTGCTGATATATTAGCTTTTTTACCTATATCATAATAGCTTAAAAGTTTTCTCTTTCTTAATTTATCAATCTTATTCATATTTATTCCCTCTTTTACAATTATTTACTTATTATGTTTATTATATTAAACTATGAGTTTATTTAAAACTTCTATATAAACTCATAGTTAATTGTAATTGATCTAAAAAACATCTTTTTCTTTCCTATTCTTTACATTTCTCAAATTTTGTCATTTTTATATTGCCATTTATTAACTGTAAGTTTATAATAAAGATAAACAATTAGTTTAAGGAGTGTTTAAATGTGTTAACTGAAAATATTAAGAGGTTAATGAACGCTAAAAAAATCACATCTAAAGAGCTAGCAAAAATTATAGGAGTAACTCCTACTCATATAAGCTATATATTAAATAATAAAAGAGATCCTAGTCTTGAATTATTAAATAAAATAGCTGCTGCTTTAAAAGTTCCAGTTGAAGAAATCTTTGAAAGTAATAGCAATAAAGAGAAAAATAGTTCTTTACAAAATAATTTTAGTAGTGAAAAACAAAAACAAATTGATACAGTTGCAGCACACTTAGAAGAAAAAAATTTAACTCCACAAAAATTAAAATTACTTAATGACTATATAGATTTACTATTTAATGAAGAATTTTAATGCTCTAAATGACAAAACTTTTCTATTAACTTAATCTATAAACAATGTATTTATAGATTAAGTAGTGAAAAGCTCTGTTAAATTATTTTTCTAATTACTGGAGGTTTAAGAAATGAGTTATGAAGAATTACTAATTAAAGCAGAGGAAAAAGGTATTGAGGTTAAAGAAGTAAACATGCATCCTTCTTTAAAAGGATTATATAGAAATAATAAAATTTTAATAAATTTAAAACTTGATACTAATATAGAAAAGAAATGTATTCTTGCAGAAGAGATTGGGCATCATGAAACCTCTTCTGGAAATATCCTTGATAACAAAAATATTGTAAATAGAAAACAAGAGCTTAAAGCTCGTAGATGGGCCTATGAACATATTATTAAATTATCTGATTTAATTAAAGCTTATGAACATGGTGCTATTACTAGTTTTGAAATTGCAGATTATTTAAACATTACTGAGGAATTTTTAAATAATTGTATTATTAATTATAAAAAACGCTATGGTTTTAGCGTCGAATTTGAAAACCATTTCATATATTTTTATCCATACATTAAGATTATAAAAAAGAATACTTTTAATTATTCAGTTATTTAAAATATATTTCAAATCAAATCTTTCTATTATTTTGATAGTCTTTATAATTCTAAAATCAGACATTATAAAATAATTAGCATTAAAAAATCTACATCTAACAAATAATCCATAATTATATTATTAGGCGTATTTTTTAATATAACTTATGCAAAATCATCATTTAATTTATTAATAATAAACTATAAACATTTGTATAATAGTTATCAACAATACTTGTTGATACTTCTTTTTATAATATCTATTTTACTTTAAAAGAATAAAGACATCTCATTATAACTCTTAAAATATTATTATAACTTTGTATAAAGCTACGGCTATTTACACACACTAAATGTATAGAGTACTAGAAATAATACTTACAAAGGAGATTTAATTTATGCCAAAAACAACTTATAAGAAAAAGATTAAAAATGGTACAGAATATTACTTTTATAGATTTAGACATGACAATTTAAGAACGCCCAAAGATATATATGCTTCTACAGTAAAAGAACTTGAAAAGAAAATTAAAACACTCACTACTGAACTTGATAATAATATAGTTAGTAGTAAAGAATTCTTTGATACTTTCTTTACTGAATGGTTATTTAATGTTCAATTTTTACATTTAAAACCCTCTACACAAACTTTATATGAAAGTGTATATAGGGTTTATATTAAAGATTGTGAGTTATCAGATATTAGAATAAAAGATCTTTGTGCAGTTGATATTCAAAAATATTATAATAACCTACTAAAAAAAGGCGTAACCCCTCATACAATAGTCAGTATCAATAAATTAATACTTCCTTGCATTCGATATGCTTATAACACTAATCTAATAATAAAAGATTTTACTTCTGCAATAGTACTTCCAAAAGAAGATGAAAAAACTAGGTTATCTAAAGATAATAAAATTCATCCATTTACCATAGAAGAACAAAAAAAGTTTCTTAATGTAATAAAAGAAAATCCTTATGAAATTATATTCTTAACAGCTCTTTATAGTGGATTAAGACAAGGAGAATTACTTGCACTTACATGGGATGATATAAACTTTAAAGAAAGATTTATAAATGTAAATAAGACAGTAGCAGAAGTTGCTGATGTAACCCCTGAAGGACGTGGAAGATTAAAAAGAGCACTACAAACACCAAAGACTAGTAGCAGTATTAGAAAAGTAGATATCCCTAAATTTTTACTCTCAAAACTAAGATTACATAAATTAAACCAAGCACAAAATAAATTCAAAACCAGCAAAAGATATGAAGATAATAATTTAGTATTCTGTAATAGATATGGAAAATTTATAAATAGCAGAAAACTAAGGCAAGTTTTTAAAGATATCTTATCAGAAAATGATATAGAAACAAGAAAATTCCATGATCTACGTCATACATATGCTACACGCTTATTTGAACTTGGAGAAAGAGAAAAAACAGTACAAAAGCTAATGGGCCATAGTAATATTGCAGTAACAATGAACACCTATACTCATGTCCTAGATGATATAAAAGAAAAAGCTGCATCTAAATTAGATGGCTTGGCAGAAATGATGGAGACCGTTTAATGAACTGTCTCCTCCTTAATAGTCATTATAAAATATTATAAAGATATTTATTTATAATTATGTAATTAATTTTTATTATCTATTAGTTATACGCTTGCTTTTATATTCATGTAATATTCCCATATCAAAAATATCTTTAAGCTTTCCAGTTTCTCTATATTCTTTCATAACATTAAATGCATGGCTTGAATATTTATGATTTGCAATAAAATTATTTATTTTAATTTCTTTGTCATTTAACCCAAATTTAGATAATACCTCATTTAATCTAATAACCTTTACTCTCATAAATTTCTTCACAAACTCTTTACTACCCTTATCGTCAGATAATATTATAGATATTCCTAGAACTGCTGCGTAAATTATTGATACCTTTTCGCCTAAATCTTCTCCTAAAACATATTGTTTCTTAACATTATCATAAATTATATTTTCATTTCTTAAATGTTTATTTATTATCTTTACAATATCACTATTTTGTTCAAATAAATTTATTATCTTAGCTTTACCTTTCTCTCTATTATCATTTATTACATTAAAAGCTTTATTAAAAGCAAAATTTAAATCAACATTTTTATTTTGTGATAATTTCAAATTACTGCAAATTTCTTGGTAAACGGCATCAGTAAAATTTATTATTTTATAATATTCAAATAGTTCACTATATTTTTTACATTTACACAACTTAATAATTAAATCTGAATCACATATTGGATACTTATTAACCACCTTTATCCCCCTCCTATATTAATCTTCAAAAAAATTTAATATTTGATTATATTCATAATCATCAATTAAATTTTTTTGAAGACTCTCTTTTAAATCACTATTAAATAAAGCTGGCAATACAAAACTCTCTTTTATTAAATTTAAATTAGTATATTTTTTAGTTTCACTAACTATTTGTTGCCTATATTTTTCTGAAGTATATGCCATTTTAAATTTTTCTTCAGGCTTTGGTAACATATCATAGAATTTTCCCCATTTTAAATCACTCTTAGATGATGTATTATTAATAACATACACTATTGATTGGAAGCTCACATTAAATTCTTCCTGCAATTTTACTATATCCAGCATATTTAAACTTCTATTTTTACTTTTTTTTAAATTTTTAATTTTCTTTGCTAATAAATCACGAGGTATAATCAATCTACTTGCAAATTCTTCAGCTCTCTTTTCAATAGGAGAACTCATTCTATTTTTATAATAACTTGCTGATTCATCTGATTTTTCAAATAAAATATGATATAATTCATGGGCTACTGTAAATAATTGTCTTCCTATCGGTTCTTTAGTATTAACATATATACAAATATATTTTTCATTTTCTTTTACTGAATTTTTTATTATTGTTAATCCAGATATTTCAACATCATTAGGAAAACTTAAAATATAAAACCCTGGTTTATTTTCTAATATATTAAATAAATCTAAAGGATAATCTTCTTCCTTATTACCTATATTAAATTCTTTTTTAAAAATTTCTACAAATTCTTCTATATCATAGTCATTATAATTTAATAAAGTTTTACCCAATAAATATTTATTAAATGTAGTTTTTTGATTTGCATTATTTCTTCTATGCTTAATCATTTGATCATACAAATAATTTAGTATTTCTATTAATTGATCTTCACTATCGACAGCTCCTCTTGCACTTACACTAATGTCGTCTTGAACTTCTCTTGTTAATTCATCTAAAGAAATATCTAGAAATTCTTCTAGAAATTTATATATATCATAATTGAAGTATACATCTCCCGTTAAAACAAGATTTACTTCATCTTCAGATAAAAAATATTGCTTATATTTTTCATATAATGAATTAAGATTCAAATTTAATTCTTCCATTTTTTCTTTTATCATTATAGATAATTCCTTATTTGTATAGGCTTCTCTGGAATTTATAATTTTTACTGGCATTTTATCACCTAACCCAATTAAATTTTTTATTAATAAAATCTAAAATATTTTTTTCATCAATATCATTTACTTTACTATTATCATCCTTTTTAATTTTAAAACTTTTATATCTATTATTTTTTTTAGCTATAATACCAATACTTTTTAACTGTTTATTAAAATTTTTATTCTTATTCTCATTAAAAGACAATATATATATTTCATTGTTAATTTTTAAATATACATTTATTATTTTTCTAGTTAAACTTTTTATTTCTATATTTTCAAATTCATTCTTCATATTTAAAATTCGTAATCTATACATATTACTTTCTGATTGAAATTTTTGAATTTTTGTATATAAAATTCTTTTTAGTTTATATTCCATAATTTCTTTTATATTAATAATTTCATTATCAATTATAAGTTTAGAAATAATATCTTTTTCTACTTCATTAATTATAGTTTTACTTATATTAGAATATTTTTGTATCATACCTGCAAAAAAATATGGGTATATTGACTCACTTAAATTATACCTTTTAGATAATTCCTTTATTTCTATGACTTTATCATATTTAATCAATGATATTAAAAAAGCTCTTAATATACTTGAATTTATATCTTCTATATTATATTTATCTTTCCCATTTATTACTATATCATATAATTTTCTATAGTTATTTAAATATGATTCTTCAGATATTTTATTTTTTATATCTTCACCAATTTTTATCATAGCGAATTTTATATTAGTATTTTTACATAAATTATTTGTTATAATATTAAATATGATTAATTCATTATTTGAACACTTAAATATATTGTTAGAAACAATATAATATTTATTATTTTTATCTATCTTTAAAAAACTATTTCCACTAATTTTTAATTCCTTTTTTATATTCTTTTTTCTTATTAGTTTTTCTTTTTCAAAACCTTTTTTTATATTACCAATATAAAATTTATTTTCCTTTAAATTTTTAACGTATTTTTCTAATAATATTATTTTAAAATATTCTTCTCGTATTTTATTATTAGATATAATACTTGATTTATTTTTAAATAAAGAATAGTAAATAGCACCTAAAATTCTATCATATAAATTTATATTCAAATACTCCTCTTCAATCAACTTATTTTTATCAAAATCATTTGGTTTATATTTATTTTCTGAATATACAAAGCTATAGTTTTCATCTAATACATATGCATTTTTTATAAAATTTTTCATATTTTTAACTTCTGATGTTATCATTGTTCTTGCAGAAATTATTTTTTTTATTTTATCATTTAAAAAAATAATTATTCCATCAGCAATACTAAAATTTTTAGGATATATAGATACACTTTCATTTACTTGAATAAAGTTTTTCTTATCCTTAATTTCAAATTTAATAATAAATTCATCTTCTTTTATTTTAGGAATATTATTATAAAAAGTTATATATTCATTATTTATATCAAATCGACTTTCTTTATAGTTATAAATTCGTTTATAATTCTCTACAGGAAGTAAGAATTGTAAAGAAAATATATTATTAAAATTTTCAATTTTACTTGCAAAATATATCTCCATTTAGTTAATCCTTTCATTATATAAATTTGAACTAATATTTATCATAAACTCATTTAATATTCCATGATAAGTTATATATAATCTACGTTTGGCTCTTGTGCATGCTACAAATAGACTATTTCTATATTTAAGTTCATCATTCTTTTTTGTTGCATATACCTTTTTATTATCACAACATGTTACAAATACTGTGTCAAATTGCAATCCCTTAGAACTATGATATGTTAATATTGTTGGATTGTCTATATCATTAAAATTTAATGTTTTAATATCACTTTTTAATTTATATTTGTATCCATAATTATTTTTTTCAAAGTATTCAGTTGCATTCCTTATAGATTCTTCATTATTAACAAATATACCTACATTTCTTAAATCATATTTTTTTATTGTATTCATTATAAAGTTAAGTTCATCATCCAATTTATTACATTTTACCATTATTGGTTTATATGTTATTTCTTTATTATAACAATTATCAATTAAATCATTTCTTTCAATAATACACTCTGCAAATTTCATTATTGATTTTGATACCCTATAATGTTTATCTATATTATAAGTATTATTATTTATTTTTTTCTTTATCATATTTTTTATTTCTGCCATTGATATTCTATCTTTATATAAAGTTTGTCCATCATCTCCAAAAAACATTAAATTTTTTATATTATTATTTATTTTTACTATAAGATCTCTTTTCATATCTTGTGATTCATCTACTAATATATATTCTATTTCATCATTACAAATTTTTTCTTCAAAATCTTTGCTTTCTGAACTAAGTATATTTAAGTTATCTATTTTTATATTTTCTACCATTTCATCCTTATACATTTCTATCGTATTCTCTAATCCATTTTTTATAAATTCCATCAATGCTAGTGTATATACTACTAATGTAATCTTTTCTGATCCATGTAATGCAATTAATTCCAAAAATTTATATGTAGCTAAAACAGTTTTTCCTGATCCAGCAGGTCCTTCAACTGTAAAATTATATGTATTATCATTTAAAATAGTATTCTGAATTCCCTCTAACTCTTCTTTGGGTATTAACCATACATCTGGAATTTCCCTTTCTTCTTCAAACATTTTCTCTAATTCATTTTCTTGTAGTCCTACTGCCATTTTTATCCTCCCCATAAGCAATTCTTCTAAATAATTATACCATCTATTTCATTTATTCACATTATTTACTATAATTATTATATAAAAACTTCTCGCCAATACTTATCTTAAGTATTGGCGAGATTATCAGTTTTATATATTAATACTTATTTATATTTGTATAAATATTAGTTCAAAAATTTGACTTATAGATTAATAAAAAATTTCAAAATTTCCAGCACATTTTAAACTTAACTCGTACAATTTTGCCCCTTTTTTTGCCCCTTATTGCCCCTCACAAATGAGTATTAGCTAGTACATGTTAATATTACCCACTCTGCAAAATAGCTCTATAAGCCGTTTTACAAGGTAGCTTGTCTTTTAAAATAAAAAAAGCCGTAGCACAACGTGCTACGACAATTCTGGCAGGGGCACTAGGATTTGAACCCAGAACCAATGGTTTTGGAGACCACTACTCTACCGTTGAGCCATACCCCTTTAAAGACAATAATTATTATATAACATAATTATTAAAAAATCAACTGTTTTCTACAATTAAATCTGTTAATACTTCTACATTATATAAAATTAAGTCATCAAAAGACATATTCCCATCATATTTCCATAAATTCACTACTGCATATTTAGATAAATCCATACTTGTTTGTTCTGTACCATCTTTTAATATAACAAGTTTATTTTTATCCAAATTATTAATTTTTACGAATTCAGATATTTCATGATTATCAAGTTTTAATACATTTAACCCTAAATCTTTAGTTAAATAATCAAAATTATTATTCAATGTTAAAAATGTATAGCTCTTTAAACTTTCTATTTTTTTCGAATAAACTTCTAGTCTATCATTTAATTCTTTTATTGCATTATTATAATTTTCTTCATAATATTCTCTATTTTCTGGGTCTCTATCTTGAATTGCAGCTTTAACATTATATAATGCTATTTTATAAGTTTCTATCCCTTCAAAATAATAAGGATTTTCCTTAGATGATCCATTTACATCATAATTTAAAAGTCTCATTCCTCTAGATAGATTTATTATTCCAATATTACCTTTTTCAAGTTCACCAATAAAACTATTTGCCCACGGTTCAAAAGTTGTACCTGTATATATAAACAGGTCCATATTAGAAACATTTTCAATAACGTCTTTAGTATATTTAAAATCTTTAATATTCTTCTCATCTGCAAACATATATTGTACATTATGTTTATCTTTCACAATCTTTTTTACCATTTGATATTGTGGTTTATTAACTGTCATTATATTTAAATATCTATCTCTCAAATTCTTTGGATTATTTTCAGTATTCGCTAACAACGGATTAGAAAATAAACCTATTCCTAATGAAAAAGCAATTGTTATCACAACCATAACAAATGTTATCTTTTTCAAATTATTCACCTCCGAAAATTTCTTAAATTCTCTTTATTTTAATGTATATATTCTAAATTATAAAAAACTTGTTACCTATTATATTTATATTAACGAACAAACTTTATTGAAATTTATATAATTATTAAAAAATTAATATAATTTTTAGTTATTATACTAAAATATAATAATACATTACATATTCTATTATATCAATTAATAAAAAAAAGTGTATACAAATTTGTTACAATTTTATAGTATAATTCTTTTATGATTACAATAATAAAATTTTGTTTACAATTTAAAGTATAAATTTACATTAATTTTGTTTTTGTTTTATTATAAATCTTGGTTATACCTTTGCTTTTATAAAAAAATTTGGATAAAATAAAAAGATGGTATTAATTATATGTTTTTATATACTCACTTAGAAAGGAGTAAGTAATTAAATGGAATTTAATGTTTATAGTATAGATGATACTACTAAATTAGGGACAAAAATAGGTAAATTAGTGAATGCTGGTGATATAATTTGTTTGACTGGAGATCTAGGTACTGGTAAAACACATATTACAAAGGGTATAGCACTTGGATTAGATATAAAGGAAGATATTACAAGTCCAACCTTTACAATTGTAAATGAATATGAAGATGGTAGATTAAAATTAAATCATTTTGACGTTTATAGAGTAAATGATCCTGATGAAATTTATGCAATTGGATTTGATGATTATATTTTTTCTGAAAGTGTTTCTATTATTGAATGGGCAAATTACATTGAAGAAATTCTACCAGACGATTTTTTACATATAAATATAGAAAAAGATTTAAATAAAGGTGATGATTACAGAAAAATAACGTTAACACCTTATGGTAAAAGATATGAATATATTAAGGAGTTGGAATTATGATTATATTAAGTGTGGACTCATCTTCAAAAGTTGCTACTGCTGCTTTAATGGATGAAGATAAACTATTAGGAGAAATTACATTAAATGATAAAAAAGAACATTCTGTTGTATTGATGACTATAATTCAAGATTTATTAAAAAGCAACAATCTAGATATTGACGATATTGATGGTTTTGTGGTTTCTAAAGGCCCTGGATCTTTTACTGGATTAAGAATAGGAATGGCTACTATTAAAGGTTTAAGTTTTGGAAGTAATAAACCTTATGTTAGTATATCTAGCTTAGATGCACTTGCATTTAGTGTAGCCTCATTTGATGGAATTATCTGTCCTATAATGGATGCACTAAGAAATAATGTATATACTGCATTATATAAAACTTGTAATGGTGAATTAGAAAAAATAATGGATTATTCAGCTATTGATATTAATGAATTAGTTGATATGCTTAATTCTAAAGGAGAAAAAGTTATGTTTATTGGAGATGGAGTACCAAATAACAAAGAATACTTATTAGAAAATTGTTTAAATTGTAATTTTCCATCAAATCATTTAAATATAATAAGAGCTTCTTCTTTAGGAGAATTAGGAATAAAAATGCTAAAAAACGGTAACTACGATGATCCTAATTCTGCTCCATTTTATCTAAAAAAACCACAAGCTGAAAGAGAATATGAGCAAAGGATGAAACTAAGTAATGCAATTACAAACTAGTTTATTAAATGAAGAGGATATTGATGAAGTATTAGAAATTAGTTCTTTAAGTTTTTCAGTTTGTTGGAGTAAAAAATCTTATTTAGACGAATTATCTAATCCTTTAGCTACTTATATTGTTGCAAAAATTGATAACAAAGTTGTAGGTTTTGCTGGTGCCTGGCTAATACTTGATGAAGCACATATAACTAATATTGCAGTTCATCCTGATTATAGAAAACAAAAGGTCGGTTCTGAATTATTGAAAGCTTTAATTGATTATACTAAAAATAAAGGATGTAAATCATATACTTTAGAAGTACGTGCAGGAAATATTATTGCTCAAAACTTATATCATAAATTCGGTTTTAGAGAAAATGGTATAAGAAAAAATTACTATGAAGATAATAAAGAAGACGCTATAATAATGTGGCGTATAGATAAAAAACAGTAAGAATTTTTTAATCCTTACTGTTTTTCTATATATATGTTCTAATTAAGTTAATACATTTATAATCTTTTATATAATTTTTATAGAAAATTGTATCTTTAATTAATAATATCTAGTTAGAAGCATATATATCATAAATTTTTCTATATAAGTTCCTCACTATAGTTGGTGGTAGTACTATTTATAAATATTCTAAGATTTATATTAATAAACAAACTTTATTGGAACTTATATATTATTGTATTATTGTTTTCTTATTATTTTTTTGACTTCCAAAATTAGAATCAACTTTAAAAATAGAAACTGATACTTTTTTATATAAAATATATGTTAATACTGAAACTAAAATTGATTTTATTCCATTAAAAGGTAGTAATCCCCAGGTAACATATTTTAACAATTCAGCACTTTCTAAATTCATTCCATATGCTGGTAATAATAGGTATACATTAGCTAATATTCCTACTATTTCAATACAAACTCCACCTAAAATCATCCCTAATATGGCAGTTTTTTTACTTTTATTTCTATTGTACACTATACCCGCTGGTAATATTAATGATGCTCCTATTAAAAAGTTTGCAAGTTCTCCTACAAAACTGCTCTGACTTCCCTTTATTAATAATATCAATATATTCTTTATAAATTCTATTAGTACTCCTACTAATGGTCCAAATCCAAAGGCTCCAAGCAATGCTGGTACATCACTTAAATCTATTTTAAGCCATGGGAAAATTGGAATTACTGGAAATTCAAAATACATAAGTATAAGTGCTATTGCTGATAATAAAGAAATTTTAATTAATTTGTTTGTGCTTTTATTCATTTTTTGCCTCCCAAAAGATTATCTCCTCGGTGTAGCTTATTAGGTTTTTGATTTTAATATCTTATTAGCTTTATATGCTTTCTTTTTTATTCTTTAGATAATCTCTCTACATTTTTAAACTAATTTTAATATAGCTTATCCACAAATTTGACTATATAGTTTTCTAAATAATAAAAAAATCACTAAGCGACTGTGGAGCGTCGATTTTTTTTAGCCATGCACCCTTTCCAAACGTAGTGCAGGAATAATGGTGCGGCATATGATTATTTTTTATTCTTTAGTTGGTACTTATAATACCTATAAGACAAGATATTCTAGAGGTTATCCACAGATTTTAAAGTATATAATTTCCTAAAGAATAAAAAAAACCTGATGTAAAACACATCAGGGCATATACTAAAAAAATAAGAAAAAAATCTTAATTCCTAATAGGTTACCTTCTTTCATCCAGACTATACTGTTGGCTTCGGAATTACACCGAATCTGCTTAAACTAAGCTCGCGGGCTGTACCGCCAGTAGGGATTTTCACCCTGCCCTGAAGATATATTTTTAATTTTCATTACATTTTTATTATATAACTTTGTTATTATTTTGACAATACTTATATATTAATTAAAATTTTCTCATTTAAATGTAAGCTATCTTTTAAATGAATGTTTATACTACAATATCAACACTACTTTGAAAACATAGCGTAATTCTAAAATAATAACTTATTTTTATTATTCAGTTATATTTACCATCCATTTCTTAGAATACATTAATTTAAGTCCAATTATTAATCTTGCAAGCTCCTCACTTGATAATAGTAAGTAAACCCATTGTATAGGCAATTTAAAAACAAATGCTGCTATAAATCCCATTGGGACCCCGATTCCCCAAGTTCCAAACATATCTAAATATAAGGTATATTTAGTTTGTCCACCACTTCTTAAAATTCCTCCTCCAATAATCATATTTGAAACTTTAACCCATAATACTATTGCAAACATTATTAAAAGTTTAATTGTATAATCCTTCAGATCATCAGATATATTAAATATAACCACATATAATTTAGATGATATTACTAATAAAATTCCAAAAATCATTGAACCAACAAAACCTAGCTTAACAAATTTTTTCGAATATTTAAAAGCCTGTTCATTCTCATTCTTACCTAATTTATTTCCTACCATAATTCCTGCTGCAACACTAACCCCTGAGAAAAAACCTATACTTAAATTTTGTATTGGATATGTTAATGTCATTGCAGCAACTTCCGATGTACCCATTCTTCCATATACAATAGAATACATTGTTTCGCCTACTGCCCATAAAAATTCATTTATTAAGATTGGAGTACTTATAACCATTATTTTTTTTATAAATTCAACTGATAAATCAGATATTTGTTTTAATTTAAATGCTCCTGGATACTTTTTAACATACACATATATAATAATTATTAATATTTCTATAGTTCTAGTTATAGTTGTAGCATAAGCAGTTCCTTGTACTCCCATTTTATTAAATCCTAATTTACCAAATATAAAGATATAGTTTAGAAAAGTATTCATTACTATTCCAAATATTCCTGCAAACATTGGTAATTTAACATGTTCTGTACTTCTTAAAACTGATGAATACATAGTAATTAAAAGTATTGGTATATATCCAACTGCAGTAATCCTAAGATAGTCACTTCCTAGTTCTATTATTTGTATATCTTTTGTATAACAAGCTAGAACTTGATGTGAAAAAAATAATGAAAATATTGAAAATATTAATGTTATAGCAAGTCCAACAAATAAATTTCCTCCAAATGAACGTGCTATATTCTCCTTATCTTTTTTACCCCAAAATTGAGATACCATAATAGAAGTTGCTCCACCAATAGCATTTAAAGTTATTATAAAGATATTAGGAAATCTAGAGCCTAAACCTACAGCTGCGATTGCATTTTCTCCAAGTTGTCCAACCATAATTTGATCGATAATACTCAAAGAAGCTTGAAATAAACTTTGAATAGAAACTGGTATTGCGATTGCTAGCATAGCACTTAAGTATGTATTATTATTAAATATTTTCTTGACCATTTTTTACCCTTCTTCCCCTTTTGTAATAATAGTAGTACTACATGTACTACTATTATATAGTAAAACTTTCATCTTAATATGTCAATATTTTGAAGTAATTTTTTTATAAATTTATCTTATAAAAATTATAAAAGCTGTCTTAAAAACATAAAAATGTTTTTAAGACAGCCATTATTTAAAATGCTAACTTAATTATATTTCATTGCTTAAGATATTTTTATCTTTCTTTTCTTTATAAACTAAAAATATTCCTAAGCATACAAGTATTAATGCTATTAATATTTTGATATCAAATATATTTTCTCCAAGGAATATTGCAGATAATAATGCTCCAAATACAGGCACTAAAAAATTGAAAACTGATATTACTCCAACCTTATTGTATTTTAATAATTGTGTCCAAACAGCAAATGATACTGATGATAATAAAGCCATATATACCAATAATACTGTAGAATTAAAAGTAAATCCTGTTAAGCTTCCACCTAAAATATATCCTAAAATTATTAATATAACTCCACCTATAAATAATTGATAACCTGTAACTATAGACGCATCCTTATTTTGCGTAATTTTTTTCCCATATATTGCAGAAGCTGCAAAAATAATTGCTGCAATCATCATAAAACCTTCACCCTTAAATGTGAAAGAATTTCCTGCAACTGATTGTCCATTTAAATTGACAATAACTACTCCGAGAAATCCTATAATACAACCTGATATTTTATTAAAATTCAGTTTATCATTTTTATAAATAAAATGTGCTAAAATAATACTCACAAAAGTACCTGTTCCATTAATTATAGAACCTCTAACGCCTGTAGTATACGATAAGCCTACATAAAAAAATATATATTGAAGTGCTGTTTGCATTGAACCAAGTAAAGTTATTTCTCCAAATTGTTTTATAGAAAAATCAAATATGCTTTTCTTTTTCACTATTTCTAATAATAAAACTAATATTCCTGCTAATGCAAATCTATATCCAGCAAATATAAGTTTAGATTCTATATCATTTGAATTTATATTAAATAGTGAATATCCAGCTTTTATCGCAGGATAAGCACTTCCCCATAGTATGCAACATAGTGTTGCTAACAATACAATGTTTCTTCTGTCCGTATAAAATGTGTTTTTCTTCATTTAATCCTCCATTTCTAATATATGAATGCAAAATATTATAGCCATTATATTATACGCCTTAACATTATAAATTTGAAATATTTTATTCTATAATTGTTGATAAAAAAGAAATGGAATTTTTAGTTAAAATATGTGTGGAATGTATAAAAGAGATTTTAGAATAATATTATTTTCTAATATAAAAATATAATATATAATCAACTTTAATTTATTATTATTTGTTTAAATTTATGTTATTCTATAGTAAACTTTGATTATAAACAATATTTAAAAAGGGAGATAAAATCATGATTATAAACGAAATTATAAAACCAAATTTTCATACTGTTAATATAAATGATTCTATAGATAATGTATTAACTTCTATGGATAATCTTAATATTAATGGTATGCCAGTTGTGGACGATAACTCAAAACTAGTAGGTATGGTGGTTAAAGCTGATATATATAGATTTATGGTTCAACCTGGACACTACTCTAGTTGTCCTGTTGAATGGGTTATGTCTAAATCAGTAATTATTGCACAAGCAAATGAAGATTTAATAACTGTAGCTAACCGTTTAAGAAAAAATGAGATTATTGCAATGCCTGTTCTTCAAGATGAAAAACTTGTTGGCATTATTACTATTGAAGATTTATTAGACTATTTTTTAACTAATAATAACTAATATAATAAAGGGGCATCTCGAAAGCAATATACTATATCTCGAGACACCCCTTTTTCTATCTTTATATAATTAAAATTAATAGTTTTTAGTTCTATATTTATTTATCTAATGATTCATCAATATCTTTCATAGTTAAAGATATTCTCTTTCTCTTTTCGTCAACTTCTATAATAGCTACCTTTACTATGTCACCAACTTTTACTATATCTAATGGATGCTTTACAAATCTATTTGCCATTTGGCTCTTATGAACTAATCCGTCTTGATGAACTCCGATATCTACAAATGCTCCAAAATCAGATACATTTCTAACTGTACCAGCTAAGACCATTCCAGGCTTTAAATCTTTAATCTCTATTATACCTGTTTTAAGTATTGGTTTTGGCATTTCTTCTCTAGGGTCTCTTCCTGGTTTCTTTAATTCTTTAATTATATCTTTTAATGTAAGCTCTCCAACTTCTAAGGTATCACTTAAATTTTTTAACCCTTTAGCTTCAGCTCTTTCTTCAATATCTGTTAAATTGTTATTTTTTAAATCTTTCTTATCATATCCTAATAATTCTATTAATTTCTTAGCTATATCGTAAGATTCTGGATGAACCGCTGTATTATCTAATGGTTCCTTACTATCATCAACTCTTAAAAATCCAGCACATTGTTCATAAACTTTTTTACCTAATCTTTTTACTTTTAATAATTCTTTTCTTGATGTAAACTTTCCAACTTCTTCTCTGTACTCAACAATATTTTTAGCTATAGTTGCATTTATACCTGAAATATGATTTAAAAGTGAAGGAGTTGCTATATTTAAATCTACTCCAACAGTATTTACTGAATCTTCTACTACGCCTGCTAAAGATTCTTCTAACTTCTTAGGAGTAACATCATGCTGATATTGTCCTACCCCTATTGCTTTTGGATCTATTTTTACTAATTCAACAAGTGGATCTTGTAATCTTCTTCCTATTGAAATTGCTCCTCTAACTGTAACATCCAAATCTGGATATTCTTTAGTTGCAAGTTCAGATGCTGAATAAACTGATGCTCCCGCCTCTGATACAATTACATAAGCTAATTCTCTTCCTGTTTCTTTTTTTATTTCACTTATCATTTCAGCAATTACTTCTTCTGATTCCCTTGATGCTGTACCATTTCCTAGTGAAATTACATCAACATTGTGTTTAGCTATAAGAGCCTTTAATGTTTTTTTAGTCCCTTCAATATCTTTTTTAGGCAATGTTGGATATACTGCTGTATTTTCCAAAAATTTTCCTGTAGCATCTAATATAGCAATCTTACATCCTGTTCTAAATCCTGGATCATATCCCATAACTACTTTACCTTTTATAGGTGCTTGCAGTAATAATGCTTTTAAATTCTCTTTAAAAATTTTAATAGCACCCTCTTCACCAATATCAGTTAATTCACTTCTTATTTCTCTTTCTATTGAAGGGTAAATTAATCTTTTTAATGAATCCTTTATTGCATTTCTTAATTGTTCATCTAAAATTGGATTTCCTTTTAATATGTTTCTTTCTAAATATGTTATAATTTTTTCTTCATTTATGGTAATCTTAACATTTAATATCTTTTCTTTTTCTCCTCTATTAATAGCTAGTATTCTATGTGGAGGAATTTTATTAACTGCTTCAGAATAATCATAATACATTTCATATGGAGTCGGCTGATCAGAATCTCCTTTAGATTCTATATTACCCTCTTTTATAACCAATTCTCTTATATATTTTCTATACTTAGCTTCATCTGATATATTTTCAGCTATTATATCTAAAGCTCCCTGTATTGCTTCTTCGCTATTTGCTACACCTTTATCTTCACTTATATATTTTGAAGCCTCAGCATATATATCTCCATTAAAAATTCCTTCTTTAATTAGTTCTGCTAAAGGCTTTAATCCCTTTTCTTGTGCAATTATAGCTCTTGTTCTCTTTTTAGGTTTATATGGTCTATATATGTCTTCTACTTCTGTTAAAGTAGTTGCTTTTTCTAACGCTAACCCTATT
Organism: Clostridium sp. CTA-5; assembly: GCF_054768135.1. Lineage (NCBI taxonomy): Bacteria > Bacillati > Bacillota > Clostridia > Eubacteriales > Clostridiaceae > Clostridium > Clostridium sp. CTA-5. Next base: position 88,871 of record NZ_BAAAAT010000011.1, on the reverse strand, counting down.
TCCTCAGTAAATTTTTCTTGTTCTTTAATTAATCTTATAACATCTGATTTTCTTTCTTCTAAATTTCTTAAATAATTAAGTCTTTCAAATAACTTTCTTAAAACTTCATCTGAAAGTCCTCCAGTTGCTTCTTTTCTATATCTAGATATAAAAGGAACTGTATTCCCATCATCTAAAAGTTGTATAACATTTTTGACTTGACTTAATTTTAATTGTAACTCTTCAGATAATCTTTCTTCTATTGATTTCATTGAATCCTCCTATATGTCCATATACATTTTTAATAATGTCTTTAATTTAAACAACATTATTATTTTATTTAAATTCTAATTATTATTATTTTTAACATTAAATAACAACATTAATCTAAAACTAGAATTAATAATATAAATTATATGATATTATTAAAATCCTTAATAATATTATAACTTATTTATAGTAACAACAATATTCCTATGTATGTTTTTAATATATTTATTTTTCTATATTGCCCTTATGTAAACCTAATTGTATAATTATATTGTAAATATTTGGAAAAGGTGGTGTGTTCATGATTAAAGTTATAAATAAAATTACCTCGTTTTTATTATTATTTTTTATTTTAGTACTTTTATTAAATAAAGTTAAAGTAATCAATTATTCTGAGGATTTGAAAAATATATTTTATTTTTTAACTATTATTTTAACATTATTTTCATCTACTAATGTAGTTGTAACAAGTAAATCAGGCTTTTTAAAATTTATTAATGCTATTATTATATTGGCTTTAATAATGGGTGGTATATTATCAATTTTAAAACCTGGACTAAATATATATATTTATATTTGTTTACTTTTAACTTCAATATATTGTACACTTGATATTTTTTATAGAAAAGCGTAAATCACCTTATGAAAAATAGTTAATTAAACCTCCTAAAAATATTTTTATATTATTTTTCACAAATGTATCTAAAATAAGGCATATGAATAAAAATAATGAGTCCAAAATACCCTGATTATTTTTCATTAGACAAGGAAGTGGATTTGCCTCATAGCTATCCTATTAGACAAATTTACTGACGCAGTATAATGGAAAATAGGCTTGGTAGATGGACTTGTTATTTTTTTGATTATGCCTAATAGCCATTTACTTTTTAAAAATGGTTATTATTTTTACATATTATTAAGATAAAATTCATATTGTTAAATAATAATTAATAAAATCTACTATATAAAATAATTTATGAGAGGTAAAATATGAAAAAATTTATTTATCATAGTAGTCTATTTGTATTATTTATCTGTTTAACTTTTTCAGTATTTATACAAACTACATACTATCACTTTAACCCTTCAAATGTTAAATATAATATTAAATTAATCTCATCTAATGAATATGAAGGCAGACTTACAGGAACATGTGGAAATGAAAAAGTAGCTTCCTTAATAGAAAACTTCTTTAAAAATAATAAAATTTTACCCTTTAACAATAGTTATAAAGAAAGTTTCGAAGTAACAACTCCAATAAAAAATAATAAAACTCCAGAACTTAAAATAGCTAAAAACAATACCCCTTTGCATGAATATCAATATGGAGTCGACTTTAAAGAAGACATGCTAAATTTTAATGAAAACTCAGTTGTTTTCACAAAACAAGATACAGTTGATATATTGCCAAGTTCATTAGTAATTAAACATAATGATAAAAGGTATCTTTTTTATGTCTCATTAAATAAAGACTTTTCTTTTAGAAGTTCTTTTAATGATGATGCACCATATGAGTTTTCTATTGCTATAACTACCGAATTGTTTAATGATATTTTAGATTCTTTAAGAAGTGATAAAGAGATAATTGTGACAATTCCTTATTCTGAAGAAAAATGTATTACATCAAATATAATCGGTAAAATAAAAGGTTCCTCTAAAGATTTACCCCCTCTTATTCTTACTGCTCATTTTGATCACATAGGTGTAGATAATTTAGATAATTATTATAATGGAGCTTTAGATAATGCTTCTGGTACAGCATTTTTATTGGAACTATCTAAAAACTTATCTAGTTTTATGAAACCCAAAAGAGATATTATATTTGTTGCTTTAACTGGAGAAGAATTTGGACTTTTAGGTTCTTCACACTTTACCAATGAATATAAAGATTTAATAAAAAATAGTAATGTAATTAATTTTGATATGATAGGTGCACCTAATACTCCAATATCATTAATGAGTGGATCATGCAATAAAGATAATGGGAGTGAACTTTTAGATTCTTTAAAAGAAATATGTGATAAAAAAAATATAGATTATAAGATAACATTTGCTGATTGTAGCGATCATGCTAGTTTTGCAAAAGAAGGAATAGACTCTGTAACATTATGTCATTCTGATACATCTAAAATTCATACACCTAATGATACAGTAGAATTTATAGATACATCTGCAATAAACGAGGTTTATTCAATCGTTGAAGATGAAATTTATAATTATGCTTATAATGATTTTATACTATTTTTATATAATCCTAATTTAATTTTATTTTTATTTATAGCTTTTATTATAGTATTCTTTTTTCCTACCTTTAAAAAGAAACTAAAAGTATATATTAATAAGAAAAAACTTAAATAATAAAATGACTATCTCAAATATATAAATATATTTTTTGAGATAGTCATTTAATATTTACTACACTCTGCCTCTATCAATGAATTTTATACTCTAATATCAATAGTATTTTAAAACATAGTATATTTTTAATTATTGTTTTAAATAAGCATTAATAAATAAGTCTATTTCTCCATCCATAACTGCATTAGTATTTGACGTTTCAACATTAGTTCTATGATCTTTAACTAGACTATAAGGATGAAATACATAAGATCTTATTTGACTTCCCCACCCCATATCTTTTAATTCTCCAGTTAAATCTTCTATTTTTTCTTTATGCGCTCTTTCTTTTAACTCTATCAATTTACATTTTAACATAGTCATAGCTGTATCTTTATTAGCAAATTGACTTCTTTCATTTTGACATTGAACAACTATACCAGTAGGAATATGTGTAATTCTTACTGCGGAATCTGTTTTATTTATATGTTGCCCACCTGCTCCTGATGCTCTATAAGTGTCAATTTTAATATCATCTGATTTTATCTCAATATCTTGTTCCTTTGTTATTTCTGGCAAAACTTCCATAGATGCAAAAGAGGTTTGTCTCTTACCATTTGCATTATATGGAGAAATTCTAACTAATCTATGAATCCCTTTTTCTGCTTTAAGATATCCATATGCATACTCACCTGTTACTTTTAAGGTTACACTCTTTATTCCTGCCTCATCACCTTGAAGCAAATCCAGAATATCTACTTTATATCCTTTCTTTTCACACCATCTTGTATACATTCTTAATAACATTTCTGTCCAATCATTTGCATCGGTTCCACCAACACCAACATGAAGTGTTAATATAGCATTATTTCTATCATATTCTCCTGATAAAATTATTTCTATATTATAATCATCAATTTCTTTTTCTATTTCCTTTATAGTATTTATTATCTCTATAGAAGATTCTTCATCATCTTCTTCCATAATTTCTCTTAATACTTCAATATCTTCAACTTTTGATTGTAAATTTTCTACTCTTTGAATTTTATCTTTTATTCTTTTACTTTCTTTAGTAACCTCTTCTGCTCTCTTGACATCATCCCAAAATCCATTTTCCTGCATTTGAAATTCTAATTCATTTAGTTGTTTTTCTAATGATTCTTTGTCAAAGTGAAACACTCATTTCAACTATAGATTCTTTTAAGTTAGAAAGTTTCATTAATTCTTTTTCTAATTCAATAATCATCTACTTCACCTCTTTCATTGATTACATATAACTTTATTAAATATATCTAATTAGATTAAGTTTTTAACTTACTTATTCACTTGTATTTATATGTTTTGTTATTATCCAGAAAAACTTTATCATACTATTAATATAAAAGATATATTTTTATATTATGAAAGGTTGGCTTATGCCAACCCTTTCAATAAAATTAATATACTTTTAAGCTTCTCTACCACAACAATTTTTAAATTTCTTTCCACTTCCACATGGACATAAATCATTTCTTCCGAATTTTTGTGGATTTCTAACTGGACCTACTGGAGCTGATGGTGAATCACCATGAACCGCTCCTGTTTCTTTAACAACTCTTTCTCTTTCCGGAGCTTTTTCTACTCTCACATGGAATAATAACTTAATAGTTTCTTCTTTAATAGAATCAATCATTTCTTCAAACATGTCGCTACCTTCCATTTGGTATGCTTGAACAGGATCTACTTGTTTGAATGCTCTTAAGCCGATACCTTGTTTTAAATTATCCATATTATCTATATGATCCATCCATTTAGTATCAACCGCTCTTAAAAGTACAACTCTTTCTATTTCTCTTAATCTTTCAGAAGTAAATTCTTTTTCTTTTTCTTCATAGAACTTAACTGCTGTTTCATATAAACTTTCTGCTATTTCATCTTTTGAAAGATTTTCAAGTGCTGGTAAATTCACAGAATTTGGTGGTATACATAAATCATTTAAACTCACCATTAAATGTAAGAATTCTTCTCTACAATCTTCTGCTTCACCCTTTATATGAGTATAAACAGCATCTTTTATTACATCTTTCAACATATGTAATATTTCTTCTTTTACATCTTGACCTTCAAGAACTTCTGATCTTTGTTTATAGATAACTTCTCTTTGCTTATTCATTACATCATCATATCCTAATAATGTTTTTCTGATATCAAAGTTATTACCTTCAACTTTCTTTTGAGCATTTTCTATTGATTTAGAAACAAGTTTACTTTCAATTGCTTCATCATCTTCTAAACCTAGTTTATCAACAACACCTTGAATTCTTTCTGATCCAAATATTCTCATTAAATCATCATCTAATGAAATAAAGAAAGTTGATTCACCATTATCTCCTTGTCTACCAGAACGTCCTCTTAATTGGTTATCTATTCTTCTTGATTCATGTCTTTCAGTACCTATAATTTTAAGTCCACCTAGTTCAGCAACACCTTCACCAAGTTTAATATCAGTACCTCTACCAGCCATATTAGTAGCTATAGTAACCATACCTTTTTCTCCAGCATGAGTTATTATTTCTGCTTCTTGTTCATGGAATTTAGCATTTAAAACTTGATGTTTTACGCCTCTTTTCTTAAGTCTACTTGAAATTAATTCTGATTTTTCTATACTTACTGTACCAACTAACACTGGTTGACCTTTTTCATTGGCTTTTATTATTTCTTCAATAACAGCTTTTATTTTTCCATCTTCAGTCTTAAATACTAAATCTGGATTATCTCTTCTAGCAATAGGTCTATGTGTTGGAACCACAATAACGTCTAATCCATATATTTCTCTAAATTCACTTTCTTCAGTTAAAGCTGTACCTGTCATACCTGATAACTTTTGATACATTCTGAAGTAGTTTTGGAATGTAATAGTAGCTAAAGTTTTAGATTCTCTTGCTATTTTAACTCCTTCTTTTGCTTCTATTGCTTGATGAAGACCATCTGAGTATCTTCTACCTTCCATAAGTCTTCCTGTAAATTCATCAACAATTATTACTTCGCCATCCTTGACCATGTAATCTTTATCTCTTCTCATTGCATAGTTAGCTTTTAAAGCTTGAGTAACATAATGTTGTAACTCTATGTTTTCAGCATCAGCATAATTATCTACTTTGAAAGTTTGTTCTGCTTTATTAACACCCTCATCTGTTAACATTACTGCATTAGCTTTTTCATCTATTGTATAATCTTTTTCTTTTACTAACTTTTTAGCAAAATAGTCTGCTACTTTATAGAATTCTGTAGATTTTTCTCCTTGACCTGATATTATAAGTGGAGTTCTAGCTTCATCAATTAAAATTGAGTCAACTTCATCTACTATACAGAAGTTTAAAGCTCTTTGAACTCTTTCTTCTTTATAAATAACCATGTTATCTCTTAAGTAGTCAAAACCAAATTCATTATTTGTTCCATAAGTTATATCTGAATTATAAGCTTCTCTTCTTTGATCATTATTTAAATCATGAATAATAACCCCTGTTGTTAATCCTAAGAATCCATATAATTCTCCCATTTGTTCTTTATCTCTTTTTGCAAGATAATCATTAACTGTTATTATATGAACGCCTTTACTTGCTAATGCATTTAAATATGCTGGTAATGTTGCAACAAGTGTCTTACCTTCACCTGTTTTCATTTCAGCTATTCTACCTTGATGAAGTACAATTCCTCCAATAAGTTGTTCATCATAATGCTTCATTCCTAATACTCTTGTTGATGCTTCTCTAACAACAGCAAATGCTTCTGGTAGAATATCATCTAAAGATTCTCCATTGTTATATCTTTCTCTAAATTCAGCAGTCTTTGCTTTTAACTCATCATCTGAAAGTTTTTGCATTGCTTCATCTAGGGCATTTATTTGATTAATTATAGGTCTAATCCTTTTTACTTCTCTTTCACTATATGTTCCAAATACGGCACTTAATAATCCCATAATGTCATCCTTTCAAATTACATATTTTGATAATAAAAGTGTAATTCTTTTACTACAAATCGTACATTCTGTAATTATAACATTTTTCATTCATTGTTTTCAATAAAATTTACAATTTTTGTTGGAGATATAATTAATTTAAATATTACAAATCCCCCTAGTTTTACACTAGGAGGATTTTTAAGTAACTTATCTATATTCAGGATCTAATAAACCATAATCTCCATCTTTTCTTTTATAAACCACATTAACTTTACTTGATTTTGCATCTTGATATACAAAAAAATTATGTCCTATTAATTCCATTTGAAGAATAGCTTCTTCAATGTCCATTGGCTTAACTCCAAATTTCTTTCTTCTGACAAGTTTTGATTCATCCTCTTCTTTAGGTAATAAATCAACTATTTCCCCATATTTTAAAGATTCATGTTTTTTTCTTGACAATTTGGTTTTTTGTTTCCTAATTTGTCTTTCTAATTTATCTTCAACCAAATCTATGGCTGTATACATGTCTGTATTTGATTCTTCTCCTCTTAATAAAACTCCATTAAAAGGTATCATAACCTCTACTATTTGCCTGTTTCTTTGAATGCTTAATGTTGCTTTTGCTTCTATATCAGAATCAAAATATTTTCCTAATTTAGATATTTTCTTTTGCACCATTTCTCTTAATGCATTAGTTATTTCAATATTTTTCCCTATAACTGTTACTTTCATAAAGTCCAGCCCCTCTCTGTATAAAAACTTTTATAGACAAAATATAGTTTTATTAATTATATTCTACTACGTATTAATAAAGTTAACAAGGGTAATTTTCTGAATTTACTGAACATTATGCCATTTTTATATTTTTTTCAAATTCTATAAATTTTTTCCTGTATATTGCAAAAAAAATATAAAAAAAGTAAAGCTAGTTGACCTGGTTTTTGCCCCCACACCCGCCTGCTGGAGCTTTTGCTACTAGAAATTAATCCCTCACTACTAACCCTCTCATTCTTCATGAATGGCAGGACTCACTTCTATACCGCACCATGCTCATTAGATATTTTATCTAACTTAAGTGGATCGTTTTGCCTGCGACTAGCATCGACTTTCAACCACAAACCTAGCTTTACAATAATATTATATATGACTTTTGGCTAAGGTCAATAGTTTTATTTCTTTTGCGCCATATTTTTTTAATAAATTATAACCTTCATTTATTGTATTTCCTGTAGTTGTAACATCATCTATTAATATAATTTTTTTATTTTTTAATTTAACATTATGTTTTATATTAAAAGCTCCTTTAATATTTTCAGCTCTTTCTTGTTTCTTTAAAGTTTTTTGTTCTTTCGTCTCTTTAACTTTAATTAATGTTTCTAAATATTCAACACATAAATCTTTTGATATTATTTTTGCTAAATATTCACATTGATTGAACCCTCTAATCTTTTTAGACTTTTTTGAAATAGGTATATACGTAATTATATATTCTTTATAATTAATATTTTCAATTAAATATTGTTCCAAAAGTTTCGCTAATATATTCCCAGCAGTAAAATTACTTTTATACTTAAATTTAAGTATTAACTCTTTTAATGCTCCTCCATAATATCCATAGCTTATTATATCATCGTTTAAATAGTTCTGAGTTTTCTTAATCTTACTCTTACAAGTATTACATATTCCAATACAATCCTCGGTATTACATAAAATACAATAATTTTCTATAGGATAAATTACTGTACATATTCCCTCACATATACTATTTATAATCTTATTAAATTTTTTTCCCATATCTTTTTATTAAATTCTCTTGCCAAATCTTTTGCTTTATCCATATCTTCTGAAATGGTATTAGAAACTAATATTATTTCTGGTAAATCAGTATTTATTTTTCCTATTTTACCACATAAATATATTAATTTTTTATACGTATACCTTTTATTATCACAAAATAAAATAACCGCATTGTTAATAAGGCAATATTCACTTAACTCCTCTAATTTATTACTTATTATAAATATTGCCTTATCTTTATATTTTGATACTCTTTCACATTTTTTTATTTCTTCTTGCTTAGAAACTTTAATTACTTTAACTTCTTTCATTATTAATTGATTAGTAAAATAATCATAAACTAAGTTTAATGTTTCTTCATTTGGCGTGTATATAGCAATTTTATCTCTGTTTTTTGCAAACCATTTTAAATATTCATACAAATTATAAGGGATATCTGTATTTAAATTTATTCTTGTTGTTAAAATTCTTGGTTCTACAAATGGTTTTTCATAATTATAAGATGATACTTCTATTGTTTCTCCACTTAACCAATTTTTTTCTATTCCATAATAGATTGCTTTTTTACCTAACCTTAAACATAACTCTACTTTTTTTCTTGAAGTTATATTATCTATATTGGAAAAGTACGTTATATCATCTAATATTACTAAATCATATTCACCTTTAATTAACGGTAAAGCTCTCTCATTTACAAATATTAAGTCTGTAGCACCATTCCCACCCTCAATATATGAATAACTTATATTTATATTAATCTCTTTTAATAAAGTTATTAATTCTCTATTTTCTCTATTATTAGACCATACATAAAGAACCTTGCCACCTTGTTCTGCAACTTCATTTATTATATTAGCAAAAATATATGATGTATTAAAAGGCACAGTAAGTATTGTTAATAATCTTATATTCTTCTTATACCAATGAGCTATTTTACTTATTGCATAATTAAGTTCTTCATGATTAAAATTAATACTTTTGCTCATTTAAATACGCTCCTTTTTTTATTCTGTAATTTCAATTATTCTTATACTCTATAGTAATATTTTATTTGTTTTACTCAAACTTCCTTTAAATTAATTATAAATTCTGCTATTAAATTTCTTCAAATGTCTTATTTACTATATCTTTGATTCTATATTTTAATGATGAATATCTCTCCATACTATTAGTATTATTAACCATATACATTAGTGCCTTTTTTATTCCAACAACAACTACAAGTTCTTTAGCTCTTGTAATTCCTGTATATAATAAATTCCTATTCATTAGAAATGGTGTTCCCATAAATACAGGAATAAGAATTACTTTAAATTCGCTTCCTTGACTTTTATGTATTGTTGTTGCATAAGCTAAATCTAGTTCATCTAAAAATGTAAAATCATATATAACCTTTCGTTCATCATCAAATATAATCGTTAAACATTTTCGTTCTTCATCTATACTTTGAATAAATCCTAAATCTCCATTAAAAACTCCTACGCCTTCATTTTCTCCATGACCTTTAATTCTAAACCATTTTAAAGAATAATTATTTTTAGTTTGCATAACCTTATCTCCTTCTCTAAAAATAACATCCTTTATATTTTTTTCTTTTTTATCTTTTGATGGTGGGTTAAATATTTGTTGAAGTTTTACATTTAAATTGCTTACTCCTAACACACCTTTCCTCATAGGACTTAATACTTGCATATCTCTAAGTTTATTCCAAGAGCTATTAAATTTAGGTAATCTTCTATTCATTAAATCTATGATTGTCGTTACTGTTTTATCTGGATTTTCTTCACTTATAAAGAAAAAATCTTTATTTTTTTGGTTTAAAATTGGCATTTCACCTTGATTTATTCTATGTGCATTAACTGTTATTAAACTTTCATTACCTTGCCTAAATATTTCTTTTAATCGTACTACCTTAATATATTCACACTCAATTAAATCTCTTAATACATTTCCAGCTCCAACTGATGGCAATTGATCAACATCACCAACTATTATCAATCTAGTTCCTAAATTAATAGCCTTCAATAAATTATGCATAAGCACTATATCTATCATTGAAGCTTCATCTATAATAATAACATCTGAATCTAATGGAGATCCTTCTGCTTTTCCAAATACAGAATCATTTTCTTCTGAAACACCTATCTCTAAGAGCCTATGAATTGTTTTTGCTTCTCTTCCTGTGGATTCTGTCATTCTTTTAGCAGCTCTTCCTGTTGGTGCTCCTAATATAACTTTCATCCCATTTTTTTCATATATATCTATTATACATTTTATTATTGTAGTCTTTCCTGTTCCAGGCCCTCCAGTTATAATTTCAATTCCATTACTAAATGCCCCTATTATCGCTTCTCTTTGAGATGAAGCAAATTCAATATCATATTCTTTTTCAAAAATATTAACCTCAAAATCTAAATCAGAATTTATAGTTTGTATTTGTTGCATACCTAAAGTAATTATTTTATTAGTAACGCCTAATTCACAATAATAATATGGGAGTAAAAAAGCTACTTCTATATCATCTACTTTTTCTAACACTATTTCTTTATTTAAAGCTATTAAATCTATATTTTCTTCTATTAACTCATTAGATACTGATAAAAAATCTTTACATTCATCTATTACCTTTTCTTTAGGCATATATGTATTACCTAGTAAACAAAATTGATTTATAACATATTTAATAGTGCTTTGAATCCTAAAACTAGAGTCACTTTCAATTCCAATATTCATAGCAATTCTATCTGCAGTCTTAAATCCAATTCCTGGAATCTCTTCAGATAATATATATGGGTTTTCTTTGACTATCTGTCTTGCATTAGGTCCTAGCTTTTTATATATATTAATACACTGATTATTACTTAATCCATATTGATGGAAATATATCATAATATCTTTTAATGCATGCTGTTCTATATATGACTCATAGATAATCATAAATTTCTTTTTTCCTATACCCTCTATTTCCATAAGACGTTCTATATGATTTTCTAATATATCTAATGTTTGATCTCCAAATTCCTTAATTATTTTTTTAGCTGTTACAGGACCTATACCATGTATTATTCCAGCACTTAAATAACGTTCTATTCCTTCTAATGAATTTGGAATTATTTCATCAAATTCACATATATTAAACTGTTCTCCGAACTGTTTATGCACTATCCAATTCCCCTGCAACTTTACATTTTGGCCTTCTTTAATAAACGGAACTGTTCCTACCGCATTAATTAAATTTTTTGAAGTTCTAATTTTACAGACTGCATAACCTGTTTCTTCACTTTTAAAAACAATGCTTTCGACAAAGCCATTTATTATCTCCATATAATCTCTCCAAACTTTCTGATAAATAAATACTATATTACAAAATTTATTATATTAAAAATCCTTGTTATGTTAAATTTTATATAATTATTCCTAGTATATATTATAATCTATATTTATTTAAAAACTACAATTGTATTCTAAAATATACATACATATAAATTACTAAAACATCCAAAATAATAAAAATAGCAGAAACTGGGGATTTATAAAAAATATAAATAAAGGACTATTTCAAATACATAAATATGTTTTGAAATAGTCCTTTATAATTATTTAAATTGAAAAATAATTATATATATATCTTCTAATTAAATTATTATATTTATAATCTTTTATATAATTGTTATAGAAAATTATATCCTTAATTAACGATATTTAGTTAGAATCATATATCTTATAAATTTTCTATATAAGTTCCTCACTATACTGGTGAGTCATATCATTTATAAATATTCTAAGATTTATATTAATGAACAAACTTTATTGGAACTTATATATATTTTTTTATTTCTTCAACTTTATTTAAATTTTCCCATGGTAAATCAACATCAGTTCTTCCGAAATGTCCATAAGCAGCTGTTTGCTTGTAGATAGGTCTTCTTAAATCAAGATCTCTAATTATAGCACCTGGTCTTAAGTCAAATACCTTTTCTACAATTTCAACTATCTTATCTTCTCCCATTTTTCCTGTTCCAAAAGTTTCAACTTCAATAGAAACTGGTTTTGCAACTCCGATAGCATAAGCTAATTGTATTTCTAACTTGTCTGAAACTCCTGCAGCTACTAAATTCTTAGCTACCCATCTTGCAGCATATGCAGCAGATCTATCTACTTTAGTTGGATCCTTTCCTGAGAAAGCTCCACCACCATGTCTACCGTAACCACCATAAGTATCAACAATAATCTTTCTACCAGTTAATCCTGAATCTCCTTGTGGTCCACCAACAACGAATCTTCCAGTTGGATTTATGAAATATCTTGTTTCACTATCTAATAATTCTGCTGGTACTACAGCTTTTATAACATGTTCTTTAATATCTTTTTCTATTGTTTCTAATGACACATCTTCTCCATGTTGAGTTGAAATAACAATAGTATCAATTCTTTTTGGTTTATTATCTTTATATTCAACAGTAACTTGAGTTTTACCATCTGGTCTTAAGTATTCTAAAGTACCATTCTTTCTTACTTCTGTAAGTCTTCTTGATAATTTATGAGCCATTGCTATTGGAAGTGGTAAAAATTCTTCTGTTTCATTTGTAGCAAATCCAAACATCATACCTTGATCTCCAGCTCCTACAGCTTCAACATCATCCTTATCACCTTTTCTTGATTCATAAGCTTCGTCTACACCCATAGCAATATCTGCTGATTGTTCATCTATAGCTGTAATAACAGAACAAGTATCACAATCAAAACCATATTTTGCTCTATCATAACCAATGTTTCTTACTGTTTCTCTAACCACTTTAGGAATATCAACATAACAATTTGTTGTTATTTCCCCCATAACCATAACCATACCTGTTGTTGTGCAAGTTTCACATGCAACTCTAGCAGTAGGATCTTTTTCTAAAATAGCATCTAAAATAGAATCTGAAATTTGATCACACATTTTATCTGGATGCCCTTCTGTAACTGACTCTGAAGTAAATAATCTCTTCATAGTTTTCTCCTTTCATTTTTAAGCTTTAATTGTTAAAACCTCTATATATAATAATATTGATAATAATTATATTATTATACATAAAAAAAACCCTTCAGATAAGAAGAGAATATAACATAATCTCTCTTATCTTGTAGAATATAATTCTACAGGAATTGGCACCTTGTAAATAACAGGTTGCCGGGTTTCATCGGGCCCTTTTCCCTCCACCTCTCTTGATAAGAGTATAATATTTAATTTTTAAACAATTTTATCATATTAATTTTAAACGGTCAATATGATAATTCTATTTTTTATTAATTTTAACATATACTAAAAAGCTTAACATATTTTTATTTTAAATATACATAAATTCTATCAAACTTCTATAAAATTTTCAAATATAAAAATTTTATAATTTTTTGTATAAATAAAAAAAGAACAAAAAACTTGTTCTTTTTGGTGGAGGAAGATGGATTTGAACCATCGAAACGAAACGTAACAGATTTACAGTCTGCCCCCTTTGGCCACTCGGGAATTCCTCCATATTTAATTGGAGCTGGCAATAGGAATCGAACCTACAACCTGCTGATTACAAGTCAGCTGCTCTACCGTTGAGCCATGCCAGCATAGATTATTTTATTTTTAGTAATTATGGTGGGCACAACAGGGCTCGAACCTGTGACCCTCTGCTTGTAAGGCAGATGCTCTCCCAGCTGAGCTATGCGCCCATAATTTGGTGGAGGAAGATGGATTYGAACCATCGAAACGAAACGTAACAGATTTACAGTCTGCCCCCTTTGGCCACTCGGGAATTCCTCCGTATTTATTTTTTTGTTAGTTGATTTCTGTCGATCAACAATGACTAGTATATATTCAAAATCATTTTATTTCAAGCACACTATCTGACCATTTAAGCAAATTAAATCTATTTATCTATGTTTTTTTATAAAATACTCTATTTTAAGGCATAACTTGATTTTTTTTAATTCCTCATCTAAATATTTAAGGTCTATAAAATCTGAACATATATCTCTAACTCTTAGGTAATCATTTCTTGATAATCTAGTGCTAAATATTTTAAAAGTTCCAACTACACTTTTAGTATCGTCTTTTATTTTTAAACATTCTTTTATTCTCCCGATGTCAGTTGTTGATAATTTTGATATTATTCTATTTAAATCTTTTTTATCTTCATCACACAAATTTTCCTTTATTGTATCTTTATTTTTTGTATATATAGGTTTTGAATATGACATAACATTTATACAATCATTCTGTGACTTTGCTATTTTATCTGTATAGTCTTTTGGATTCCAATAAAAAATTAAATATGCATTCATTATTACTGCAACTCCCATAAATACATAAGTTATAATCTTTCTCACAATTATCACCTCTAACTTTATTATTTTCCATATAGTGGATTTTTTATTCCCACTTTTATCATTTTTATCCAACTATATCATATATATATTTTAAGAAGGAGGTATTTCATTTGACTAAGCATAAAATAAACTATAAATCACCAATTGCTTGTTGTAAAATTTCTGAAGCACTTAAAGAGTATATGAGTGATGAAACTGTAATAGTTTGTATTGGTACTGATAAATGTATTGGAGATTGTTTAGGGCCTTTAGTTGGATCTATTTTAATAGATAATTCATTTCCTTTACCTATATATGGAACATTATCACATCCTATACATGCATTAAATATAGATGCTCGTTTAGATGAAATATATAAAAAGCATCCTAACTCACCTATAATTGGAGTGGATGCTTGTTTAGGTGACAAAAGTGCTATCGGAGAAATTCATACAAGAGATTATGCAATACATCCAGGTAAAGGAGTTGGTAAAGATTTACCTGAAGTTGGTATTGCTTCTATAATAGGTATAGTAGATTCAGTTAATAATTCTCAACTTTTTTCATCATATAGTATCAGATTATCATTAGTTATGGATATGGCAAAATTAATATCAAATTCTTTAATTGAAGCTTATAATCTCAGTAAAAATGATTTTTCTTTCAATAAAAATATATAAATAAAATCAAACCCTAAAATTTATATTTTAGGGTTTGATTTTATTGCCTTATTCAATAAGAACTATTTCTTGTGAATTTAAAGCACTATCTAATTTATCTAATTGTCCCAAAACAGCTCCAGTTCCTTCAGCAACACATTCAACAGAATTTTCAGCTATAGTTACTTCAACACCAGTTCTAAACTCTATAAGCTTATCTAATCCATATAATAATGCGCCACCACCAGTCATTAAAATACCTTTTTCTATAATATCTGCTGCTAACTCAGGTGGAGTTCTTTCCAATACAGCTTTTACAGCATCAATTATGTATTCTACTGACTCTTCTAATGCTTCTCTTACTTCTTCTGTGCTTATCTCTAATTCATCAGGTAGTCCTGTTACTAAATTTCTACCTTTCATCATAGCGGTCAAATTTCTAGACCCTTTAAAAGCAGCACCTATGTTTATTTTTAAATCTTCAGCTGTTTTTTCTCCAATCATTATTTTGTACTTATTTCTTACATACTTTATAATAGCTTCAGTGAATTTATCTCCAGCAACCTTAATTGAGCTTCTTTCAACAATACCACCTAATGAAATAACTGCAATATCGCAAGTTCCTCCTCCAATATCTACAACCATATTTCCATTAGGCTTACTTATGTCAACACCTGCACCAATAGCGGCTGCTAATGGTTCTTCAATTAAATGAACTGTTTTTGCTCCTGAATTTCTTGCAGCATCAAGAACTGCTCTCTTTTCTACCTCAGTGGCTTGAGAAGGCACACAAACTATAACTTTAGGTGCTGTAATATTCCTCTTTCCACATGCTTTTCTTATAAACTCTTTTAGCATTCTTTCTGTCACATCATAATTAGAAATAACACCATCTCTTAGTGGACGAACAGCAACTATATTTCCAGGCGTACGACCTATCATCTTTCTTGCTTCTTCTCCAACTGCTAATAATTTATTATTATTTTTATTAATTGCTACTACAGAAGGCTCTTTTAATATAACACCTTTTCCCTTTACATAAACTAATACAGTAGCTGTACCTAAATCAATTCCAAGGTCTGTCCCAGTTCTCCAAAACCACATTCCTCATTCACTCCTAAAACGTATATTCTTGCCATTAATAACATAATTCTACTAATACTATATTATAACCTCAATATTCGTATCATTCAATAGCTTTATATTTCATTTTAGTAGCTTTTCCACCTCTAATATGACGTTCAGCTTTATTTAATTCCAAAATAGAATGAGTTTCTTTTGCAATCATAGGATTTATTTTAGGAAGTCTTTCTGTCATGTCTTTGTGAATAGTACTCTTACTTACGCCAAAAACTTTGGCTGTTTTTCTTATTGTAGCCTTTGAATCTATAATATATTTTGCAACTTCTAATACCCTTTCTTCAATGTAATCCTTCAAAATATAACCTCCCTTAAATTACTATATTTTTAACTAAATAAATTTTTAATTTCTATAATCTAGTTATGTATTAACCAGCATTTTAAATTAATAAAATAACTGGTTAATATTTTTCATTAATCTTTATTTTGCTTTAAAACTAAAATATTTTTCTGGATTTACTTGTTCTCCATTAGCATTAATTACTTGTAAATTTAAAAATTCTCCATAATCTTTAGTATCAAATAATTTAGCACTATTCCCTACTTTACCGATAACTTGATTAGTTGTAACTTTATCTCCAACCTTAACTGATACATCCTTGTCAAGGTTTCCGTATCTTGTCTTTAATCCATTTGCATGTTTAATTTGTACAATTACACCTTCTTCAACACCTGAATTTTCTACTGTTTCAATAACACCTTCAGATGCTGCTTTAACTTCTGCTCCAACCTTAGAACTTACATTTATTCCTCTAATTGTTCTGTATACATTGTCCTCAACCTTTACTGGTTTAGGATAAGTATATCCCCTGCTTATAGCTCCATCTATTGGATTTGATAGCTTAGTAGTTGTACTAGTAGATGAAACAGTTTTAGAATTTTCTTTAGATGCTACTTCTTTCTTTTCATTATTTTTATTAGTTGCATTCTCTACTCTCTCCGCATTTGGAATTTCATTAGTTGCGCTTTTATCATTAATATTTAGTGCTACCTCTTTTTGTTGTTCTTGTGTCTTAATTAATTGCTTATGGCTATTTATTCTTTTATAAGAAACTGTACCTACTGCTGCCATTATGCAAAGACATAAAAACAAAGCAATATAAAAGCTCTCCTTTCTAAATAAATCTCTAAACTTATGTTTAAAATTTTTGTCCATATTAACACCTCCTTTTCTCATTATTTCCCTTTTATAGAAATTAATACACTAATAATGATTTTTATAGATAAAAATTAACTTAATTTAAATACAAATAAAATTTTGTATTTAAGCATCTCAAAAAAAGAGCAAAAAAATAATAGATTAAAATGATTGAATAGTTTATTTCATTAATTTAAAATAAACTATTCAATCTATTTTTAACCTATTATTTAATTTAATGTATATAATTTCCAATAAGGTCTACCTATTAATTATCATCTTTTATTTATATTTTATCTCTTCAATTTCTACTCCATTATAATAATGTTTTAATATTTCATCATATTTTTTCCCCTCTTTAGCCATAACATTTGCTCCCCATTGACTCATACCAACACCATGACCATATCCAGTACAATCTATTTTTATAACGTTATTGTTTATATCCCATTTAAAATTAGTTGAATTTAAATTAAATAAAGTTCTAAAGTCTTTACCCTTTATTACCTCGTCACCTAATTGGAGTTCTTTTACGCTTCCACTTTCAGTATAAGATTTCACTTTTATAGCAGATGATATATTTTTTTCTGTTATTTTTGCATTAGGATATTGATTATTAATTTTATTAATAAACTCCTTTTTATTTATCTCAACTGAGCTTTTATATTTTGGTGCAATTTCCTCTCCTTTACTTTCTTCCGATTTAAGATATGGTATATCTGATGAAAATACATCTTTTGCATCTTCTGTTTTTCCAGAACTTACTGCAAAAAATTGAGGATATTCTAATACTTTACCATCATAAACAAGAATTTGACCTTTTGTATCATCAACTGCTTTTTTTATTTTCCCCCAATTATCTGCTGCTTCTTTTTTACTCCAACTTTCCATTCTTGATTCTTTATCTATATAAACTTGACAATGTGTAGTATCACATATTTCTGCACCATTTTTTTCTGCATCCTTACATGGATTATTTATTTTATTTACATAATAAGTCCTTGCTGCTACAGCTTGTGCTTTTAAAGCTTCTTCATCAAAATTAGCTGGCACTTCACCAGAGACTACCGATGTAATATAATCTTCTAAGTTTAATTCATAAACTTTATTCTCAGATTTTCTATATAACTTAACTTTTTTATCTTTAGAAAGTTCTACTTCTGTTGATTTTTTTATAACACTATCATTAATATTAAAAGGCTTAAATTTGTTAAAATCAAAGTTTAAAAAAACTATAGGAAATAAAATTAATACTACTACTATAATTAACGTGGTTGAAGCAACAAGCTTAACATCTTTATTTATTTTATACTTCATACTTATCCCCTCTCTAAGTCCCTACAAATAAATATATGCTCTAATTTTAAGAATTATGTTAAGCATTTATTAAAATACTTTTAATATTATATTCTCATATTATTTATAAAATAGATATCTTAGACTCTAAGAATTCTTCTATACTAAAATATAAACTTAAAGGGCAAGATTATCTAATCTTGCCCTTTAAGTTTATACATCGATTCTATAAACCTCTGCACCTAATTTTCTGAACTTCTCTTCTACATTAACATATCCTCTATCTATATGATAAATATCACCTATTATAGTTTCTCCCTCAGCTGCTAATCCTGCTAAAATCATCGCTGCTCCAGCTCTTAAGTCTGTAGCCTTAACCTCACATCCAGTTAATCTAGAAACTCCTTCTATGATTGCAGTTCTTCCATCTATTTTTATATTAGCTCCCATTCTTGTTAAGTCTGTAACATGCATAAATCGATTTTCAAATACAGTTTCTGTTATAATACTTATTCCTTGTGTAATAGCTAAAAGACTCATAATTTGTGCTTGCATATCAGTTGGGAAACCAGGGTATGGTAATGTTTTTATATCAACTGCTTTTTTCATTTTTGTTCCATCTACTATAATAGAATTTTCATTATATTTGCTAAATAAAAATCCACACTCTTTTAGTTTTTCTATAACGGGTCTTAGGTGTTCTTCATTAACCCCATTAATTTTTATCCTACTATTTGTTATTCCTGCTGCTATCATAAATGTCCCTGCTTCTATTCTATCGTATATAGGGGTATAATCTATACCTTTTAAACTTTTTACTCCATGTATAATAATTTTTCCTCTTCCTGCACCTTCTATTTTTGCACCCATTTTATTTAAAAATCTAGCAAGATCCTCAACCTCTGGCTCTTCAGCTGCATTTTCTATTATTGTTGTTCCTTCTGCTAAAACAGCTGCCATTAATATATTTTCAGTAGCTCCAACTGAAGGGAAATCAAGATATATTCTATTACCAATTAATTTTTTTGCTTTTACTTCTACAAATCCATATCCAATGTTTACATCTGCACCAAGTAGTTTAAATCCTTTAAGATGTAAATCTATAGGTCTACTCCCTATATTGCATCCACCTGGCAAACACAGCTTGCAGTAACCAAATCTCGCAAGCATAGATCCCATTATTAAAAATGATGCCCTCATTTTTTTTATTAAATCTGTATTAGTATTTTCAGGATTTATATTACTAGTATCAATCCTTAACTTATTATCTATTTTAGAAAAATTGACTTCACAATTTAATTTAGCTAATACTTTACAAATGACCTCTACATCCTCTAACATAGGAGTATTATTTATAGTAATACTCTCTGGACATAATATAGTTGCTGCAATTATAGGTAGTATTGAATTCTTAGCACAACTTATATTAACTTCACCATTAAGTTTTTTTACACCTTTAACTATTATTTTTTCCATATTATCCTCCATAAATAATTGTTAAACACAAAAAATAAAACACAATTTTTTAATCAAGAAAATAACTAGAATTTTATTATATATTTAGTGTATAATCCTAGTCTTTCTTTATTAAAAATGAATTATTACTTTATTTTTAATGCTTTAATATGTTGTAAATACTATTGGTGTAGCAATAATTACATACGAATCAGTATTATAGTTAGACAGTGCAAAATTAACTTTCTCTCCATCTTTTAAACTTCCAGTGCCTGTATAGCCATTATTAATTTCTATTATATCTAGATCTTTAATATCTTGTGAAGCATTTAACCAATTCCTAAATTTATCACTTGATATATTTTCTACTTTCCCTTTATAATATAAAAACATTTGTATATTTTCTGATGTTTTATCACTTAAAGTTTTTAATATATTCTGTAAGTATTCTATTTTATATTCAGAATTAGTATTTATTAAGATAACTTCAACATAAGTATAATTGTCTACACTCCATAAATTTGCACTAATATTAAAATTATTATTCAATATTCCAAATTTATTTTTGTCAACTTCACTATATATCCCTTGAATATTGTTAATTAGATTTTGCTTAATTAATAAATATTCTTCTTCAATACTTCTTTTAGTTTTAAATTGGATTTTTACACCATTCTCTTCAAATTGACTTTTATTTAGCATGCTATTTTCTATTTCATAGAAGGACTTATTAATCATCTGTTGCTTAGAAATAGCTCCCATATTTAAAAATGATATCAATATAAGTAACATTAAACTAATCTTAATTCTCATACCTATACCCCCTATTCATTTCTTTAATTATGCTCAGCTATTTCAATTTCTATTCTGTTTTTATTTAAGTTTATAATATAATATATAGATTTTCCGTTAATTTGTGATAATTTAATATGATTAATAATAAAAATTTGCCAATGCTACTATGAAACGTGAATTTTCTCGTACATTTGACTTTTTATAATTTTCAAAGCCAAAAAGATAAAAGCTTAAGAGGTATCCCCTCTTAAGCTTTTATCTTTTTAATTTTATACGCTCAACAGCTCTCATTAATGCTAATTCAGCTCTATGCTTATTATAATTATTATCTTCTAATCTTTTTTCAGCTCTCTCTTTAGCTTTTTCTGCTCTTTCAAGGTCTATTTCATCTGGTTTTTCTGCTGCATCACTACATATAGTTACACCATTTGAATCAACACTTGCGATTGCTGTAGCAACAAATATCTCTTCTGTTTTTCCTTCGGCATTTTTTATTTTAATAACAGAAGGTATTGTACTTGTTATCATCTCTGCATGATTTGCTAATATTTCTAAGTTTCCACTAGTATTTTTTAAAAATACTTTTTCTACTTCTCCATTATACACACCATCAGTAGGAGTAACAATTTTTAATAAAAAGGTATTAGCCATCGTTGCTCATCCCCTTTATCCTAACTTTTTAGCTTTTTCTGCTACATCATCAATAGAGCCAACAAATAAGAATGCTGATTCAGGTAAATTATCATGTTTACCTTCTAATATTTCTTTAAATCCTCTTATTGTCTCTTTTATAGGAACATATTTTCCTGGCATACCAGTAAATTGTTCTCCAACAGTAAATGGTTGTGATAAAAATCTTTGAATTCTTCTTGCTCTAGCCACAACTGATTTATCTTCATCTGATAATTCATCTACACCAAGTATTGCTATAATATCTTGTAATTCTTTATACTTTTGAAGAACATTTTTTACTTCTGTAGCAACTTTATAGTGTTCTTCTCCAACTACTCTTGGATCTAATATTCTAGATGAAGATTCTAATGGATCTACTGCAGGATATATACCAAGTTCAACTATGCTTCTTGATAAAACTGTAGTTGCATCTAAATGTGAGAATGTTGTAGCTGGTGCCGGGTCTGTTAAGTCATCGGCTGGAACATATACAGCTTGAACTGATGTTATAGATCCGTTAACAGTTGATGTTATTCTTTCTTGAAGTGCACCCATTTCCGTAGCTAATGTTGGTTGGTATCCAACAGCTGAAGGTATTCTTCCAAGTAAAGCTGAAACTTCTGAACCTGCTTGAGTAAATCTAAATATATTATCTATGAATAATAATACATCTTGACCTTGATCTCTAAAATACTCTGCCATAGTTAATCCAGTTAAAGCAACTCTCATTCTAGCACCTGGTGGTTCATTCATTTGACCAAATACTAAAGCAGTCTTATTAATAACTCCTGAGTCTTTCATTTCATGATATAAATCATTACCTTCTCTTGATCTTTCTCCAACACCTGTGAAAACTGATAATCCACCGTGTTCTTTAGCTATATTATTTATTAACTCTTGGATTAATACTGTTTTACCAACTCCAGCTCCTCCAAATAGACCTATCTTACCACCTCTTTGATATGGTGCAAGTAAATCTATAACCTTAATTCCTGTTTCAAACATCTCAGGTTCAACTGATTGATCTTTAAAACTAGGAGCTGGTCTATGAATTGGGTATTCCTCTTTTGCAATTACTTCTCCTGCATTATCTATAGGAGCTCCCAAAACATTAAATAGTCTTCCTAATACTTCACTACCTACTGGAACACAAATAGGCTTTCCTGTATCAGTAGCTTCCATTCCTCTTTTTACACCTTCAGTAGCTGCCATTGAAATTGTTCTAACAATATCGTCTCCAACATGTTGTTCAACTTCAGCTACTAATTCATGATCTCCCATATTTATACTAATTGCATTATATAAATTAGGAAGTGAGTCTGAATCGAATTTTATATCTATTACTGGTCCAATTACTTGAACTACTTTTCCCATCTTTCCAGGCATAAGATACCTCCTTACTATTTTTGAGCTTCTGCTCCTCCAACAATTTCGCTTATTTCTTGTGTAATAACTTGTTGTCTTATTCTATTAAACTTAAGGTTTAAATTAGATAACAAATCATTAGCATTTTGAGTAGCTCCATCCATTGCCGTCATTCTTGAACTTTGTTCACTGCATTTTGAACTTAATAAAATGCTTCTAACCTTTGCTTTTAAATAAATATTTGAGCAATCTCTTAAAACCTGTTCTATATTAGGTTCAATAATACAATCACTTGATCCCTTATCAGGCTTTTCTATAGGTAAAATCTTAACAGATTTTTGTTGCTGTTTAACAGGTGAAATAAATTCAGAATATACAATATTAACTTCTGAAACTTCTCCATTAATATACATCTCAAGAGCCTTTTCAAAAATAACTTTAGCTTCTGTAACAGTCGGTATATCAGAAATATCTACAAATTCATTAATTGGCTCAAAGCCTACTTTTTTAACATAGCTTATTCCTCTTTTTCCAACTACAACAATCTTTGTATCTCCATCTTCATTTTTCACTAGTCTTTCCAAGTAAGATACTACATTACCATTGAATCCTCCACATAACCCAGTCTCTGATGTAATAACTATGTACAATTTATCTTTACTATTATTCCCTTTAAAATAAATACTTTGTTCTTCACCAGAAATTGCATTTGCTAGTTTTTTAACAATTTGTTCAGTTGATTCAACGAATTTATTATTTAATGATAATTCATTTCTAGACTTTCTTAACTTAGAAGTGGCAACAAGTCCCATAGCATTAGTAATTTTTCTTGTACTTTCAACGGATTTAATTCTTCTTTTTATATCAATTAATCCAGCTGCACACATGATTTCCACCTCCTAAAGAAGGGCATAGCTTAAAATTAAGCTATGCATCTTTTAAAAATATTTTTTTAAATTCAACTATTGCTTCCTCTAACCTTGATTTTATTTCATTAGTTAAAGTTTTTTCTTCAATAATTGAGTTTTCAATATCTCTATAATGAGTGTCCATATATTCTAAAAATTCTTTTTCGAATCTTCTTATGTCACTAACTTTAACATCTGATAAGAAATCATTAACTGTTGCATATAGTATTACTATTTGTTTTGTAACATCCATTGGTTGATATTGATCTTGCTTCAATACTTCCATTAATCTCTTACCTTTTTCTAGTCTTCTACTAGAATCGTTATCTAAATCTGATCCAAATTGTGCGAATGCTTCTAATTCTCTAAATTGTGCAAGATCTAATCTTAGAGTACCACTTACTTGTTTCATCGCTTTAATTTGTGCATTACCACCAACTCTTGAAACTGATATACCTGCATTTACAGCTGGTCTTTGCCCTTCTAAGAATAAACCTGATTCTAAGAATATTTGACCGTCTGTTATAGATATAACATTTGTTGGTATATACGCTGTAACGTCTCCCGCTAGTGTTTCTATAATTGGAAGAGCTGTTAATGAACCTCCGCCTAATTCTGGAGATAATTTAGCCGCTCTTTCAAGTAATCTTGAATGAATATAGAAAACATCTCCTGGATAAGCTTCTCTGCCTGGTGGTCTTCTAAGTAATAATGACATAGCTCTATAAGCTACTGCATGCTTAGAAAGATCATCATAAATAATTAATACATCTTTTCCTTGATTCATGAAATATTCACCTATACTACATCCAGCATATGGTGCAAGATATTGTAATGGTGCTGAATCTGCTGCTGTAGAACTTACTACTATACTATAGTCCATAGCACCCATTTCAGTAAATGTGTTAACAATATGTGCAACTGTAGATTGTTTTTGTCCTATAGCCACATAAATACATATAACATCTTTACCTTTTTGGTTTAAGATAGTATCTATACATATTGCAGTTTTTCCTGTTTGTCTATCACCGATTATAAGTTCTCTTTGTCCTTTACCGATTGGAATCATTGAATCAATCGCTTTAATTCCGGTTTGTAGTGGTTCGTTAACCGAACTTCTATCTATTATACTTGGAGCATGAACTTCTATTGGTCTAGTTTCGTTTGTATTTATTGGGCCTTTACCATCAATTGGTTCACCTAATGAATTAACTACTCTACCAATTAAAGCTTCACCTACTGGAACTTTTACTATATTTCCTGTTCCTTTAACAATGTCACCTTCTTTTATTCCTTCTTCAGATCCTAAAAGAACACATCCAACATTGTCTTGTTCAAGATTCAGAGCCATACCATAGACATTATTAGGGAATTCTAATAATTCACCTTCCATACAATCATCTAATCCATAAACTCTTGAAACTCCATCACCAACTTGAATTATAGTACCAGAATTTACTGTTTTTATTTGTTTTTCATATTTTTCTATTTCTTTTTTTATAATAGAAGTTATCTCTTCTGGTTTAATATTCATGGACTCACCTCTAATTCTGCTTAAGCATTAAATCTTTCATTTCTTCTATTTTAGATTTTACAGTATCATCTATGACCTCGTGTTCAATCCTTACATATACTCCGCCTAAAAGGCTCTTGTCTACTTCAGTTTTGAACAATATGTTTTTATCATATTTTTTTTCAAAAATATTTCTTATTTTTTCTAATTCTTCTGGTAAAATTTGAATAGCTGTTTTTACAACACCAGTTAAAGTATTTTTTCTTTCAAGGTCTATCTTTTCCATCTCATTTAATTTTTCTCTTAAATAAAGAATTCTATCTTTTTCAATTAATATAAGAAGGAAGGAAAGTAGTTCCCCATCTATTTGATTTTTAAATATCTTAATAAATGTATCTTTTTTCTTTTTTGTGCTTATTTGAGGATGTTTGATTACCTCAAAAAATTCAGGATTACTTTCAATAATGTCACATACTTCTCTTAAATCTTGTAAATACTCTTCAACTTTTCCATTTTTTTCAGCAACTTGATAAAGTGCTAAGGCATATCGCCTATCTAAATATTCATACATAGTT
Organism: Clostridium sp. CTA-5; assembly: GCF_054768135.1. NCBI lineage: Bacteria > Bacillati > Bacillota > Clostridia > Eubacteriales > Clostridiaceae > Clostridium > Clostridium sp. CTA-5. The sequence goes on along the minus strand of NZ_BAAAAT010000011.1, from coordinate 62,690 downwards.
ACATACCTACCTTAGTAATAAAATCACTTATAAGTTCTCTATGTTTATTGTCATCTATGCTTTCTTCTAATGCTTTAATTGAAAGCTCTACTGCTAAATCTATTGCTTGTTTTTTAACTTCATACTCTGCTTTTTCTTTTTCTCTTTGTATATCTATTTTAGCTCTTTCTCTTAATGATTTAGCTTCTTGATTAGCATCTTCAATAATATCTTGATATATTTTATCTGCTTTTACCTTTTGATTTTCAGTAATCTTTTTAGCTTCATCTTTAGCTGATTGAAGAATTTTTTGATTTTCTAATAAATACATTCTTGCTTTTTCAGAATCCTCATCAGCTTTAATTAATTTTTCATCAACATAGTTTTGTCTTTCGTCTATTACTAGTTGAATTTTACTCCAGAAAAAGTGCTTTAATATAAGAACTAAAATGAAAAAGTTAACTAAAGTCATTAATAAAGTTGAAATATTAATATCCATATACTTATTTATATCCTCCCTTCGGAGTCAAGATTATTAACTCATATAATTTATTATTTTGATAATAACATAAATGCAACTATTAAACCATAAATCGCTGTTGCTTCTGCAAGACCTGCTCCTATGATTAAAGCTGTTTGAATTTTACCTGCTGCTTCTGGTTGTCTAGCTATACCTTGAGTTGCTCCTCCTGTAGCTATACCTATACCTATTCCTGCTCCTAATCCAGTTAATACAGCAATACCTGCTCCTATTAATGCTAAATTCATTATGAATTCCTCCTTAAAAATTATTCTGTTAAAATTAATGTTCTGCTGTAGTTTTAATGTTAATCATTGTTAACATTGTAAATACAAGCATTTGAATTGTTCCATCGAACAAGTCAAAATATCCATGAACTATTATAGGCGTACCAAGTTGTGCTAATACTCCTATACCAGCTAATGCATGATAGACTGATTCTACTAAAATTGTTGCTGCTAACATGTTACCATAAAGTCGCAGTGCTAAAGATACTGGAAGCATTACTCTTTCCATAATGTTTATTGGTAACATAACAGCAAAGGGGTGTGTAAAGCCTTTTACGTAACCTCCTGGACCTCTTTTAAGAATTGCATTTACATTAATAACTAAAAAAGTTGTAATTGCAAGTCCGAAAGTTACACTCAAATTCTGAGTTGGTGGCTCTATACCGACTAAACCTGTAAAGTTTAAAAATAATAGGTAAACTATTAAAGTTCCTACATACGGTACAAAATGAGCATAGTTTTCACCCATGGTACTGTTAACAAGTGACTTTACTGTTTCGTAAAGTTTCTCTAAAGCTGCTTGTTTCTTATTAGGCTTCTGCTTTAGATTTCTCGTTAATAAACAGGCACCTACCCATAAAATTAAAATTATCGCCCATTGAATTATTATCTCTGGAGTAATATCAATAGGGAAATTTCCAATTTTAAAGGAGTATATAAGTCTACTAGACTCCAACTTAAACACTTCCTTTCCTATTTTTTATGCAGTTTATTATTAGTAATATATAATGCGAAACAAATCCAAGCATATAAAAAAATGTTAATGTTATACTTTTTATAAACGGTGCTGCTATAGCAATTATTGCAGCTATTTTAAAAAAAGTAATTATAGGCATATATTTATTTCGCTTATTATATTTTAAGAAATTTACTGTAATATATGCACTTACAATAAAATTTAGTAGCGATACTACTATCCCCAATAAATATATCATTCCATTTGTTAAAGAAGAAAAGAACCATATAATAAAAAACATTATAATACCAGCACTTAAATCAATTTTGCTCATATCTTTAAGTAGCTTAATAACCTCATTATCCATATTTTTTTCCTCTTTTCCCGTTGATATCAGATATTATATCTCCATATCAAACTTTAATAAAACGTCGTTTTTATTAATAAATTGCTTTTTATTGTCACTGTGTTAATTTAACTCTCATTTTCTTATAAATATGCAGTTAAAATCCGTTTTTCTTTTATTATTTATATAATATGATTTTGTTCTAGGACAATCTTTCAATTAACTGAATATTCAGTCTTAAGAAGGAACTTATTCTTATTGTTGATAACATTTACATTTCGAATTTTATTAAAATTTATAATATTTTCTTTATTTTTATGTATTTAATTAAATTTTAATATATAAATTTGTAATTTTTTTTTTGTACTAATGAATACAAACAAATAAATTTATTCAATTATTTATTTTTATATTTAATAATAAAATACTTATAAGTGCTTATGTAGACTTTATAAAATGGTATTTATAATTGTTTATCAAAGATTTTTTCTTACTTCTTGCATACATTTTATGCAATATAAAGATAAAGTATCAATATTTAGAATTTTTGTAAGAATTCTTTCATTCGATAATTTAAAGATTACTTGTTTAAACCTATACTATATATTTTTATATTATATATATTTTTATACATTAATTTAATTATTTATTTTATTAAGCATGTATATTTTTAACAAAGTAACAAAATATCTAAGTCAGACATAGAAGTGTTCATTTATTTACATATCTAGTTTTTAAGCATATAATCAAAAAATCTAACTTACAAATATCTTCTATTTTTTTATTCTTTAATCTATATTTATTAACTTTTATCTAAAATTACAATTTAAGCTTCTGTTTATTCTTTAATAATATAATTTCTAAAGAATAAACAAAAGCTGTTATAATGTTCTACATTATAACAGCTTTGTGTTTAAAGAATATTAACAATTATTATAGTCTTTCAACTATAAGAGCTGTTCCCATTCCTCCACCTATACAAAGTGTTGCTAAACCTTTTTTAGCATCTCTCTTTTCCATTTCATGAAGTAATGTAACAAGAATTCTAGCACCAGATGCTCCAACTGGATGTCCTAATGCAATAGCTCCACCGTTAACATTAACTTTTTCCATATCAAATTTTAAATCTTTAGCTACTGCTAAACTTTGAGCTGCAAAAGCTTCATTAGCTTCGATTAAATCCATATCATCAATTGTTAAGTTAGCTACTTCTAAAGCTTTCTTAGTTGCATGGAATGGTCCGTATCCCATTATAGAAGGATCTAATCCTTTTGATCCATAAGAAACTATTTTAGCTAATGGTTTAAGTCCTAATTCAGCTGCTTTATCAGCACTCATAACAACGAAAGCTGCTGCTCCATCATTAATTCCTGATGCATTACCTGCAGTTACAGTACCATCTTTAAGGAAAGCTGGTTTTAATTTAGCTAAAGATTCTGTAGTTGTTCCGAATCTTGGGAATTCATCAGTATCAAATACTTTTGGTTCTCCCTTTCTTTGTGGAATCATAACTGGAACTATTTCATCTTTGAATCTTCCGCTTTCAATTGCTTTTTGAGCTTTTTGTTGTGATGAAGCTGAGAAAGCATCTTGTTCTTCTCTAGTTAATCCCCATTGTTTAGCTATATTTTCAGCAGTAACACCCATATGATAGTTGTTAAATGCATCCCATAAACCATCTTTAATCATTGTATCAACCATTTTAGCATCGCCCATTCTTTGGCCCCATCTAGCACCTGGTAATACATATGGTGCTGCTGACATGTTTTCCATACCACCAGCTATTATTACATCAGCATCTCCAGCTTTAATCATTTGAGCTGCTAATCCAACTGCTCTTAAACCTGATCCACAAACCTTATTGATTGTCATTGCTGGGATTTCTACTGGTAATCCTGCTTTAACAGCTGATTGTCTAGCTGGATTTTGTCCTAAACCTGCTTGAATTACATTACCCATTATAACTTCTTCAACTAATTCTGCTTTAACTCCAGCTCTTTTTACAGCTTCTTTAATTACTGTAGCTCCTAAATCTACTGCTGGAACTGTTTTTAATGATCCGCCAAAGCTTCCTAATGCAGTTCTTACTGCACTTACAATAACTACTTCTTTCATCGTATAAATCCTCCTAAAAATTATATATATTTTAATATTGATATCGTTAAATTATTAACATAATTTAATTATACATAATTTTCTCACATTTTTCAAGGGTTAATTGTTAAAATTTAAACAAACTCTATCTTTTAAATTCACTTACCTCTTTTTTGCTAAGATTAAAATATTTTAATATAGCATCTGCTATTCTAATCGATGCTACACCATCTCCATATGGATTTACAGCTTTACTCATCTTGCTGTACTCTTCAGTATTATTAATTAATTTCATAGCTTCATCTACTATGTTTTTCACATTAGTACCTACTAATTTAACAGTTCCATATTCTACAGCTTCCGGTCTTTCAGTTACATCTCTTAATACTAATACTGGTTTACCTAAGTGTGGTGCTTCTTCTTGTAATCCACCTGAATCTGTCATAACCATAAATGACTTATTCATTAAATTATGAGTTTCTTTAGTATCTAATGGTGGTAACAAATGTACTCTTTCCATACTGCCAAGTTTATTAAATACAACGTCTTTAACAACAGGATTTAAATGAACTAAATATACTATTTCAACATCCGAATTTTCCTCAACTATTTTCTTTAGAGATTCACAAATATTTTCTATTCCTTCTCCCCAATTTTCTCTTCTATGAGCTGTAACCATTATAACTTTTTTATTAAAATCTATTTTTTGAAGTTCTTCATTTACAAATTTATAATCCTCTTCAACAGTGTGCTCCATAGCATCTATTACAGTATTTCCAGTTATATAAATATCTGATTCTTTTATACCTTCTCTTAATAAATTTTCTTTTGAGCCTTTTGTTGGAGCAAAATGTAAGTCAGCTAAACTTCCTGTTAATTTTCTATTCATCTCCTCTGGAAACGGAAAATATTTATTAAAAGTTCTAAGTCCTGCTTCTACATGTCCAACCCTAATTTGTTGATAGAAAGCTGCTAACGAACCTGCAAAAGTTGTTGTTGTATCTCCATGTACTAATATCATATCAGGTTTTTCTTTTTCAAATATTTCTTCTAAACCCTCTAATACTTTATTAGTTATTCCTGTTAATGTTTGTCTTGTTTTCATTATATTTAAATCAAAATCAGGTTTTATATCAAATAAGTCTAATACTTGATCTAACATTTCTCTATGTTGTGCAGTAACACAGACTTTAGATTCTATTTCCTCTCTTTTTTCTAATTCCTTTACTAAAGGAGCCATTTTTATTGCCTCTGGTCTTGTACCAAATATCGTTATAACTTTCGTTTTGCTCACTTTACTTCCTCCTAGCCTTTATTTATAAATATTTTATTTTTTCCATATGGTTATATCTAACTATAAATTTATATTTTGATTATATTTTTATCAATATACCATTATATATTCTTTAATTTATACTTATATTTTTAATCTTAATACCCTAGATTGGATTTAATATTTAAAGAATCATCATTGTCTATCCATTCTGATACATCTATTTTTCTATATATATCTTTACTATCTCTTATAACAACATAATCAATACCAGAATTGATTATAAGTCTTTTACACATAGAACAAGAATTTGCATTCTTTACATATTCCTTTGTATTAGCATCTTTTCCTACTAAGTATAAAGTTGCACCAATCATATCTCTTCTTGAAGCACTAATTATAGCATTTGCCTCACTATGTACACTTCTACACAGTTCATAATGAGTTCCTCTTGGAATTTGTAATTCTTCTCTTATGCATCTATTCATATCTATACAATTTTTTCTTCCTCTGGGAGCTCCAGTATATCCAGTTGAAATTATTTCATCATTTTTAACTATAATAGATCCATAATTTCTTCTTAAACATGTTCCTCTTTCTAAAACTGTTTCAGCAATATCTAAATAATAATTATCTTTAATTCTTCGTTCCATTTTATACTCTCCTAAAAGTAACATTATATAATATATGTTGATTATACCATATATCATAAGTATAAATAATAAAGTTAAAGGGACTGTCTTAAAAAATTAATTTTAAGATAGTCCCTTTTATCATTATTTTTAACTAATTACTATTTAGTTCCGAATAATCTATCTCCTGCATCTCCAAGTCCTGGTACTATATATCCATTTTCATTTAATTTTTCATCTATAGATGCTACATATATATCAACATCCGGATGTTGTTTTTGCACTAATTCTATACCTTCTGGAGCTGATATTAAACACATTAGTTTTAAACTTTTTGCTCCTTTTTCTTTTAACATAGTTAATGCATCTGCTGCTGATCCTCCTGTTGCAAGCATAGGATCTACTACAATTACATCTCTTTCTTCAATATCTTTTGGAAGTTTGCAAAAGTATTCTACAGGCTTTAATGTTTCTTCATCTCTATATAATCCAATATGTCCAATTTTAGCAGCTGGTATTAAACTAAGCACTCCATCAACCATTCCAAGTCCTGCTCTTAATATAGGCACTATAGCTACCTTTTTACCAGATACTACTTTACATTTAGTTTTACAAACTGGAGTTTCAATTTCAACCTCATCCATATTTAAATCTCTTGTTGCTTCATAAGTTAATAAAGTTGAAACTTCTTTAACTAATTCTTTAAAATCCTTACTTCCTGTTTTCTTACTTCTTATCATTGAAAGCTTGTGAAGCACTAACGGATGTTTTACCTCTATTACTTTACTCATTTTTTCTTCCTCCTAATATTCATAATTTATTTTTATTAAAAGCTATGTTTTAAACTATAACTTACTTTACAAATTATTATTTACTGTATTTTTTTTCTATTTCACTAATTTTATTTATTCTTTTTGTATGTCTATCACCTTCAAATTCAGCTGATATAAAAGTCTTTACTATATCTAATGCAAGACCTGCACCAACTACTCTTTGACCTAATGTTAATATATTAGCATCATTATGTTGTCTTGTAGCATGTGCACTGAATGTATCAGAACATAATGCTGCTCTAATTCCTGGAACTTTGTTAGCACTAATTCCTATACCAATTCCTGTTCCACAGATCAATATTCCTAATTTATATTCTTTTGCTGCAACTGCTTCAGCTACAGGTAGCGCAATATCTGGATAGTCACAAGAATCTTTAGTATCTGTACCAAAGTCTTTAACTTCATGTCCTTCTGATTTTAAAAATGATATAATTTCTTGTTTTAATTCAAATCCACCATGATCACAACCAATTGCTATTTTCATATTGTAAAACCTCCAATAATATATTTATTCATAAAAAAAAAAGAAAAAGTATTAAATTCTAACTTCGTCTTTTTTTATTTCAAAGAATAATAAAATCAAATTATTATAAATTATTTAATTATACTTTAATAATATCAAATCCTGCTGCTTTATTTAATCTATTCATTATGGCAATTCCAACCCCTTTTTCTTCATAAGCTTCTGCTAAAATAAAATCTGCTCCTAAATCATCGCATTTTCTTAATGCTTCAAATAAATTTTGAGCTACTGTAGATAAATCTTTAATGCTTCCTAATACCATTTTAGTACCTTCTTTATATTCATGCTCATGCTCTTCTACAGTAAGTATACATACTTTCTTATTGTTATCTATATAATTGTGTACTATTTCGTTAATTTTTTCAATAGTTTTTTTTCTTTCACCAGATATTATTGTAACTTTTGCTTTTGGAGCATAATGTCTATACTTCATTCCTGGAGCTTTAGGTTTTAGGTCTTCACTAGGCTTTTCCATTATGGCTTTATCTATTTCTATTCTTGAATCTATTTCTTTTAACATTTCTAATGTTATTCCACCTGGTCTTAATACTAATGGTGGATTAACAGTACAATCCACAATTGTAGATTCTACACCAATAATGCTTTTATGTCCACCTACTATACAATCAACCTTACCATCTAAATCTTCTATACATCTTTGAACATCAGTAGGACTAGGTCTACCACTAATATTAGCAGATGGGGCTGCTATAACAGTTTTTGATAATTCTATTAATTTTAATGCTATTTCATCATTTGGCATTCTAATCCCAATTGAATCTAAATTAGCACTAGTTACATTAGGTATTATACCTTTTTTCTTTAAAATTATTGTTAATGGTCCTGGCCAAAATTTATCCATAAGCTTTTGAGCAACTTCTGGAACACTTTCAACTAATGAATCTATTTTTTTTGATGCAACATGGACAATTAATGGATTATCTTGTGGTCTACCTTTAGCTATAAATATTTTTTTAACACTTTCCTCATTAAGTGCATCTGCACCTAAGCCATAAACTGTTTCCGTTGGAAAGGCAACTATTCCACCTCTTTTTATTACATCAGCTGCTACTTTTATTTTTTCTTGGTCATCAAAAATATTATTAACCACAACAATATTTGTTTTCAAAACAACTTCCTTCTTTCTTGCTAAACTATTGTCTGTCCTCGTGCAATTTTAATATTTTGTATACTATAATCTGTATAAACAGCTTTTACACAATTTTTATATATACAATCTAATAATAAATATTTTTTCAATCCACCTTTTCTTATAACTTGAAAATAATAAGATTTATCTGGACTAAATTCTTGTATTTTTAAATATTCCTTTTTGATTTCTGGATACCTTTTAAGAAAATTAGGCACTACCGGTTTTAACATCTTATTTTTAAAAGCTAAATTTGTTATAACTATTATTTCCATGTCATAATCTGATTTATTTGTATGTACTAAAACTACTCTATCACAAAAAACTAACGATTTACTTGTAAATATTCCTGTTCTAAAACTTAATTTGTTATTATTGCATTTATATTCTACCTTATAACTATTAAATCTAAGTATTATAGCTATAACTATTAAAAATTCAATAAATGCTAAAAAAAATAAATAAAACATATTAAAAAGTCCTGTTAAAAATAATGCTATAGGTAAAAAAATGGCTATCATAATCATAAAAGTTATAAATCCCTTTAATGATAATTTTTCTTTTTTTATAGCAGTATAAATATCCATAACTCATTCCTCCTATTATTCAAAAGCCTCACATATAAAATGTAAGGCTTTCAAATAATACTTAGGCATTCATTAATAATGCCTTACATATTGCTATTTCCCATTTTTTTCATCTTTTCTGCTTGATCTGCTGTAATTAGTGCATTTATTACTTCATCAATATCTCCAGCTAAAAATGCCTCTAATTTATATAATGTTAATCCTATTCTATGGTCAGTAATTCTTCCCTGTGGATAGTTATAAGTTCTGATTCTTTCACTTCTATCACCAGTTCCTACTTGACTCTTTCTATCTTCAGCTATTCCATCAGCTCTTTCTTGTTCAGCTTTTTCAAATAATCTTGATCTAAGAACCTTCATAGCCTTTTCTTTATTTTTTAATTGAGACTTTTCATCTTGACATGAAACTACAAGTCCTGTAGGTAAATGGGTAATTCTAACAGCTGAATCTGTAGTATTTACACATTGTCCACCGTGACCTGATGCTCTAAATACATCAATTCTAACATCTTTATCAGCAATTTCAATTTCTACATCATCAACTTCTGGTAAAACAGCTACTGTTGCAGTTGATGTATGAATTCTTCCACTTGATTCAGTATCAGGAACTCTTTGAACTCTATGTACTCCACTTTCATACTTTAATTTTGAGTAAGCTCCATTACCCTTAATCATAAAGACAACTTCTTTAAATCCACCAATATCTGTTTCATTTAAACTCATTATTTCAGTAGACCATCTTTGATTTTCTGCATATCTTGTATACATTCTAAATAAGTTATATGCAAATAGAGCTGCTTCATCTCCACCTGCACCTCCTCTTATTTCAACAAAAACGTTCTTATCGTCATTTGGATCTTTAGGAAGTAATAATATTTGAATTTCTTGTTCTAATTCTTGTTCTCTAGTTGTTAAAGAAGATATTTCTTCATTTAACATTTCTCTCATTTCTTTATCGCTTTCTTCAGTTAACATCTCTTTATTTGCTTCAAGATCTTCTGTTACTTGCTTATACTCTCTATATGCATTTACAATTATCTCTAAGTCAGCTTGTTCTTTACAAAGCTTTCTCCATTCATTTTGATTTTGCATAATTGATGGGTCACTAATTTTAACTGATAATTCATCATATTTATTTTCTATAAAAGCTAATTTATCTAATAACATTTAATCACTCCGTATTTCATTTTTACACATTTTATCCAAGTGTTTAACTATAGTTGGATAAATCATCCTGACTTTTAGATGAACAAAGCCTTAGGTTAAATAAATGAACTTCATCTAAAAATTAAGAACCACTTGGTATTATATCATATTTTTCGACTTTTAAGCAACAAACTTAACTATAACTTATACATTAACAATTTTAAATTTTACTAACTTTTTTTACAAAAAATACTACATTATATACTTACATAAAAATTAATTACTTATTATTAATTTAATTGATAGTATCATATAGACTTTAAAGTGTCAAAATAATATCTTTGTAAAAAGTCTATTTAAAAATACAAATTTTAAATTTCATTTTTAAATAGACATCCTAATAAAATATTAACTATTTAATTTGCCAATTACTACTCTATCCAAACCAGCAAGATCTTTAATAACTTTTACTTCTTTAAAATTAAATTGTTCCATAAGCATTTTTACAGACTTACCTTGATTATATCCTATTTCAAATGCTAATATTCCATCTTTTTTTAATACCTTACTACTTTTAGATATTATTTCTCTATAAAAATATAACCCATCTGTTCCTCCACTTAAAGCAGTACGTGGCTCATATTTCTTTACATCATCCATTAGTTCTTCTATTTCATCATCTTCAATATAAGGTGGATTTGAAACTAAAATATCATATTTTTTTTCTTGTAATATTACTTCTTCTAATAAGTTACTTCTTATAAATGAAATTCTATCTTTTAAATTAAATCTTTCAATATTAATTAAAGTTACTTTTTCTGGAGTTTCATAATAATCTATTAAATCAACATTTATTTTACTTCTAAAATAAGCTAATGATATTCCAATAGCACCAGAACCACAACATAAATCACATATTTCCTTTTCTTCATCTTCATTAATATTATTTAATACTTCTTCAACTAATATTTCAGTGTCTCCCCTAGGAATTAACACTCCTTCTTCAACATAAAGATTAAGTCCCATAAATTCACATTCATTTAAAATATATTTAACTGGCATTTTATCTTTTCTTTTATCGATTAATTTAAGATATTCTTTTTCATTAGATATGCTAACTAATTCTTCTCTATGTGTTATTAAATAAATTCTTTCTTTATCTAATACTCTTCCGAGCAATAATTCAGAATCTAATCTAGCTGTATCTACACTATTATCCTTTAAAATATTTGTTCCTAAATTAATTAATTCTCCAATACTTTTTTTCATATCCTCAATTCCTTCTGCTGCTTTTAGTGCTGCAATAGCAACTTCAATTTGGTTATCATCAGGTTCTTTAGTAGTTAAAAATTGTAACTGCATTCCTGGCCATGCAATAATTTTTGATAAAGAACTATTATTCTTTCCTAACCACTTTATTATTTCATAAGTAACACCTGTTACTACAGGAATTAATATAATTCTTAAAGCTAATCTTTCAAGAAAACTTCCCCATCCTGTAAATGAGAATACTACTATACTAACAAACATTACTAAAAATAAAAAATTTGTTCCACATCTAGGATGAAGTCTTGGATATTTTTTAACATTTTCTACTGTTAAATCTTCCATAGCTTCATAACAAAATATAGTTTTATGCTCTGCACCATGATATTGTAATACTCTATATATATCACTTAACTTACTTATTATAAACATATATCCAAGCAATATTACTATCCTTATAATAGCTTCGATAAGATTTAATCCTATATAAGATATACTCATCCCCTTAAATAGTGATGCCATACTAGTTGGCAAAATTATAAAAAGAAGAATAGATATAAAAAATGAAAACATTAATGTTAATCCCATAATTATACTATTTGCTTTTTCACCTAACTTATCATTAATCCAAATTTCAAATTTTGATGGCTCATCATCTTCTTCATCAAAAAATGAAGCGGAATAATTTAATGAGTTTATTCCTAATTTTAATGAATCAAATAAAACAAAAAATCCTCTTAAAAAAGGGATATTTAAAATTGGATATTTTTTAGTTATAGCACTAATTTTTTCTACTTTTATTTCTATCTTACCTTTAAGTGTTCTTACTGCAGTAGCTAGCCCCTTAGTGCCTCTCATCATAACACCTTCAATAACAGCTTGACCTCCAACCTCACATCTTTTCATTACTCAACACACGCTTTCTCATTATCTTTTTTATCAGTAATACATATTTGTTTGTATTTATAATAGCAATCTCCACATAATGATTCATAACGAATATCATCTTGTTCATCTATTGCTATTTGTTCTCCTTCAAAAACAAATTTACCATTAATCTTTCTTCCATTTAATAAAGCTTTTTTACCACAAGCACATATAGTTTTCATTTCTTCTATACTATGTGCGATTAATAGTAGCCTTGTACTACCTTCAAATCCATTCATTTTAAAATCTGTTCTTAATCCATAACATATTATAGGTATATCTAACCTAACTGATATTTCAAATAATTGATCTATTTGTTTTGCTTTCATAAATTGAACTTCATCTACCAATATACAATCTATACTAGATTTACTATTTAAATATTCTATAACTAAATTTAATATATTATCATCTTCTGAAACCATGAAGTCAACTTTTCTTTCTACTCCAAGTCTAGATAATAATTTATCTCCTCCTTTTTTATCCACCAAAGGTTTTATTACAATAACCTTCATTCCACGTTCTTCATAATTATAGGCTACTTGCATTAAATGAGTAGATTTACCCGAATTCATTGCTCCATATCTAAAATATAACTTACTCATAATTCACTACTCTCCTTATTGACTATCTTAGACACATTAAAAATAATATTTTAAAGATATATTATACTAATCTATTATTTTTTTGAATATGTCTTAATCGATTATAGCATTTAATACTTACCTAAATAAAGAAGTTTTTAATTCCATAAATCTCTTTGAATATAAATATATTATTTTAAGATAAAGAAATAATTTTACTTAATAACAAAGTAGCTATGCCACATTCCAATGGAAAATTGACATAAAATATCTCATTCACCTTAGATTTTATCAACCTTTTAATTTTAAGAAATTCTATAGTTTCCTAGACGTTAAAATAATATAAATTTAATCATTTATTTTCTTGATTTATATTTTTTATTAATTATATTGACCATAAAAATTCACTATGATATACTTTAATAGTTATTTCATGTTAACATAAAGTTAATATACTGGAAGAGGTGAAAAAAATGAAAGAAGGCATACATCCAGAATACCACAACGATACAGTGGTTAAGTGCGCATGTGGAAACACTTTCACAACTGGTTCTGTTAAAGAAGAACTTAAAGTTGAAATATGCTCTAAATGCCACCCATTCTTCACTGGTAAGCAAAAAATCGTTGATGTTGGCGGTAGAGTTGATAAATTCAATAAGAGATTTAATCTTAATGCTAAATAGGAAATTTAAGGAAAGACTTAGTCTTTCCTATTTTCTTTTTTATACATCTTTTATTTTAATAAAAAATCCCATAAATAGCTTATTATATTTAAACTTTTTAATAAACATGATAAACTATTCTATATGTAATATAGTAGAAATGAGTGAAATTAAGTGAAAAAGATTTTAATCTTAACAACATCTACAGGGCAAGGGCATAATCAAGCTGCAAATTCTGTATCTCAATCTTTTGAAGATGCTGGATACGAAACTATAAAACATGATTTTTTATTTAAAAGTAGTAAATTTTTAAATGATTTAATTGTAGTAGGTTATGAAATTTTAGCATCAAAGTTTCCTAAATTTTATGGTTGGTTTTATAATCTTACAGATAATAAAATGACTAATAAAATACTAAAATTAATTTTCTTTTTTCCAAAAAGAAAACTTTTAAAACTAATAAATAATATTAAACCTGATTTAATAATTGCTACACATGCTCTTTCAATTAACATAGTTACACCATTAAAAAAACAAGGATTAAATATACCTTACATTATGATTGTAACTGATTTCAAAGCACACTATACTTATATCGACTCTGATGTAGATGCATATATTACAGGGAGTTCATATACAAAGCAATCATTAATAGATAAAGGTATTGAAGCTGATAAAATATATCCAATAGGAATTCCTATAAAAAAAATTTTTTATGAACCTAATCATTCTTTAAAAGCTTTAAAGAATGATGATTACTTTAATTTATTACTTATGAGTGGTAGTCTTGGTTTAAATACGATTTCTTTTGTATTAAAAGAATTGCTTAAAAGTCCTCATAAGTTAAGAATCACTGTTGTATGCGGAAATAATAATAAATTAGAAAAATATTTAATAAATTATTGTAATTCAAATAAATACCATGATAAAAAACTACATATATTAGGTTTTACTAAAGATATTCCAGAATTAATGGATTATTGCGATGTAATAATATCTAAACCTGGTGGATTAACTGTGACAGAATCAATTGTTAAAAATATTCCTTTAATAATTCCATTTGCTATTCCCGGTCAGGAAATGGAAAATATCGATTTTTTAGTTAATAGTGGATGTTCCATACTTGTAGATAATTTGAATAAAATTAACGATGTTATAGATAATTTAATCTGCGACAGAAATAAACTATCTATAATAAAAGATAAATTAAAAGAATTATCATCCACATATAGTGTAGATGACATTGTTACTATTGGGGAAAACTTAATAAAAAATAATTAGGATATATACACAATTATAGTATATATCCTAATTATTTTTATTATATACCGCTTTTTTTAAACATATTAATAAACTCTTTATTATTTGAAGTCTTAGATAACATATTTATAAGATTTTCTGTAACCTCTTCTATATTTCCATCCTTATACATAACTCTTCTTATTTTATATGCTACTTCCTGTTCTTCTTTAGAAAAAATAAGATTTTCTTTTCTAGTTCCTGATTTATAAATATCAATAGCTGGGAAAATTCTTCTTTCTTGTAATTTTCTATCTAGATGAACTTCCATATTTCCTGTTCCTTTAAATTCTTCAAATATCATATCATCCATTCTTGAACCTGTTTCAATTAATGCAGTTGCTAAAATTGTTAAACTACCTCCTTCTTCAATATTTCTTGCCGCTCCAAAAAATTTCTTAGGCATTATTAAAGCTCCTGGATCTAATCCCCCTGATAATGTTCTTCCTGTTGGAGTTATAGTTAAATTATAAGCTCTAGATAATCTAGTTAAACTATCCATAAGTATAACAACATCTTTACCTTGCTCTACCATTCTTTTAGCTCTTTCTAAAACCATTCTTGATACTTTCGCATGATTTTGAGGTTCTTCATCAAATGTTGAGTATATTACATCTCCATTTATAGATCTAATCATATCTGTAACTTCTTCAGGTCTTTCATCAATAAGCAATACTATTAACTTTATTTCCGGATAATTTAAAGATATGTTTTGAGCTACTTTTTTTAACAAAGTGGTTTTACCAGCCTTTGGTGGTGCGACTATAATACCTCTTTGACCTTTTCCTATAGGACAAACTATATCCATTAATCTTGATGATAAATCGCCTTCATCAGAAGTTTCTAACATCAATCTTTCTTTAGGATATATAGGAGTTAATGTTTCAAAATATTTTCTTCCTATTGCTTTTTCTGGTTCTTCTCCATTTACTTTTTGAACATATAAAAGAGCTTTAAACTTTTCTCCTTCTTTTGCTTCTCTAACTTTTCCTTCTACTTCATCACCAGTTCTCAAATTAAATCTTCTTATTTGAGATGGAGATACATAAATATCTTCACTGCTTGTTAAATAATTTTTACATCTTAAAAATCCAAAATTATTATTTTCTAATATTTCTAAAATACCCTTAGCTGTATTTGATTCATTAATCATACTCTTTAATTTTTCTTGTTTTAAAGCATTATCTTCATGTTCTACATTTCTATTGTAATTATTATTATTTACATTTTCCTTGTTACCTAAAGTATTATTTGTAGTTACATTAGTTCTTTCTTCCTTATATACTTTAGGTGCTATTTTTTCTCTTAAAATTTTCCCTTCTTTCTCTACAGAATTAGGGGATTTTTCTAAAATTTTTTCTATTAAATCACTCTTTTTATATTTAGATATATTTTTTATCTCTAAATTCTTAGCAACTTCTTTTAACTGACTTAAAGTCATTTCTTCATATACTTGCTTTGTCAAGCTAGCACCTCCATTCAAATTAATTAATACATAATCTATCCTATAAACGACAGTCTTAATTCTAAACTTATATACACATATTTTTTAATTGAAAATTCACAATAAGTAAAAACTTATAATAAGCAATTATGATAAAATCACTTAAAAACTTTTTAACTTTATATATTCTCAATTAATAATTACAATTAAAAGCTTGAAAATAAAGCCCTTTTAATTTTCCAATATATCTTTTTTAAAATACTAAAGATTTTTTAATTTTCTTTATTCATTGTGAATTTATTTTGGTTGCCAATTTTAAAAATTAGGGAATTTTATTAAGATTTTAAAATTAAGATATGCATAATTCTTTTATTGATTATTGTTTTATAATATATTATGTATAAAAAACTTTAATTTTTTAAGTCTTATATAAATTATTATATCCAAGAAAAATATTTTAAAACTTTTCTTATATAGAACTTTATAATAAATAAAGATTTAGTTTTATTATAAGTCCTTTTTTTATAATAGTAAATGTTTTTATTTACTATTATAACTACAATATATTAAATATTAAAACTTTTAAGTATTGTTAACATTGATTTAATAAATATGTTTTCCTTTTTGGTTATTTAGATTTTATTTTCTAACAATAAGACAAAAATATAAATTCCTAAAGAATAAAAAAATCGCTAAGCGACTGTGGAGCGTCGATTTTTTTTAGCCATGCACCCTTTCCAAACGTAGTGCAGGAATAATGGTGCGGCATATGATTATTTTTTATTCTTTTAGGTTTTATTTCTTAATCTTTAAGCAATAATATAATCTAAGTTATCCACAGATTTTTAAAAATATAATGTCCTAAAGAATAAAAAAGTTTCCCTTATTATTAAGGAAAACTTTTTTAATCTAGACTTATTTTTCATTTAAAGCTGCTGAAATAAACCCTTTAAATAATGGATGTGGTTTATTAGGTCTTGATTTTAATTCTGGATGGAACTGTACAGCAACATACCAAGGGTGATCTTCAACCTCAACAATTTCAACTAATCTACCATCTGGACTAGTTCCAACTATATTCATACCTGATTCAACTATTTGTTTTCTGAATTCATTATTAAATTCATATCTATGTCTATGTCTTTCATAAATAAGTTCATCTTTATATAGTTCTGAAGAATTAGAATTTTCCTCTAATTTACATGGATATACTCCAAGTCTCATAGTTCCTCCCATTTCTTCTACATCCTTTTGTTCTGGCATTAAGTCTATTACAGGATATTTTGTATCTGGATCTATTTCAGAACTATTAGCCCCTTCATATCCTAATACATTTCTTGCATATTCAATAACTGAACATTGCATTCCTAAGCATATTCCTAAAAATGGCTTCTTATTTTCTCTTGCCCATCTTATTGCTTCAATCTTACCTTCTACACCTCTGTCTCCAAATCCACCTGGCACTAATATTCCATCTACATCTGAAAGAATTTTATTCACATCTCCTTCTTCAATATCAACAGAATTAACCCATTTTATTTCTACATTTGTATCATTAGCATATCCACCATGATTTAATGCTTCCACAACTGATATGTACGCATCATGCAATTCAACATATTTACCAACTAAAGCAATCTTAACATTATTTTTAAGATTTTTTATATGTTCTACCATTTGGATCCATTCTAAATTATCTATATCTTTACATCCCAAATGTAATCTCTCACAAACAAGATTATCTAATCCTTCTTCATGCAACATTAATGGCACTTCATAAAGATTTTCAGCATCTAAATTTTGAATTACAGAATTTCCATCTATATTACAAAATAATCCTATTTTCCTTTTTATATCATCTGATAAACTTTTTTCACTTCTGCAAACTATTATATCTGGTTGTATACCGATACTTCTTAATTCCTTAACTGAATGTTGTGTAGGTTTAGTTTTTAATTCACCTGCTTTTCCTAAGAAAGGAACTAATGTTACATGAATAAAACATACATTTTCACTGCCAACATCACCTTTAATTTGTCTTATTGCTTCTAGGAAAGGTTGTGATTCTATGTCACCAACAGTTCCTCCTATTTCAGTTATAACAACATCAATATCTTTTTCTTTTCCGACTCTATACACTCTATCTTTTATCGCATTAGTTATATGTGGAATAACTTGAACTGTTCCTCCAAGATACTCTCCTTTTCTCTCTTTTGAAATAACTGACCAATATATTTTACCTGTTGTAACATTTGAATTTTTAGTTAAATTTTCATCAATAAATCTTTCATAATGTCCTAAATCTAAGTCTGTTTCCGCTCCATCATCAGTTACAAAAACTTCTCCATGTTGGTAAGGGCTCATAGTTCCTGGATCGAAATTTAAATAAGGATCAAATTTTTGTATAGAAACTTTTAAACCTCTATTTTTTAATAATCTACCAAGAGATGCCGCTGTTATACCCTTTCCTAATGATGATACAACTCCACCAGTAACAAAAATATATTTAGTATTCATTGTTGTCCTCCCTAAAAAAAATTTATTTTATATTGACTTTATATTCCTTAAATGATATAATAAAATTCCACCCATTAAATATACTATGGGTCTTTTTGTGCTGAAATAACATAAGCAATATAATATCATATAATTATGTTATTGACTAGCTTTTTTTTAATTTATTTTTTTTGCCTTTTCTATCATATCTATATTATCCTGAATTTCAAAATATTTTTCTCTAAAATTTCTATTTATCAATAATTTTTCTTCTGCAGATTTTATATTATTTTTAACACTTTTTTGAGTTTTTACTCTTAATATTTCCATAGCACTTTCATGTTCTAAGCAACTATAATTTTTTAATAACAATAATAATAAGTATTTATTTTCTCTTTCCTTTAGTATTTCAATTAATCCTTCTTTATCAATTCCATAATAATCACATAATGCATTTAAAACTCTTATATATTTAATCTGATTCCTCATAATTATTACCTCCTTATTTAATTATTTACATATTTTTCAAATTATAATCTATATAAAAAAATAAAAAGAGTATAGAATTAAATACTATACTCTTCCTAAATAAATTTTAGACACATTCAAAAAAAATAATAAACCAGTTATGCTCATCTATTTTATGTGATTCTACATAAGCAAATTTAGCTAATAGATTACTATTAACTAAATCTACTTCCTTGTCTGACACAAAATATACAATGCTTCTTCGATCTATTATTTTATTTCATGTACCTTATTAAAATAATTTTTAATACATATGTAAAATTACTAAATTATGAATTACAATCAACAAAATATTATGCATTTCTTTAATCTATTGAATAATTCTTATTACAATATATATAATTTCCAATAAAGTTTGTTTATTGATATAACTTTTTAATTATTTGCTTTTATATCCACAGATAATTGAGTATTAATAGGCGGCTGACCTTCCATTGTCATCAAATAATTAACCTCTATTTTTCCGCCATCTTCATTTACATCTATATTTAACTTCTTAGTATCAATATCAAGTTTAAGAATACCATAAGGAGTTTTATATAATGATGCAGTCTTTTGCCTAATTTTGAAATCCATCTTAGTTGTTGTAGACCCTTCTCTTTCTAATGTAAATGATTTATCTCTAATAATTAGTATAGTTCTAGTACCTTCCATACCTGAAATTTCAGTTTCATCGTACTCAACTCTAAAAGTAGATTCCTCTATATAAAACTCACCTGGAGATACGACTTCAATTAAATCATCATTATCTGATAAAGCATTACTTTTAATAGCAATAATTGCTTTTTTCTTCATATTATCCTCCTATTTATTAGTTATTTAAATTATACTTTTCAAGTTCTTCTTGTGTTACTGAATTAACACTCTTAAAATCTTTAAAATCTGTTGATACATAACCATATTTCACTTCTACATCTTTTTCATCTTTTCCCTTACTGTATCTAACAGCAAATCTACAAGCTAAAGTTAAATCCTCTTGTGTTGGATTATTACCTTCTGGAATTATAACCATAGCCCCATTAAAGTTAGATGTGAAAAATAATAAATCTTTTTTAGTTAATATATTTTTTAATTCTTGTGCTTCAGAACTATCTCTTGTAACTATAATTTTTGTTTTATTTGGTGTAACAAAATGTCTACCATACTTTAAAAGATTTATGTCTCTCTCAGTAATATTATCTTTTCTTTCAATAATTTCTTTTAATCTTATAGAATAATTAGGTTCAGTTAATTTACATCCACCTGCTGGTGAAGGATAATCTTTTATACCCCATTTTTCTGCTAATTCCATCTGAATTGTTCTGCTTCTACCTGAAATTTTAAGTAATTTTTCTCTATCTACTAGTCCGTCAAGTTCCATTTGTGTTGCTTCTAAATTTTGAGCACATAAAGGTCTTAATATTTTATCTGAATATCCTGATTGCTTCTTTACTACATTTAACGCTTGTCTATTTTGTGACATTGGTCTTTGATTTAATACTTCGCCAGTAATAATAAAATCAGCATTAAATTTTTCTAACAATTCTCCTGAGTACTTCATCATCATAGAATGACAATCTATACATGGGTTCATATTTTTTCCCCAACCATGTTCTGGATTTTTAACCATTTCAAAATGTTCTTTTGAAAAATCTACAACTTCTAATTTTATTCCTATTTGTTCAGTCATTCTTATCGCATTTGTTTCATTAAAAAAATAAGATCTAAAACAAATTCCTATTACTTCTATTCCTTGATCTTTAATTAACTTTGCTGCTAATATACTATCAAGTCCACCTGATATCATTGCTAACGCTCTTGTCATGTTAGTAGTCCTCCTATAATACTTCAATTTAACACTAGAATAACATTAAAGATTTATTATTAATATTAAGATAATAAATTCTAAGCATCAAATAAAAATTACTTAAGCACATAAAATAATAGATCAAATAGACGATCATACCAGTCTATTATTTTTTTGAATGTGCCTTATATCTAATACTTAGAACCTTATTCGTTAAAATAAATTCTTTAATACCTCTACTGTCTTAAACTTTAATTTTATTTTTGAGTTATTATTTTCTTTATTTTTATTATTTTCTCTATTAATTTCTTCATTAATTTTATTTTCTGTTTTTTCATATTGAACTTGCGCTTTAGATTCATCTACGAAACATAAAGGTGGAAACATTACACACCACCAATTTCTACCTTCACCTTCTCCTATTATTATTCTGAAGGCTTCATAATTTCCTTGTGGTAAAATTATATTCCCATATGATTTCTCCGGAAAATTCTCTCTAGATAATTCAACTTTTACTTTATAATTATAATTGTTATCATTTATTACAGTTTCAGCAATTTCTTTAACTTTATCCATATTATCTTCTATTAATTCTCTTGATTCTTCAAGAGAACTAGAATCATTTAAAGATGGATATAAGTAATCTATAACTTTATCTCTAATTTTTAATTTTAATTTCTGATCCTCATCAGAATTACTATTTGCTATAACATGAAATCTTATTAAAGAATTTTTTACTTCTTCATAATTTAATGTTTTATTTTCTCCTATTTGAATATTACTAGTTAGACTTGTACACCCACTAAATAAACTAAAAAATATAACTATTATCATTAAAAAATTCAACTTCTTTATTATACTCATAATCAATTCCCCCTTGTAGCTAAAATTCTTACCACTTAAGGGAAAGTTTATACATAATATAATTAATAAAAATTAAATTGTTCTAGTTATAAAAACATCTAAGTATTTTTCTTTCATTTTATCATAGCATCTTTGTGCTTTTAACATATCATCAAAAAATCCAAAAACAGTCGGGCCACTTCCACTCATCATACTACCTATAGCACCACACTCTTTTATTTCATCTTTAATTGTTGATATAACTCTATGTCTGCCTAAAGTTACATTTTCTAATAAATTTTTCATATTATTTGCAACAAAATTAAGATTATTATTCCCCATATTTAAAATTAATTCCTCTGTTTTAGGATGGAAAATAACTTTTGATAAATCAAACGCTTTATATACTTCTTTAGTTGATACTCCAAATGGTGGTTTTACTAAAATCAAAATTTTATCTTTAAATGGTTTTATTTTAGTAACTTTTTCTCCAATTCCTTCACACAATGCAGTTCCACCTGTAATACAATACGGTACATCTGCACCTAATTTTAAACCTAATTCCATCAACTCATTTTCAGATGCATTTATATTAAAAAGTTTATTCATAATTTTTAACACTGCCGCAGCATCAGTACTTCCCCCTGCTAATCCAGCAGAAACAGGAATATTTTTTTCTAAATTTATATGTACTCCACTTTCTATATTATATACATCTTTAAATAGTTTAGCTGCTTTATAAGCTAAATTTCTTTCATCTGTAGGTACATAACTTTTGTTACATTTTAATGTTATTCCTGAAGCAATTTTTTCTATTTGAACTATATCATATAAATCTATGTTTTGCATTATCATTTTTAATAAATGATAGCCATCTTCTCTTTTTCCAATAACATCTAAGGCAATATTTATCTTGGCATAAGCCTTAATCTCCATCTTCCCTTATCCTTTCCAAACATTTTATAGGTATTTTAAAGAAAATAATTTCAAAATACTTTTATTTATACTTTAGTATATAATAAATTAATCTAAATTATATACTTTAACTTAATAAAAGTTTTTATCTATTATTTTCTTATAAATACCTCAGTAACATTCTATCATAGGGGGAAAATCCTGTCTAACAACTCTTTTAATAAAAATAAGTTTCTTTTTCCTATTATAAATTTGCTAAATTTAAATCCAATTCTTTCATTCTATTTTTATTATTTATTAATTCTATAATTGGTTCTAATTCCTCATAAAATACTATTATTATGTCTCCTGGACTACTTATTTTTAATGCCTGCTCTACAGCTTCTACTTCATCTAAACATATTTGAACATTAACATTTTTATTTGCATTCAATACTCCTTTTTGAATCAAAGATGCTATCTCACCGGAACTTCTACCTCTACTATCTCTATCTTCTTTTATTATTATTTTATCTAATTCTCGTGAACATATATCTCCTATGTCATATGCTGCTTCATCTTTCCTATCACCAGGAATTCCTATTACACCTATTAATTTGTTATTACCTTTAATTTTTTTAACAGATGATAATACAGCTTTATATCCGTCTATATTATGACCATAATCTAATATCACCTTTTTACCTTCAACGTCATAGAGATTAAATCTACCTATATTATTTTCATTAGGCATAAATTCTTTTAACCCTTTTTCAATCATACAATAATCAACTTGTAAACCAACTAAAGCTCCACATACCGCCATTACATTTTCTAAATTATATTCTAGTATTCCATTATAAGAAATAGGTATATCCTTTATTGAAGATATACAATATTTTTTACTATCATTAACTACAAAAATTTGATTATTTTCTATAAATATAGATGTACCGCCATCGTTTATATTCTTCTTTATTAAGTAATTATCTTTATCTTTAGAAAAATATATTTTTTTTGCTTTAATTCTGTTAATTATAGATTTACTCCATTTATCGTCTGCATTGATAACTACAAATCCATCTTCTTTTACAGCTTCACCAACTAATGACTTTACAAAGCTTAACTCTTCCATAGAATTAATTCCATCTAATCCCAAATGGTCATTTGTTATATTAGTTATTACAGCTACATCCGCTACATCATAAGCTAACCCTTTACGAATCAGTCCACCTCTAGCAGTCTCTAATACAGCTACGTCTACATCCTTATTAAATAATACTGTCTTTGCACTATTAAATCCTGAATCGTCTCCTTTATGAATACATTCATTATTTAAGTATATACCATCTGTTGATGTCATACCTACACAGTGTCCCATTTTACTTAAAATATAACTTATCATTCTTGTTGTAGTTGTTTTACCATTTGTTCCTGTAACTGATATTATTGGAATGTTTTTAGGAGTTCCTTTGTATAACATTTCGATTATAGCTTTACCTACATTTCTTTCTTTACCTTCACATGGGAAATGGTGCATTCTTATTCCTGGCGCAGCATTTACTTCCATAATAACTCCATTATTTTTTGAAAGGTCCTTTCTTATATCATTAACACATATATCAATTCCACATATATCTAACCCTATGGCTTTAGCAGCATTTATACAATATTTTCTGTTTTCTTCACATATATCATCTGTACAATCTATTGCAATTCCGCCCGTTGAAATATTAGCATTATCTCTTAATATAATTTTTTCTCCATTAAGCGGAATTGAAATAAGTGATAATCCCTTTTTATTTAGGTATGAAATTAATTCATCATTTATCTTTACCTTAGTTAATGGTTTTTCATGGTCTTCTCCTCTTAAAGGGCTATTATTAATATCTTGTATTAACTTTTTTAAATTATCTTTTCCATTTCCTATAACAAATGGTGGTACTCTTAATGAAACTGCTATTACCTTATAATCAACAACACAGACTCTATAATCATTACCTTGTATATATTTTTCTATTAATATATCACTATAAATTCTTCTCATGCTGTTGTAAAATTTTAATAATTCCTTTTCATTTCTAATATTTAAAAATATTCCTCGCCCTTTACTTCCATATTGTGGTTTTAAAACTACTGGATAACCTATTCTTTCTCCTGCTTTTAATAATCCAATAACATTAAATACTTTTTCTCCATCAGCTACAGGAATATTTTGATTAGTAAGTAACTGCTTAGTTAATAGTTTATCACATGAAATATCCGCACCTACACAACTTGTTTTATCTCCTATAGTAGCCTCAATAATTCTGCCCATTTTTCCATAACCAATTTGATAAAATCCACTATCTCCTAATTTAGTTATTGGCATATTATATTCTTTTGCAGCTTTACAAATAGCATTAGTACTTGGTCCTATTTCATCTTTACGTAAGACTTCTTTTAATAATTCTATTCTATGTTCAAAATTCAAAGGATTTTGTTTTATTAAAGAATTTATTAAATCTACAGATAATTTAACACACTCCATCGCTGTATTCTTATATTCATATTGAAAAATTATATAATATCTATCTCCACTTATTTCTCTAGCTTTCCCATAAGCTACTTCTATTTCTAACTTGTTTTGTAATGCAATTGTTATATGCTCACAAATATGTGCTAAATATGTCCCTTCTTTAAGTCTTGTAACAAATCCCCCGACTTCATCTATACCACATCTATGTGTATATAATTCTGGTATAAGTTTTAATAGATTAAAATTAAAATTAGGTATATCTTTACTAGGAATTTCACAATATCCCTCTAAGTCTAAATCTATTCTTATACATTTTTTATGAGAATATATATTTTTCCCTTCATATATTCTTTCCTGTACTATCTTCATTACTTAATTTATCCTCCTCAAAAGGTGACTTTTTTACAAGATCGAACTTATTTCCATTAGTTAAAATATGCAATTTTACATTATGCATACTTAAAATCTGATCACCATACAGTTCTGAAACATTTGTATATGTAATTTCACTTCCATCAATAAAATATACTGCTCCCTCTCCAATTACTTCTATTTTACCTACTTTATTAACTATTATTGCTGTATTTTCATCTATACCTATACCTAATACTTCTGGATTTTCTGCAATACCTGTTAATAATCTACCTATTCTACCTCTCTGTGCAAAATGTTGATCAATTATAACATCTTTTATTAATCCTAATCCTGGTGCCATCTTAAGCGTACATTTTCTTGGCGATTCTTCATCTGAACCTTTAACAATCATAGTATCGCTCATAACAGATGCTCCAGCTGATGTTCCAACGATAAAAGTTCCATCAACACAAGCCTGCTTCAGTGCAGTATATATAGGCGTTCCTCCAATTAAACTAGTTATCCTTAATTGGTCTCCCCCTGTAAAAAATATTAAAGAAGAAGTCTTGATAAGTTCCACATTTTCATCATTAAATGAATCCATTCTTTCATTAATTTCTAACACTTTTATATTTTTAACCTTCAATTCTCCAAAAGCATTTTTATACTTTATTGCAGCTTCTTTAGGATATTCAGTTGCAATAGTTGCAATTAATAAAATGTCTTTGTCTTTATCTATTGAAGAACATACTCTATTTAAAATTTCTTTTTTTCCTTCTTTATCTTCACCACCTCCAATTATAATTAAATTTCCACTTAAAATTTCATCCAAATTTTATCACCTCATATCATGCATTAGATATTGTTTCCACCCATAAATATAATTATTCAAAATTTATACAAAAAAAGCTTCAGTACTACTTAAAGTACTAAAGCTTTTTACAATAAGCCACATGAAATAAAATAATAGACCAAATAGACAAGTATATTGGTCTATTATTTTTTTGAATGTGATAAATTTATATTTTTTTAAAAAACTGCTCTTCCTGGTATAATTATTTTTTTACCTGGTTCAATTTCATCAGACTCTTCAATATTATTTATTTTTACTAAAGAATCTACAGTAGTATTATATTTTTTTGCTAACTTCCAAAGTGTATCATTATCGCCTACAACATAAATAGTTACACTAGCTTTCTTTTGAGGTGCTTCTCCTTCTTTTTCAACTACATCTGATATAAATTCTTTTTTCATTTCATAACATATCTTAGCTGATAACATTAATGTTGCCTTTATAGCAATAGTATTAGCTTCAATATAAGCATCAATATTTTCTAGATTATTTCTAACTATTGCTTTCATGCCATCTTTAGCACCTGGTGCTTCTATTATTGCTGTAAATGGAATTTCTGATTTGACATTTTCTACATACTTATCAGAATCATTTGTTTTATATAAAACATCTACCTTTAATATTCCATCTACAATAACTTTATCTGTTTCAACTTGTTTATCCGCTATTATTACTGAAGCATTACTTGATATTATTTGTTCCGGTATTAAATTATCTTCTTTTAATTGTAAATTATCTTTAACTATTGTTTCTGACGTATTAGTTCCTTGAATCACTCCCAATTCATATTCATCTTTTCTCAACTCTATTGGGAATTTAGGACAATAAGCATCTTTAATAATATCAATATTTTCTTTTGAAAATACTTTTAAATTAGCTTTAACTACAAATTCATTATTTATTATTCTAACTTCACCTAAATCATCTTCTTCTAACATTAAATCATTACTAATTATCTCATAAGATACTGAATACATCATATCTGCATTAACGCCCTTTATTTCCTCTTCTTTAGATAAATAAACATCATCTTCAATATAAATTATCTCTCGCGAATCATCACTCTTATACAATATATTTAACTTACAGTAACAACTTAAATAAACTTTATCTTCTAGTATTTTTATTTCTTTTTTGTGTAATGATAATGAACATTTTAATATTTTATTAATTTGAGGTTTGTCCATACCAACTCTAATTGTGGATTTACCTAATAGGTCCAATTCTTCACTAGCACTAATTCTATTTATAGTTTCAGTTTTCTTTAAGATTTCAATATCATCAGTTCCTTCAATATCTTTTACAAATTCAACTTCGCTACTCTTGTATATTTCCCAATCTATTCCAAAAACTGCTTGAATAGATATCTTCCTTTCATTCATTATAGTAGCGTCAATATGTTCCACTTTGCATTCTACTTCGCAAACAACTTTATGTTCTTCTTGATTTAAATCAATATTGCTAGTAAATTTTTCAGTGTAATTAACCGAATTTACAACAAACCCATCCTCTCTTGCTAAATATAAAACAGTATATTCAACTTTACCATCTAACACCATTTTATCTCCAACTAGTTCTTTTGTTTTTATTATAGGCTTAGCTTCAACTGTCAATATATCTTGTACATCTGGATGAGTATCTGGAATTAAATATTCTTCTTTTAAAACACAATTTGAATTACTTTCCCTAATCAATTGTTCAAATCCAATACTTTCTTTTATTGCATCTATTTGTGACATACTTTATACCTCCCATAAAATTTCTACTATTTATTTATATACTCATACTTAAATGTTTATGATATAAATATAAAAATTTTTAGTCAGTCTTTAATAAAATTATTTTATTCTCCCACAAGACTTTTTTCACATGCATTATAAATGATAGCTACATAAAAAATTAATAGCTCTACACTTCTCTTAAAATTTTTTTGTTATATTATAAATAGACACATTAAAACATTTTTATGTATATATAATTCCATTTTTTCCAAAGTATTTGTCGCAAATTACTTTTTTTATGTTTTTTCTTAATAAATATGTTGACATATACTATATTTTGTCGTATCATAATAAATGGTTATTGACCATATAACCTCTCATAAATTCTCAATACCCTTTTATACCATAGTTGAAAGATGGAAACCCACCATCTTTCTTTTTTTTATCTTTACTCAATAAATAATTGGTAAATAAAAAAACTCCGATTTAAATCGAAGTTTATATTGAAGCTGGAAATACCAATTGTACAGTCTTTGTTAAGACGTCTGAGTAACTATATGTCACAGTCCTTTGGGTGTCATTTTTTAATCTTATTACGAAAATACTAGGATATACACTTTCAATTACTCCATCATTAACTAAAATCTTTTTTCTTCCTCCATTAGCCCTTAAAGTAACTTTTTCTCCTATATGTCTTTCTATATCCTTCTTAATAGAGGAAATTGTCTTAATCTTCTCCATACAAACACCCTCTTTCTATTTTAAATTATACACAAAAAGAATAGTTTTGTCAAATAAAATTTATATTTTATCACTTATTATATGCATTTGTCAATATTAATATTTTGTAAATGACTTATTTTTCTTTTCATACACTCTTATTATCTATCTTTAACAAAATTCTATTCTTTTTTTGTAAATTTATTTTTTGGATATTTCTTATAAAGATTTTTAATTGTTATAGTTTCTAAATTATAAAATTACTTAACCGAAAATTTAAAGAGCTTGGAGTATCTTTTAAGCCTATAAATTTATTTAAGATTAACTATACCTATTATTATTTGTTATATAAAATAAGGTTGGAAATATATTCTTAAATCCAACCTTACTAAACTAATTAAATAATACTTTGACTTATTTCTAATTTTATTTTCATTATAATAACATGTTAAAAATTTTCAATTCTTCATCATCAGAAAATCTTCCAATAATCTCATATACTCACCAAATTCATAATCTTCATTTAAAGTTAATTAATCATAATCCACTTCTAAATCATAACTTCTTGTAAATTAGCTACAAAATTTATTTATTGCATATGAAGCATTTAATAATCCTTTAATTAAATAATTATTCTTTTTCTTGAGCTAGAAGTTGCTTATCGTATACTTTAAAGAAAGGATAATAAATAATCATATCAACTATTATTAATACTATAACAAGTAATGCTGCTTTCCAATCTAATGTAGAGAAAAATGCACCTACTATTGACGGCATATTCCATGATAACATTGAAAATGTTCTCCCTACAATATGTTGCGACATTAATAAAAAAGTAATTATAGCGTTTATTGTTGCTGCAAATATAAATGGTATTAAGAAAACAGGATTTAACATTAAAGGTACACCAAATATTAATGGTTCAGAAATACCAAACAAAGCTGGAACTATTCCCATTTTACCCATCATATTTAACTGACGTGATTTTGCTGTAATTAGTAATATCGCTAGTCCTAAAACTGCTCCACAGCCACCAATTGCAACAAAATAGATCCAAAATGGAGTTGTAAATACATTAGGTAATTGTTCTCCTGCTACTTGAGCTGCTGCATTTATTGATAAGTTACCATCTCTAATTGGTCCCATAATACCTGCTAATGCTGCATCATGGATTCCAAAGAACCATAAGAAATGTGTTAATAATGTTATAAAAACTACAAAGAAAATACTATCAGCGGCTTTAAAAGTTGGTGTTAACAAACTAAACATGAATTTAGGTAAAGTAGTGTCCATTTTATTAAAAATCATGAATATAATTATATATATGATTATTATAATAAACCCAGGTATAAAAGATGCAAATACATCACTTAAACTAGCCGGAACTCCTTCTGGCATTTCTATTTTACCAAAATTCCTTACTTTTAAGAATCTATATAATTCTACAGTAAACATACTAATGGCAATTGCTGGAATCAACCCCCTTCCATCGATATAAGATATCTCTATTGATTTAGATGCATATCCTAATTCAATTGGGTTTGTTACTAATAAAAAGAACCCTACTGTAACAAATAAACTTGGCAAGAATGCTTCCATTTTATAATGTTTACATAGAAAATAATTAATTCCTAAAGCTATATATAATGACATCCCTCCTAACGTAAACGTAAACAACCAATTTAAAATTTCACTATTATTTGATGCGAATTCAGCCCATTTTAATAATAATATATTAGTTGTATTCTCTGTAACTGGTGGTGATTTTAAAATAGCTACAACACCGCCCATTAATGTGATTGGAAGTAAGCTCATAAATGCATCTCTCATCGCTGCTAAATGTCTTTGTTTAGCCAATTTATTGGCAAAAGGCATAATCTTTTTCTCACAAAACATATTAAATTCAGCTAGCTTACTCATTATTTTCCTCCTCCTAACTTATCGTAAACTGTCTTTAAAACAGCTTCTGCATTCATACTTCCATAATTCATTGGATCAATATTTAAAACAGCTATATTTCCTGCGCTCTTCTTTATCCCATCTGATTCAAATCTTATTTGAGGACTTATTAAAATAACATCTACATTTTCTAAATGATCCATGTATTCTGCAATTCCGTAAGCTTTAACATTACACTTTCCTTCTGAGACCTTCTCCATCCTTTTAGCAAGCATACCTGTTGACATTCCTGCGTTACAAACTAACATAATATTCATTATATATCCCTCCTATCTATAATTTTTCCATTGCTTTCACATACTTCTTTAAACCAGTAGTATGATTTCTTAGGCTTTCTTACTAATCCATTATCCCAATCAACAGCAACTAAACCATATCTTTTATTGCATCCATTTTTCCATGAATATAAGTCCATTGTAGACCAGATATAGTAACCCCTAACATCTGCCCCCTCATCTTTTGCATTTAAAATTGCTGCTATATGATCATTTAAAAACTCAATTCTATAATCATCATTTACAGGTTCATCTTTAGATACATCCTCATATGAAGCAACACCATTTTCAGTTACAAATATCGGTAATCCATATTTATTATGAACCATCATTATACCTTCATAGAGGCCTCTTGGATAAACTTCTGTATCCCATTCTGTATATTTTGATGCTGGATCAAATACTTGCTCAAACCACTCTTTTATTATTAACTTTGAAGTTCCTTTTGCACTACTTCCAGAATTATTTACTATTAAAGTTGTTTCACCTTCTGTATATGGTTTTACCAAAGCTCTGGCGTAATAGTTAAGCCCTATAAAATCAACAGTATTCTCCTTGATAACTTTCATATCCTCTGCTGTAATATATGAAAGGTCATACTTCATACTCAATCTTGTTAATAAGTCTATAGGAATTTCCCCTTTTGCGGCAGTATCTAATATCCAATTATTCATGAAGTTATCAGCATTTCTTATAGCTATTTTTGTTTCTAAAGTATCATCAATTCCAAATATAGGAGCAAAGCTATGAACTATTCCTATCTTTCCCTCTAAATTATGCTTTCTATACTCTGCAATTGCTCTAGCATTAGCTAACATAACGTAATATGAACCTTTTATAGTAAATTCAGTATTTTGTAATCCTGGAGGATAGTTACCTATCTTATATCCTGAGAAAATAAAATATCTAGGTTCATTGAATGTAACAAAATATTTCACCTTTTCTCCAAATTCTTTAAATACCACATTAACGTAATGTATATATGCATCAATAGTTTCCTTGTTAATCCATCCACCTTTTTCTTCAAGAAATTGTGGTAAATCCCAATGATATATTGTAACAAATGGGGTAATGCCATTATTGATGCATTCATCTATAAGTTTATGATAAAATTCTATACCTTCTGGATTTATATCTCCATCTATATTCTTTATTATTCTTGGCCATGCTAATGAAAATCTATACGTGTTATGACCCCCATCCTTCATATACTTAATATCTTCCTTATATCTATGATAATGATCTGAAGCCATATTGCCATTTTCAAAATTATTCTTATGTAAATAGTAATCCCACATTGATTCTACTCTTCCATCTTCATTCCAAGCACCTTCACATTGATATGATGCAGTTGCTGTTCCCCATAAAAATTTTTTCATATTAATTTCTCTCCTTACTATACTTAATCTGAATATTAATTATTTGTTTTGCTAAATCTACAACAACAGTAGAAGAAGCTAAATGATCTTCGCTATGTATTAATAATAGAGATAGTTCAACCTTTTTACCTGCCGCCTCATCTTGAATAATGCCACTATGAGTTTTTTGTGCATTTAAAAGCTCTTTCTTTGCTTCTAATAATAATTCATTAGCTTTGTCGAAATTACCTTTATCAGCTTCTTTCATTGCTTCCATAGCATAACTTCTTGCATTTCCACTATGCATTATTAACTTGAACTCTATTTTATTCATTTCATCCATTAATATCACACTCCAAACCTTTATTAATAAGATATCTTATATTCATATTATAACTAAAATAAATTTTATAAAAAAATATACTTTTTCCACTTGAAAAGGAAAAAGTATATTGAAAGAATTATTCTAATTATATACATTTAAAAATATCTCTATAAATTCATCATAACATTTTGAATTTATAATTCTTTTCATAATATCTTGATTTTCTATCAATGATATTAAATTTTTAAAAAAATTATCTAAATTTAAGTTTTTTTCTGTATTTAAACTGAATAGAAACACTACTTGTACTTTATATTCTCCCCACATAATTGGTTCTTTTAATATTCCAACTACTATTTTATTCTTATATGCTATTTTTTCCAAAGGATGTGGAATTGCTATTAATCCTCCATATGCTGTTGAAGATATCTTTTCTCTTTTTAATACATAATCCACATAATTCTTAGGACAATATCCTTCTTCATAAAGTCTTTCTACAAGATATTTAATTACTTCCATTCTATCTTCCAATTTAATATCTTTAAAAAATAATTTTTTATCAAATATATTATAAATTTCATCTAAATTATTTTTTTTATAATTAAATAAATTTAGGATATTATCTATTTTATTTATGTCTTCCTTTAGCAAAAATGTAGAACATACAATAGTTTTTATATTTAACTTATTTTGTATTGGTATTGTTGATATTATTAAGTCTACAAAATATTCTTCAATATGATCTAACTGATACATAGATATGCAACCTACTATATCGATCTTATCAGAATATATTTTAAGTAATTTATTTTTTAATAATTTACTTGATGCTATTCCTGTTGGACATATAATTAAACATCTAACTCTACGATTTTCTTCATTTAATTTTTCTATTGCCGATGCCAAATGTAATACTATTAATCCTATTTCATCATCATTTAATGTATATCCAAATACTTTCTGATATTCTAATGCTATTGATACTCCCATATCATAAATTAACGGATAAACTTTTTTTATTGTGTAAATCAATGGGTTTTGTATATAAATACCTTTGCCACTCCGTATTAATAAATTTTCCATATGAAGTGTTAACCCAGATAAAAATTCACTATCTTGTTTTAAATCTAATAAATATTCATTATATAATTTATTGATTATCAAATCTATAAAGTAGTTTACTTTATCATTATTTTTTTGCAACTTATTAATCTTACTTCTATTATGTATAAATATTCTCTTTCCTGATATAAGTAATGCTATGTATTCCTTTTCTCTTTTAGGTATACTAATTTTTATAAAATTCTCAATTCTTTCACAGATATCATTACTAATTTTCATATCATCTTCATTTAAAATTTCTAAATAGTTATAATCATCTTTTATATCACAATTATCAATGACCTTTTCTAAAACTATAAGTATATGTACAACTAAATTAATAACTGCTAAATCGCTTATTTTAATATTATTTTCAAAAAAATACTCTCTTAGAATATTATTTATTTTTACTATATCTATATTTTTAAAATTCTCTTCATATCTACTTATATCAAAAATATTATCTTTTTGCTCTTTTAAAATTAATCTACATAAAAGACTTCTTTTTTCTTTTTCTGTTCCATCTAGAAATACCTTATTACTAATTCTTCTCATTTCTATATTACTATTTTCATCTTTTAATAAGACCTTAATTCTATTTAAATCCTTTTCAATTGTATACTCACTTACCATTAGTTCATCTGCTAAATCAAATATATCTATACTATCCATTCTATATAATAGCTTGTTTATAATATATGATGTTCTCTCTTCAACTGTACTTGGTATATCCTCTCTATATTCACCTAACATTTTTTTTACTATCTCATGCTCTTTAATATAGTAACCTTTAGATTTTAACATACATATTACTTGAATCTTATTTAAATTATTAATTTGTGAAATATCATTTCGTATTGTTCTTGTTGATACGCCCAACATATTAGATAGTTTTTTAGCAGTAATATATCCACAACTATCTAATATTTTGTTCATAAGATCTTTTTGTCTTTTTGAAATACCCACCATTTGATTATATCCTCCTCATAATAATTTTATAAATTTAATTTTTTCTTTGCATTATTATAATTGTTATGGAGCTATATACCCGTTTAAAGCGTGTATACCTTATCCGTTATAAAATATTTCAATATACTCAAATACAGCAATACTAACTTCTTTTTAAATTTTTTAATTTCCTTTGAAGTTTTGTTTCACTAATAGTTATATATTTAAGCTTTTTCTCATATTTTTCTGTATCCCTAATTCTATCATATCTATAATTTTATTGAAATTTATATCTATCTTAATTATTCCATATCTATGTCTTTTTTAATGCAAAATCATTAAGACAGACTACACTAATTTTATTTATATCAAAAAATTAATATATACTTTAATCATCCTTGTTCTCTATATTTATATCACATTTATTTTGCTTCTCTTTTATGATAATTTGAATATATTATAAATTATTTTGTTATAAAAAAGGCTAAAGTTCAAAAATTCATAATAATAAATGAATTTTTGAACCTTAGTACTTTATTATATATATGGAGACTTTGGATATCCTTCTCTATATTTCCCTCTTGTTTGCAATCCACCAATTCCTTTTATTCCTGTTATAGTATTTTCTATAACATCAGTAATAGATACTATTTTATCTATTCTTGTATACGCAATTTTTTCACATACAAACACTGGATCTAAGCAATGTATTAACACTCTACTCGGAGAAGATGCAAAATTTGCTCCTGCATTCAACATACATTCATAACAGCTTTGACATGCTCCTGCAAATATTACTAATTCATCATAACTGGAATTATAGTTTCTTAATTCTTTAATAGATTCTAAATAATACTTTGAATTTCTATAATTGTTTAAATCTAAATAATCTTTTGTATCCTTTAATACCCCATCATGACCTGTTAAAACAACTATATCTGGCTTTATTTCTTTAACTAATTCAACAATTACATATGGCTGTTGATCTTCTGATATACATCTTCCAACTGCATCTAATGATAGTTGTTTATATACCTTAAGACATGTCTCCATATATTCACTATCTGCATCAACATGTAGTATCTTTCCTGGCCTACCAAACATTAAATCATTATTAGGTTTCACTTTAACAGACTTATTTACCTTGTCCCTAAGTCCCCCCCTTAATGATATAGCTTTTTTTATAGCATCATTTACTCTTGTGTTTAAAATTTTATCTTGTGAACCTGCATCTTCATCTGCAACTTCTTCCAAATCTTCCATTGTAGCATCTGCAATTATTCTTATACTTATACCCTTTAAAATAAAAATTCTTTTATCACCTTTTTCTTTAATATCTATTATTTTAAAAGTGACATCTTTATCATATGATTTTCTTACAACTACATCTCCTATATCCATTTTTTCTCCTAAATACATATATATTGCTTACTTTATAATATGATTCTTCTCTCAAAAGTTTCCCAGTTTAATTTCATATAAAAAGTAGAATTAGGCACATGAAATAAACTAATAGATCAAATAGACGATCATACTTGTCTATTATCTTTTTGACTGTGCCTTAGATTGAATAAAGGACTATCTCAAATACATAAAAATGTTTTTTGAGATAGTCCCTTTTCCTATCATATTCATTATTCAATTTTATACTCACTCTTAAAATCGTTTAAAAATTTTAAAAACTTGTCCTTTTCTTCTATTATAGAATTTAATTTATTGGTAAATGTATTTTGTCCCCAATTCACTTCATTGTAATAATATCTATTAGCTAACCTCCAATATCTTTGTGGAAATTGTAAATAAGCATATAAGACCTTATATTCTTCTTCTTTTAATTTTGAAACTGAATTATATGATTCAAGTATAGCTTTAGCAAATTCTAAATTCCAATCTACTCTTTTTAAAACCTTTATCATAAAATTACTTATATCAAATGTTCTAACTTCTCTTTTACAATAATCAAAATCTATAACATGAGTAGATCCATTTTCATTTAATATTATATTATGATAGGTAAAGTCATGATGACAAAAGCTTTTTTCTTGCTCTGCTAACATACATAGCTCATAATAATTTGATTCCTTTAATGTTGTTAAAGCTTTTTTACCAATTTCCTTATAGAATTCTACTGATTGCAAATAAAGTATATCAAAATCATTTTTAATATTTTTCTTTCTTATTATGTCTTTCATTT
This sequence comes from Clostridium sp. CTA-5, assembly GCF_054768135.1. Lineage (NCBI taxonomy): Bacteria > Bacillati > Bacillota > Clostridia > Eubacteriales > Clostridiaceae > Clostridium > Clostridium sp. CTA-5. The sequence goes on along the minus strand of NZ_BAAAAT010000011.1, from coordinate 25,590 downwards.
TTTCTAAAGATTTTGTCCTTTTTTCCATCAAATGAGGCCATCTGCCTAAATCACTTTTTAATTTAGAATTTTCAGGTGGATCATATCCTTTAGATGCTTCATGCATATGAGCTAATGTTTCAGCAGCTATTTTTACCTCATTAATATTACGAAAATCACATTCTCTACCTTCTAACCATTCAGATAAGGTATATAAATCTTCATTAACTAATGCATATGGTTCGCCCTCAGTATTCAAATAATACCTGTCCACATTATTAAATCCATTCTTTATTAAATGTTCTTTTGCACCATACACAAATAATAATTTTTGTGGTCCATAGTTAATCTTTTTTAAACACCTTTCACCTTTATTAGTCTTAAGATAGTAAACACCTTTGTTAGCCTTTATTATTTCTATCTTAATATCAAATTGTCTTTCAATTTCAAATTCCCGCATCATAGTGCTCACCTCCTTTATATTTATATGTACATATTATTTCTTTTATTAACATTTTTTATATTCTTTTAATATAATAGATTAGGACGAATTCTTGGAAAGGATTGAATAATGCGAATAGGAATAGATGGTAGGGCTGCAAAATGGTATAGAGGTACTGGAATAGGCACATATACGCATGAACTAATTAGAAGTCTAAATATTATTGATGATAAAAATAACTATTTAATTTTTATGCCAAAATGTGATTCTTTAAATAATTTAAATTCTAATTTTTCTATAGAACCTGTTGAGTCTAATGATTGTAATAGTTTTTGGGATGATGTAAAAGTCCCTAACATTTTAAAAAATTCAGATATGGAACTTTATCATGTTCCACAAAATGGAGTAGGAATTTCTAAAAATATTAATTGTAAAAAAGTTATTACATTACACGATATAATTCCTTTAAGAATGCCTGAAACTGTTAGTGAAAGATATCTTAAAATTTTCAATGATGAATTGCCAAATATTTTAAATAATTGTGAAGGAATAATTACTGTATCAGAATTTTCTAAAAATGATATTGCAAAAGAATTTAACTTTCCAAAAGAAAATATCTATGTTACCCCACTTGCAGCTGAAGAAATTTATAAACCCTTAAGTAAATGTCAATGTAAAAAAATTATTACTGATAAATATGGTATAAAAGAAGATTTTATTCTTTATGTAGGAGGATTTAGTCCAAGAAAAAATATTTTAGGATTAATTGAATCTTATTCAAAACTTCCGTACAACACAAGAGAAAAATTCAAATTAGTTATTATAGGGAGAAAAGGTCCTTCTTACTCAAAATATAAAGAAAGGTCTGAATCCTTAGGAATTTCTTCTCAAGTAATATTTACTGATTTTGTTCCACTTGAAGACATGCCAATTTTTTATAATGCAACTGAAGTTTTAGTCTATCCATCCTTTTATGAGGGATTTGGATTACCTCCTTTAGAAGCAATGGCATGTGGCACACCTGTAATTGCTTCTAATGTAACTTCAATACCAGAAGTATGCTATGAATCTGCTTTATTAATAAATCCTAATGATATAGATGCTTTATCATATAATATTCAAAGAGTGCTCGATAATAGCTTATTAAAACTAACATTGGTTAACAAAAGCTTAAATAGAAGTTCAGAATTTTCATGGACTAAAACAGCTCATGATACCTTAAACGCTTATAATGATATATTAAAATTCAAAGACTAATTAATAAAAACTAAAAAATAAGACTGTCTCAAAAATTTTATAAATTAATTTGAGACAATCTTATTTTTTGTTAAGCTATATTTTAAGGGAATGTTGATATTGTAAAACATAGCAATATTTTAAAATACTTAGGCACATGAAATAAAATAATAGATCAAAGAAATGTTGTATATTTTGTGTCAGACAAGGAAGTAAATTTAGTTAATAGTAAGCTATTAGCTAAATTTGCTGACGCAGTATCACGCAAAATAGACGAGCATACTGGTCTATTATTTTTTGGAATGTGCCTTATTAAATATTAATCAACTTTCCATATATATTCAGGAATTCCTTTCTAAATGGTTCATTATTTAATTTAGTTTTAAATCTATTTAAATAAACTTCATATTCCCATCTTTTTCTCTTATAATAATAATTTTTTGCCATCGTATAAAAATCTTTAGGAAAAGATAATAGTATATATATTAACTCTTTCTCTTCTCTTTTTAATAAACTTATTTCTTCATATGAATCTATAGCTAATAACATCTTGTCTATATCAAAAGCCGAATTTTTTATGCATCTTAATATAAAATCTGATATATCTATTGCTCTTAAATCTAATGTTAAAAAATCAAAATCTATAATACTTACTTTATCTTTTTTCACTAAAAAATTATGATACGCTAAATCATTATGACATATTGATACTGTATCACCAGATTCCCTTAACTCATTATATTGACTATTTTTAAGTTTTTCTTGAACGCTAACTATCTCATTTATATATTTATCTATATTCTTAAGAAATAAAGTATCAAATTCATTCTTATATTTATATTTATTTACAATATCTTTTAAAAAAATAAGTTCATCATATGCCTTTTTAAATTTACTTTCTAATGATTCATCTAATAAATCTTTATTTATTTTATTTTTTAATTCCTCTCTTAATCCTTTAGAGGCCTTATGCATTAATGCTACATTTTGTGCACATAATTTAACTTCTACAGGATTTGTAAAACACGCTTCTCTACCATCTAAAATATCCATAACTACATACAAGTTATCATTCCACTTTTTATAACTTAAACCATCACTAAACTTATTATAAGTTATTACGTTATCATAATTATTCTTAATATATTCTAAGCATTCATTAATAAAATTTAATCTGTCTTCATCATAATCTACTTTTTTTAATATCTTATTTCCACTGTCTGTAGATATAACAAATACATTTCTTAAAGGCGTTATATCATTTATGTTAATTCCTAATTCATTAAAGAGTTCCAAGCTTAAATCATAATCACATAAGGAATTTTTCTCAGCATATCTAATTCTATTCATATCTTTCCTCCCTACTTAAAATAAAAACTTTACTAAGTTAAATAAATTTTTTACTTTCATAATCCATACTATTTTTTAATTGTATTAAAAACTCCTCTTCTGTTTTTGATTTTTTGTTTATTCTATATCTTTCCCATACTTTTAATGAATCTTTAGGATAACTATTTAATGCTCTTAAATAAAAAAAACTATCGTTTGATAAATGAGATTCATATACAAAAACTTTTATTAACTCCTCCTCATTTATTTTGCATTTTCTCCTTTGAAGTTTCTTAATGTATTTATAAAGATCCTCTTCAACTAAGTTATAAGACATATATTTTAAATTAGCTATTTTAAAATTTGAATCAAATTTTAGATTTGCTTGATCTGCCCTTCCAATGCATATTTCTTCTCTATTCATACTTCTTTCTATAATTCCAAAATAATTATGATTATATATATATTCTATAACCTCTTCTGCTTGTTCTAGCAGTCTTTTTCCATCTGTAACTATTAATTTTTCAAAATTATTTTTTATTCCATTATCAATTATTCTTTCATAATCTTTTTGTAACTTTTTTATTTGAAGTTTATAATTTTCAATTTCTTTTCCTATAGTACTTTCTAACCTCGTTAGACATCCTCCTTGATAACCTAACAAAATTTTATGGAGATTAACCATTCTTAAAACTTGAGCAACTGCTTCTTTACTTTCTATATTTTTATCATAAACAAAATATCTTTCTGTAATATCTATTCCTTTACTATTTAGATATTCCTTTATACTCAACTCCTTAATTCTAATCTCCTCCTTTAAAATAACTATCTATAAATTCTTCTCTTTCATAACAATCTTCTAAATATTTATTTAATTTATTGATAAAAAACTCTTCTCCCCATGGTTGCTGCTCCCAATATACTTGAATTCCTAATTGCCAAAAAGCCTGAGGAAATCTAATAAATTCTCTAATCAATGGTATCTCCTCTTTATTTAGTTCAATTATTTTTTCATAATTATCCAATATTATATTAGCCTTTTGTTCCTCCCATTTTCCATCTTTCATAACTCTTATAAGCAAAGATGATAAATCATGTAAATGAGAATCTAATATACAATAGTCAAAATCTATTATATTTATCTCATTATTTTCACATATAAGAATATTGTGATGAGCATAATCATGATGACAAAATCCCCTTAAAAGCATTTCTTTTTCCATTATTTTTATATAATTATTATTTTTTAATCCCTTAATGCTTTTCTTAGCTCTATCTATTTCCCTATTAATATTTTCTAAATATAATAAATCGAAATCAGATTTATATGCTTTTTGGTTTATTCTATTTTTAAAATCTAAAATTTCATTTGCTCTTGTATTAAATACTTCCGGCCAAGAAAACCATCCTATTCTAGGTTGCATGCCTTGTTTAATAGTAAAATTTTTACTACACTCATGCAATTCTGCAAGTTTCATAGAAACCTTTGCTAATTCCATTGGATTATCATAATTACTTACCCTTGATGGTACCCATTTTGTTAGATAAGCATATTTACCATTCATATTTATATAATCTTTCCCATCTTTGTTTTTTATAATTTTAGGGATATTTTTGAAATTATTATTTTGTAAATGTTTCATTGCAGATAAAATAAAATAAAAATGAGAAAAGTTATACTTAATTCTTTTTAAGCAATATCCCGTATCTTCTGTTAAAATCTTATAACTACCTTTAACCTTCTCAACTTTATTTATATTTAATTCATATTGTTCTTTAATGCAGTTTTTTATTTGAAATGTATCATCATTACTTTTCATAAACTTCACCTAAAAAATATTCTTCTTTTTATTGTATGTTGTTAAATTATTTATTGTGATTTACGAAATTCAAAAATACCAGAACTTTGTATTCACAAAAATTACTTTTAATTAATATCTTAGTTATATATGTATATTTAGAGGTGTTGTATGAAAATTTCTATAGATGCTCGTAGTGCTACCTTACATGAAGGGACTGGTATAGGTACTTATACCAATAATCTTATATCAGAAATTCTATCTATAAACTCACAAGATAATTTCACATTATTTTGTTCTGGAAAATTTAATAAAGAATTTATTAAAGAAAATACTAATATTATATACTCATCTGGTAGGCATTCTAGTTTTTATGATAAATACTATATTCCACGGATGTTAAACGAAAAACAGGTTGATTTATATCATATTCCTCAAAACGGTATTGGATTAGAACCATCGTCTTCTTATAAACCAATAGTTACAATACATGATTTAATACCTTATGTAATGCCTGAAACTGTAGGAAAGGGCTATTTAGAACGTTTTTTAAGAGATATGCCAAATATCATTTATAATTCATCAGCTATATTAACAGTTTCTGAACATTCAAAAAAAGACATACTTAAATTCTTTAACGGCTATCCTGAAGAAAAAATATTTGTTACTCCACTTGCAGCAAACTCTAATTTTAAGCTATTAGATAAAACTAGTTGCAATAATTATGTTAAGGATAACTTTAATATTAATAATCCATTTATTTTATATATAGGTGGATTTAGTTCAAGAAAAAATGTTTTAGGTCTTATAAAGGCATTTAAAGAAGCTTATAAAGATTTAAACAAACCTTACAATCTAGTACTAGTTGGTAGATTAAAAGATGAAGGAGAAGAGCTATATAACTTTGTAAAAGAAAATAATTTAGATGATAAAGTTATTTTCACTGGATATGTTAAAGATGAGATTTTACCTATCCTTTATAATACTTGTGAAGCATTTGTATACCCTTCTTTTTATGAAGGTTTTGGATTACCACCACTAGAAGCTATGAGTTGTGGTGCCCCTGTAATATCATCTAACATATCATCAATACCAGAAGTTACATCAGATAATGCCTTATTAATTAATCCATATAATGAAAAAGATTTAGAACTTGCATTAATAAAACTTCTTAATAATGAAGATTTAAAATTTAATTTAAGCAAAAAAGGCTATAAAAGAAGCCTCCAATTTTCATGGAGGCAAACAGCCAAAAATACCTTAAATGCATATAAACAAATAATATCTAATATTTAAATAAATACTAAAAGCATTATTTTTTAGTATTACTCAAATATTTTCATTTTTGTATTAAGATAATCATCATAATTTTTTATAACAGGAGCTCTCTCTTCTACGTTATTCATAATGATTAGAGGGCTCTTTCCATTAAAATTTTTAATACTATCTTCAATTTCTATGTTCTTATATGTATATAAATAGCTTGAAAAAAATCTTCCTTCTTTAATATATTTAATAGTATATTTATTATTAGTAATTACAAATGTTATAAATTTTTCTATTAATTTTTTATTATCATTATTTTGATTTAATATTATAAGATTATCACCTTCTGCACAAAAAAATCTATTAGTCCCAACATCCTTACTTGGAGTATTAATTGCTATCCATTCACATTTTTCATCTAAAGCCATAAGTTCTCTCATTCCATTGATAGATGATATTCTTGCTAAAAATGAATTACCATTTTGTAAATTTAATATATTATTATCTTTTAATTGTTTTAATTTATCTTCAACTTCTTTTTGAGTATCATAAATACTTTTATCTTCATCTAAAGACTGCATAACTAATAAACTTACTAAATCTTCATAATCCTGTCCTGTAGCATTTAATATCTTTAAATCACCATTACTTTTATTATAAATATCAACCCCAATATTTATTAAATCATTCCATGTACTAATATCATAATTATGATAACCATATTGACTTAACATATCTTCTCTTATATATAATACTAGTGGTCTTGAATTTAGTGGTATAGCTATTTTTTCATTATCCATAGTAACTTGTTTTAGTCTATTTTTAGAAAAATTTTTAGAATAGGTTTCTAAAACTTTATTTATATTATCACTTATAGCATTGTCTTCTAATGATAATTTTTTCATATCTAATCTATTCATTTCTCCAATATTAGCTAATTTATTTTCTTCTACTTGTGATTTTAAATTATCTACATACTCATTGCTATTTACTTGTTTAATCTGGATATTTGTTTTTGGATTATACTCCATAAATTTATCTGCACATTCTTTTAAATATTCATATGAATTTTCATTTACTACTATTTCTATACTACCTTTAATTTTAGATTCTTTACTAGAATCTAATAAATCCATTCCTACTATGCAAATTATTATTAAAATAAAAAATACTCCTAAATATTTTAGCTTATTTCTCATGATTTACACCTCTATAAAAAATATATATCTAAAAAATGTTTGTATATTTATAATTACTTAGATATTATAATCTCTTTTTTATTTTCATATTTTAAATAAATTATAGCAAAAATTATTGCTAATACTCCGCATATTAATTTAACTAATATATACGCTAATAACATATCCTGTGCCTGATTAGAAATATAACCCATTTGTCCACCAAATACATATGCACCACCCACCGAAAAAGCTGTGCAAATAACTCTTCCTCTTTCATCTAATGAATCATATTCTGAATATACAACTATTGCAGAAGCTAAACTTCCTATAAATGCTGCAACAGAATTTATGTTAACATTAAAAGTTTTACTAATCTTGTTTAAAGGCTTACTTAATATATTTTTAAGTACTTCTAGCATAACATATGCTCCCCCTAAAAACATTGCTATTCTACCCACAATTTCAAGCACCTCATTTATAGGCATAACACTATCCAAAATACATATTCCAGCTATAGAATTAACGCCTTGTATAATTAAACCTATAATACTTATAAACATTATAGCTTTTCCTATAAATTTAAATATTAATATTAATAATTTAGGTCTAAAAAGTATACCTAAAGTTAAAACAGCCGCTAATAATATTGTTGGTAGCAAATTATAAGTTAGTATATTAATAGGCACTTTAACCATAAGTCCTCCTATAAACAATCCTATAGGCATAGTTATAATCCCACATAATATTCCTTTAAATAACGTTTCAAACATTTCCTTTTTTATTAGTCCGATTGCAAGTGGTAATGTAAAACTAATAGTACATCCTAAAATTGAGGACATAAATATTCCTGAAAATTTAGCCATTTCATTAGATGTAGCTAACTCTTCAGATAAATTAAATCCTCCCATATCTATAGCTATTATACTTGCTGGAAATATGGATGCATCTAATGAAAATTTTTGTGCTATAGGCATCAATGTTTTTGTTAAAAAGTTAGAAAAAAATGGTGTCATTGACAATATGCCTATCATCGATAAAGACAAAGGTCCTATTGTCTTTATTCCATTTTCAAAAACTTTTCCAAGTTTAAACTTGTTTCCCTCTATATAGTCAATAGCTCCAATTAGAAAAAAGAAAGCCACAATATATAACAATATATTTCTCATATCTCCTCCTGTTAATACAGCAAACTATTATTAAGTATACCATAAAAGCCTTCTTAAATTAATTAAGAAAGCTTTTATGGATTTTGTGTATATCTTATAATCTATCTATCCTCTCATATAGTTCTATAAATTCTACTGATAGATCCTTTAACATAATAGTTGTCATTAAATGATCTTCTGCATGTACCAAAAGCAAAGAGAAGTCTGATTTTTGCCCTGATGCTTCAGTCTGGATTAAGGTTGTTTGAGAATTATGAGCGTATCCTAATTCTTTATCAGCTTTTTTAATTAACTTTTTTGCTTCTATAATCTCTCCTTCTTTAGCTAATGAAATTGCTTCCATTGAATAACTTCTAGCTTCCCCACTATGCATAATTAAATTTAATATTACCTCTTCCAAACCTAATCACCCTTTCTTAAGCCTATCTACATTGAAAAATATAATTATACCCTCTTGCGAATTACTATAATTACATTTTACACCAAAATATGTTTAATTTTAAATATTATATTTAATTTATTAATAATAGATTAGATTTATAATCTTTCACTTCATATTTATAGGTTAAATTTAATTAAAAATAGGGATATAAATATAAACTCATCTTAAAATAATAGATTTGTTTATATTCATATCCCTATAATAAACTTTATAATTTAATATTTAAGTTATTATTTTTTTTCTTCTAAAGTTACACTTAATTCAACTTCTTTTTTATCTCTAATTACACCTATCTTAACTGTATCTCCTATATTTTTAGCTGCTTTAAGTTCTTTTAATTCATCAAATGTTTTAATATTTTTACCATCAAATTTATTTACTACATCTCCAACCTTTACTCCAGCTTTTTCTGCTGGTGAAAATTCTTCAACTCCAGCTACATATAATCCTTCTGTTAAATCATATTTTTTAGCCATTTCACTAGTAATTTCTCTTACTTGTATTCCTAAATTTACTATAGGCTTTGATAAAACATCTATCTTAGTTTTTACTTCATTAATAGGAATAGCAAATCCCATTCCTTCAACACTTGTTCCACCAAGTTGTGTACCTATTTTCATAGAATTTATTCCTACAACTTGACCTTTAGAATTAACTAATGGTCCTCCACTATTACCTGGATTTATAGCTGCATCTGTTTGTATAAGATTTATATTATTTCCACTTTGGCTTGGTACACTTCTATTAACAGCACTTATAACCCCTTGTGTAAGTGTTTGAGCAAATTCCTTTGAAAGTGGTGTTCCAATTGCTATAACTTGTGCACCTGGATATATTTCATCTGAATCTCCAAGTTCTGCAACTGCTGGTACTTTAGTTCCTGGCTCAACCTTAATCATGGCTACATCTTGTGCTTTATCATAATTTACTACTGTTGCATTAACTTCTCTTCCATCACTTAAAGTAACTTTTACCTCACTTGCTCCCTCTATAACATGATTATTAGTTAATATATATCCCTCTTCATTTATAATAAATCCTGATCCTATACCTTCAACTTCTTGAGGTATAAATCCAGTATTTGATAAACCTTTTGTAGATACAATCACAACCGCTGGAGCAACCTTATTAAACGCATCTGTAACTGATAAAGTATTTGCTGATGTATCTTCTGTAAATTTGGGTGCTACATATTGTTTATTTGTCTGATTTAAAATTTGTGAGTTTTTAATAACTAAATATGTGATTCCACTCCCAAATACTCCTCCTATTATTGCAATTAACAATGCTAACGCAATATTAGAAAATGCTTTTTTCTTTTTTCTACGTTTTGTGTTAACAACATCATCATTAAACATAGATTCATTTACATATTCTATCTCATTTGTTTCTACATCTATAAAATTATTATTTTCATTATCCATATAAAATCCTCCTAAGCTAATTGAGTTTTGTAATTTATATTCTTAGTATAAAATTATTTTGTGTCAAAAGCATGTCAAATATAAATCTATTTTACATAATAAAGAAAATAGCATATTAATATTTATATTAATACACTATTTTTACTTACCTATAATTAATGAACAAACTTTATTGGAACTTATATCCTATTAACTTTTATCTAATTTTTTAACCTTTTTTACTGTATTATTTATAGCACTAACAACAGTATCCTTATCCTTTATTACATAAGGTGTCCCTAAAATAGAACTTTCATATAACGTTATTAATGAGTTTTCTTGTAAATTCTCATATTTAGATTCTATTTTATTGCTTATTATATAAATAGGTATTTTATTAAATTCATCTATACTTTGAATGTCAAAATTCTTTTTATATAAATTACTTAATTCATCTGAAACTGCTTTTCTATAATTTTTTTTATTTTTATGTATATTAAATTCTTCTAATGCACCAATAGATATATCTTCTTCAAATCCTTCGTTTTCTTTTAAAAGACCAAACTTATCACTTAATTCTGTTAAATAAAAATAACTTCCTATAAACTCAAGTTTAGACTTATAATATTCCCATCTTATTGATTTTAAGTATTCTGGACTATTAATCAATTCTTTAGATAATGGATTAATAAATATCAACCCCGATACTAATTCTGGATATTTTTGAGCAAAACTTGTAGCAACCAAACTTCCATACTCTTCTCCAACAAAAATATATGGTTCAGATGCCCCAGACTTTCTTAACAATACTCTTAATTCATCTGCTTGTTGCTCCGGAGATTTTTTCTCCGCTGAATCACTAAATCCATATCCATGCCTATTGTATACAAATGTTTTTATATCGGAATTGCCTTCTAATGTTTTACACACTTCATCCCATTGATATATATTAGTCCCTATACCGCCTTCAAAGACTACTGTATATTGTCCTGTTCCTCTAATTTTATATTCTAATTTATTGCTATCTACTCTAACATACTTTAAATTTGGTTTAATTTTTTCATTACTAAAAAAATTACTCATCATTTGTGCCAAAAAGCCTACAAATAGTAGTACCAATATAATTGTTAATGTTTTTTTACAAATTTCTAAAAAACTATATTTTCTTTGTTTTATTCTTTCAAATCCATTAGAATGTGGTAATAAATTCATTGTTTTAACTATCTCCTAACTTTAAATTAGGTTTTGCATTTATATCAAAAGATGATATAAGTCCCTTCTCAAAATTAAAATATGCAGCACTTCCTATCATTGCAGCATTGTCTGTACATAATATTGGTTCTGGAAATAATATTTTTATTCCTTTTTTGGCACCCTCTTTTTCTAATGTTTCTCTTAAACATGAATTAGATGCTACACCACCTGCTATAGCAATTTTATCAGCATTTTTTTTCTTACAAGTTAAAAATACATTTTCTTTTAAAACATCAATAACAGCTTTTTGAAAAGATGCTGCCACATCTGCTTTATTTATCTCATTGCCTTGCATTTTTGCTTTATTTAAATAATTTAAAACTGCTGATTTAACTCCACTAAAAGAAAAATCTAATGTATCTTCATGAAATTTAGCTTTAGGAAAATCAATAGCATTAGGATTTCCTTCTTTTGCTAATTTATCAATTTTAGGCCCTCCAGGATACCCCAATCCTAAAGCTCTTGCAACTTTATCATATGCTTCACCTGCTGCATCATCTCTAGTCTTTCCTATTACTTCAAAATCACAGAAATCATTAACACAAACTATAAAAGTATGTCCTCCTGATACTACCAAAGATATAAATGGAGGTTTTAAATCCTTATGTTGTATAAAATTTGCAGAAATATGACCTTCAATATGATTAACTCCAATTAAAGGTTTTTTAGCAGCAAAAGCAAGTCCCTTAGCATATTGTAAACCTACTAAAAGTGCTCCTATAAGTCCTGGGCCATATGTAACACCTATTGCATCAATATCATCTAAAGTAACATTTGCTTCCTCTAATGCTTTTTTTACAACAAAATCTATAGTTTCAATATGCATTCTTGACGCTACTTCCGGCACTACACCACCAAATTTTTTATGAGTATCAATCTGTGTAGATATAATGTTTGATAAAACGTCTCTTCCATTTGCAACAACAGCTGCAGAAGTTTCATCACAACTTGATTCTATTGATAAAATTAATTTTCTATTCATAATTAATACCTCTTATTTTTATATTTAACTTACTTTATATATCTTACTTTGTATGTCTAATGTAAATTTAAAAATAATTTAACAATTAGCTATAACAATGATTATCCAAAAACATTATACTTTATATAAAGTATATTATCAATTTATGATTATTGTATAACATAACGATATAATGTATATTTTACTATATAAAAATTAATAATTAACTACTAAAAAGTTAATTTTTTTTAAATATTATTTGTAAGGAGATTTTTAATGACAACTTATGCTAAAGTAATTGTTAATGGTTCCCCAATTACCAAGTCAAATTTTAAATTACATAATTCAAACGGACGTGCTATTTTACCTAATAATTCTGGCAAATACCATGATAGATATGCACTGTATGAACAAGAAATTGCCTTAATTGCAAGAAATCAAAATCCAAATATTATTTTAGAAGAAAGCTTAATAGCATTGTTAAAAGTTTATTACAAAAGTGAAAAACGTCATCCTGATACAATTAATATCACTAAAAGTATCTTTGATGGAATAGAAAAAAGCGGCTTAATTGTTAATGATGCTCAAATAACAAGAATTATTGTAGAAGAATATTATGATAAAGAAAATCCTAGATTTGAGTTAGAGTTATTTGGTGAAAGTGAATATGATTTAGGATTTTGTATTAAGAAAAAAGAAACTATAACTACGCCTAAAATTTATTCTCCGCTAAGAAATTGTTTGAAAAAAACAATTGAAAGTAAAACTCCATTATCTAATATTGAAACTACATGTAGTATATGTAACACTTTAATCAAAGGTAATGATTACATTAAAGCTGATAAAGGAAAAACTTTAATATGTAAAAAATGTTTTAATAAATTATTTTAATCTAAGTTAAATTTTAATTTTTAATATTTTCATTTAGAGTACATTTGAGAAAATTCTAGAATACAAATATAATAAATTTTCTATATAAGTTCCTCACTATACTAGTTAATTGATAAATAAATAAACTTTATTGGAACTTATATATTATATTAAAGATTTAATGTTGAAAGGAAGTTTTTTATGACTAAAGATATAGATTTAATTTTTTTTGGAGATAGCTTAACTTTTGGTTATGGTGTTTCTAAAAATGATTCATGGGTATATAAAATTCAAAATTCATATGAAAATCCATCTTTGAATAAAGGATGTAATGGCGACACCACGGCTTCAATGCTTACACGTTATTATAACGATGTGATTGCATATAATCCAAATAAAATCTTTATTATGGGTGGCACTAATGACTTGTTGATGGGAAGAAAATTTGATACAATAATTGATAATCTAGAATTAATGATTAAGGATTCTATTGATATTAATGCAGAAATTATTATTGGTATTCCACCAAATATTATTGGTATTATGGCAAATAGATTATTTGGTTCTTCTCCTTTCTATAGTTATGCTGAAATAGAATTACCTAAGTTAAGAAAAGCTATAATTAATTTATGTCTTAATTATAACCTTTCTTATATAGATTTCTATTTATTAACTTTAAATAACAAAAATATTTATTTAGATGGACTTCATTTAAATTCTCACGGCAATGAACTTATGTATAAAACTGCTATTTCCTACTTTTAATATATTCTGCTGTTTTTATTCCACAATTAATACCATCAGTTTCATTCATAATTAATGCCATTTTACCATAAATTAAGTTCCCACAAGCAAAAATGCCATGAACTGATGTTTTAAAATCATCTACAATAGGTACTAATGTATTCGGATTAATGTTTACTTTTAACATCTCTGCAAGCATGTTTTCTGGTCTAAATCCAACTGATAATAATAAAGAGTCACATTCTCTTTCTATAACAACATCATCTTTTAGGTTTAATATTTTAAGACCATTAATCCGACTATTTCCATGAACCTCTATAACTCTAGAATTTTCTATAATCTCTATATCAAATCCATCTAATATACTTTCTATCTCTTCATTTCTTAATGAATCAAATTCATCTTCTATTACTATAGCTTCTACAGATCCACCTTCTATTATAATTCTTCTAGCCACCAAAAATCCCCATTTATTTTTAGCTGTAACTACAGTTTTCCTACCTGGTAAATATCCTTCTATATTAATTAATCTATGAGCATCTCCTAATGTAAATATACCTGTTAATCCGTTGGTAGGAATTATAATACTTCCTGTATAAATTTCTCTAGCTCCTGTTGATAATATTATTGCATCTGATTTAACTTCATTAATACCTTCTATTGGATTAACATATGTTACTATTTTTTCCTCAGTAATTTCTATTACAGTTGATTCTAATTTTATTTCTATATTAGAATTTAATAATCTTTCTTGTACAAAATTAATATATTCTGGTCCAGTTACTTGTTCTCCTAGAAACTTTTCTCCAAATCCATTATGAATACATTGATTTAATATCCCGCCAAGATTATTTTCTCTTTCAATAATTAATATATTTTCAACTCCACTTTTCAGTGCTCCTAAGGCAGCTGTCATTCCAGCTATTCCACCACCAATTACAACCAAATCATATTTAAGCATGATATTGTCCTCCAAATATAGTATCTATTATAATTTTATTAAGTTTTTAGATTCGTTTATTATATCAACTATATCATACATATCAACAACTTCTACAAAATCATCAACTATATCTAATTTATAATATTTTAAAGAACCTTCATGTACTAAAACATCTACACCCTCTTGTGATAATAATTTTATATTTTCTAATTTTTCAATATTATCATTTTGAGCAAATACTTTTACTGCTTCATTTAAAAATATAATATTTTTAGGAAGTTTTTCTGCATCACTTAATGCACTTAAATACTCATTTAATAATATTCTACCTAATTTTTCATCTCCAGCACCGAATTTATCAGATGTTATTAATATAGAAATTTCTTTTTCATCTATAAGTTCTAAACATCCTCTTTTTTCAATCATAATATTAAGTTCTTCATCATTTTCATTTATATCTACATGATACCCTTTACTCATTGCAACTTTAACAATATTAGCATTATCAGATTCTTTGTTAACAATTACTACTGCTTCTCCTTCACCAATTGAATTAAAGTATTTTTTTACAATCCTTATAGTCTTTGGAAAAGAAATTCCTCTGCAATCTATTTCTTTCATATATCTTACCCCCTGTTTAGTCCCATATCTAATAAGTTTAAAATAATTATATCATGTTTACTTTTAGATAGGTTGTTTCATTTTTTTATTTATGTATAATATAATATATCACTTAATATAAGAAATAAGTTTATAAAATATAACTATTATTTTCTATAAAATTAAAAATCGAGGTGAATTTATGGATTACTTTAAAAAAATTATAAATAAAGATTCAATAAGCAGGCTTATATTAATCTTAATTCCTATAATCTCTATAATCCTTAAAGGGATTTTATTCCAAGGTTTCATTACTAGTGATAATCCTTATAGTTTTAATTTTACTGCTGGATATGATTCAGCCAAACCTTTTATTAATTATTATATCGCTTTTTCAATGATATTTTTAAGTTTTTCATTATTATTTAAAGGCAAAGGTAGAATAATTTACATTTTTATAATTGATATATTATTAACTTCCATTATTATGCTGGATCTTTGTTATTTTAGAGGCTTCTTAACTGTTCCTTCTATATTAATAGCAACTCAAACAGCTAACCTAGATAATTTATCTGGTGCTGTATACTCAATGTTTAGTCCTATGGATTTCTTATTTATACTAGATTTTATAATACTAGCGATATATATTTATATTACTAGAAAATCTTATAAAAATATAAAAAGAAGATCAATAATAACTTTTTTACTTACTTTTATTTTACCAATATTATTTATAAGTTATGTGCCATTTAATATACATATTTTAGACAATAAAAAAGTAAAAGATGCATATCTTTTTGATAATTATGATCCAACAAATACAGCTAGATATTTTTCACCAATTGGGTACCATGTATTTGATTTATATACTGTATATCGTGACTCAAAAAAATATAATTTTACCGAAGAAGACAAAAATAATATAAATGATTATTTTGAAGTTAAAAAAGAAAATATTCCTAATAATGAATATTTCGGAATGTCTAAAGGAAAAAACTTAATATATATTCAAGTTGAATCTTTAGAAGATTTCGTTATAGGTAAAACTATTAATGGCAAAGAAATTACTCCTGTATTAAATAAATTAACTTCTAATAATGCACTATATTTTCCTAATATTTTTGAGCAAGTTAATGAAGGTACAAGCTCTGATTCAGATTTAATGGTTAATACTTCTATGTTACCATTAAGAAGAGGTAGTACATTTTTTAGATATCCAAATACCACTTATAATTCTTTACCAAATATACTAGAAGAAGATAAAAATTATACTACTATTGCTATACATCCAGATAAAGGATCTTTCTGGAATTATTCAGCTGGATTAACTGGAATAGGCTTTGATAAATTTAATGATTACTACTCTTTCAATGATGATGAACACATAGGTATGGGAATAAGTGATAGAACTTATTTTGAACAAGTTATACCAATGCTAAAAAAACAACAAAACCCTTTTTATGCTTTAACTGTAACATTAACTAGTCATGGACCTTTTGATATTCCTCAAGAATATAGAGAATTAAATCTTGATTCAGAATTAGATAAAACTGAATTAGGTGGATATTTTGAAAGTGTACATTATACAGACAAACAAATAGGACACTTCTTAGAATTGTTAGAAAAAGAAGGTTTATTAGAAAATACAGTTGTTGCCATTATGGGTGATCATACTGGAGTTCATAAATACTATAATAATAGCATTGAAAACTTATCTAAAAAGGAAGATTGGTACTTATATAATGGTAACCCTACAGTTCCTTTAGTAATTTATGATTCTTCAATTAAGCAAGGGAAAACATTTGATTTATATGGTGGTCAAATTGATGTTATGCCAACATTACTTTATATGCTTGGTATAGATAAAGAAAAATATGAAAATACTGCTTTAGGAAGAAATCTCTTAAATACAAAAAAATCTTTTGCTGTATTAACTGATGGAACTATAAAAGGTGAGGATTCACTTTCTGATAAAGAAAAAGAAGTTTATAAAAATATCTTAGACCTATCAGATAAAATGATAAGGGGTAACTATTTCAAAGAAAATTAATATATTCTAAAAAAAGTTGATATCAACATTCGTTTAAACATAGTAATATAAAAGGATTATCTCAAAAAATATATTTAAGATAATCCTTTTATTTTTACTATTTTTTAAATGACACTGCAAAATTTTTCTATTTTCCTGCTATTGAAAGTTCTTTAACTATTACAGATGGACATCCTATACTACTCATTGGGAATTTTAAGTCATTTCCTACTTCTTCTATATCCTTTAATAAATTAAAGAAATTGCCTGCTACTGTAATTTGTTCAATTGGTGTAGTTTTCTTTCCATTTTCAATTTTAAATCCTTTAGCTGCTAACGAGAAGTCTCCAGTTACTGCACTAGCACCAGAATGAAGTCCAGCAAATTCAGTAATTATTACTCCTTCTTTAACCTCTTCACATATTTCTTCAAATGATTTCTCACCTGGATTTATATAAAAATTAGTTGCACTAACACCTACAATTGATGCATATGAACTTTTAAATCCATTTCCTGTTGATTTTACTCCTGCTTTATTAGCGGTTTTTAAATTATATAACAATGTATTTAACTTACCATTAGTTATTATTTCTTTTTTATAAGTTGCAACTCCTTCATCATCAAAAGCAGTTGTTCCAAGTCCATCTTGTAAATGTGGATCATCAATTAATGTTAATATATCTGACGCTATAATTTCTCCTTCTTTTCCTTTAAGAAGAGATAACCCTTTTTGTGCCTGTTCTGCATCAAAAATTGAAGAAAATGTTCCAAGTAGTGATACCATAGCTTCATTATTTATAATCACTTTATATTTACCTGATGGAATACTTTTTGCACCTACTCTCTCTAACGCCTCTTCAAGACCTTGCTTTGCTAAATTTTTAGGATTAATATCTGTTAAATTCTTTGCTATAACATAACCCATTCCATCATATTTTTCATTATTTTCTTCTATAATTGGAATTACATATGCTGTTAAATTATTTCTTTCATTCTTTAAATTTAATCCTTTTGAATTTATTATTCCATAACTAGATTTTCCATATCCTATTCCACAGCCATTAAAATTAACCACTTTATCACACTGTTTCTTACACTCATTCTCCATTTCCATTGCAAGAGATATAAGTTTATCTGGTTTTATATTATCTAATTCCTTCTTATAACAATTTAATTCTTTATATTCTTTATCACCATCATATATAAATTGAATATCATCATTTTCTATAACTAATGCTGCATTTTTTGCATTCTCTATAAGGGTTTTTATTGCATCTTTATCTAATATTTCTGTATAAGAATATCCCATTTTACCATTTACTTTTCCTCTAAATGATAAACCGAATGCATTGTTTAATTTATATTTCTCCACTTCACCTTCATAAATGTTTATACTTAAACTTTCAACATCTGAATAATATATCTCATACTCTTCAAATCCTGATTTTTTAGCTTCTTTAAATAATTCTTCTTTAAATTGACCAAAATTCATCTCTTATCTACCTCCAACAGTCATTTTCTTTACTCTAATCATTGGTTGACCTACATTCGTTGGAACGCTTCCTGAAGATGAACCACACATCCCCTGAGCCATTTCTAAATTATTTCCTACCATATCAATATTCATAAGTACTTCGCTGCCTTTACCGATAAGACTAGCCCCTCTAACAGGTTCTTGTATTACTCCACCCTTAACTAGATATCCTTCTTGAACAGCAAAATTAAATTCGCCAGTTACAGGATTTACAGATCCTCCACCTAATTTCTTTGCATATAAACCATCTGATATAGATTTAATTATATCTTCTGGATTATCATTTCCGTTTGCTATATAGGTATTAGTCATTCTTGAGGTTGGTTGATATTTATAACTTTGTCTTCTTGAACTTCCTGTAGGCTCCATGTTCATTCTTCTTCCATTTAATTTATCAATCATATAACCTTTTAAAATACCATTTTCAATTAAAATATTTTTTTGTGTTTTATTCCCTTCATCATCTATGTTTAATGATCCCCAAGCATTAGGTATAGTTCCATCATCTATTGCTGTTACTTTAGATGATGCTATTTGTTGCCCAAGTTTATTAGCAAAAACTGAATTTCCTTTAGCAACTGAGCTAGCTTCTAATGCATGACCACAAGCTTCATGGAATATTACCCCACCAAATCCATTATCTATAGCAACAGGCATATTACCAGCCGGACAGTTTTTAGCATGAAGCATAGTATAAGCTATTCTCGCTGCCTCTCTTCCATGATATTCAGGATCAACCGTTTCAAACATTTCAAATCCCATATGTCTACCTGGTCCTTCAAATCCTGTTTGATTTTCTGCTCCTTTTGATGCTATTGCACTTATACCTAATCTAGTTCTTATTCTTTTATCTTCTATATATAATCCATCACTATTAGCAATTAAAATATTTTGTTCTTTATCTGCATAACTTGTAATAACTTGTGAAATATCATTATTAAAATCTTTTGCACTATGATATGCACGTTTTAAAATATCTATCTTTTTGTTATATCCAACATCTTTAGGATAGTATTTTATCGGATGTATTGTATTTATTCTATTTTCATTAAGTATTATAGTCTTATTATCTTTTAGGTCTCCTAATGCTAAAGCTGCCCTGTAAGCTGTGTCTAATAAACTTTCTAAACTATTATTATTAGTATATGCATAAACACTCTTTAACCCTTTAAATATTCTAATTCCTATACCATAACTTCTTCCTCCTATCGCATCATCTATTTTTCCATCTACTAATGATATTGAATTATTTATTGAATTATCTTCAAAGATTTCTGCAAAATCTCCACCTGTTATTAAACATCTTGCTAAAACTTCTGAAGCAATATTTTTTGATAACATATTATTCCTCCTTTTAATATCTAATCTAAAAATGGTTTTTCCCATTTATCTACATACTCACCTATACACCATTCAGACATTATTATTTCATCATTTTTGCTAATATCTATACTAGTAAGTGGAGTATCACCAATTTTTGAATTTTGTATTTCATATACTAATATTTTATCATTAGTAACAACTATTGCAATTCTATTATTTGGAGATGTAAATGCATCTTTGGCTAATGGAACTTGACTTTTTAATGTCTTCCATGGTATTAACAGTGAATCATAATTTATTAATTTTTTAGAAGATTTTATATTTAATGAAAAATCATATCCTTCTCCTACTTGGTTATTACCTGGAGATATCTTACCTACAATATCCCATTTTCCTTTATTTCTTTTAACAGAAAAATTGCTATAATTTATATGTGATTTGTATTTTTCTAGTTCTTTTTCTGATAGATTGCTCATTAATTTTTCATAAGTTTGTTTAAAAATTTCATTTGCTTCAATAGAAAATATATCACTTATTACAATAGGTAAATCAGAATTAATATTATCAATTGGTACTACTTGATACTTATTATACTTTCCATTAAAATTTTTCCCCTTATAAACTTGAGTTGCAATATAATCATTCCCTACATAATTTATACTTCTATAAACATTTTCTTTAACTTCTTTTTGATTATTTTTTATATTTTCTTTTTCATTTTTACCGTCAATAGGGTGAGTTTCAAAATATTCGTTATGATAATTATTAATTTCCGCAATTTTTTTATTTATACTCCATATTCCATTCATTCTCGGTGCTATTATTTCATCTTTTTCTTTAATAGGTTCTAACTTACCATCTTTAAATTCTATATATAAAGTTTTATATTTTTCTCCAGTCTCATTATCACTATCTTCATCAATTATTTTAGATTTAACTCCTAGATAAACTCCTACTGAATCATCATATTGATTATTTACTTTATTATTGTCTAATTTATGTTCTATATTATTTTTTTCTTCATTGCTTTCATCAATTTCACCTACAAGTTTAACTTTATATAAAGCTCCATTATAAAATACAAAACTATTATCATCACCATCTTTTATAAATTCAAAAATCACTCCATTATTACTATTTACTGAAATAACTTCAGTTTTATCTTGATTTATTCCTAAATCTTTAATAGTATATTTTGCTTCATAAGATATTACATAATCATCTTTAACTAATTTTAATTTGTATGATACATTATTGTACTCAATGTTACCTAAAATAATATAATCTAAAGCTATTTTAATGTTTTCTCCTATTGAAACTCTGTTATTTTCTTCATTATAAACGGTTTTATCTAATACTTTAGAATCTGTTATTTCCCATACTCCTTTAATACTTAATGAAGAATTAGTTGGTGCTTTTATTTTACCTATCTTATTTTGATTTATATTTTTTTCACAGCCTAATAAGCAAATAGATATAATTATCACTAAAGTTATAATTATACATTTTTTCATAACTCTATCTCCTTTTTATTAGGAATTGATATAATCACTTTAGTCTTTTCCCCTTCTTTACTTTCTATTTCTAAATTTCCTCCATGTAAAGTAATAATTTCATCACAAATAGATAATCCAATACCACTTTTAGATTTTGAATTAGACCCTTTATAAAATTTTTCTTTTACATGAGGTAAATCCTCTTTACTTATTCCGCAACCATTGTCCTCCACTATTATAATTAATCCATTTTTATCTTTAAAAGTTACCTTAACTTCACCATTTTTATTTACAAATTTAAAAGAATTATCTATTAAATTAATTAATACTTGTTTTAATCTATCTATATCTAAATAATACATTTTTCCATCTAATTTAGAAAATACCTCAAATTTAATTTCCTCTTTAACAGCTCTAGGATGCATATAATCTTCTATATATTTTATTAAATTAGATATACATACATTTTCTTTTTTTAGATTTATTTTCCCGCCTACCAGCCTTGAAAAATCTAATAATTCTTCCACCATTTTAGATAATCTGTCAGTTTCTTTTTCTAATATATTAAATCCTAATTTTAAAGTATCTTTTTCTGTATTTTCGTCCTTTAATGTTATTACCCATCCTTTTATAGATGTTAATGGTGTTCTTAATTCATGAGATACTGATGAAATAAACTCATCTTTTAATTTTTCCCTTTTAATAAGTTCTTCTGCCATATAATCTAAAGTATTTGAAAGTTTTGCTATTTCATCTTGTCCACTGCTATTATTTCTAACCTCTAAATTACCATTAGCCATCTTTTCAGCAACACAAGTAAGTCTCTTTATGGGATTTATAATTCTATTAGATAAAACCAAACTAATAAAAATCCCAATTAATAAAACAATTATAGAGATAGCTATACAAAATAAAAAAATAGCACTTAATTCTTTATTAATTTCTTCTAACGATATTACATATCTAATTATTCCTATTACTTTTCCATTATTAGTTAGAGGCTCTGATACTGCCATTACTTTGCTATTTGAATACTTAACTTTACCAACATAACTTCCACTCTGTCCATTTATCGCCTTTTTTATATCAGCTTTTTGATTAAGTTCAGCATCATTAATTCCAATAGAATCCATAAGTAAATTTCCATTACTATCTAAAATTTGTACTTCTGCATTACTTTTGTTCCAAAATGAATCAACATTATCATATATATTTTCCATTAAGCTTGTTGTTGATAAATATTTATTATAAAAATTAGCAGATATTTGTATTTGATTTCTCATTAAAGTTTCCGTATTATCATAATAATATTTTTTTACAAAAGTCCCTAAAAGTACATTCATTGTTATAACAATAAACAATATTAAAAATATGAAATTTTTTACTAATGTATTTTTAATACTTTTCATACTCTATCCTTTCCATCTATATCCTATTCCCCAAATTGTTTCTATAAATTTAGGCATTGAAGAATCATCCTCTATTTTAGATCTAAGCCTTCTAATATTTACATCTATTAATTTAGGATCACCAAAATAATTGTATCCCCATACTAAATTTAAAAGTTCATCTCTTGTAAATGCTTTATTAGGATTCTCTAAAAACAATTTCATTAGTAAATACTCTTTAGGAGTAACATCTATTTCGATATTATTTTTTAGCAATTTTTGAGAATATAAATCTACTATGAATGGTTCTCTAATTAACTTATTTTTATCCTCCGTTTCTTCTTCCCCTATTCTTCTTAATATAGCCTTAACCCTAAGAACTAATTCTAATGGATTAAATGGTTTTACAATATAATCATCAGCACCATATTCTAATCCCATTATTTTATCCATATCTTGACCACGAGCAGTTAGCATTATAATCCCAATCGTAGGATATTTTTCTCTAAGTTTAGAGCATACTTCAAACCCATCTATACCAGGAAGCATAATATCTAATACTGCTAAATCTGGATTATACATATCTGCTTTTTGAAGTCCTTCTTCCCCACTTTCTGCTTCTATCACTTCAAAATTATTTCTTTTTAAATTTATTTTCAAAAAACCTCTTATACTTT
Organism: Clostridium sp. CTA-5; assembly: GCF_054768135.1. Lineage (NCBI taxonomy): Bacteria > Bacillati > Bacillota > Clostridia > Eubacteriales > Clostridiaceae > Clostridium > Clostridium sp. CTA-5. The sequence goes on along the minus strand of NZ_BAAAAT010000011.1, from coordinate 1,528 downwards.
CTTCATCTTCAACTATCAATATCTTATTCATATTCTCGCCTCCACCTATATATAAATATATAAAAAAGAGACTATTCAACAGTCTCTTATTTATATTAATAATTATAGTTTATTCAAATTTTTCTTATCTATTTAATAGTTCTAAATTCATATCCTTGTGCTTTTAAATAATCTATTATTTCTGGTAAAGCCTTCGCTGTTTCCTCTTTTTGGTTAGTATCATGCATTAATATAACTACTTTTTCTCTACCAGCAACAGTTTTCTTTACTCCGTCTATAAGCTCTGCTGCTGACTTAAATTTCCCTTCTGCATCCCCTGATAATGCATTCCAATCAATATAATGATATCCAGTTTCATTCATCTTTTGATCTATAGCATCTTGACCTTTCCATGACATATGTCCACCTGGAAATCTAATAACTTTTGTTGAAAAATCTTTTCCTAAAACTGCCCTTAAAGCTTCATTACTCTTTTCTATATCGCTCATAAAATTATCAACATTTACTATTCTTTTTGGGTAAAGGTAAGAATAATCATGTGAATATGTGTGGTTTGCAATAGCATGTCCTTCTTTAACTTCTTGTTTTAATATTTCTTTTGTAGTCTCACTTTCATTTATTGATTTACCCATAGTAAAAAATGTTGCCTTAACATCTTTTTCTTTTAATGTTTTTAATATTTCTGGTGTAACATTAGTTGATGGTCCATCATCAAATGTTAAATATGCAACCTTATGTCCATCTGCACCTTCTGGCATTTGACCCTTATTTTGTTGATATAAATATTTTTCCACAAAAGCAGCATCATCTGCAACTGGATCTTTACCAGCAGGTAAATATCCTGAATTGTCTAAAGTCGGTTCTACTGTAGCAGTATTTTTATCATTTTCAGTACTAGAAATCTCAATTGCTTTTGCCGTTTCATTTTTTTTAGAAATTATTTGAGTTGATAATGCTCCTATTACCACCATACCTAAAATTATTGAAGAAAATACTATAATCTTTTTTTGATTTTTTATCTTACGTTTCTTTCTTTTGTAATTAATATTATTTTGCATTGATAAATTTGCCTCCATAGTTTAATTTATTTAGTAGTTAGTATATATAATATTATTACACTCAATAAAGATAATTAAAAATATAATTTTTAATTATCCTATATATAGTATATAAAATTTAATTTAAATATAAAACTATAATTTAGTATTATTAATACAAATATATTAACTAAATTTATCTATATATTTATTATAATTCATTTATCACATACTTTTGTTACAAAACTATTACATAAATCTATTAATAAAGAATTTTTTTTATATTTAAATATAAAAAAAGCCGATATAATCGGCTCTAAAATTCTAATATTTAAAAAAATCGTTCTTTCAAAATTGCACATATTTTGTATATACTTAATTATTATTGGTCAAGCCCTCGACCTATTAGTATCAGTCAGCTAAATATGTTACCACACTTACACCTCTGACCTATCAACCTTGTAGTCTTCAAGGGGTCTTACTAGCTTACG